>DATBKU010000152.1:0-26672 GCA_036555725.1 Streptosporangiaceae bacterium | reverse complement strand
CCCCGATGCGAGAGGCTCCGCCCCTCGCGCTCCCCGCGGCGGCGCCTGCTGCGCGGCGGCCTTCGCCCCCGCATCCTTATGTACGGCCCGCCTCTTGGGTTCCTCCTGTGGGCCCTCGGCCTCTCAGCATTCCGGGCGGGTGGATGCCGAACGGGTTGGGTTGGCTGGTTGCCGGGTGCGGGCAACCATTGGGGCTCGGCGTCTCGTAGAAACGTGCAAAGGACGCGACGGGAGACCGGGTGTGGTGGATCGGGCGAGCTACTACGAGTTCGTGGCGGCACGGTCCGACCGGCTGCTGCGCACGGCATTCATGCTCACGCGGGACTGGGCCCACGCCGAAGACCTGCTTCAGGAGGCGATGACCAAGGCGTGGTTTTCGTGGTGGCGCGTGTCCGGTGATCCCGAAGCGTACGTCCGCAAGATCATCATCACGACGTACATCACCTGGTGGCGACGTCGGCGCTGGAAGGCCGAGGTGCCGACAGCAAAGCTCCCCGACAGAGTGTCCGCCGACGGGATGCGGGGCTGCGACGAGCGTGACGCGGTGTGGCGAGCGCTCGGCCGGCTGCCCGCGGGGCAACGCGCGGTGATCGTGCTGCGCTTCTACGAGGACCTGACCGAGATCAAGACCGCCGAGATCATGGGCTGTTCCGTTGGCACGGTGAAAAGCCAGACCGCCAAGGCGCTGGCGAAGCTGCGCGGGGACGACTCGATCTGGCCCGGGGGCGAAGGGAAACCCTGAACATGCCCATGACGAGCGACGATCTCCGCATCCTGCTGCATGATGAGGCGTTCATCGGGACGCCACCGAGCAACCCGGAACGGACGGGCCAGATCGAGTGCCGCATCGCGCGGCGGCGCCGGCGGCTGCGCGTCCAGGTGGCGGGCGTTGCGGTCGCGGTCCTCGCCGTCGCAGGCCTGTCCGCGGTGGCCTCGCGCGGCGTCTTCGGTGGCGGCGACCCGGCCGTTTCGGGTACGGCCACGGCGATCCCACTGCGAAAGGTGGCCTTGCCTCCTGCCGTGCCGATCGAGAAGTTGTGGCCGCAGGCGGTGACCAAACTGCCGCCCAAGCTGCCGAACGGCCGGACGTACTCCACCAGGGCGTTCGTCGACGACCACACGCTGCTCGTCACAACGTCGTCCAGCTTCGAAAAGACCGACGCGGTGTGGCTGTACGACACCGATACCAGGCGGCTCAGGCTGGTCACGCAGATCACGACACCATCCAAGGCGACAACGTTCGCCTCGGACTTCGCCGTCGGCGACGGCCGCGTCGCCTGGTGGACCGCGCGCAAGGAGAAGAACGCAACGGTCGCGGAGATCTGGTCCGCGCCGCTGGCCGGAGGCGGGCCCCACCGAGTCGCCACGATGCGGGCAGGAAAGGACGAGGACGGTGGCGTCGAACGGCTCGTCATCGCCGACGGCAAGGCGATCTGGTCCCTGGCGACCTTCTCGCCGGGGGCGCGCGACGGCATCTTCGAGGCCCCGCTCACCGGTGGCGGGCCGACCAAGATCCCAGGCACCGACGGCTACCACATCGTGGACTGGCCGTGGATCGGCACTCCCGACGGCCGCGACAACTCAACCGACCTTGTGGCGTTCAAGGAGTTGCGCAACGTCCAGACCGGACAGCGACGTACCGCCAAGGTGGGACCCGGGCGATGGATCTGCGATTTGACCTGGTGCGGGAGCCTCACGAGCCGCGGCATGGCACTGGTGCGGCGGGACGGATCGAATGGACGCATCCTCCCCGGCGCTTGGGCGGTGACCGCTCAGATCGCCCTGGACCGCTTCGTGGCTATTTCGCAGTTGCGCTCGGTACAGCTGTACGACCTGAGCAGCGGGAGGCTCGCCGATCTCGGCCCAGCAAGGCAGCCGGGCAGCTTCCACATAATCGAGCCTGGCAGCCGTCTCTATTCAATTGACCGAGCGGACGGCTACCTCATCGTCAACCTCGCCGCCATCAGGTAATCCCGTCGGATAACCGATCACAATGGCCCTCATCGGCCGCAGTAGATATCACCCCATCAGCTGTTCATGCTGCGGGCGAATTGACGCTTCAGCACCGGGATGGCGTTGACCGCGCGGAGCACGGCCTTGAACGCGGCGCGGGCGAGCCGGCTCGGCGCGGTGGCCTGCCGGGCGTTGCGCAGTGACAACTTGACCGCCGCGAAGCCGTAGTCGCGCATGGCGGCCTCGTATTCGGCGATCGCGGGCAGCAGTGCGGCCTCCCCGCGGTCGGCGGCGGTCAGTTTGCGGCACAGCAGATCGGCATCGCGCAGCGCGGTGTTGGCACCGATCCCGGCCATCGGTGTCATGTTGTGGATGGCGTCGCCGAGCAGCGTCACGGTGGTGGTCTTCCATGCCGGGACCGGCGCCATGCTCCGGACGACGACCGGTGCGACCGTGCCGGGGTCGGACTCGGCGACCAGGTGCAGCAGGTCCGGGTGCCAGCCGCCGATCATGCGCTGGGTCAGGGCCCGCAGGGCGGGGCCGTCGTCGGTATCGAGCGCACCGTCCGGATAAGCGTCGCGCTTGGCGGCGTACGCCCAGAACACATAGTCCTGCGTGGTGTCCACCGACACCCCGGGCGGCGGGTCGAGCCGGGCGCGGTCGCCCTCCCAGACCGCCGTGAACATGAACGAGTCCTTGGGCGGCATGATGTTGTTCACGCTGGTCGATAGCCGCGACGGCATCCAGGCCCGCGCGTGGTCGGTCAGCGGCACCTTGCCGGCGATCGCGACAATGCCGGTGTCGATGCGCTGCGCCCGCGGCAGGTACTGCTGTCGTACGCGGGAGTTGGCCCCGTCGGCGGCGACCAGCACATCGCCGGTGGCCGATGTGCCGTCGGCGAAGTGGGCCGTGACCGTGCCGTCGGCGGCCTGCTCGTATCGGGTGAACTCCTTGCCCAGATGGAGCACGTCGTCCAGGCCGCTGAGCAGCACGTTGCGCAGCGTGATGCGGCTGATCGAGTGGTGCCGGTCGGCCGCGTCCCGCGCGTCGCCGGCGATCAGCGACTCGTCCAGGAACAGCAGGTCGCGCAGCTTGTGAGTGAGGAATCCGAACCCCGCCGCGGGGGTACCCGCGGTGGTGAGGAACGCCTTCCACAGCTCCGGCGGCAGGCAGTCGTGCAGGGCCCGGGCGCCACGCGGGCTGATGTGGATCCGGTAGCCCTGCAGCCAGTCGGTACGGGTCTCGGTGCGCTCGTAGACGGCCACACTGACTCCGTTGCGCCGGAGCCCGTGGGCCAGGCACAGCCCTCCGATACCGCCGCCGATCACCAGCACGTGCAGTCGCTCGGTCATGATCTCGTCCTCTCAGTTTCAATCATCTGATTGATAGAATCATATGTCTAGATGAAACTGTCAAGCGAGCCGCTACACTGGCTGATGTGACACCCAGACGATCACCGACGCCCGACGAACGACGCCGCGACCCGGAACGCGCGAAGCAGCGGCTACTCGACGCGGCCGCCGAGGAGTTCGGCGCCAAGGGCTTCACCGGCGCCCGGGTCCGCGACATCGCCGCCCGCGCCGGCCTCAACCAGCAGCTGATCTCGTACTACTTCGGCGGCAAAGCGGGGCTGTACGAGGCGCTGCAGCGCCGCTGGGGCGAGACCAGCCACGAGCTCGGCCGGCCCGAGCTCCCCCTCACCGAGGTGGTCGTCAACTTCCTCCGCGCGGCCTACGCCAACCGGCCCTGGGCACGGTTGCTGGTCTGGCAGAACCTGTCCGACGACAGCCGGCCCGAAGATCAGGACGACCTCATGCGCTGGATGGTGACCGACCTCCGCCGCCGCCAGGCCGCCGGCGAACTCGCCGCCGATCTCGACCCGGCGCACGTCGGCCTCATGCTCTTCGCCGCCGCGGCCGCCCCGGTCATCCTCCCCCACGTAGCCCGCGCGATCTCCGGCAACGACCCCGACTCCGAGGAGTTCCAGGAGGCCTACGGCCGCCAGCTGACCCGCCTGGTCGGCCACCTGGCCGCCGCACCGGCCGGCCACGACAGCCCCTGATCCCCGCCGAGGTAACGCGCGGTCCCCGCTACCTCGGCGACCGCGTCACCTCCGCCGGCGGGCGCGGGGTCATGGTGGGTCTTCGAGGTGGGGCCCGGAGCAGCACCGTTGACTGCGCCCAATCCCGGTCATGCCGTTATTGATCGGCCCGGGTCAGGGTGACGAGAAGATCGTTGAGGCGGGTGACGAAGGCCGACGGGTCGTCGATCTGGGCGCCGAGGGTGAGGACGGCCTGGTTGTACAGGACGTGGGCCCAGTCGGCGAAGCGCTCGTCGTCGGACTCGTCCTGGAGCCGCTGGATGAGCCGGTGCCGGGGATTGATCTCCAGGACGGGCTGGCTCGGCAGGCCGGAGCCCCTGAGCCGCCGTACGAGGTTGATCTCCAGCTCCGGCTCGTTGGCCACGATGCAGGACGGGGAGGTCGTGAGGCGGCTGGTGACCCGTACGGCGTGCACCTTGTCGCCCAGAACTGTCTGCAGGCGCTCGATCAGCGGGGCGAACTCGGTGTCGGCCTGCTCCTTCGCCTGCTTCTCCGCCTCGTCCTCGAGGTCGCCGAGATCGGAGACGCCCTGCGCGACCGACTGCAGCCGCTTGCCCTCGAACTCCTGGAGGTTGGTCACCACCCAGTTGTCGACCAGTTCGCCGAGGAGGAGCACCTCGATGCCCTTCTCGCGGAAGACCTCCAGATGCGGGCTGCTCTTGGCGGCGGCCGGCGTCGGCGCGACCAGGTAGTAGATCTTCTCCTGGCCCTCCTTCATCCGGGCCACGTAATCGGCCAGCGAAACGTCCGCCTCGTCGCCGCCTGAATGGGTGGAGGTAAACCGCAGCAGTTGGGCGATGTCGTCGCGGTTGGAAAAGTCCTCGGCGATGCCCTGCTTGAGTACTGCACCGAATTCGCGCCAGAACGTGGCGTACCTGTCGGGCTGGTTCTTGGCCAGATCGGCGAGCAGCCGCAAAACGCGTTTGGTGGCGGTCGACCGGATGTTGTCGACCACGCGGCTGCTCTGCAGAATCTCCCGGGAGATGTTCAGCGGCAGGTCGCTGGAGTCGATCACGCCGCGCACGAAGCGCAGGTAGCCCGGCAGCAGCTGGCCGTCGTCCTCCATGATGAAGACCCGCTGGACGTGCAGCTTCACGCCGCGGTGCGCCTCGGGCAGCCACAGGTCGAACGGCGCGGCGGACGGCACGAACAGCAGCAGCGTGTATTCGTACGTCCCCTCCACCTTGCTGTGGACGTACGCCAGGGGATCGGCGAAATCGTGCGCGACATGCTTGTAGAACTCGTTGTAATCGGCCTCGCTGATCTCGCTTTTCGCGCGGGCCCACAAAGCCGACGCCTGGTTGACGACCTCGGTTTCGGAGGAACCTTCCTTGGGCAGCAGAATCGGCAAACTGATGTGGTCCGAATACTTCTGGATGATCGTGCGGAGCCGGTAGTGGTGCAGCAGGTCGTCTTCGCCCTCGCGGATATGCAGCACGATCTCGGTGCCGCGCGCCGGCCGGTCGACGGTCTCCAGCACGTACTCGCCGCGCCCGTCGGACTCCCAGCGGACCCCCTCCGCACCGGGCAGCCCGGCCCGGCGGGTGGTCAACGTGACCCGGTCGGCCACGATGAACGAGGAGTAGAAGCCGACGCCGAACTGGCCGATGAGGGTCGCGTCCTTGCGCTGGTCGCCGGTCAGCGCCTGGAGGAACTCGCGGGTGCCGGACTTGGCGATGGTGCCGATGTGCTCCACCACCTCCTGCCGGCTCATCCCGATGCCGTTGTCCGAGACGGTGACCGTACGAGCGTCCTTGTCGAACGAGACCCGGATCTGCAGGGGGTCGTCGTCTTCGGTCAACTCGGGCTGGGAGAACGACTCGAAGCGCAGCCGGTCGATGGCGTCGGAGGCGTTCGAGATCAACTCGCGCAGGAATATCTCCTTGTTGCTGTAGAGCGAGTGGATCATCAGGTCGAGAAGCTGGACCACTTCGGCCTGGAAGCTGAACCTCTCCTCATTCGCTTGCGCGGTCACCGACGTCCTCCTCATCTTCCGCAGGCGGTTACCCGGCCGTGGGCAGGGTTCAGCGTAAACGAGAAAGCAGCCCGGCGAGGACGAGCCGAAAACGCCGACACGCCGGGGCCCTATGGCAGCCCGGCGTGCCGGCAGTGTCGAACTAAGACGGACGCGTTACTCCAGATACTCCCGCAGCATCTGTGCGCGCGACGGGTGGCGCAGCTTCGCGAGGGTCTTGGACTCGATCTGGCGAATCCGCTCCCTCGTGACGCCGAATTCCCGGCCGACCTCCTCGAGCGTCCGCGGATGCCCGTCGGTCAGGCCGAAGCGCAGTTGGATGATGCGCTGCTCCCGGTCCGACAGGGTGCCCAGGATGTCCTCCAGCTGGTCTTGCAGGAGGATGAACGCCGCCGCCTCGATCGGCACGACGGCGTCGGCGTCTTCGATGAAGTCCCCGAGATCGGAATCCTCCTCTCCGATCGGGGACTGCAGCGATACCGGCTCCTGAGCGATCCGCTGAATCTCGACGACCCGCTCGGGTGGTAGACCCATCTCCACGCCGATCTCCTCGGGGAGCGGCTCTCGACCCAGGTCCTGGTGGAGCTGGCGCTGTACGCGTACCAGCTTGTTGATCGTCTCCACCATGTGGACCGGAATCCGGATGGTTCGCGCCTGGTCGGCGATCGCACGAGTGATCGCCTGGCGGATCCACCAGGTCGCATAGGTCGAGAACTTGTACCCCTTGGTGTAGTCGAATTTCTCGACGGCGCGGATGAGTCCGAGATTTCCCTCCTGGATCAGATCGAGAAACAGCATTCCGCGGCCGACGTAGCGCTTGGCGATGGAGACCACCAGACGCAGGTTGGCTTCGATCAGCCGCTGCTTCGCCCTGACCCCGTCATGGGCGAGCTGTTCGAGGTCGAGCCGTTCGGGTCTGGACAAGATGGCCGACCTGGCCAGCTTCTCCTCTGCGAACAGACCCGCCTCAATCGATTTCGCGAGTTCGACTTCCTCTTCTGCCGTGAGCAGCGGAACGCGCCCGATCTCTCTCAAGTAGATCCGGACCAGGTCGCTAGTCGGCGCCCTCCTGCCGAGGTCCTCCTCTTCAGCCCGCGTGAGCTCCTCGACCTCATTCTGAGTTTCGAGGACCTCTACCCCCTGCTCTGCGAGCATCCGGACAACTCGTTCCACGGAGTCGGCCGGCAGGTCCGAGCGATCGATCGCGGCAGCGACGTCATCGACGGTGACACCGCCGTGCTCTCTGCCGCGTGCGACGAGGTCGGCCACCTGTTGAGCTGATGGCGCCTCGCTGGGCAGTACTGAAGGGCCCACGATGACAGTGTGCGTCAAGAGGTACCAAGATCGGAGGACCCATTTTTCCGGCTCTGGGGTTACAGAGATCCAATCGCGCGCTCGCGCAACACCCGTCTCTGCTGCTCAAGTGCCACCAGGTCGCCGAACAACCGGTTGTAGTCCTCCTGATGCTCGACCGGATTCAGCCGCCCGAGTTTGGATTTCAACCGCGCAATGTCACGTGTGAGCTGCAATTCCTGAATACGGGCCAACACCGCGGCGGCATACCGGTCGTCCGAATTCTGCTCGGAACGCGGCGGCTCCACCGCGAGCCGGGTGATCATGTTCCTGACCTCGTCGTTCGGCGCCGCGTCGCGCAGCCGCGCCGCCCACTCCGCCGCGTCGGCGACACCCGCTACTCCCCCGGCCTCCACGATCACTGTACGTACGTCACGGTGCGGGGTCGCGGTGAAGGCATCGGCGGGCAGCGCGTCGAACGCGGGCCCCATGGCCGCGGGCCGCTGCACGGCCAGCTTCAGCGTCTCGCGTTCGATCTGGATGGCCGGGTCGCTCAGGTCGTACGCGGGCTCGGCGGGACGCGGCGGCACGACCGGGGTGGCCGAGCCGTTGGGCCGGCCGCCGTGCTCGCGCACCCGCCGCAGCACGAACTCCTCGTCCATGATGCCGAGCCAGCGATCGAGGCTCACCGCGTACATCTGCCGCAGGCTGCGGTCCTTGATGCGCGCCACGACGGGCGCGGCGGCGTCGAGCGCGGCCAGCCGCCCTTCGGCCGTGTCGAGGTCGTGGCCGGTGATGACGCTTCTGATCGCGAACTCGAACAGCGGCACCCGCGCGGCGATCAGGTCGCGAACGGCCGCGTCGCCGTGCTTGGTTCGCAGGTCACAGGGGTCGAGCCCGTCGGGCTGGACGGCCACGAAGGTCTGCGTGACGAACTTCTGCTCGTCGGCGAAGGCCCGCAGCGCGGCCCGCTGCCCGGCCGAATCGCCGTCGAAGGTGAAGATCACCTCGCCGCGGAACTCGCTTTGGTCCATCAGCAGGCGGCGCAGGATCTTGATGTGATCGTCGCCGAACGACGTGCCGCTGGTGGCGATCGTGGTCTCGACCCCGGCCAGATGACAGGCCATCACGTCGGTGTACCCCTCGACCACCACGGCCTGGCGGCGGCGCGCGATCTCCTTCTTGGCCAGGTCGGCGCCGTACAGCACCGAGCCCTTCTTGAACAGCGGCGTCTCGGGCGTGTTGAGGTACTTGGGGCCGTCGTCATCGTCGTACAGCTTGCGCGCGCCGAACCCGACCACGTCGCCGGTGAGGTCGCGGATCGGCCAGATCAGCCGGCCGCGGAACCGGTCGATGGGCCCGCGGCGGCCCTGACTGACCAGCCCGCCGACGATCATCTCGCGGTCGGAGAACCCGCGCCCGCGCAGGTGCCGTACCAGCGCCTCCCACTCGCGCGGGGCATAGCCGACGCCGAAGCGATCGATGCCCGCATCGAGCCCCCGCTCGGCGAGGAACGACCGGCCCGCGGCGGCGTCGGGGGTGCCAAGCTGCTCGGCGTAGAACTCGGCGGCCGCCTGATGCGCCTCGATCAGCCTGGCCCGCTGGCCCTGATCCTTGCGCGGGGCGTACCCGCCCTGCTCGTACTGCAGCTCGATGCCCGCCTTGGCGGCCAGCCGCTCGACCGCCTCGGCGAAGGCGAGGTGCTCGATCTTCTGGATGAAGGCGATGACGTCGCCGCCCTCGCCGCAGCCATGACAGAAGTAGAGCCCGCGCGCCGGGGTGATGTTGAACGACGGAGTCTTTTCGTCATGGAACGGGCACAGCCCTTTGAGGTTGCCCCCGCCGGCATTACTGAGCTGGAGGTACTCCCCCACGACCTCGGCGATCGGCGACCGCTCTCGGACGAGCGCGATGTCCTCGTTGCGGATCCGGCCTGCCACGTCGGTGAGTCTAGACCTTCCCCTTGACTTAAAGCGCACGCGAACGGGCAGGTTGGCGACAGCGGCCCACGCTCAGTGGGTAATCGCCAAAGAAGCCTCTCGTTTGTGAGGACACCCCATGCGTATTGGTCTCCAAGTTCCCACCTTCAGCTGGTCCGGCGGGCCAGAGCAGATCGGCCCGATGTTCGGCCGGATCGCCCGCGACGCCGACCAGGCCGGACTCCAGAGCCTCTGGGTCATGGACCACTTCTTCCAGATCGGAACCGTCGGCCCGCCCGAGGAGCCCATGCTGGAGGCCTACTCCACGCTGTCGTACGCGGCGGCGCTCACCGAGCGGATCACGCTGGGCACCATGGTCACCGGCACGGTCTACCGGCACCCGGGCATCCTGGTGAAGACGGTCACCACGCTGGACGTGCTGTCGGGCGGACGGGCCTGGCTCGGCATCGGCGCCGCCTGGAACCACGAGGAGTCGCGCGCCCTCGGCATCCCGTTCCCGCCGACCGCCGAGCGATTCGAGCGGCTGGAGGAGACCCTTCAGATCGCGCAGCAGATGTGGGCCGGCGATGAGAGCCCGTACGAGGGCAAGCATTACCGCCTAGCGCGACCGCTCAACTCGCCGCCCGCCCTGCGCCGGCCGCACCCGCCGATCCTCATCGGCGGTGGCGGGGAGAAGAAGACGCTGCGGCTCGTCGCGAAGTACGCCGACGCCTGCAACCTGTTCGACACCCCCGAGCTCCTGCACAAGATCAGCGTGCTGCGCGAGCACTGCGAGCGGGAGGGACGCGACTTCGCGGGGATCGAGAAGACGACGCTGACCTTCGTGCCCGCCAACCCGTCGGCCGACCAGCTCACCGACGTCGTTGGGCGGCTCGCCGAGGCCGGCGTCGACCAGGTCATCTTCTCCGGCGCGACGCCGCACGAGCCACATGTGGTCGAGCTGCTCGGCGAGGCCGTAGAGCGGACCGAGAAGATCGTGCCCACTGGACGCTGACGCACATCACCGAATCGGCGCCCGGGGTTCGTTAACACAAAACGACCCCGGGGTCTCTTCGTACAATCTGGTCCGGAGTCTCCCACGCCCATCACGCAGGGTCTATGGACCCTGGACAACACACGCATCGACGCGATGTAATCGCACAGCTCTCGTACAGCGGTTTAACGCTGTGTTAAGGGGGGTGGGGGTCAGTGACCGACGTGGTCCTGGACCGGGTGACCAAGATCTACCCCGGGGGCACCCGTGCCGTGCAGGACCTCCGTCTGCATATACGCGACGGAGAGCTCTTTGTGCTGCTCGGGCCATCCGGCTGCGGGAAGTCGACGATTCTCCGCATGATCGCCGGGCTCGAGGAGATCAGCTCCGGCGAGCTGTGGCTGGGGGGCGTCTACGCCAACGACACGACCCCACGCGAGCGCAACGTGTCGATGGTCTTCCAGAGCGGCGCCCTGTACCCCCATCGCAGCGTGCGCGGCAACCTCTCGTTTCCGCTGGAGATCTCCCGCGACGACCCGGAACGGACCAGGGCGAAGGTCAGCGAGCTGGCCAAGGCGCTCGGCATCGACTCGATGCTCGACCGGCTGCCGAGCACGCTGTCCGGTGGCCAGCGGCAGCGGGTCGCCATGGGCCGGGCGGTGATCAGGGAGCCGTCGATCTTCCTGATGGATGAGCCGCTGTCCAACCTCGACGCCGCGCTGCGCAGCGACCTGCGCGTGGAGATCGGCGGACTGATCCGCTCCCTCGGCGTCACCACGGTGTACGTCACGCACGACCAGGTCGAGGCCCTCACGCTCGCCGACCGCATGGCGATCATGCGCGACGGCGTGCTCCAGGACGTCGGGTCGCCGCAGCAGCTGTACGACGATCCCGGCACCATGTTCGTCGCGGCCTTCCTCAGCTCCCCGCCGATCAACCTGCTGCACGCCACCGCATTCGCCAGCCAGGACGAGGGGATCATCCTCGACTTCGGCGCCCAGGCGCTGACCATTCCGTGGACCGACCCGCGCTCGCCGTCGTTCATGGCGGGCCACGGCTCGCAGGTCGTCGTGGGCATTCGCGCCGACGCGCTAACCCCCCTCAGCGCCCCCGACCACGTGCAGACCCCGCTCTCCGCGCCGACCGGCACTTCGTACGCCCGGGCCGCGGGGCCGTCCGAGTTCGGCTCCGGCTACCGCTCCCCCACGCATCAGCAGCCGGCGACGACCGAGGCCACCCTTTGCGTACGGCTCCGCGACCTGGAGTTCCACGGCCACGAGTGGCTGGCGTACGCGGAGTCTGGGATCCCGGCGATCGACCCCAACGAGCTGTCGGCACCGCCGACCGTTGCCGCGACCGAGCAGCTGTCGGCGGCCCAGCGGGTCTGGGAGCTGCTGCGCGGGCGCCGGCCGCCCATCGAGCAGAACGGGTCCGGACGGCACCACCCGCACGCCCCGGGCCCGCCCCATCCGCACGCGCCAGCCGGAGCGCACTACGGGCGCGCACCCGGCGCACCGCACCACGGGCACGCGGCGGCCGGTCCTGGCCATCACCGCCGGTCCGACCTGCTGTTCCGGGTGCCGTCAGCCCGCGGGTACACGCAGGGCCAGGAGATCCGGCTGGGCGTCGACCTGGAGCGCATCTTCGTGTTCGGCCAGGACGGCCGCCGGCTCGACTCCGTACATCGGTAGCCGCGCGCTACGGCACGTCCGCCAGCGGCACCTTGGAGTCGGCGAGCAGCTTCTTGTCCACCGGCCGGCCGGAACGGATCAGCGTCTGGATGTCGTCGGTGACGTCCCACACGTTGACGTTCATGCCGGCCACCACACGGCCGCCGGACAGCCAGAACGCGATGTACTCCATTGTCTTGGGGTCGCCGCGGTAGACGACCTCGTCGTACTCCCCGGGCTCCGGCACCCCAGAGGTCTCCATGCCGAGCTCGTACTGGTCGGAGAAGAAGTACGGGACCCGGTCGTACGACACGTCCTGCCCGAGCATGGCCCGCGCGGCGGCCGGGCCGCCGTTGAGCGCGTTGGCCCAGTGCTCCACCCTGATCCGCCGGCCGAGCAGCGGGTGCTGAAAGTTCGCGACGTCGCCGGCCGCGTAGATGTCGGGGTCGGACGTGCGCAGCGACTCGTCGACGACGATGCCGTTGCTGACCTCGAGGCCCGCGGCCTCGGCGAGCCCGGTGTTGGGCACCACGCCGATGCCGACGACGACGATGTCGGCGGGCAGCTCCCGGCCGCCGGACGTGACGACGGCGCTCACCCGGCCGGAGCCGCGCAGCTCGCTCACGCCCTCGCCGAGGACGAGCTCGACGCCGTGCGCCCGATGCAGGTCGGCGAACGTACCGCCCAGCTCGGGGCCGAGGTGCCGGTGCAGCGGAGTCGCCTCGGGCTCGACGATCGTGACCTCGTTCCCGTACTCCCGCGCCGCGGCGGCCACCTCGAGGCCGATCCAGCCGGCGCCCACGACCACGACCGCCTTGTCGCCGGGGCGGATCGCCTCGCGCAGCGTCGTCGAGTCGGCCATGGTGCGGATGTAGTGCACCCCGGACAGTTCGCCGCCCGGCACCGAGAGGCGGCGCGGCGAGGCGCCCGTGGTCAGCAGCAGCTTGTCGTAGGTCAGCAGCCGCCCGTCGGCGAGCCGCACCTCGTGCGCCGAGCGGTCGACGCCGACCGCGGCCACGCCGAGCAGCAGTTCGACGTTGTTGCCGGCGTACCAGTCCTCTTCGTGGACGTACGTCTTCTCCAGTGCCTCCTTGCCGAGCAGATACTCCTTGGTCAGCGGCGGCCGCTCATACGGCCGCTCAGTCTCGGCCCCCACGAGCACAAGCCGTCCGGTGAAGCCCTCCTCGCGCAGCGCCTGGGCCGCTTTGGCCCCGGCCAGGCTCGCCCCGACGATGACCTGCGTCTCCTCGCTGGGCATGCGAAACCTCCTGGTAGGCGGGTAAGACAAAGGCGTATCCCAGCTAATCAGCTCTGCCCATCCCAGCAGCGACCGGGGTTCGGCGGCAAGGGGTGTGATTCTCAGTTCGCGGGAATCGCCTCGTGCCATGCGATGGCCGAGGTGTCGGTCAGCGACGCGACCTGATCGACAATAACGCGCAGCCGGGCGGTGTCGCTCGTGGCCGCCTGAAAGGCGTCGCGAAAGACCGGCTCCAGCGTGCCCGGCGCGCCGGCGGCGAGCCGCTGCACCACTTCGGTGATCACCTCGCGCTGGCGCGCCTGGATCTTGCCGTGGCTGGCCCGGCCCAGCACGTAGTGGGCGGCGACCCCTTTGAGCAGCGCGCACTCCAGCCGTTCGGGCCGCGGCACGATCAGGTCGGCGGCGTAGCGGGTCAGCGGGCCCGGGCCGTACGCCTCGCGGGTGGCCAGCTCCGCGGCCCGGCAGAACCGGCCGATCAGCTCGCTGGTGAGATTCTTGAGCGCGGCCAGGGCGCGCTGCGTGCCGTCGAAGCGGGCCGGCCAGTACGGCTCGGCCCGCAGCATCTTGAACCGCTCCTCGAGCTCGGCCGGGTCGGCCTCGCAGTACTGCTGGGCCGTACGGGAGCACACGGCGCGCAGCTCGGCCGGGTCGGCCAGCTGATCGAGCCGTACGTACCCGGCGACTAGCGCGTCTTCTAGGTCGTGCACGGAGTAGGCGACGTCGTCGGACCAGTCCATGACCTGCGCCTCGAAGCACGGCCGGGCCTCCGGCGCCCCCTCCCGCACCCAGGCGGCCACCCCTGTGTCGTCGTCGTACACCCCGAACTTCCCGCCACCGTTGTTCTCCCAGGGGTATTTCATCGACGCGTCGAGGGCGGCGCGGGTGAGGTTGAGGCCCACGCTGCGCCCGTGCAGCGGCGGGCCGGTGGGGGCGAACGACTTCGGCTCGAGCCTGGTCAGGATGCGCAGGCTCTGCGCGTTGCCCTCGAACCCGCCGGCCGAGCGGGCGATGGCGTCGAGAGCGGCCTCGCCGTTGTGCCCGAACGGCGGGTGCCCGAGATCGTGGGCCAGGCAGGCGGCCTCCACCAGGTCGGGGTCGCAGCCGAGCGCCTTGCCCATCTCCCGGCCGACCTGGGCGCACTCCAGGGAGTGCGTGAGCCGGGTGCGCGGGCTGTGCGGGCTGCCGTCGCCAGGGTCGACCACCTGGGTCTTGGCGGCCAGCCGGCGCAGCGCCGCGCTGTGCAGCACCCGTGCCCGGTCGCGCTCGAAGGCCGTGCGGCCATGTCGCTTGGGCGGCTCGGGCGCCCATCTCTCCCGGTCACGCTCGCCGTACGTCATCGTGGTGCGAGCTTACGTGCGGGCACTGACGTTCCGGTTTCGGCGTCTCAAATGTGACGCGTCAAATGCGGTTCAGATCCCGTATTGTCATCACGCGCCACGCACACCCCGGGGACCTCATGACCACAACCCTCCGCGCGACTCTGGCGATCGCGCTGCTCATCGGCTTCTACGCGCTCGTCGGCGTGATTATCGCGGCCACCGTCGCGTTCGACGTCCTGGCGATCCAGCATCCGCACGCCGGGGCGATCAAGCTCGCCGTCATCGCCTCGATCGCCGCGTTCGCGCTGCTGCGCGCCCTGCTCATGGTGGGTACGCGGCAGGAGGAGGACGAGTACGGCTTCGCGGTCCGCCCGGCCGACGAGCCGGTGCTGTGGCGGGAGGTCACGGAGCTGGCCGGCGTGGTCGGCACCGCCCCGCCCGAGGAGATCCGGCTCGTGCCGGACGTCAACGCCGCGGTGAGCGAGGACACCCGCATGCTCGGGCTGCGGGCGGTCAAGCGGACCATGTACATCGGGCTGCCGCTGCTGGCCACGCTCACGGTGGCGGAGATGCGCGGCGTCCTCGGGCACGAGCTCGGCCACTACAGCGGCGCGCACACCCGGCTCGGCGCGCCGACGTACCGAGGGCGGGTGGCGCTGATCAAGGCGATCAGCGGGCTCGGCAACCACCCGATCCTGCGGCGGATCTTCGTCACGTACGCCAAGCTGTACTTCCGCGTCTCGCAGGCCGTGTCGCGCCAGCAGGAGCACGAGGCCGACGAGTTCGCCGTACGGATCTCCGGGCGGCAGGCGGCCGGTTCGGCGCTGAGCAAGGTGCACGCGGCGGGCGCGGCATGGGAGTACTACCTGAACTCCTACGTGTCGCTCGGCGGGGCGGCCAAGGCCACGCCGCGCGACCTGTTCGGCGGGTTCCGGGCGCTGCTCGCCGCCCAGGCGCAGCGGTTCGCCGAGGAGGCCGCGAGCCAGGAGCGGTCGCCGTACGACTCACACCCGAGCCTGCCCGAGCGGCTCGCCGCGATAGCCCGGCTACCCGAGCCGACGGCCCAGCGCGACGACCGGCCGGCGGTGACGCTGCTGACCCAGCCGGCGGCGGCCGAGCACGTCGCCCAGCAGGCCATGTGGACCCCGGAGGCGCGGCAGCTGCCCAGCCTGCCGTGGGAGGAGATCATCGCACGCGGCATGTACGCCTCCGCGAATGCCGAGGCCGTCGCGGACCTGCTGGTCGGGGCGCAGCGCATCACCGGCTGGCCGGAGCCGGTCCTGGGCGGCGCGCTCGCCGTCCTCGCGCACGGCGACGTCGACCGGCTCGGCGCGGAGCTGCGCAACCTGGGCTGGCAGGGGGCCGAGACGCGGGCGCTGGTGGCCACCGTGCTCGCCGGCGCGCTGCAGGGCGTCTTCGTCGAGACCGGCAAGGCCCGCTGGACGCTGTCGTGGTCGGGGCCCGCCCGGCTGCTCGACGAGCGCGGCGAGGAGGTCGAGCTGACGGAGGTGGCCCGCCGGGCGGTCGACGACACGGCCGCCCTGCAGACCGTGCGCCAACTGCTGGCCCGGTATGACATCCCCGAGTCGCACCGCCCGGCGCAGCTCCCCGTGCCCGCCGGACCCGCTTAGAACCTGAGGACCTATTGCTCGCCGACGATGCGGCCGAGCGTGACGTACCAGAGGTAGCCGCCGGTCTCGCGGACGATGTAGTGGAACTGGGTGTCGCGGGTCTGCACGCTGGGACCGCTGCGGGTCGGCGAGACCGCGGCCTTGATGCCGTTGTCGCCGGCCATCGTGCGCGACCGCAGGGCGTGCCAGGGGTCGGTCACGATGACGCCCGAGTGCCAATGCAGCCGCTTGTAGGTGTGGCCGACGGCCTTGAGGCTGTCGAGCGTGTCGCTGCCCTCGGCGACCGCGACCACTTTGCTCGCCGGCACGCCGTGGTCGATCAGCCACTCGCGGCCGGTGCCGGCCTCGGTGTATTTGTCGCCGGGGCGCTTGCCGCCGACCGTGACGATCGCCGGGGCGACGCCCTCCTTGTAGAGCTTGAGGGCGTGGATGAGCCGCCATTCGAGGGTCGGTGAGGGGCGGCCGTTGTACTGCGCCGCGCCCAGCACGATGATCGCGTCGGACTTGGGGTGTGAGTCCTGCCGGGCGTCGTACCAGACCCGGCTCGCCACCGCCAGCGGGGTCAGCAGCACGATCGCGACAATCATGAGAATCGCACGCATTGTCCACCGTGCCCTGCGCCCGCGGCGCGGTTTCGTCCCCTCGTCCCGGCCCTCCGACTCGTCTGGCCGAGGGGACTCGGGCAGCCCGATCTCCAACGTCATCGTGTCCACCACGTTACGTTAGATGCCAGGCACGGCGTCACAAGTTCGGGCATCCCCTCGAATGGCGTGTCAGCCCTTCTGCCTCCGTTCGTGCCAGCCGGAATCCCTTCGTTACCGGCTGTCGCTGCCCTCGCTTTCGATGGCGGCGCGAGCGGCCTCGAGACGCGCGACCGGAACCCGGAACGGCGAGCACGACACATAGTCGAGACCGACCTCATGGAAGAAGTGCACGGAGTCCGGGTCGCCGCCGTGCTCGCCGCAGATGCCGAGCTTGAGGTCGGGACGGGTCTTGCGGCCCTCGGCCACGGAGATCTCCACCAGACGCCCGACGCCGGCCCGGTCCATCGTCTCGAACGGCGAGACCCCGAAGATCCCGAGCTCGAGGTAGCGGCCGAAGAACGCGGACTCCACGTCGTCGCGGGAGAACCCCCACGCGGTCTGGGTGAGGTCGTTGGTGCCGAACGAGAAGAACTCTGCCGACTCGGCGATTTCTCCCGAGGTCAGCGCCGCCCTGGGCAGTTCGATCATGGTACCGATCGGGGCCTCGACGCCGACGTCGCCCAGCACCCGCGCGGCCTCCTCGCGGCTGGCCTCGAGCTCCTGCACCGCACCGACCAGCGGGATCATGATCTCCGGACGCGGATTCTTGCCGCGCGCCGTCAACTCGGCGGCGGCCTCGGCGATGGCCTTGACCTGCATCCCGAACAGGCCCGGGATCACCAGGCCGAGGCGTACGCCGCGCAGCCCGAGCATCGGGTTCTGCTCGTGCAGCCGGCGTACGGCGTCGAGCAGCTTGCGGTCCTTCTCACTGGCGTTGTCGCCCTCCAACGCGATCTTGACCGACAGGTCGGTGATGTCGGGCAGGAACTCGTGCAGCGGCGGGTCGATCAACCGGATCGTCACCGGCAGCCCGTCCATCGCCTCCAGGATGCCGACGAAGTCGCCCTTCTGCAGCGGCTCGAGCGCGTCCAGCGCGGCCTGCCGCTCCTCGTCGCTCTCGGCCAGCACGAGGTCCTCGACCAGCTGCCGCCGGTCGCCGAGGAACATGTGCTCGGTACGGGTGAGCCCGATGCCCTGCGCGCCGAACCGGCGGGCCCGCGCGGAGTCCTCCGGGGTGTCGGAGTTGGTCCACACGCCGAGGCGGCGCCTCGTGTCGGCGTGCTGCATAATCCGGTGGACCGCGCCCACCAGCTCGTCGCTCTCCGGAGGAAGCTCGCCCTCGAAGTACTTCACGACGGGCGAGTCGACGACCGGCACCTCGCCGAGGTAGACCCGCCCGATCGTGCCGTCGATGGAGAGCACGTCGCCCTCGGAGACCACCACGCCGTCCGGCGCCTTGAACCGCCCGGCCCGGACATCGACGTCGAGCTCCTCGGCGCCGCAGACGCAGGTCTTGCCCATGCCGCGGGCGACCACGGCCGCGTGCGACGTCTTGCCGCCCCGCGAGGTGAGGATGCCCTGGGCGGCGATCATGCCGTCGAGGTCGTCGGGGTTGGTCTCCCGGCGTACCAGGATGACCTGCTCGCCCTGGCCGGCCAGCTCGACCGCCCGCGCGGAGGAGAACACCGCCTTGCCGACGGCCGCGCCCGGCGAGGCGTTCATGCCCTTGGCGA
Source organism: Streptosporangiaceae bacterium (assembly GCA_036555725.1). Taxonomy (GTDB): domain Bacteria; phylum Actinomycetota; class Actinomycetes; order Streptosporangiales; family Streptosporangiaceae; genus CALAED01. The sequence goes on along the minus strand of DATBKU010000152.1, from coordinate 8,242 downwards.
TCAGCTTCTTGTCGGCCGCCTCGTCGAACGCCGGGAACATCAGCCGGGCGAGCTGGTCGCCGGTGACCCGGTTGACCGCCTCGTCCATGTCGATGAGGCCCTGGTCGACCAGCTGTGTGGCGATCCGGAACGCCGCCGCCGCGGTCCGCTTGCCCACCCGGGTCTGCAGCATCCAGAGCCTGCCGCGCTCGATGGTGAACTCGATGTCGCACAGGTCGCGGTAGTGCGTCTCCAGCGTCTCCATGATCCGCAGCAGCTCGTCGTACGACTTCTTGTCGATGCCCTCCAGATCGGCCAGCGGCACGGTGTTGCGGATGCCGGCCACGACGTCCTCGCCCTGGGCGTTTTGCAGGTAGTCCCCGTAGACGCCTTGGTGCCCAGAGGCCGGGTCGCGGGTGAACGCCACACCGGTGCCCGAGTCCATGCCGACGTTTCCGAACACCATGGCCATGACGTTCACGGCCGTGCCGAGGTCGGCCGGGATGCGCTCCTGGCGGCGGTAGAGGACGGCCCGCGGCGCGTTCCATGAGTCGAAGACCGCGTTGATGGCCAGCTCCATCTGCTCGCGCGGGTCGGTCGGGAACTCCCGCCCGGCGTGCTCGCGCACGATGCCCTTGAAGGTGTCGACCAGCCCGTGGAAGTCACCGGCGTCGAGGTCGAGGTCGTTCTTGGTGCCCTTGGCCTCCTTCGCCGCCTCCAGCGCCTCCTCGAACAGCTCGCCGTCGATGTCCAGCACGGTCTTGCCGAACATCTGGATGAGCCGCCGGTAGGAGTCCCAGGCGAACCGTTCGTTGCCCGCCTGCTTGGCCAGGCCGTGCACCGAGTCGTCGTTCAGGCCGATGTTGAGGACGGTCTCCATCATGCCGGGCATGGAGAACTTCGCCCCCGACCGCACACTCACCAGCAGCGGGTCGTCGGCCTGGCCGAGGCGCTTTTCCATCGCCTGTTCGAGGGCGGTAAGGTGCTGGTCGATCTCGGCGGTGAGCCCGTCGGGTACGGAGCCGTGCTCGAGGTAGTACTGACAAGCCTCAGTCGTGATCGTGAATCCGGGGGGAACGGGCAGGCCGAGATTGGTCATCTCGGCGAGATTCGCGCCCTTACCTCCCAGCAGGTCCTTGAGGTCTTTGTTTCCCTCAGTGAAACCGAACACGAACTTCGACACGAGGACCTCCCTAACGAGCTCCAGGATGGGGAAGGATGAGTGGCTTTCGTCAGCAGCCAGGGCCGGTGTGCGAACACCGCCACTGCGGGACTGTACTCGCCGCGTCTTCCCGCGTCCCGTACTCAGTCATCAGATGTACGTTTACGCACGTAAGAGCCACAAAGTGGTCTACGCCAATTTGAACGTTACTTAATGTTCGGGCCCGGCGGCAGGGGCCAAGGTCTCTGTTCTTGCCGGGCGAGAGGAGTCTTACCCACGATGGCCATGGGGAATGAGCACGACATGAGATCCCTCGTCGCCGGCGCGAACACCGGCGAGCCGTTCGCCCCCATCGCCGACTACGGGTTCCTGTCGGACTGCGAGACCACCGCCCTGGTCGCGCCCAGCGGCAACGTTGAGTGGATGTGCCTACCGTACCTGAACTCGCCCAGCGTCTTCGGCTCGATCCTCGACCGCGACGCCGGCTACTTCCGGCTCGGCCCGGCGGGGGTCGAGGTGCCGGCCGCGCAGCGCTACATCCCCGGCACCATGGTGCTGGAGACTACGTGGTGGACCAACGGCGGCTGGCTTGTGGTCACCGACGCGCTCCTCATGGGCCCGTGGCACCACGAGGACGAGCGGTCCCACACGCACCGGCGCGCCCCCACCGACTACGACGCCGACCACGTCCTGCTGCGCATGGTCCGCTGCGTGAACGGCCAGGTGCAGGTGCGCCTCGACTGCATGCCGGTGTTCGACTACGGGCGCGAGCCGGCCCGGTGGGAGCGCGCCGACGGCGGGTACCACGAGGCGGTCGCACATGGCAACGGCATCGAACTGCTCCTCACCACCGACATGAACGTCGGCTTCGAGGGCTCGCTGGCGACCGCCCGCACGCTGCTCAAGCAGGGCGACCATCGGTTCGTCGCGCTGTCGTGGAGCGAGCACGGCCCGCCGCGCACGTATGACGACGCGCAGGGCCGACTGATCTGGACGGTCCACCACTGGCAGCACTGGCTCGACCGGGGCCGCTTTCCCGATCATCCGTGGCGCAGCCACCTGCAGCGCAGTGCGCTGACCCTCAAGGGCCTGACGTACGCCCCGACCGGCGCGGTGGCGGCGGCCTCGACGACCTCGCTGCCCGAGGCGCCGGGCGGCGACCGCAATTGGGACTACCGCTACACGTGGATCCGCGACTCCACGATGGCGCTGTGGGCCTTTTACACACTCGGGTTCGACTGGGAGGCCAACGACTTCTTCTACTTCATCTGCGACGTCGCCGACGCCGCCGACGGCCGGCTGCAGATCATGTACGGCGTCGACGGGCAGGCCCAGCTCGGGGAGCAGATCCTCGAGCACCTCAGCGGCTACGACGGCGCCCGCCCGGTGCGGATCGGCAACGCCGCGTACCAGCAGCGCCAGGGCGACGTGTGGGGGGCCATCATCGGCTCGATCTACCTGTTCGTCCGCAAGCGCGACCGGCTCGACGACCGGCTCTGGAAGATCGTCGTGAAACAGGTCGAGGAGGCGTTGGAGCACTGGCGGCAGCCCGATTGCGGCATGTGGGAGGTGCGCGGCGAGCCGAAGCACTTCACCTCCTCGAAGATCTTCTGCTGGGCCGCGGCGCACCGCGGCTCCAAGCTGGCCGAGATCCGCGGCGACCTCGAGCTGGCGCGGCGCTGGCAGGAGGCCGCCGACGAGATCCAGGCCGATGTGATCGCCAACGCCCTCGACGACCGTGGCGTGTTCACCGCGCATTACGGCTCGACCGCGCTCGACGCGTCACAGCTGCTCATCCCGCTGGTCGGGTTCCTGCCGCCGGACGACAAGCGGGTCCGGGAGACCGTGCTGGCCATCGCCGACGAGCTGAGCGAAGACGATCTTGTGCTGCGCTACCGCCCGGAGCACACCGACGACGGCTTCGACAGCGAAGAGGGCAGCTTCACGATGTGCTCGTTCTGGCTGGTCTCGTCACTCGTGATGATCGGCGAGCTGGATCGGGCCCGGGCGCTGTGCGGGAAGCTGCTGTCGTACGCGAGCTCGCTGCAGCTGTACGCCGAGGAGATCGACCCGCACACCGGGCGCCAGCTGGGCAACTTCCCGCAGGCCTTCACCCATCTCGCGCTGATCAACGCGGTCATGCAGGTGATCCTGGCCGAGCGCGGCGAACGCCCCGCTCCGGTGGTCTGACCCGATCGCAGCATTCGCGGAACACGGTCCGCGGGAGCGGTGTTGTGCGCCTACATAGGTCATCGAGCGGAGCGAAGTCATGAGCACAACGAGTCGCGGACGAGTACGCGTAGAGCCGAGCACCAAGCGCGTCCGGGTCTATCTGGGCGGAGAGGTGGTGGCCGACAGCACCCACCCAGTCCTGGTCTGGGAGATCCCGTACTATCCGGCGTACTACCTCCCGTCGGCCGACGTACGGCTGGATCTGCTCGCCCCGGACGGCGGCACCAAGCATTCCCCCAGCCGGGGCGAGGGCCGTACGTACACGGTGAAGGTCGGCGACCGCGAGGCGCCGGGGGCGGCCATCCGCTACGAGGACTCCCCGATCGAGGAGCTGCGCGACCTGGTCCGCTTCGAGTGGAACGCCATGGACGCCTGGTTCGAGGAGGACGAGGAGGTCTTCACCCACCCGCGCGACCCGTACAGCCGGGTCGACATCCTGGCCGGCTCGCGGCACGTACGGGTGGAGGTCGACGGGGTGACGATCGCCGAGTCGGCGAACCCGCGGCTGCTGTTCGAGACCGGCCTGCCGGTGCGGTACTACCTGCCCAAGACGCATGTCCGCCTCGACCTGCTGGAGCACACCGACACGGTGTCGCACTGCCCGTACAAGGGGCAGGCCGAGTACTGGTCGATCAAGGTCGGTGACAAGGTCCACAAGGACCTCGTCTGGTCGTACCGCGCCCCGTTCGCGGAGAGCCAGAAGGTCGCCGGGCTGATGGCGTTCTACAACGAGAAGCTCGACATCTACGTCGACGGAGTGCTGCAGGAGCGGCCCAAGACGCCGTTCAGCTGAGCGGCGGCTAGAGCAAGGGCAGCGGGCGCCGCGGGACCGGCGCCGACTGGATGAGCGACGTCGTGGTGCGCCCGTACGGCGTGAAGCGGTCGATGATCGGCTCGAGGTCGTCAACTGCCCGCAGGTGCATCGTGAAGTAGTAGCAGTCGTCGCCGGTCATCCGGTAGCACTCGACGATCTCCGGGATCTCCTCGGCGATCTTGGCGATGCGGGCCAGCTCGCGGACGGCCGGGCGGACCCGGATCATCACCGTGACCGGAAAGCCGAGCGTCCGCGGGTTGACCTCGGCGTGGTAGCCGGTGATCACGCCGGTGTCCTCCAGCCGCTGCACCCGCTCGGCCACCGCCGGCGCCGACAGGGCCACCCGGCGGCCGAGCTCGGCGAAGCTCACCCGGGCGTTGGCCTGCAGCTCAGTGAGAATGCGAAGGTCGACATCGTCGATCGCCTTGGGTTCGTAGGCCCGCTCCGGCCTGACCCTTCGGTTCGCCATTCCCCCAGCGTACGAACCGATCGACGATACGGCCATGCAGTTCACGGAGCGCCGGACCGCCGTTCCACCCTGGTCTTACTTCGTCGGCAGCGCCGTCTTTCACTACCTGGGCCCGGCGTTCGCCGTCCTGCTGTTCGCACGGCTGGCGCCGCTGGGGGTGGCCGGGCTGCGGATCTGGAGCGCCGCTCTCGTCTTCGCACTGTGGCGCCGTCCGTGGCGCACGCTGGCCCGGCTCGACCGCGACGGGCGCCGTACCGTCGTCGCATGGGCGGCGGTGCTGGCCGTCATGAACGCCTTGTTCTACCTGGCGATCGACCGGCTTCCGCTCGGGACGGTGGCGGCGATCGAGTTCCTGCCCGTCATCGCGCTGGCCGCGCTCGGCGCGCGTACGCCACGGAATGTCGCGGCGCTGGCGGCGGCGGTCGGCGGGGTCTACGTACTCACGGACGTACGGCTGGCGGGCGAGCCGCTCGGATTCGTCTTCGCGTTCGCCAACGCCGTGCTGTTCGCGGCGTACATCGTGCTCGCCCACCGGGCGGCGCAGCGGTTCAGTGGCGCGGGGCTGTTCGGCGGGATCGACGGGCTGGCCGCGGCCATGCTGCTGGCCTGTGTGTTCGTGGCGCCGCTGGCTGCCGTGCAGGCGGCGCCGGCGCTGACCGACCCGATCGCGCTCGCCGCCGGGGTCGGCGTCGGCATCAGCTCGTCGGTGATCCCGTACGTCTGCGACCAGCTCGCGATGGCGCGGATGCCGCGGTCGACGTACGCGCTGCTGGTGGCGCTGCTCCCGGCCACGGCCACGGTGATCGGCGTGATCGTGCTCCGCCAGCTGCCCACGCCGATCGAGATCGCCGGCGTCGCCCTGGTCGTCCTCGGCGTCGCGCTCCACCGCGAGCGAACCCCGACCAAAGATCGCTAGCCGGACCGATGAAGCCGAATCCGCCAACGGTAACGCTGTACGCGGCATGAGCCGACGTCGTTGTTGAGGCTGGACGTTCACGACCTTTGACCCTTGCGGCGCCCGCCGGCGCGACCAAGGGTGGAGTGCACGCCGTTGCGGCAGCGACAGGGCGGTCGGTACGAGGCGCTCCCCTTCGGCCCTTGCTGTAGCGACGACCGCAACCTGTGGGCGTCCGTTGTCAGAGCACCTTGGAGATGCCCGGCACCCGGGTCAGCCCGTAGCCGACGGCGAAGCACGCCGGTACGCCTGCTACTGAGATCACCACGAACTTCAGCACGGGCGGCAGTACGACCGCGGCGAAGACCACCATCAGGGTCGTGAGCACCAGCGGGTGGATGACGTAGGTCGCATAGGAGGCCCGGCTCGCCTTGTTCATTGCCGGACCCTGGCTGGTCCACCGGCGCCGGAACCACGCAACGCACCACAGCGTCCACGTCACCGCGAGCAGTCCGTCGAGGACGGCGAAGACGATCGTCGGCCCCATAGCGGTTGCGTCCAGAAGTACATCCACGTCTCCCCACGCTGCCTCGATGCCGAGCAACGCCGCAAGGGCGAGCGCCGCTGCGGCCGCCAGCCAGCCGATGCGCCGGACCAGCGCCGCGGGCACATCCTTCAGCCAGCCGGTCTCGCCGGCGCGTACTCCGAGCGCGAAGAGCACCGCAGCCTGTGGCCACTCGCCGAACCTGAGGTTCAAGAACACTTCGGCGTTCCACGGCCAGATCTGCCAGACCGTGAAGGAGCTCACCGCAATCGCCGTGGCCGCCACCGGGACGAGGGCCGCGGGCCGGTCCAGCCGTCCCGGCTCCACACTGGGCCGCAACACTCGTAGCCCGGCGTACGCCAGTGAGAAGACGAGCAGCGCGGCGACAAACCACATCACACTCACTTCGGTCATGCCGAGGTAGTAGGCGAAGCTTCCGCGTTCGCTTCTGAGGTTTCCTATGTAGTCGGTCAACGGTTGCAGCAGCAGGACGAACACCAGCAACGGGAGGCCCAGGCGCAGGAGCCTGGAGCGGACAAAGTCCGCTGCGCCTCTGCGCGCCATCGAGACGGTCGAGAACCAGCCGGCCACCAGGAAGAGCGGGCCGAGCCCGAAGGCTCCAGCGACGAAGGTGGGAAGACCCACGATCACCGACCACACGCCAGAGGCGGTCTGCTCATCGTCGTAATACCAGGGAATATCGACCACGTAGGCGGTCGCGGTGTGCGCAACGATGACGCCCGCGATGAGCACCACGCGCAGGTTGTCGACCCACTGCTCACGCTGGCGGGGCTCCTTGACAGTAACGTGCGGTGAGGTCATGGCCACCTCCATGACTCACCTTCATGATGAACCGCAGTCATCGCGATCTATAAGGGGGCCAGAGTCCTGTCGGCAGACCCGATCGGCCCCTGCCCATCCGGCACGGCAGGTGTGGCCAGGACATAAGACGCGCTGACATCGGCTATGAGCCATGAGCGGGCCGGTGGTCAGCAGCCGAGGAGTTGGGCGCCGAGGAAGGCCTCGACCTGGGCGATGGAGATGCGCTCCTGGCTCATCGAGTCGCGCTCCCGTACGGTCACCGCGTTGTCGGTGAGCGAGTCGAAGTCGACGGTGATGCAGTACGGCGTGCCGATCTCGTCCTGGCGGCGGTAGCGGCGGCCGATCGCGCCGGCGTCGTCGAACTCGACGTTCCAGTTGCGGCGCAGCGCAGTCGCCAGGTCACGTGCCTTCGGGGACAGGTCGGCGTTGCGCGACAGCGGCAGCACCGCGGCCTTGACCGGGGCCAGCCGGTGGTCGAGCCGCATGACCGTGCGCTTTTCCAGCTTGCCCTTGGCATTGGGCGCCTCGTCCTCGGCATAGGCGTCGAGCAGGAACGTCAGCACGCACCGGTCGACGCCCGCCGCCGGCTCGATGACGTACGGGACGTAGCGGGTGTTCTTGTCCTGGTCGAAGAAGGACAGGTCGGCGCCCGAGGCCCGGCTGTGCACCGTCAGGTCGTAGTCGGTGCGGTTGGCGATGCCCTCCAGCTCGCCCCACTCCGAGCCGACGAAGTCGAAGCGGTACTCGATATCGACGGTGCGCTTGGAGTAGTGCGACAGCTTGGCGGCCGGGTGCTCGTACAGGCGCAGGTTCTCCTTGTGGATGCCGAGGTCGACGTACCACTGCAGCCGCTCGTCGATCCAGTACTGGTGCCATTCCTCGTCGGTGCCGGGCTCGACGAAGAACTCCATCTCCATCTGCTCGAACTCGCGGGTGCGGAAGATGAAGTTGCCCGGCGTGATCTCGTTGCGGAAGCTCTTGCCGGTCTGCGCGATGCCGAACGGCGGCTTCTTGCGGGCCGCGGTCTCCACATTGCGGTAGTTCACGAAGATGCCCTGAGCCGTCTCGGGGCGCAGGTAGTGCAGGCCCTCGTCGCTCTCCACCGGACCCAGGTAGGTCTTCAGCAGCGCGTTGAACATGCGTGGCTCGGTGAACGCGCCGCGGGTTCCACAGTGCGGGCAGGCGATGTCGCCGAGCCCGTGCTCCGGCGAACGACCGTGCTTCTCCTCGTACGCCTCGATGAGATGGTCTGGCCGGAACCGTCGATGGCAGGACTGGCACTCGGTCAGCGGATCGACGAAGGCTTCGATGTGGCCCGACGCCTC
>DATBKU010000151.1:0-44612 GCA_036555725.1 Streptosporangiaceae bacterium | reverse complement strand
GCTCACCCGTTGCGCCGCGATCGAGGCTGCGAAGGCCGGCGTGCGGGTAAACGCGGTCGCCCCGAGTCTTGCGCTCCATCCGTTCCTGCAGAAGAGCGCTCCGAAAGAGCTGCTCGACGAGCTCGAGACCCGCGAGGCCTTCGGCCGCGCCGCCGAGCCCTGGGAAGTCGCCAACGTCATCGTCTTCCTCGCCAGCGACTACTCCTCGTACCTGACCGGTGAGGTCGTGTCCGTCAGCAGCCAGCACCCATAAGCCCCGCACTCATATGCCAGCACCCACATACCAGCACCCACAAACCAGCACCCAAAACCTAAGGAGCGGTCCAGTGGAGGCCTACCTCGTCGAGGCCGTACGCACGCCGGTCGGGCGGCGGAACGGCGGGCTCGCCGGCGCACACCCGGCCGACCTCGGCGCGCACGCGATCACGGCGCTGGTCGAGCGGTCCGGCATCGACCCGGCTGTCGTCGACGACGTCGTCTTCGGCTGCGTCGATACGGTCGGCCCCCAGGCGGGCGACATCGCGCGTACCTGCTGGCTGGCCGCCGGGCTGCCCGAGGAGGTGCCCGGCGTCACCGTCGACCGCCAGTGCGGCTCGTCACAGCAGGCCGTCCACTTCGCGGCGCAGGCGGTGCTGAGCGGCACCGCAGACGTGGTCGTCGCGGGAGGTGTGCAGAACATGTCGCAGGTCCCGATCGCGGCCGCCATGACGGTCGCCGCCCAACTCGGCCTCGCGGGCCCGTTCGCCGGGTCGATCGGCTGGGCGGCCCGGTACGGTGACCAGGAGATCTCCCAGTTCAGGGGCGCCGAGATGATCGCCGGCCAATGGCGCATCTCGCGGGAGGAGATGGAGCGGTTCGCCTATCGGAGCCATCGGCGGGCGATCGCCGCGATCGACGAGGGCAGGTTCGCCCGCGAGATCGCGCCGTACGGCGACGTCTCCGCCGACGAGGGGCCGCGCCGCGACACCTCGCCCGAGAAGATGGCGGCAATGAAACCGCTGGTCGAGGGCGGGCGGCTCACCGCCGCCGTATCGAGCCAGATCTCCGACGGAGCCGCCGCGCTGCTGGTCGCCTCGGAACAGGCCGTACGCGACCATGGGCTCACCCCGCGGGCCCGGGTGCATCATCTCAGCGCGCGTGGCGAGGACCCCGTACGCATGCTGACCGCCCCCATCCCGGCGACCGCGCACGCCCTGAAGAAGGCCGGCATGTCCATCGACGACATCGACGTCGTGGAGATCAACGAGGCGTTCGCCAGCGTCGTGCTGGCGTGGCTGGCGGAGACGGGCGCCGACCCCGCGCGGGTCAACCCCAACGGCGGCGCGATCGCGCTCGGGCATCCGCTCGGCGCCACCGGCGCCCGCCTGATGACCACGCTGCTGCACGAGCTGGAGCGCACCGGCGGGCGCTTCGGCCTGCAGACCATGTGCGAAGGCGGCGGCCAGGCCAACGTCACCATCATCGAACGGCTCTGATCACGGGGGTGGGGCAGGGGCGGCCCGGCGGCGGAGCCGCCGCAGTTGGTGCCGTATGTAGCCGCCGTCCGCGAGCCCGGCCAGCCGTTCGTACGGGTTGTAGCACGCCGGGCAGCCGCACAGCACCCACGAGACGCCCGAGGCCAGTACGTACAGCAGGATCATGACGGGGCCGAGGCTGACCGCGTACTGCGTCGTGTGCCGCTCCTCGTGGGCGAGCAGATCTGGGCTGTTCTCGATGTCGTCCTCGCCGCGGCGCTGCAGGATCACGTTGCCTACGGTGAACGCGGGCGCGGGCGGGATCGGTAGCCGGTAGCCCCGGGCGAATACCAGGCCGCGCGGGCCGCGGCTCATGCGGCGGGCGCCGGTCAACGCGATGAGGAGCCCCAGCGGCGTCGAGAGGTTGACGATGTTCACGGTCGCCCTGACCCGATGCCTTGTCTGCATGCCTCGAGTATCGCCCCAGTCTCCTGGAGGCGGCCCTTGGATATGGTCGGGCCCATGCCGAAGCGGACCGCCGATCAACCGGACGACCTCGTCAGCTACGAGCGCCGGTTCCGGCGTGCCGGGTTGCCCCTGTTCATCGAGGACTACTCGGCAACGCACGACATCTTCACGCGCGCGGCGCCACTGCTGGCGCTCGTCTTCATCGGCGAGATGTTCCTCGCGGCGAAGTGGGGCTGGCCGGTGTGGGCCAACATCGCGGCGGTGCTCGGCGGCTGCGCGATCCTGTTCGGCGGGTTCGGGCTGCTCAACCTCGCCCGGAACCGATCGTTCTGGACGCTACCGCGTCGGCTCGGAGTGCCCGAGCTGGCTGGCTTCGTGCTGATCCCGTCCGTACTGCCGCTGATCTTCGGCGGGCAGTTCCGGCAGGCCCTGGGCACGGGGCTCGCCAACGCGGTCCTGCTCGGCCTGATCTATCTCGTTGTCGGGTACGGCCTGCTGTCTACGGTGGCGTGGGCGGTCGCCAGGATCGGCGGCCAACTGGCCATCTCGCTCGCCATCCTGGTCCGCGCGCTGCCCGTCCTGCTGGTGTTCTCGCTGGTGCTGTTCATCAACACCGAGATGTGGCAGGTCTTCTCCGACATGCCGCTGCCGTCGTTCTTCCTTGTCGGCGGGTTGTTCGTGGCCGTCGGCGGGTTGTTCATGGTGCTGCGGCTGCCGCGCGAGGTGCGCGACATCGAGTCCTCCGTGCTGACCGGCGACCGGGCCGCGGACCCGCCGCTCACCGGGCGGCAGCGGCTCAACGTCGGTGTCGTCATGCTCGTCAGTCAGGCCCTGCAGGTGCTGGTCGTCAGCCTCGGCGTGGGCGTTTTCTTCGTGGCGTTCGGCGCCCTGGCCATCACCACGAAGGTGCATCAGGCGTGGGGCGTGACCAACGACCGGCGGATGTTGCCGGCGCTCGACCTCTTCGGCCACGAGGTCGTCGTCACCGAGGCGCTGCTCCGTGTATCGGGCGGTATCGCGGCGTTCACCGGCCTGTACTACGCGATCGCCGTGCTCACCGACTCCGGCTACCGGAAGGAGTTCTTCGACGAGCTCACCGCCGAGATGCGCGATACCTTCCGGCTGCGCGGCGAGTACCTCGCCCTGCGCGCCCGCACCGCGCTCGCCGCCGAGACGGCGCCCACGGGCACCCGCCGCGTCGTGCTCCGTTCAGAGGAGACCGCAACACCGCCGAGCGATCCCTGAGCGGAGTACCTGTCGTCAGGACGGGCAGGTCGCGGCAAGCGATTGCGCCTTGCTGGACTGTGCCTTGCTGGACTCAGGGTTCGGCGACGCGTCGCCCGCGGGCGAAGCCGAGGATGTCGCCGAGGATGAGGCGTTCGCGCCGGGGGCGCCGGGCGGGCCGGTCGCGCTCGTCGCGCCGGCCTCGCTGTCCGCGATGGCCTTGGCGGCCAGCCGCCGGATCTCGGGGAAGTCCGGGCTGCCGGTGCTGATGAGCGGCGGTACGAACTGCAGGCTGGTGATGTCCGCGCCGTTCTTCACCTTGCCCGACAGCTGGATGAGCGCGGGCAGCAGGCCCTGCGGGATGTCGGTGGAGATGGCGCGTTTCGTGGCGGAGGCCAACTGTTCGAACCGGGTCAGCACCCGCTGCGGGTTGGCCTGCTGGGCGATCGCACGCAGCAGGCACTTCTGCCGCCCCATCCGCACGTAGTCGTCGCTGTCGTTGCGGGACCGGCCGTACCACAGCGCCTCCTTGCCGTGCAGGGTCCGGTAGCCGGGCTGCAGGACGCCGCCCTCCTGGCCGTACGGGATGGGCTTGTCTATCTTGATCTTGACGCCGCCCATGGCGTCGACGATGTCGGCGAAGCCGAACATGTCGACCAGGATGTAGTAGTCGATGGGCTGATCGAGGATCCCGCTGATGGTCTGAGTGATCAGAGTCGGGCCGCGCCACTTCTTGGGGACGCCGGGTACGACGTCGGGATGGTTCTCCGCGTACTCGAAGACCTCGTTGAGCAACCCGGGGTTCTCCGGACCGTCGCCGGTGAAGCCGTTCGGGAACCGCTCGTGAGCCGGGCCGGCCGGCATCGGGAAGTGCTCCAGGTTGCGCGGCAGGCTCAGCAGCACAGTGTCGCCGGTGGTCGTGTCCACGCTGGCCAGCGTCATGCTGTCGGTGCGCACCCCCACCCGGTCGCCCGCCGCGTCGCCGCCGAGCAGCAGGACGTTGACCCGGCGCCGGCCCGCCCAGGGGTTGTCGGTGTTCACCGGCTTGGCGTCGGCGCCGCCCTGGAAGATGCTGGTCAGCGTGTCGCGATACACGTTGGTGTAGCGGGCGGCCCAGGCGAACGGCACGATCAGCGCGAGGCATAGGACGCCGACCGTGGTGTGGGCCGCCGCGCGCCTGATGGTCGGCGCGCCGGCCGGGCGGGCGATCTGGTACGAGCGGATGACGATCGAGACCCAGACCAGCCCGAGCACGAGCGAGCCGATCGTGACGGCGGTCAGCAGTCGAGGCCGGACGGCCCACTCCAGCAGGTCTTGCCGGAAGGTGGTGGTCAGGACGACCACCGCGGCGACCAGCAGCCAGTAGAGGGCCAGCAGGAGCAGGCCCGTCCGGCGGCGGCCCATCCACAGATGCGCGAATCCCCACAGCAGGGCGGAGGCGAAGGTCAGTGCCAGGGCACGCCCAAACCCGCCGGCTCGCCCAAGGACCTCCTGGCGCGGGTACGGCGGCGCATCGTCGTGGGTGTCACGGCCGCCCCGTGTCAGTCCCATGTACGCTCCGATTCCCGACCCCAGGGCGGCGAATGTCTTCGCCCTCTATATGTACGATCAAAAGGACCACAAAGTTGCGGCGTAGTCGCCCTTGATGAGTGTTGTGACCCGGTTCGACTCCATGTAGTACCCAGCGTAGGCAAATTACGCTTCCGTCCTGAATCACCGGCCCACTCGAAGATGCCATGGCGCCGGGCAGCCCCCACGTTGGCGAGATATTTACCAGCTGGTCGCGAGCGGCATCCCTTCGGTATAACCGGCCGCGCCCTGGACCCCGACGACCGCGCGCTCGTGCAACTCCTCGAGGGTGCGCGCGCCCGCGTACGTGCATGCGCTGCGCAGCCCCGCGATGATCGAGTCGAGCAGGTCCTCGACGCCGGGACGGTCGGGGTCGAGGTACATCCGGGAGGTGGAGATACCCTCCTCGAACAGCGCCTTGCGGGCCCGGTCGAACGGTGAGTCGTCGGCGGTGCGCAGCCGCACCGCCCGGGCCGAGGCCATGCCGAAGCTCTCCTTGTAGAGTCGGCCGTCCGCGGCCCGGTGCAGGTCGCCGGGCGACTCGTACGTCCCGGCGAACCACGAGCCGATCATGACGTTGGCGGCGCCGGCGGCCAGTGCGAGCGCGACGTCGCGGGGATGGCGCACCCCGCCGTCGGCCCACACGTGCCGGCCCAGGCGCCGCGCCTCGGCCGCGCACTCCAGTACGGCGGAGAATTGCGGGCGCCCGACGCCTGTCATCATCCGCGTCGTGCACATCGCGCCCGGGCCGACGCCGACCTTGACGATGTCGGCGCCCGCGTCGACGAGGTCGCGCACGCCCTCCGCGGTCACGACGTTGCCCGCGGCGACCGGCACGTCCGGCGCGAGCCGCCGGACCAGTCGCAGCGCGTCGATCATCTTCTCCTGGTGGCCGTGCGCGGTGTCCACGACGAGGAGATCGGCGCCGGCGTCGAGCAGGGCCCTCGCGCGTCCGGCGACGTCGCCGTTGACGCCGATCGCCACCGCGACGCGCAGTCGTTCCTTGGCGTCCACGGCCGGCGCGTAGAGCGTCGCCCGCAGCGCGCCCGTACGGGTGAGGATGCCGGCCAGCCGGCCCTTCGCGTCGACGACGGGAGCCAGCCGATGACCGCGGCTGTGCAGGCTGTTGAAGGCCTCCTGCGGGTCGACCGTGCTCGGCAGGGTGACGAGGTCGCGGCTCATCACGTCGCGCAATTGGGCGAACCGGTCCACGCCCTGGCAGTCGGCCTCCGTGACCACGCCGATCGGGCGGTCGTCCTCGATCACGATGATCGCGCCGTGCGCCCGCTTGGGCAGCAGGCCGAGCGCGTGGCCCGCGGTGTCGCCGGGGCCCATGGTGATGGGGGTGTCGACCACCAGATGCCGCTGCTTCACCCAGCCGATCACGTCGGCGACCACGTCGATCGGGATGTCCTGCGGGAGCACCGCGATCCCGCCGCGCCGCGCGATCGTCTCGGCCATGCGGCGGCCGGAGACGGCGGTCATGTTGGCGACCACGATCGGGATCGTGGTCCCGCTGCCGTCGGAGGTCGACAGGTCGACGTCGAGGCGAGAGCCGACGGCCGAGCGGCTCGGCATCATGAAGACGTCGCTGTAAGTGAGGTCGTGAGCGACCCGCTCACCGTTGATCAGGCGCACCGTTTGTCTACACCAATCACAATCGAGGGAAGTGTGACCCTGGGGCGAACACTCCAGTGTGATCCATACCCGGTAGTGGACGGGCCGACGCCGGGGGTGATCATCACATGGCGGTCCTCCCGCGGTAAGTGAAAGAGACCTCCGATCAATTTCGGTGGCGACCGCAGAAAGTAGTGGTCGAACACCGTGATATTTGCCGGTTTGTGTCCCGTGCTCTTGACGTGAAACGTGCAGCATTGCACGTTGCTTTCACATGCCTCACGCGGGCGACTGCGGGCGAAAGTTTCGGTCCCCACACGGTCCGGTCGCCGCCCTGTTGCCGCTCAGGAGCCGCATGTACAGCAGAACGGCATGTTGTTCAACGCCCCCAGGGACGTGCACGGGGGAGAGGTGGATGCAGGTCAGACTCCTGGGCCCCGTGGAGTTGTGGGATGGCCGGCGGCCGGTGGCCGTCGGTCCGCGGGCGCGTGTCGTGCTGGCGACGCTGGCGATCAACGCGGGGCGCGTGGTCAGCGTCGATCGGCTGATCTCCGCCGTTTGGCCGGATGAGCCGCCGGCGACGGCGACCGCGCAGATCCAGGCGTGCGTGTCGGCGCTGCGGCGCGCCCTGACCGATATCGGCGTCGCCTCCGCCAGGGACATCATCGTCACCACGCCGCCTGGGTACGTGCTGCGGGTCGCGCCCGATCAAGTCGACGTTCTGGAGTTCGAGCAGGGCCTGAGCGACGCGCGGGCGGCGGCCGACGAGGGTGACGCGCAGCGCTCGGCGACCCTGCTCAAGGAGGCGCTGGGGCTGTGGCGGGGGCCGGCGCTGGAGGGATTCCTCGGCCTCTCGGTCGAGTCGACCAGGCTAGAGGAACGCCGGGTTTCGGCGATCGAGGAGCGGGCCGAGGCCGACCTGGCGCTCGGCCGGCACACCGATCTGGTGGCCGAGCTGGCCGCGCTGGCCGCGGAGCACCGGCTGCGGGAGCGGCTGCGGGCGCTGCTGATGCGGGCCCTGCACCGGGCGGGGCGGCGGTCGGAGGCGCTCGACGTCTATCAAGACGCCCGGCGGATCCTCATCGACGAGCTCGGCCTGGAGCCGGGGCCTGAGCTGCGGCAGGCCCAGCAGGCGGTGCTCGCCGACGACGAGTCGGCCCAGCCGCCCGCGACCGAGAGCCTGCCGATCGTGACCGGGCGATCCCCATTGCCACCGGACATCGCCGACTTCACCGGGCGCCGCAAGCAGGTCGTGCAGGCCATGGACGCGATCATCGGGATGCCGCAGCCGCGCGCCGCGGTCCCGATCGTGGCGATCACCGGGCGGGCCGGGGTCGGCAAGACGACGCTCGCGGTACACGTCGCGCACCGGCTGCGGGCGCAGTTCGACGGCCGGCTGTACGTCGGGCTCGATGGCGCGGGCCCGTCCCCGGCCGACCCGGCCGAAGTGCTGGGCCGGCTGCTGCGGCGGCTCGGCATCGACGGCGGCGCGATCCCCGACGACCCGGAGGACCGGGCGGAGAGCTATCGCGCCCGGCTCGACGGGCAGCGGGTGCTGATCGTGTTCGACAACGTGGCCGACGAGCGGCAGGTGCGGCCGCTGCTCCCGGGCAGTGCGACCTGTGCCGTCATCGTGACCAGCCGCCGGCATCTGACCGGGCTGCCGGGCGCGGTGCATATCGAGCTCGACGCGTTCGACCCGGCGCAGGCCACCGAGCTGCTCGGCCGCGTGGCCGGCATGGAGCGGGTCGCCGCCGAGCCGGCCGCCGGCGAACGGATCGGCGCGCTGTGCGACCGGTTGCCGCTGGCGCTGCGGATCGCCGCGGCCCGGCTGGCCGCCAAGCCGCACTGGAGCCTGGACCGGCTGGCGCACCGGCTGGCCGACGAACACCGCCGCCTCGACGAGCTGACACACGCCGACCTCGAGGTGCGCGGCAGCATCGGGCTGAGCCACCAGGGCCTGTCGCCGCCGGCCCAGCGCGCGTTCCGCCTGCTCGGGCTGCTGGACGCGCCCGACTTCGCGGTCTGGGCCGCCGCCGCGCTGATGGACGTACCGGTGTCGGAGGCGGAGGAGCAGGTCGAGGAGCTGATCGATGCGCGACTGCTGGAGGTCTCCGGCCCTGACGAGACCGGGCAGGCGCGCTACCGGTTCCACGACCTCGTCCGCGTCTACGCGCGGGAGCGCGCAGCCGAGAAGGAGTCCGAGGACGACCGGCGGGCGGCCCTGCGCCGTGCGCTGTCCGCTTGGCTGGCCCTGGCCGAGGGCGCCGAGCAGGGGCTGGCGAACCCGTACTTCGCGCCACTGTACGGCGACGCGCCGCGGTGGGCGTACGCCGGGGCGGACGCCGAGATCAAGGCCGCCCTGCTCGCCGACCCGATCTCGTGGTTCGAGGCCGAGCATGCCGGGGTGGTCGCGGCGGTCCGGCAGGCGCGCCGTACCGGGTTGCCCGACCTGTGCTGGGAGCTGGCCAGCGCGATGCTGCCGTACTTCGAACTGCGCGGCGACACGGTCGACTGGCGGCGCTGCTGCGACGACGCGCTCACCGCCGCCCGGGCCGCCGGGGACAGACGCGGCGAGGCCGCCGCCCTGATCAACTTCGCCGGGCTGTACTTCGTGCAGAGCCGTTACGACGAGGGCGGCCGGTGCTTCGCCGAGGCGGCCGAGCTGTGCGAAGAGGTGGGCGCCGACTACGGCCTCGCCGGCGCGCTGTGCGGGGTGGCCTCGGCGAAGCGCATCCACGGCGCGCTGGAGGAGTCGCGGACCCGCTGGCGGCGCGGTCTGGAGATCTTTTCCAAGCTCGGCGACCTGCGCGCGGAGGCGTACGCCACCGAAGGCCTCGGCCTGTGCGACTTCGATCAAGGGCGGCTCGAGTCCGCGCGTACACACTTCGAGACGATGCTGCGTTTGCACAAGGCGGCGGGCAACGGCATGGGTGAGGCCCAGGCGCTGCGCCGGCTGGCCGCGGTGGAGCTTGAGACCGGTCGGTACGCCGAGGCCCTCGAGCTGTTCAAACAGGCCCTGCCGATCTTCCGTGACCTCGGGGACCGGCTCGGCGAGGCCGTGGTGCAGATGCGGATGGGTGAATGCATGGTCCGGGAGGGCCGGCACGAACAGGCCCGGCGGCTGCTGGACCAGTGCATGACCATTTTCAGGGAGGTCGGCTGGCGTACCTGTGAGGGACACGTGCTGCGGTTGCTCGGCGAGATGCTACTCGCCGACGGCGACGCGCCCGGCGCGGTGATCCCATTGCACGAATCCCTGCGCATCTTTCGTGACCTCGAAGAATCGCTCGACCTGGCCGAGACCCTGCGTCGGCTGGGAGAGGCGTATACGGCCATGGGAGACGGCGTCGCCGCCGAGATGGCCCGCGGCGAGGCCCGGTCGTTGCTCGCCACTATGGGACGGGTCACAGAAGACCTCGCCGGCAGCGGGGCCTGAGCGGTCGTGCGATGCCGCGTCGGCGTGGCATCAAAGGCTTCACTTTCGTCTCCGCCGGTGGCGAAATCCGACGCTTCCGTCGCCATTTATCGTGGCGAACACGAGCAAGGGTCAATTTTGCCAATAGTCCGGTCAGTAATGGAAAGATCTTGCAGTCGGTCATAAGTCCAAAGGTCGAGGAGGACACCGGTGCTTGATACGGTCGACGCCGTGCTCGTCCGCGAGCTGCAGCGGGACGGCCGGGCGACGTTTCAGGCCCTGGCCGACCGTGTCGGGCTCTCCAGGACGGCCGTACGAGCCCGCGTGCAAAATCTCCTCGAAAAGAAGATCGTCCGGGTCGTCGGTGTCGTTCATTCCGCGGTGGTCGGCTCCGCCGCGATCGGGCATGTCGCCGTATCGGTGAACGGCGCGGCGCGGCAGATCGGCGAGCGGCTGGCCGCCCGGTCGTCGGTGCGCTTCGCCTCCCTCACCGTCGGCTCGCACGCCCTCGTCACCGAGGTGCGGGCTCGCGACGACTCCGCGCTGTCCGCGGAGATCGACGTGATCCGGCGTATTCCCGGCGTGCGCGCGACGGAGGTGTTCCGCGCGGTCTCGATCGTCAAAGACGCGTACTCGGTCGTCTCGGAACTCAACGACCTGACCCTGGATGAGATCGACTGGCGGCTGCTGCGGGAACTGCAGCGCGACGGGCGCGCCCCGTACACGCGGCTGGCACGCACGATCGGGCTGTCACAGGCGGCCACCCGGGCCCGCGTGGTACGGCTACTGCGCTCGGGGGTCATCCGGGTGACCGGCATCGCCGACCCCACGGCCTTCGGCACCGCCGAACTGGCCGGGTTCGGCCTCGTCGCGTCGGGCGCCGTCGGCCCGGTGGCCGAGAAGGTCGCCGCCCGCGACGGCGTGCACTACGTGGTGACGGGGTTCGGCCGTTACGACATCCTCGGGCACGTCGAGGCCACCTCCCGGGCCGCCCTCGTCGGCGCGCTCGACGCCATCCGCGCCGTGCCCGGCGTGATGGCGCAGGAGACCTGGCACCACCTCGACATCGTCAAGGAGAGCTACGCCGCCGAGCTCCCCGATAGCAAGTAGGGGCCTGGGCCGGCGCCGAACGACCGGCACGGAGCGCCACCAATCGGACTACTCGGGGTAATGCGCAAATGTCGCTTCGATTCTTGGCATGTCCAAGACCGGGCGGCCCTGTTGTCCTACGGTCGGGACATGAACCTGCGGCAGCTGCGCTATGTCGTGGCCACCGCCGACCACGGAACGATGACGGCGGCGGCGCAGGCACTGTACGTCGCACAGCCCGCGTTGTCCCGGGCCGTGCGCGAGCTGGAACGTGAGCTCGGCATCGAGCTGTTCGCCCGGTCGGGCCGCGGCGTCGTGCTCACCTCGGCGGGCGAGCAGATCGTCCGGCACGCGCGGGTGGCGCTGGAGGCCGTCGACGCGATCGAAGAGCTGTCCGCCGCGCGCGGCAACGGCCGCGGCGCCGAGCTGCGGATCGCCGCGACGCCCACCCTCGAGCCCGAGCTGACCGCGCGGCTGCTGCCCCAGTTCGCCCGCGACCAGCCCGCCGTCCGGGTCCGGGTGATCCGCTGCGTCGGCCGGGAGGCGGTGGGCGCCGCGGTCCGGGAGGGCCGCGCTGACCTCGCCGTCACCGACCTGCCGGTGCCGGGCGATCTCGTCGCGCACCCCTTCGAGCAGCGCGAGGTCGTGCTGATCTCGCCGGCCACGCTGCGACTTCGAGACCCGGTGCCGCTGGCCGCGCTGGACGGCATGCGGCTGGTGATGCCCGTCCGCGGCAGCGCGCGGCGGGCGGAGCTGGATGGCATCCTCGCCAGAATCGGAGCGTCCCCGGTCGTCGGGATCGAGTCCGACGAGCGCGGTTCCTGGCTCGGCCTGGTGCGGTCCGGGATCGGTTCGCTGCTGTGGTACCGCAGCCAGGTCGAGGACACCGAGGGCCTCGCCGTACGGTCCTTCAACCCGCCGATCACCCGCATGATCGGGCTCGTGCACACGCATCGCCCGCTGTCGCCGGTGGCGCGCGACTTCCTGTCGTTCGCGAAGGAACGACCGTAGAGCTGGTTCACCGGCCCGCTGTCCTGATCCACGGTCTTACCGCACGGTCTTACCGCACGGTCCTTCCGCACGGCGGGCGGGGCTTCTCAAACAGGCCTGCGAGCCGGGTG
The DNA here is from genome assembly GCA_036555725.1 of Streptosporangiaceae bacterium. GTDB lineage: Bacteria > Actinomycetota > Actinomycetes > Streptosporangiales > Streptosporangiaceae > CALAED01. Next base: position 32,652 of record DATBKU010000151.1, on the reverse strand, counting down.
GTCCGGTGCCCTCCGGCGCCGTGGAATGATCGGGCCGGTAGGGGAAGGCGGGCCCGTCCGCCCATCGGGCCGGGGCTAGGACTATGGAAGCGACACACGCACTCGAACTGCTCGCCCTGCCGGTCGGGGCCATCGCGGTGGCCGCGCTGGCACGGCGGCTCGGCCTGGCCGCGCCGCTGATTCTCGTGGTGGCCGGGCTGCTGGTCGCGGCGGTGCCCGGCATCCCAGAGGTCGAGCTCGATCCCGATTTCGTGCTGTACGTCTTCCTGCCGCCGCTGCTGTTCGCGGCCGCCTGGGAGAGCTCGTACTTCAACCTGCGCGAGAACGTCGGGCCGATCGCGCTGCTGTCGGTCGGGCTCGTGCTGTTCACTACCGTGGTCGTCGGGTACGTGGCGTACCTCGTCGTGCCGGGCCTGCCGCTGGCCGCGGCGTTCGCGCTCGGCGCCATTGTCGCGCCGACGGATGCGCTCGCCGCGGTCGGGGTGGCGCGGCGCCTCGGGTTGCCCCGGCAGACCGTGACGATCCTGGTCGGGGAGAGCCTCTTCAACGACGCCACCGCGCTCACCGCGTTCCGCGTGGCCCTCGCGGCCGCGGTCGGCGAGGGGTTCTCGCTGCTGGACGGTGTCGGCCGGTTCATGTACGCGGCGGCGGCCGGCATCGCGGTCGGCCTCGTACTCGGCCCGCCGCTGCACTGGCTGCGCCGGCGCCTCGGCGACCCGCTCGTCGAGACCGTGGTGCCGATCTTCGCCCCGTTCGCCGCGTACTTCATCGCCGAGACGATCCATGCCTCCGGGGTGATCGCCGTCGTGGTGAGCGGCCTCTACCTCGGGTACCGCTCGGTGCAGTCGGGGGCGGTCACCCGCGTCCTCGGCAAGTCGTTCTGGAAGGTGACCGTCTTCGTGCTGGAGTCGCTGGCCTTCCTGCTCATCGGCCTGCAGCTGCCGCTCATTCTCGACGGCCTGTCCAACCGCAGCTGGGGGTCGCTGGTGTGGTATGCCCTGGCGGTGTTCCTCGCCGCGGTGATCGCGAGGTTCGTCTGGGTGCTGCCGACCAGCTCCATCCCGCAAATACGGTTCCGGCGCCGCGGCCTGGGACCCACGGGGCTGCCGGCCCGGGAACCGCCGGCCCGCCCGGCGCTGTCCTGGCGGATGCGGGTCGTGGTCTCGTGGGCGGGCATGCGCGGCGTGGTGTCGCTCGCCGCCGCGTTCGCGATCCCGTTCACAATGCGCGACGGCACTCCCTTCCCGGAACGCGACCTGCTGCTGTTTCTCACCTTCACCACCGTGCTCGCCACCCTGCTGCTGCAGGGCCTGACGTTCCCGGCGCTGATCCGCCGGCTCGGCGTCGGCAGCGACCGCGAGCGGTACGCCGACCAGGTGGCGGAGGCGGCCGCCCAGCATGCGGCCGCCAGGGCGTCGCTGGAACGGCTCGACGAGCTGGCCGCCGCCGAGGGGTCCGTCGGCGACGAGATCGTCCAGCGGCTCCGCGGCCATGCCGAACAGCGGCAGCTCCGCGCCTGGGAACGGCTCGGCGGCGGCACCGGCCCGGAGGGCGAGGAGGTGCCCAGCGCGACGTACCGGCGGCTGCGCCGCGAGATGCTGGCCGCCGAACGCGAGGTGTTCATCCGGTTCCGCGACGAGCGGCGGATCGACGACGAGGTGCTACAGCGTGTCCTGCACGAGCTCGACCTCGAAGAGGTCATGATGTCGCGCGACTGAGGACGGCGCGCCGCCGAGGCATCAAGAGACTGGGACGTCGACCGGGGACGTCGAGGAGTGGAACACAGTGGTTTGGGACGTAAGGTCCTTGCGCCGCACCACGTCGCGGGCGTAGGAGTCAAGGAACCTCCTCAGCTGCGTATGCCGTGGTCGGTAAGCAGCGAGATGGTCGTATGGTGATGACAAACGGCGAATCCGTCGCCGGTCGAGACAGGAGTCGACGTGATCTTCGCTCATGACACGGAGCACGCGCTCGGCACCGTGGTCGAACTCATCAACACCGGCCCCGCCGCTCTAGGGCCCGGCACCGACGGCGAGGAGGGGTTGCCGGACCTCGACGCCCTGCGCGCCTTCGTCGCCCGCGCCGAGATCAGCGACGTCTCCCACCTCGATGCCGCCGACCTAGTCGCCATCCGCCGGCTCCGCGAGCGGTTCCGCGACGTCTTCGACGCGGGCGATCCGCGCCGCGTGGTGGCCCTCGTCAACGGGATCGTCGGCGACGTGCGGACCACCCCGCACCTCACCGATCACGACGGCTACGACTGGCACGTGCATTTCTTCGCCCCCGGCGCCCGGCTGGCCGACCACCTCGCCGCCGACTGCGGCATGGCGCTGGCCTTCGTGGTGGCGGCGGGGGAGCTGGACCGGCTACGCACCTGCGAGGCCCCGGACTGCGACCGTGTGCTGGTCGATCTGTCCCGCAACCGCTGCCGCCGCTACTGCGACAGCCGTACATGCGGCAACCGCATGCACGTCGCCGCCTACCGCGCCCGGCAGCGCGAGGCCGCCCATTCCTCCTGAGCCATTCCCCTTGAGTTCAGTCCGGTGAGCTCAGTTGAGCCAGGTGAGCTCAGTCCGGCCGGAGGGCGGTGACGGCGTCGAGGGCCCGCCGGGCGCCGCCGACGTCGTGGACTCGGAAGACCCGCGCGCCGAGCCAGGCCGACACGCCCAGCACGGCCATCGTGCCGACCCCCCGCTTGTCGACCGGCTGGCCGAGGGTCTCCCCGATGAAGTCCTTGTTCGACACGGCCACCAGCACCGGCCACCCGGTCGCCACCAGTTCGCCGAGCCGCCGGCTGATCTCCAGGGAGTGCCGGGTGTTCTTGCCGAAGTCGTGGGCCGGGTCGATGAGGATCGCGTCCTGGCGTACGCCGAGGCCGGCGGCCCGCTCGGCCTCGGCCGTCACGTGCCGTACGACGTCCGCCACCACGTCCTGATAGCCCACCCGATGCGGCCGGGTCCGCGGGCGATGGCCGCCCGCGTGGGCGCAGACCAGCCCGATGCCGTACGCCGCCGCGACCTCGGCCAGCGTGGGATCGACGCCGCCCCAGGTGTCGTTGAGCAGGTCGGCGCCGGCTTCGGCGACGCCCCGTCCGACCTCGGCGCGCCAGGTGTCCACGCTGATCACCGTGCCCGGGTGCCGCTCGCGTACGGCGGCGACGAGATCGACGACGCGGCGAAGCTCCTCGGCCACGCTGACGTCATCGCCCGGCCCGGCCTTGACGCCGCCGATGTCGATGATGTCGGCGCCCTCGGCGATGGCCTTGTCGGCGGCGTTCAGCGCGGCGCCGAAGTCGTACGTGGCGCCGCGGTCGAAGAACGAGTCGGGCGTCCGGTTGACCACGGCCATGATCACGGCGTCCCCGAGCGTGCGCCCGCCCAGCCGCAGCGGCACCGTCACCTCGTGCACCCCGCTTCCATCGTCCCGAGCGAGTCCACCTGCCGAGTCCACCTGCCGACTTCACCTGCCGACTTCACCTGCCGACCGTGACGAGAATCGCGAATCTGATTCGGTATTACCGGTCATCCTCGCTCGTCACGCCCCCAGATGCTCGCTAACCTCGTCTTTTACACTCATCGAGCGGATTGGCGCCCGATGAGCCGGAGTTGGGGAACGAGCTAGGGAGTCACGCTGACCAGGCGAGCGCTCATCACCGGCATCACCGGGCAGGACGGCTCGTACCTCGCCGAGCACCTGCTCGCGCAAGGGTACGAGGTCTGGGGCCTCGTCCGGGGGCAGGCCAATCCGCATGTCGCGCGGCTGCGCAAGCACGTCGGCGACATCAAGATCGCGCAAGGCGACCTGCTCGACCAGGGCAGTCTCATCTCGGCGGTCGAACGTGTGCAGCCCGACGAGGTCTACAACCTCGGCGCGATCTCGTACGTGCCGATGTCGTGGCATCAGGCCGAGCTCACCGCCGAGGTCACCGGCATGGGCACGCTCCGGATGCTGGAGGCGATCCGGGTGGTGAGCGGCATCAGCGCCTCCCGTACGCCCGGCGGCGAGCAGATCCGCTTCTACCAGGCGTCGTCGTCGGAGATGTTCGGCCAGGTCAGGGAGACTCCGCAGAACGAGCGGACGCCGTTCCACCCGCGCAGCCCGTACGGCGTGGCCAAGACCTACGGCCATTTCATCACTCAGAACTACCGCGAGTCGTACGGCATGTTCGCCGTCAGCGGCATCCTGTTCAACCACGAGTCGCCGCGCCGGGGCGCGGAGTTCGTCACCCGGAAGGTCACGCTCGGCGTGGCCCGCATCAAGCTCGGCCTGGCCACGGAGCTCAAGCTGGGCAACCTCGAGGCCCGCCGCGACTGGGGCTACGCGGGCGACTACGTCGAGGCGATGCGGCTGATGCTGGCCATGGACGAGCCTGACGACTATGTGATCGGCACCGGACGCACCCACTCGGTCCGCGAGCTCATCGAGCTCGCGTTCTCCAGCGAGGGCCTGAGCTGGGCAGACCACGTCGTCACCGACCCCCGCTTCACGCGCCCGGCCGAGGTCGACCTGCTCTGCGCCGACCCGAAGAAGGCCAGGGAGCAGCTCGGCTGGGAGCCCAATGTCTCCTTCGAGGAGCTCATCACGATGATGGTCGATTCGGATCTCGAGCTGCTGGCGCGCTCCGACCGGCCGGACGATGAGCCGTTCAGTCCAGATCACTGGTGATTTGCTTACTTGATTACATTCGTCCTTACCTGACCACACTGATCGTGCGAGGATGAATGTCATGACGACTTGCGCACATGTCGCCGAGCTCCCGGCCGCCGATCCGGAGCCGCTCGACCCACGGGGATGCGCTGAGTGCCTCGCCAACGGCACCCGATGGGTGCATCTGCGACTCTGCCTGACCTGCGGCCACGTCGGCTGCTGCGACTCTTCGCCAGAACGCCACGCCGCCAAGCACGCCGCGTCGAGCGACCACCCGATCATCCGCTCCTTCGAGCCCGGCGAAGACTGGCGTTGGTGCTTCGTCGACGAGACGATCGTATGAGCGAGCGCGCCGCGACCGCGTGCGCGACGGTTGAGCGGGCGGTGTCATGAGCGTCCGGCTGGCCGAGCCACGCGGCCGGTGGATCCTGCTCGCCACCGTCCTCGGGTCCAGCGTCGCGATGCTGGACGCGACGGTGGTCAACGTCGCGCTGCCCCGGCTGGCGGACGATCTGGGCGCGTCGATGTCGGGCCTGCAGTGGACGGTCAACGGCTACACGCTCACGCTGGCCGGGTTCATCCTGCTCGGTGGGTCCCTCGGCGACCATTACGGGCGGCGCCGGATCTTCCTGCTCGGGGTGGTGTGGTTCGCGGTGGCGTCGGTGCTGTGCGGCATCGCGGTGAACATCCCGATGCTGGTCGCCGCCCGGGCCCTGCAGGGCGTGGGTGGCGCGCTGCTCACGCCGGGGTCGCTGGCGATCATCCAGGCGTCGTTCGCGCCGGACGACCGGCCCCGCGCCGTCGGCGCCTGGTCGGGTCTCGGCGGGGTGGCGGCCGCCGTCGGGCCGTTCCTGGGCGGCTGGCTGGTCGACGCCGCCGGGTGGCGCTGGGTGTTCCTGCTCAACGTGCCGCTCGCCGTGATCGTGGTGCTCGTCACCGTACGACACGTGCCCGAGACGTACGACACCGAGGCGAGCCGCGGCTTCGACATCGGCGGCGCCGTCCTGGCCGCGCTCGCGCTGGCAGGGGTGACGTACGCGCTGACCGAGGCGCCCGCGGGGCGGATCCCGCTGAGCGCGGCCATCGCCGTGGGACTCGCCGGGCTGGCGGCCGGTGTTGCCTTCATCGTGGTGGAGCGGCGGCGCGGCGCGAGCGCGATGATGCCGCTCGACGTCTTCGCGTCCCGGCAGTTCAGCGCGGTCAACGCGATCACCTTCGTCGTGTACGGCGGCATGAGCGTGCAGTTCTTCCTGCTCGTGGTGGACCTGCAGGTGGTGGCCGGCTTCTCGCCGATCGCCTCGGGCGTGGCGCTGCTGCCGGTCACCATCTTGATGCTGTTGCTCTCGGCGCGGGCCGGGGCGCTCGCGCAGCGGATCGGGCCACGGATCCTGATGACCGGCGGCCTGCTCATCGCGGCCGCCGGCATGTTGCTGACCACCCGCATCGGGCCGGACGCCTCTTATGTGGGCGATGTGCTGCCCGCGGTTGTGGTGTTCGGCCTGGGCCTGTCGGCGGTGGTCGCGCCGCTGACCGCCACCGTGCTGGCGACTGCGGACGTACGGCACGCGGGCGTGGCAAGCGGGGTCAACAACGCGGTGGCGCGGGCGGCAGGGCTGCTGGCGGTGGCCGCCGTGCCGCCGCTGGTCGGGCTGACCGGCGACGCCTACCGCAACCCGGTCACGTTCAATGACGGATTCCACACCGCGATGATCGTCAGCGCGGTCCTGCTGGTGGTGGGCGCGGCGCTGTCGTTCTTCACGGTGCACAGCGACGTGCTCCGGACGTGCCCCGAGTCGGCGCGGCCCCAGTCGAAGACCCACTGCGGAGTCGGCGCGCCGCCGCTCGAGCCCGCCCGGACCCCCGCGGAAGCAGCGTAATCAGCTGCGGCGATCAGGCGGGTGATCAGGCGGGTGATCAGATGCCGTACAGCGGGTCGGCGACCACGGGGTAGCCGGCGTCCTTGTGCCGTATGCGCATGACGAGCGTCGATCCTTCGAGGTCGTAGTCGGCCTCGACCGGGCGGAAGTAGGAGTCGAACGCCCAGGCGGAGTAGAACCGTCCGACGGTCGCCCCGTAGCGCTCGTGCACCACGTCGAACCCGCCGGACGGCATCGCCTCCAGCGCCAGCATCTCGCCGAGCGTGATCGGGAAGCGGAACTCCTGGGGCGCGTCGGGGCCGCGCAGCACGGTGACCAGCCGGAGGCCGGAGGCCGTGGTCTGCGCCACGATGTCGGTGCTGGTGTCTACGTCGACGAAGACCCGCAGGCTGGGGCGGAGGACGACGGGGGCGCGATCCCCGGCGCCGCAGGCGATCGCGATGTGGATCCGCTGGCCGTCCTTGGTCGGCGCCCAGACTCCTTCGCGGGCCTGCCCCGCCCAGGCGACGTCGGGGTTCTCCATCTCCGGCGGTTCGCTCTTGCCTCGTACGGCCAGCACGCGCGCCGCGACGTCGATGGCCGCGGCCGCTCCATCTCGGGCATGTCTCACGGCGGGTCCCCCCTCGCCTCCACGCCCGCGCCCCCACCGCGCGGACTCCACCTGCACCACATGGGTTGATCAACGCTGCAGTGGTTCACCACGAGCAGACAGATCCCACTGAATTATGGCCTGCGCTTACGTACCTTTGTGATTGAAATATCATCCTCGTGCCGCAACGCGCCGGTTGTCGCCGTCTGACCTGGGCAAAAGACGAGACCGGATCTGTCTGCCAGGGGAAACAGGGCTAGGCCGCGGTGCCGTTCCGCCGTTCGTTTCGGTCGGGGAGGTCGTAGTCGGCGAGGAGCCGGTCGGCCTCCTGCCGGTAGCTCTCCGCCGCCGTGGCTCCGCTGACCCGCTCGACGAGCTGCGCGACGATCAGCAGCCGGCGGCCGACGGCGAAGGGATTGTGGTATCCGCGCTCGATGTCGATCGAGAGCCGGGCATGCTCGAGGCCCTCGTCGTCGCGTCCCGAGTCAACGCACAGCTCGGCCATGGCCAGGTGTGTCGTCGCCGTGCCGCGCAGGTCGCCGACCTCCCCGAGCAGGGCCAGCTCCTCGATGAAGTTGGCCATGGCCTCGTCGCGGTTGCCGAGCCGGGTGTGGATGATCCCGACCGTGTGCAGCTTGTGCGCCCGGTCGTAGGGGTCCTGGCGGCGCCGGTCGACCTCCAGCGCCAGCATGGACTGCTCCAGCGCGTCGTGCAGCCGGCCCCCGAGCAGGTGGTAGCGGGCCAGGTTGTCGCGGGTGATCCCCTCGCCCCGGCTGTCGGCGATGCGCTGCTGGATTCCGAGCGCCTCCTCGGCCGGGCCCAGCACCTGGTCGGTCTCGCCGGTCTGCCGGTTGATGTCGGCGATGCTGGCCAGCGCGCGGGCCCGCAGGTGCTGGTCGCCGAGATCGGCGGCGATGTCGAGGGCCCGTTCGGCGTCGCGCCGCGCCCAGTCGTACAACCCCATCTGGCAGTAGATCCGGGAGAGGTTGTAGAAGGCCTCGGCCTCGCCGCGCGGGTCGCCGAGCTCTTGGCGGACGTCGAGCGCCTCCAGGTCGTAGGCCAGCGCCACGTCGCAGCGGCCGATGCGCCGGTGCACCCGGGACAAGTCGTGCAGGCAGTTCGCCTCGCCCATGCGGTCGCCGATCCGCTGCCGTACCGGAAGCGCTTGGCCGATCAGCTCCCGCACCTTGTCGTAGCGGCCCTGGTTCCACTGGGCGCTGGCCAGGGTGTCGAGCGACTCGGCCTCGCCACGGCTGTCGCCCAGCTCGCGGAACAGTCGGCGGGCCTCCTCGCCCACCTGGATGGCCCGGTCGTATCGGCACAGCTCCCGGTGGATCACCGCCATGTGCCGGAGCATGACGGCCCGCGCTGGGGCGTCTTTGGTGAGGTCGGCCGCCTGGTAGCCGAGCCGGTGCACCTCCAGGTTGTCCTGGGTGTAGGTGCGCAGGTCGAGGAAGTCGAACATGGCGTCGGCCAGCTGCCACGTCTCGCGGTGCAGCCCGGCGGCGAACGCCTGGGCGGTGGCCGCGACGAGCACGCCGCGCTCCTCCTCGAACCAGGTCAGGGCGTCCTTGAGGTCCTGGGTGCGGGGGAGCGAGGAGTCGGCCGCGGCGACCCGGCGGTGCGGGTTGACCCGGCGCGCCGCGTCCTGCGCCGCGGACAGCAACCACCCCAGCAGGCGGCGTACGGCGGCGTCACGCTCCTCGGACAGGTCCTCGGTCTTCATGCGCTCCTTGGCGTAGTCGCGCAGCAGGTCGTGCAGGCGGTACCGGTGGGCCGAGATCTGCTGGACGAGGTTGGCCTGGGTGAGGCTGCGCAGCACGCGCTGGGCGTCGTCGGGGAACGCGCCGAGCAGCGCGGCCACGGCCTCGTCGCCGAAGTCCGGCCCTTCGACCAGGCCGAGCAGGCAGAACGCCCGTTTCTGCTCGTCGGTGAGGTCGCGGTAGGACAGGTCGAACGCGGTGCGGACGGCGCTTTGCTTGGGGTTGTCGTCGAGCGCCAGTGCCGACAGCCGGTCGCCGCCCTCGAGCTCGCGTACGGTGTCGGCCAGCGTGTCGTGTGGCCGTACCTTCTGGTTGGCGGCGGCGATGCGCAGCGCGAGCGGCAGGTAGGCGCACTGGACGGCGAGCTCGGCGGCGGCCTCGGCCTCGGCGCTCGCCTGCTCCTCGCCCACGATGGCGGCGACCAGGTCGAGCGCCTCGTGGGGCGGCATCACGTCGAGGTCGACGGTGTACACGCCGCCCCGCGCGATGAGCCCGGGCAGCCGGTTGCGGCTGGTCACGATGGTCACGCACCGCGGCCCCGCCGGCAGCAGCGGATGGATCTGGTCGGAGCTCGCCGCGTTGTCGAGGATCACGAGCATGCGCCGGTCGGCGAGGTGCGAGCGGAACAGCGCGGCCTGCGCGTCGTCGTCGTCCGGCATCACCTCGCCCGGCACGCCCAGCGCCCGCAGCATCCGGCTCAGCGCCTCCGGCGGTGTCATCACCGCGCGCGGCGAGTGGCCGCGCAGGTCGACGTAGAGGTGCCCGGCGGGGTAGCGCCCGGCGATCCGGTGCGCCCAGTGCACCGCCAGCGCCGTCTTACCGACGCCCGGCATGCCCTGCACGACGATGACCAGCGGGCCCTCGCCGCCCGCCGCGGCCCTGGCGAGCAGGCCGTCGAGATACTTCAGCACGGCGCGACGGCCGCGAAAGCACGGGTCGTCGCGGGGCAGCTGGCCGGGGGGCGTCGCGGCCTTCGGGGCGATGACGTACTTGTCGCCGGCGACGGCGTCGCCCTCGACGTGTGTCTCGCCGAAGAAGGTGGAGCCGCGGGGTGTCGGCGCCGGCTGCTCCCCGGCGGGCACGGGCAGGCCCGGATGATCCGGTTCTTCCTGCTCGTCCGGCTGATCCACGGGGAGTCTCCAATATCGCGCCGCCCGAGGCATCAATATACCGTTCAATCCCCAGGTCCCCGGGCAGCGGCCGCGTCCCCTTATGCCCCTCTATATCCGCTCATGCCCGTTAGGCCGGGCCTATGCCTGGCCATGCCGGGCCTATGCCTCCGCACGGGCGAGCAGCGGCCCGCGGGAGGTGATCTTGCGTTCCTTCCCCTGCGCCTGCTGCGGTACCAGGGCGGGCGAGCCGTCCGGCACCAGGTCGGACAGCACCTCGCCGAGCCGGCCGAGCGCCTTGTCGATCCAGGGGAGCGTCACCGCGTCGGGCGCGGCGAGCGCGGCCGATCGCTGTTCGTCGGTCTCCCCGTAGATCAGGCTGGTCGCCACCCTGAGGCGGAGCGCGCCGTCCGGCTCGCCGAACGCGCTGCCCGCCAGCACCCCCACGCCGTACCGCTCCAGCAGCAACCGGCTCAGGTCGGCACCCGTCTCGATCCCGTGCCGTCCCGCCAGTTCCGCTCGCAGGGGCGCGAAGTCGGGGTAGACGTAGAAGGCGGCCTGCGGCGGACGTACCGAGGCGCCCGCGATGGCGAACTTGCCGGCGACCGCTCGGGCGACGGTGGCGTGCAACCGGCGGCTGAGCGCCACCCGCTCGACCAGCTCAGGCGGCTCCCTGAAGGCGTACGCGGCCGCGTACTGGGTCGGTCCGGACGTACTCGACCAGACCTCGCTGGCCACGCCGAGGAGTTCGCGGTGGAGGTCGTGGCCGTGCGGGCTGTCGGGCAGCCGCGCCACGCCGATCCGCCAGCCGCCGAGCGCGAGGTTCTTGCTCAACGCCGTCGTCACCACGGTGCGCTCCGGCGCGATCTCCGCCGGAGACCGGAACGGTGTTCCGGGCTCGTGGATCAGGTCGCGGTAGATCTCATCGGAGATGATCACAAGGTCGAGCGCGCGGGCCACCTCGGCCAGCTTCTGCACGAACTCGGGGGAGGCCACCATGCCCGTGGGGTTGTCCGGAAGGGTGACCACGACGGCCCGTATGTCGCGACCTCGGCTCCGCGCGTCGGAGACGGCGCTCGCCAGCAAATCGGGGTCCGGCACCCCACCCTGCCCCGGCAGCGACGGCACGAACAGCGGCCGGCCGCCCAGCAGCCGGGACTGCGCCGCGTAGCTCACCCAGCTCGGCTGCGGTACGACGACATCACCGCCGATAGCGACGAGCAGCGCGAACAACAGGGGTTTGCTGCCCGGACCACAGACGACGAGGCCGGGGTCCACGGGCAGCGCGCGCCGGCCCCAGTATCCGGCTGCGGCCTCCCGCAGCTCGGCACTTCCGGCGACCGGCCCGTATGCGGCGTGCCCGGTGGCCTCGGCCAACGCCGTTCGCAGCGTCGGCGGAACGGGCAGCCCGGCCTCGCCGAACGCCATCGGCAGGACGGGCGCGCCGGATCGTCGACGCCGGTCGAGGGCTTCGTTGGCGGCGAGAGTTGCGGACACGCTTACGGGCATGACGACACCAGCTTTCGAGCAGGGTGGGGTTAACACAAAGAAGGGAGATCCCCCGTTGGGACGTCCCCCGATAACGGTGGCCGGCCGGCTACCTGAATAAGGCTTACCCATCAACAGGCGTTAAAACAAGCGACTCTCGTCGGGGGTAACCGTAAGATGTAGTTATGCTCGACCTTCGAAGGCTCCGGATGCTCCGTGAATTCGCGCATCGTGGGAGCATCGCCGCCACCGCCACCGCAATGGGCTATACCGCCTCCGCGATCTCGCAACAGCTGTCCGTCCTCGAGCGGGAGACCGGCGTCGCGCTGCTGGATCGCACCGCCCGCAGCGCGGAACTGACCGATGCCGGACGCCGGCTGGCCGAACACGCCGAGGACATCCTGGCCCGCGTGGAGGTGGCCGAGGCCGAGCTGTCGGCACAGTCCGGGGCGCCGTCGGGCCGGGTGGTGGTCACCTCCTTCCCGACCGCGGCCGTCGCGTTCTCGCCCACCCTCGTCCGCAGCCTGGGGGATCACCCGGATCTGTCGTTCGTGCTGCGTCAGACGCGACCGGGCGACGGCATCCGCCAGGTGCACGCCGGCGAGGTGGACATCGCCCTCGTCGACGACTGGTCCGGCCGGCTGCCCGAGCAGGCCCCGGCCGCGCTGACCTTCGTCCACCTGCGGCGCGATCCGCTCGTGCTGGTCGTGCCGCCCGACCACGACATGGCCGACCCGGACGTGCCGGTCGACCTGCAACGACTGCGGAAGGAGCCCTGGATGGCGGCACCGGCCGGCGAGCCGTCCCGGCAGGCCGTCGACCGGCTGCTCGAGAACGTGGGCGGGGCGCTGCCGGTGCCGTGGGAGTTCGAGGGCCTGCACACGATTCTCAGCCTGGTGGCCCGGGGGATCGGCATCGCGGCGATCCCGGCGCTCGCGCTGGCCGCCGGCGAACCCGGTGTCGTCGTGCGCGCGATCCCCGACTGCACGCTCGCCCGTGAGGTGTACGCGGTGACCCGCGCGGCCAGTGTCGGGCGGCCTTCGGTCGAGGTGACGTTGCGCGCGATCTACACGGCGGCCAAGACCGAGAAGCCGGCCGTGTACCACTAGGCGTTCTGTCCCGACAGGATGCGGGGTTGACCTGCGCAGCATGGGTAGGCCCACCGGTAACCTGGCAGTGGCCTGTATTCGCGGCCCCACTTCCGCCATACAGGAGGCGGACACGATGTTGCGCATGCTCGCGGGCGAGGCGGCCCGCCGTCACGGACGGCGTGAGGCCTTCGTCGGCGGCGGCCGCCGGGTCACCTTCGCCGACCTCGACCGGCTGTCCGACGCGGTCGCCGCGGGGCTCGGCCATCGCGGGGTGCTGCCCGGCGACGTCGTCGCGATCGCGCTGCCGCCGATTCCCGAATACGCCGTGTGCTCGCTGGCCGTGGCCAAGCTGAGCGCGGTCGCCGCGGGCTACGACCCTCGCCTGCCGCCGAAGTCGCTGGTCCACCTGCACGAGGTGGTGCGGCCCTGCCTCACGATCGCCGCCCCGGACCTGTGGCTCAGTGGCGAGCTGGTCACGGTCGAGCCGAGCCGGGAGGCCGGGCAGGCGCTTGGCCGGCTGGCCAGGGCGGAGCCGCCTCCACCCCCGCTGCCGCCTGACGCGTACCGGCCAGTCATGATCATCTCTTCGGGTCCGGCGGACGCCCCGCGCGGGGCGATCTTCGGTGATCGGCAGCTGGACGCGATCCGCCGCGCCGAGGCGGGGGTCCGCTGGGGCGACGGCGAGCCGCGCCTGCTCGGCGCCGCTTACCCCGAGTTCCTGAACAGGCTGCCCTGCGTGCTGCAGAGCGGCGCGACCGTCTATTCGCTCCCGTCCGCCGCCCGGTCGGGCGCCGAATCCGGCGAAGGTAGTGCTCTCGAGAACGAGGTCGAGACCGAGATCCGGGCGACTGCCGAGCTCGGGTTGCCCGCCCTGACCGGCACGCCCGAGCGGCTGGCGGCCGTGCTCGCCCACCCGGCGCTGGGGGAGCTGGACTTCTCGGCGCTTCACGAGATCGTCGTACTCGGCGCCGCGCCCGAACCCGCCCTCGCCGAAGCCCTGCGCGATCGCTTCGACGTTCGGGTCCGGACGGAGTACCTGCCCATGGAGGCGGGGCTCGGGGTCGGCACGCGCCGCGACGGCCCGCCGGACGACGTCCCGACCTCGGTCGGGCAGCCGGCGGTCGGCGTCACGGTGTCCATCCGCGACTCCGCCGGCCGCCCGGTCGGCGCCGGTAGCGTCGGCGAGGTGCTGCTCCGGTCGGGCGCCGTGATGAGCGGCTACTGGAACGACCCGGCGGCCACCGCGCGGGCGATCACAAAGGACGGTTTCGTGCGTACTGGTGATCTTGGCCGGCTCGACACGGAGGGCCGTCTGCACCTCGTTGACCCGGCCGGCCAGCCTGGTCAGTCAGGCCCGCCGAGCCCGCCCAGTCATGCCGCCGGCGGGGCCGATGCGGCCCGGGAATCGGCTCGGTAGACTCCGATGAAACGACTCTGGCCTGCGAAGACACCGGTTCCTCGGCATCGCCGCGGACTTGGGCCGAACCAGTGCCGCTCCGGTGTAGTCAAACCAACCATGAATCTCAGCCCGATTCGGAAAGACGGATCTGCAAACCGGCAAAGCCATTCGCGATCTTCCCGTACCGTGGGGCGGGTGTTCGAGATGCCCCGGTTGACGACCCTGCTGCGTCACGCATTTCCGCGCATCGTCGAGGGCGTCCTGGCGCCGGTCGCGGTGTTCTACGCGGCGCTGGTAATGCTCGGTTTCCATGGTGCGCTCGTCGCCGCCGTCGGCTGGGTCTACCTGGGCATCCTGTACCGTCTCGTCCGCCGCAAGCCCGTTCCGGCCACCCTGCTGCTGGCCGCCGTGGGGGTGACGGCGCGCGCCGTGGTCTCCGCCGCCACCGGCAGCGTCGTGATCTACTTCCTGCAGCCGACACTCGGCACCCTCGTGGTCGCCATGACGTTCCTCGCGTCGGTGCCGCTGGGGCGGCCGCTCGCCCTGAAGCTGGCCGTCGACATGGTCCCGCTGCCCGACGCGTTCGTCCGGCACGAGCGCGTGCGGCAGTTCTTCCTGCGGATCTCGCTGCTGTGGTCCATGGTCCTGATGGCGAACGTGGCGATCAGCCTGTGGCTGCTGCTCAGCCAGTCGATCGGGACGTTCCTCTGGGTCCGTACCGGCGTCGTCATAGCGCTGGGCGCGGCCGCGGTCGGCGTCTCGATCGTCGGCTTCCGCCGCCTGCTGCGGCACGTGAACGACGAGCCCGCGCACACCGGTCCCAAGGCGTTGCCCGCGGCGAGCGTCAGTGTGCCGGCCTGAGAGACTGTCGCTGAGCCGGGCCGCCTGGGCGTCGTGACGGAACTCCTTACCGAACCACTTACGGCCCGGTTTCGTATGGAATAGCGGGACGCGGCCGCGAGTCTTCCGCAACACTTCGATGTCAAATGGCTGAGAATCCCAGCGCGTGTTACGTGATCGAGAACATTAGTCGCTAATGTCACACGAGTCATCGGCAGGGGCTTTGGAGGTTGACGGTGCAGCGGAGGTCCACCGCACGGGGCGACCGGGCGACGCGCCTGGTCAGGGCGTGGCCCATGGTCAATGGGACGCGCCATGGGCGGCCGGCATGAAGACACGGGTGACGGCCGTGCTGACGGTGGCGGGCCTGGCGTTCACGGGGGCGTGTTCCGGAGGCGATGGCGGCGGAGGATCCGCGCCCGGCAAGAAGGCCGAGCCCAACGCGCCGCAGGTGACGATCACCCCCAAGGACGGCACGGGAAAGGCCAAGCCCGAGAAGGGCATCACCGTCAAGGTGGCCGACGGCACGCTCACCGCGGTGACCGTCAACGCCAAGGGCAAGAAGGTGCCCGGCCGGCTGTCGGCCGACCACACGACGTGGCACTCGACGTGGAACCTCGCCCCCGGCACCTCGTACAACGTGTCGGCCGGCGCCGGCAACCCGGCGGGCAAGACGACGACCGCGACCAGCAAGTTCAAGACGCTGAGGGCGGTCAACACGCTGTCGATCCTGAGCGTGACGCCCGGCAACAGCGGCAAGTACGGCGTCGGCATGCCGATCATGGTCACCTTCAACCGGCCGGTGGGCGATCGCAAGGCCGTGGAGAAGGCCCTCGAGGTCAGGTCGCAGTTCGCCAACCTGGGCGCCTGGTACTGGGCCGCCGGCAATACGGTGATCTTCCGTACGAAGAAGTACTGGAAGGCCAATCAGAGGATCACGTTTACGGCGCATCTCACCGGGGTCAAGTCGGCCAAGGACACGTACGGCGTTTCCGACTTCACCGAGAAATTCCGGATCGGCGACTCGCATATCGTCACGGTCAACACCAAGACGCACCGGCTGACGATCAGGCGCAACGGCAAGCAGATCAAGAACGTCGGCATCAGCGCCGGGCGCGGCGGCCTCATGAAGGGCGGGGTGGACGTCTACAAGACCACCAGCGGCAACCATCTCACCATGGCGAAGAGCCGCCTGGAGCGGATGACGTCGCGCTGGATGGGCGTCACCGACAAGAAAGACCCGCGTTTCTACGACGAGAAGATCCCGTTCGCGGTCCGGATCTCCAACTCCGGCGAATACATCCACTCCATGGCGTCGACCGTTTGGGCGCAGGGACACCAGAACGTCAGTCACGGCTGCGTCAACTCTCCGCCGGCCTTCGCCGAGTGGTTCTTCGGGTGGTCCTACATCGGCGACCCCGTCGTCGTGACCGGTAGCGGGCGCGGGCTCGACCCCTTCAACGGGTGGAGCTATTGGCAGATGTCATGGAAGAACTGGGTCAAGGGCAGCGCCTTCGACAAGGCGGTCAGCACCGTTCCCGTCACCCACAGCCCGTCCGCCACCCCGTCCGCCCCGTCCGCCACGGCGCCGTCCACGGCGGCGACCCCGCCGTCCGGCTCGGCCGCCGGCTCCGGAGGCTACTGATCCCGAACGGGCCATCCGTCCATTCCCCATACGGCACTGCCGCGGGTGCCGCTGCTCCCGTACGGTGCTCTGCGCAATGCGCTGAGCAGCGGCTCTATGCCATTTTGCCGTAGCGAGGGCGCGGATCAGGTAGAACAGCGGCATGGACATCATCGCGGTAGACCACCCGGGCGAGGCCCAGATCAGGGCCTGGCATGCCGTGGTGACCGGCGCGTTGGCGCACGACCAGCCGGAGGAGCCGCTGCCGACGCTGGAGCAGACCACCGGCTTCGTCACCGGCAGCCAGCTGAGCTCGCGGCGGCTGCTGTGGACGGCGGTCGCGACCGAAAGCCCGGCGGCCGGCACGACCGTGGGCGTCGCCTCCCTGCGGCTGCCGACCGAACCGGACAGCCGGCGGCCCTGCGCGGTCGAGGTCCGCGTCCATCCGGGCCATCGGCGGCAGGGCACCGGCACGCTGCTCCTGCACACCGCGGCCGATGCCGTACGGGCCGACGCACGGTCCACGGTGATGGCCCAGGCCGTCGCCGACACGCCCGCCATCGGTTTCCTCGAGGCGCGCGGCTTCCGATGCGTCCTCGTGCTGGCCGGCCTGGTGCTGTCGATCGACCAGGTGAACAGGGACTGGCTGGCGGGCATCGTGGCCGCCGGTCCGCCCGGCTACCGGCTGGTGCGCTGGACCGGCACGGTGCCCGACAAGTTCGCCGAGAGCTTCGCGCACGCCAAGTCGGCGATGGGCGACGCACCGGTGGGAGATGCCGCCGGCGAGCCGGCGTTCGAGCCGATGAAGTGGGGTGCCGACCGCGTACGCGAGATGGCCGAGGTCGTCGCCAAGCGGGGTGACGACCTCTACACGGTCGCCGCCGTGCACGGAGATACGGTCGCCGGGTTCACCGAGATCGTCATCTCCACGTCGGCACCCGCGCGCGCGGCGCAGTACGACACGGCCGTCGTGCCCGAGCACCGCGGCAAGCGGCTGGGCATCTGGGTCAAGGCCGCCATGCTGGAGTGGCTGCTGGCCGACCGCCCCGACGTACGGGAGATCGAGACCGACAACGCCGACGACAACGCCCACATGCTCGCCGTCAACGAGGAGCTCGGGTTCCGCCGGCAGCGGGAGTACCGCGAGTACCAGGCCGACGTCGCCGACCTGCCCTGACAACCGCTAGTAGGCTGACGCGGGATGACTGAGCAGGCATGGGAGATTGAGCCGTCCGGGCCGTTGCGTGGCGACATCAGCGTGCGTGGCGCCAAGAACGCCGTCAGCAAGCACATGGTGGCCGCGATGCTGGGCGGCGCGCCGAGCGCGATCCGCAACGCCCCCGAGGTGGGCGAGGTGGCGATCACCGCGGCGATGCTCGAACACCTCGGCATGGTGGTCGAGCGGTACGACGGCGAGATCAAGATCGCGCCGGGCGAGGTCGCCGATCCGCACGTGCCCAAGGCGTTCACCGGGCTCAACCGGATCCCGATCCTCATGCTCGGGCCGCTGCTGCACCGCGCGGGCGAGGCGTTCGTCCCGCTGGTGGGTGGCGACCCCATCGGCCGGCGGCCGGTGAACTTCCACGTCGAGGCGCTGCGGGCGTTCGGCGCGGAGGTCGAGATCGCCGAGGACGGCATCCACGCCCGGGCCTCCCGTCTCAAGGGCACCCGCATCAACCTGCCGTACCCCAGCGTCGGCGCCACTGAGACCGTGCTGCTGTCCGCCGTGCTCGCCGAGGGCAAGACGGTGATCCGCAACGCCGCGACCGAGCCGGAGATCATCGAGTTGGCGCTGTTCCTGCAGCGTATGGGCGCCCGCATCGCGTTCAGCCCCGACCGACGCATCGATGTCGAGGGAGTGCCGCGCCTCGGCGGCGCGGAGACACGGCTCGGCGGTGACCGCCTGGAGGCCTTCTCCTACCTAGTCGCCGGGCTGGTCACCGGCGGCGAGGTCCGCGTGCACGGCTGCCCGCAGGACCGGCTCGTCACCGCGATCACCGCGCTCGCCCGGATGGGCGCCCGCTTCGAGATCACCGACGACTGGATCATGGCGTCGGCGCCGGACGGGCTGCGTCCGGCCGCGGTGCAGACCGACACCCACCCCGGGTTCGCCACCGACTGGCAGACCCCGCTCATGGTGCTGTTCACGCGGGCCGATGGCATGTCCGTGCTGCATGAGACGGTCTTCGAGAACCGGCTGGTGTACGTACCGGCGCTGAAGAAGATGGGCTGCGAGATCGAGGTGTTCGACGTCTGCCTCGGCGGCCCGGCCTGCCAGTTCCACGACACCCACGCCGTACACTCCGCGGTCGTACGAGGGGTGTCGAAGCTGCGCGGCGGCGACGTGACGATGCCCGACATCCGGGCCGGGTTCTCCGCGATCCTGGCTGCCGCCGTCTCCGACGGCACGTCGACGCTCCGCGGCGTCCACCACATCGAGCGTGGCTACCACCGGCCGGTCGAGCAGTTCCGCGCGCTCGGATTGACGTTGCGCCGCAAGTAAACCCCTGGTGGCGGGGGCGCGATGATGGAACGCTCGCCTCATGTACGACATCGAGCAGCCGTACGGACCCCTCGTCGCGACCACGCTGAGGTTGATCAGCTGGAACGTCTGGGGACGGTACGGTCCGTGGGCGGAGCGCGAACAGGCGATCGGCGACACGTTGGCCGCGTGCGACCCGGACATCGTGGCGCTGCCCGAGGCGTGGGCGACCCCCGACGACGCCCAGGTCGTACGGCTGAGCGAGCGGCTCGGCCTGCCAGAGCACACCTTCGCCGCCGGGCTCGACGAGGACGGCCATCCGGTCCAGGACGGGGAGCGGTCCGACGACGGTGTGGTGTCCGGTACCGGGCTGCTCTCGCGCTGGCCGATCCTGCGGCACGAGCGGCAGCGGCTGGGAGATGGGGGTGGCTGGGACAGCGGATCGGTGCTGTTCGCCGAGATCGACGGCCCGCGCGGGCCGATCCAGGTCTTCACCGCCATGCTCGCCTGGCGGCTCGACCACAGTGAGCTGCGACAGGGACAGGTGCGCGATCTCGGGGCGTACATCGATCGGATCGCGGACCGGCACGCGCCGGTGGCGCTGTGTGGCGACTTCAACACCGGGCCCGACACCGACGAGATCAGGATGATCACCGGCCGGTCCGCGGTGGCCGCGCCCGGGCTGGTGTTCTACGACGCGTGGGAGATCGCGGGCGGCCCGGGGCCGGGACACACGTGGTCGAACGCCAACCCGTGGGCGATGCCCGCGCTGTGGCCGGATCGCCGCATCGACTACGTCTTCTCCGCCTGGCCGCGCCGGGGCGGGGTCGGGCATCCGGTCCATTGCGAGGTCATCGGCACCAAGCCGGTGCACGGCGTGGTGCCGTCTGATCACTACGGGGTGCTCGCCGACATGCGGTACTGACCGGCGCTGACCGGCGCTGAAAAGTACAGAATTGAACGTTAGCGAGCGTTTGCGCGATCACGGGGCGGTTGGGTTGGATCGGGAATCATGACGGCTCCGGACTCGCTGCGCGCCACCCACAGCGCGATCGAGGCGGTCTGGCGGATCGAGTCCGCCCGGGTCATCGCCGGGCTGGCCCGGATCGTCGGCGACGTCGGGCTCGCCGAGGAGCTCGCCCAGGACGCGCTGGTGATCGCGCTCGAACAGTGGCCGGGCTCGGGGGTCCCGGAGAACCCCGGCGCGTGGCTCATGGCGACCGCGAAGCATCGCGCGATCGACCTGCTGCGCCGCCGGAGCACGTACGAGCGGAAGCTCCAGGAGGTCGGCCGGCAGCTCGAAACCCAGACGTCCGGCCCTCATGGAGACGGGGCAAGCCCCCAGGACGCCATCGACGATGCCATCGACGCCATCGACGACCATATTGGCGACGATCTGCTGCGGCTGATCTTCACGGCCTGCCATTCTTCGCTGACCGTCGAGGCCCGCGTCGCACTCACGCTGCGCGTGCTCGGTGGCCTCACGACCGAGGAGATCGCGCGGGCGTTCCTGGTGTCCGAGCCGACCGTCGCCCAGCGGATCGTCCGGGCGAAGCGGACCCTGACCAGGGAGAACGTCGCGTTCGAGCTGCCCGCGCCGGCCGAGCTGGCCGGTCGGCTGGCGTCGGTGCTGGAGATCGTCTACCTGATCTTCAACGAGGGCTATTCGGCGACGGCCGGCGACGACTGGATGCGCCCCGAGCTAACGCAGGAGGCACTGCGGCTGGGTCGGATCCTGGCCGGTCTGCTGCCGCAGGAGCCGGAGGTGCACGGCCTCGTCGCGCTGATGGAGATCCAGGCCTCGCGTATCCGGGCCAGGACCGGCCCGTCCGGCGAGGCGGTACTGCTCCTCGACCAGGACCGCCGGCTGTGGGACCGGCTGCTCATCCGCCGCGGCCTGGCGGCCCTGGAGCGGGCGGAGTCGCTCGGCGCCGACCCGGAGAGCAGAGGCGTCGGGCCGTACACCGTGCAGGCAGCGCTGGCCGCCTGCCACGCTCGGGCGCACACCCCGGCGGACACGGACTGGGAGCGAATCGCCGTCCTCTACCAGCTGCTCGGCCTCATCGCGCCGTCTCCGGTCGTGGAGCTGAACCGCGCCGTCGCGGTCGGTATGGCCGTCGGACCGGACCAGGGCCTGGCGATCGCCGACGCCCTCACCGCCGAGCCCGCGCTGCGCAGCTACCCCCAGCTGGCGGCCGTACGGGGGGACCTGCTCGCCAAACTGGGCCGGTACGACGAGGCCCGCGCGGAGTTCGGCCGCGCCGCCGAGCTGACCAGGAACGAACGCGAACGCAAGCTCTTCCAAGACCGCGCCGCCGCTTGCGCCCGAGAGGCAGCCGCCTCCAGGTAGCACGGCGTCCGGGTAGCACGGCGTCTGGGTAGCACGGCGTCCGGGTGGCACAGTCGGGACCCTTCGGAGTGCTCGCCGTACTTAGTCCGTGGCTGCCCCAGGTCGGCCCGGTGCGCGCAGGGCATAGACGTCCCGCCGGCCGCTCCGTACGTAGACGGCGTCCTTCACCGCCGCCACGTTGGGTCCGACGATGTCGTCACTCCGGTACTGCCAGCGCGGCCGGCCGGTGGCGGCGTCGACGGCGTACAGGCTCTTGTACCGGGCGAGATAGACCTGGTCGCCGGCGGCCGCCACGCCGTCCGTACTGGTGCCGTCGCCGGGCGAGAACCGCCAGCGTTCCCTGCCGGTGGCGGCGTCCACCGCGTACAGCGCGCTGCCGGCGCCGGCGTAGACCATGCCGCCGCGCACCACCGGCGCGAACCGCCCGGCGCGGTCGCCCTGCTTGAAAGCCCACCGGACCTTGCCCGCCCGCACCGCGCGCAGTCCACCGGCGTCCGCCGCGAACACGACGCCGCCCGTCACCGTCGCGGCGGCGGTGCCCGTCAGCAGGTGATGGCTCCGGAACCGTTTCGCCGCGACATCGAACGTGAACAGGTCGCCGTCGATCACGCTGATCAGCCCGCCGGCCGCGGCGAGGTCAACCGAGTCGTCGTCGGGGTCGTGGTTGGGGTCGTCGCCGGGAATGTCTCTCACCGCCGGGGCGGTCCGGCTCCACTTGAACGACCCCGTCGGCGCGTCGAGCGCGACCAACTGCAGACCGCCGCGGTAGGCCGCTTCCGGACGTCGGCCCCGGACGAGGCAATAGAGCGTGCCGCCGGCCACCGCGGGTTCGGTCTGCGGCCCCCGGGCCCCGGTTTCATACGACCACCGCACCGTGCCGCTGTCCGCGTTGATCGCGTAGATCACTCCACGCCGGGCCACGTAAACCAGGCCGTCGGCCACCACGAGCGGAAACGTAAGCTCCGGCCGGGAGTTCGTGACGCCCCGGAGAGCGGCGGAGCGCCAGCGACGCCTTCCGGTCGCGGCGTCAAGGGCGACGACGGTACTCGGCGACTTGCCCTCCAACAGGAAGACCATGCCGCTCCCCAGGTAAGGCCCATATTCGACGTCGTCCGTCGCGTGGTAGCGCCAGGCGACCTGCCCGGCCGACCGCACCTGAGCTGGCGTGCCGGGACGGCCTGGCACGGCAGACGCGGGGCCTGACGTCGAGTTGCCGGCCGACGGAGCGCCGGACGGCCACCTTGCCGCCGCGATGGCAGCCGCGACGCCGCCGACCGTCAGGGCCACGCCGCCCGCGCCGCCGATGATCAGCAGCCGTCGCCTGGTGAGGCCGTCGCCCCCGGATGGCGCGGCGGTGGTGACGGCGGGTGGCGGCAGGGCCGTACGGTCGGCGATGTCCGAGGCGATCGGGGCGGGCAGCCAGCCGGTGCCTCGCGGATCCATACCCTGCGGGGCCAGCCGGTCCAGTACCTGCGCCGGGCTGGGACGCAGCTCCGGGTCCTTGCTCAGGCAGGCGGCGATGACGGCGCGCAGGTACCGGTCGGACACCGCCTCCAGCCGCGGGTCGGCATGTACGACCCGGTAGATCATGATCTGCGCCGAGCCTTCGCCGAACGGGCCTTCGCCCGTTGCCGCGTACGTGAGCACGGCACCGAGCGAGAACACGTCGGCGGCCGGGCCGACCTTGCGTCCGTCGGCCTGCTCGGGCGACATGTACCCGGGCGCGCCGACCCCGCCGCCCGCCTGGGTGCCGGCGTTGCCCTCCGCCGCCCGGGCGATGTCGAAGTCGATGATGTGCGGGCCGTCCTGGCTCAGCAGCACGTTGGACGGTTTGAGATCACCGTGCATGAGGCCGGCCTTGTGGATGGAGTCCAGTCCCTCCGCGAGCCCGGTCCCGAGCGCGTACACCGCCGAGTCTTCGAACGGGCCGTGCTCGGCCACCGCCTCCTGCAACGACAGCCCGGGCCGGAACGCGGTGACCAGCCACGGAGTCGGCGCGTCGGGATCGGCGTCGATCACCGGCGCGGTGAACGCTCCGATGACCGCGCGGGCGGCGGCCACGTCGCGGCCGAACCGCGAGCGGAAGCCCTTGTCCTGCGCGAAGTGCTCGTGGACGACCTTGACCACGACGGGACGGCCCGCGGCCGAATGGCCGAGGTAGACCCGTCCCATGCCGCCGGCGCCCAGCCGTGCCGCCAGCCGATACTCCCCGATTTGCGCCGGATCGTCCGGTTGCAGCGGCTCCATGAACGCTCCCGTGCGGCCCGTTGTAGGCAAGCAGGATAGGGAGTGCGACGGGCGGGCACCGGCGTTCGGCCGAATCTGGCCCCTGCGGTCAGCTCCTGGCCTTGTTGAGCAGCCGAGCGCCGGAGACGATCCGGTAGATGCCGTACAGAGCCGGGCCCCACGCGACCACGTACACGCCGCCGCCGGAGGCCGCCGAGTACGTGATGATCGTGATGAGCAGGCCGGCGACGAGCCAGACCACACCGAAACCGATCGCGCGCTTGCCCTTGGTCTCCCAGATGTCCCGCTGGTCGGAACTCACCTGCTGGTACGGTGCCGCGCCGTAATCCTGGTAGGGCGGCGCCTGGGCGGAGGCGTACGGCGGCGGCTGCTGGAGCTGCGCGTACGGCTGCGCGGTGTCGAACGGCTGTTGCTGGTACGGCGCCTGGCCGGAGTACTGTGCCTGGCCCGGATACTGTGCCTGTCCGGGGGATTGGGCCTGTCCGGGGGATTGGGCCTGGCCTGGGTATTGACCCTGCCCGGGGGTTTGGCCGGGGTAGGGGGACTGCATGCCCGGGTAGGGCTGCTGTCCGCCGGCGGGCGGCGACGCGGAGTACGGCTGCGGTGGTTGCTGGTACGGCTGCGGTGGTTGCTGGTACGGCAGGCTCGGCGGCTCGTTCTCGGCCATGCTGTTCTCCTTAGATCACTGGATCGGACGGCCGTGTGCGCGGAGGCGTTCCACGATCCGGTCGATGAACGTGTCCCTGCCGTCGACCAGTGCGAGCGGGATCGTGAACGCGGTGCCGCCCTGCGTTTCGACGCGGTAGCCGAGAACCTTGCCCTCGCCTCCCTGGCTGCGGCGGTTGTACACGCTCTTGAGCACGGTGACCTCCGGCCAGGTCACGGCGCGCAGCCCGCTGCGGCGGCTGTGCACGAGCCCGCCCTCGTAGAGGTAGTGCACCCGCGAGCCGACGACCAGGCCGCGGATGCCGTACACGAGCCCCCAGACAAAGAGGAAGAAGAAGAACAGCACGAACAGCCGGAGTATGGAGCGGGCCAGTGAGAAGACCGAGGTGTCCTGGCCCAGCCAGGCGACCAGCAGCATCAACGCGAACGATACGGCCGCGATGCCCCAGCCCCTGATCAGCGCGGCGCTCAGCGGGACCTCCCGGCGGATGTCGAGGAGGTTGCCGAACCCGCGCTGCGCGGCGAGCTGCGCCACGTCATTCGGCACCGTCGCGGCCGGGGTCGACGGCTGTCCCATCGGGCCGGACGGTCCAGGTACACCGCTCGGACCGGGCTGGCCCGCGAAGCCGGGCGTGCCAGCGTGACCGGGGGATCCGGGGGATCCGGGGGCGCCGGTCGGCCCCTGCTGCCACGCGGCCCCCCGCGGATCCGTCGGCCCGGGACCTGGTTGGGTGCCATCCATCGCTACCTCCCGCTTACAGGGGATCTCGGCAGTTCGATCGCACGATCGGCCACGCTGCCAAGGCACGCGATCAGGGACTCGCCGTGCAGGCCGAGGGGACACCGGCGGCCGCGATGGGACGCCGGGAAGGCCCGACGAGCCCGCGGGAACGGCTGTCGGAGTCGGCGGATGGTCACCTCGTCTGCCGACAAATCATCAACTCTCGGGAGATTATCGGCGTATCCCATCAATTGGGGTGGATTCCCCGACTAACGGCCGGAATTGATCAGATGGCTCAGCGCGCCGTGCCGAAACACCGTCCAGACGGCATGTGCGTCGCTCGCCCCGGGAGTCATCGCCGCGTCTACTCCCGCGTCGAGCCCGGGGTCGTCCGCGCGTAGCGTTCCGCACGAGGACCCCGGCGTTGGCCTGGAGTAGTGCCCGGCGCGCGTCCCCGCCTGGTGTCCGGCGTTCGTCCCGGCGTCGTGACTGCGCCCACTCTCGCGTTATGCCCTGGGGTTCGTTCGACTCCGACATTAGGACCGGCGTTAACCCCTGGCGCTCGTCCCAGAGTCGTTTGCGTTGCCCTCGGCGTCGTGGGCGGTGTTGGTGCCCGCGTGGGCGGTGTTGGTGCCCGCGTGGGCGGTGCTGGTCGCCGGATCGCGTCCGGGATTCGTCCCCTTGTCGTGGCCGGCGTCCGTCCCGGCGAGGGCGTGGGCGGCCGCCGCGTCGCTCGGCGCCATGCCGCCGTAGCCGCTGCGGCGGTGCTCCTCGGCCAGCTCGTCGATCCACCGGTCGTGCGCTTCCCACGCCGCCTGTTTGCTGGTGCCCAGCGCGGCGCCGATCTGCGACCACGAAGCGCCCTGTGCCCGCGCGGTACGTACGGTGAGCTGCCGCCCGTAACTCGCCTTCCGCGCGATCACCACGCTGAGGGCGAGCAGCTCCAGCGCCTCGTCTCGCCCCAGCGGCGGTACGTCCGCATCGGACCATTCGTCGCCGCTCAGCGCCTCACGTGTGCGCAGTTCGTCATAGCGGGCGGTTGCCGTACGAAGCGTGAACTGGCCTTCGAGCGCATCTGGAGAGAACATGAGCCCAGCTTGCCGTCAAGGTCTCCTGACGTCAAGACGATCTGACGGACGGTTGGCAGTCGCCAGTGGCTCCGCGGTCGCCAGCGGGGCTGACCGCGATTGGGCGACAACTGCGGGGGCCGGGGTGTTAGTGCTGCCGGCGTATCTGTTCGGCGAGGAACTCTTCCCAGGTTCGCTTGCCCACGGCGTGCTCAGGGGTCAGGTTGGCGCCTTCGCGTACCGCTTTGGCCGCTCGCCCCGGCAGCCGTACGGGCAGGATCGGCCGGCGGCGATGGCTGGCGCGCAGGTAGCTGCGTACCAGGTCGGCCGTGCTGTAGACGCGCGGCCCGCCCAGTTCGGGGACCAGGCCGGCCGGTTCGTCCAGGGTCAGCTCCACCAGCCGTGCCGCGACCTCGTCGGTCTCGACCGGCTGGAATCCCGATCCGGACGGCACCGGCACGACCGGCGCCTTCGCCAGTTGCCGTACCGTCATGTAGGTCAGGTCGTGGAACTGGGTCGCGCGCAACGTGGTCCACGGCAGCCCGGATTCGGCGACGATGCGCTCGGACGCCAGCTTGTAGCCGAAGTACCCGAACATGGCCCGGTCGACGGCGCTGACCACCGGAATCCGGTCCGCGCCGACTACCGAGATGTACAGGAGGTGCGGAGTCTCCCCGCGTGCCGTGACCGCCTGGACCAGGTTGCGCGTGAGCACGTCGTCGCCCTTGTTGCCGCCCGCGCAATGCACGATCGCCGCGACGCCGTCTATCGCGGGCTCGACCCCGTCGCCGGTCGCCAGGTCGCCGGTCAGGTAACGAACGCCCTCTTCGTCCGGCCGTGCGTGCCGGGCCAGGACGCGTACGTCGCGACCGGCCTGCCGCAGGCGGGGCACCAGCTTGCGGCCCAGGGTCCCGGTTCCTCCGGTGACCAATATGGGCAGTGTCATGACTTCGTTCTCCCCCGTCAGATCGGGATCTCATCCCCTTTATGACGGGGTCTGCCCAACGCATGTGACATGTCACGACGCCACCGCGACTCGCGTACGCAATCACCTGGCTGGAGGAGCTCCGTACGACCGGACGCCTGGAGCGACGTCCCGGGCTTCAGGAATTAGCGGTGCGTTCTGTGCACGGTCGTTGCGGAGCTCGCAGATCTCGCTCGTTGGGATTTTGGGTGACGCTTCGACATTCAGGGCGACCCGCGCTTTCATCGCGGTGGCCGGCCGAGTCAGTGAGGTGAGTACGAGCGCGACCGCGATCGCGGCGGCGCCGACGACGACGCAGGCGATGAACCCGTTCCTCAGGTCTTGTGTTGTCCCGAGGAGAGGGCCGAAGGTGGCGATGCCGATGGCGCCACCGACCTGACGGGAGGTGTTGAACAGGGCGGATGCCGCACCGTGCAGTGCGGGTTCGACGGCGGCGATGGATTGCGAGGTCATCGTCGGCACCAGCATGCCCGCACTGAGCCCGGCCGGTACCAGAGCGACAACCAGAGGCCAGAGCGCGGATGAGGTGCTGGCCCACGCCACAGCGAGGAGTGTGACGGCCAGCACCGCCTGGCCGATCCCGAGGACTGCGCGACGACCGACGCGTTGCGCGAACGGTGCCGCGGACAGACTGCCGACCGAGATCAGTCCGGTCAGCGGGAGGAACAACAACCCACTGGTCAACGCGCTGAGCCCGCGGCCTTGCTGGAGCATCAGGCTCATCGCGAACAGCAGCCCATAGAAGGCGAAGTTGAACAGCGCCCCTTGAGCTGCGGTACTGACGAACCTGCGGTCGGAATAGACCCCCACAGGAAGCAGAGGTGCCCGTACTGAGCGTTCGGCCGCGATGAAGCCTATGGTTCCCGCGACGGCCAGTCCGGCTGCGGTGAGGACCGCGGGACTGTTCCAGCCCTGGGCCGGGGCTTCGATCAGCGCGAACACCAGGCCGCCGATCAACACGGTTGCGGTGCCCATTCCGGCGATATCGAGGCGACGATCTCGGCGTGGCACGGCGGGCATCGAGCGCAGACTCCAGACGATGGCCGGGATGCCGATCACCACGTTGACCGCGAAGACGGTCCGCCAGTCCGCGAGCGAGACGAGCGCTCCGCCAAGCAACGGCCCTGCGGCCATCCCCACGCCCCCTGCCGCGGCCCACCAACCCACCAGCCGAGGCCGTACGTGGTCGTCAGTAGCGGTCGCCGTGGCCAACACCAGCGCGCTGGGCAGCAAGAGGGCCGACCCCGCTCCTTGAACCAATCGCGCGAGGTTGAGGACCAGCATCGACCCGGCCACCGCGCAGACCGCGGAGGATGCGGTGAATACGAGCAGGCCGGTGACGAAGGCTCGCTTTGCCCCAAGGGTGTCTGTGATCGCGCCGGCACCCAGCATCCCCGCTGCAAAGGAGAGTGCGTAGGCGTTGATCGCCCATTCCAGTTCCGGCCGTGATGCGTGCAGGTGCGAGGCCAACTGCGCAAGCGTGAGGTGCACGATCGTGCCGTCGACGAAGACCATGAAAGACGCGATCAGCGCGAGCGCCACAACAGCCCGCCGGTGTTCGATAATCATGGAACAACTTTAAACGAGGTTCGATGATCATCGAACACCAGCCGAGGCGCTGTGGAAGTGGGGTGCGTCAGGCCTAGATCGCCGCCGGGACTTCGGCCGGGACATAGCGGAAGGCAGCGGGGATCCAGCACTTGCAGCGGCGGGCGGCCGACCTGGACGGAGCGGTCGGCAACCAAGCAAGATCCGGCCCCAAGATCATCGGGGCGCACCATTCACGGGCCGCGGGATGTCGGGTCGCTCTGGCCTGGCTCGTTATGGGGCGGCCGGACTCGCCAAGGTGGCAGGCAGCGGATGGTGACGCGGCCTCGTCGGTCGCGGTGTTCTTCGACGCGTTGGGGGTTGTCTTCGATCCAGCGGTTGTGCCAGCCGCATGCTGGGACGAGTTTGTCGATGTCGGTGGGGACATCCAGCTTCCAGCCGCCGCCGAGGTGGTGGATTTCGCATAGCCAGGCGGGGATCTCGCAGCCATCCACGACGCAGGTGTCGTAGAGGGTTTGCAGCACTCTGCGCTGAGCCGGGCTGGCGAATCGGACCGTCCGGCCGAGATAGAGCGGGCGGCCGTCAGAGCCGAGCAGCAGCGCATTGACGCCGGCGTTGAGGGCGATTTGGCGGGCGCGCCGGGCGGGGATGACCCCGTCGCCCGGCAGGCGGGCCGGCTTGTCGGAGCCCTGCAGGGTCTCCAGATCGATGATGACGGTGGCTCCGGTGGTGCGGTGTCCCCTGGCGAGCACAGAGATCAGCGCGTCGGCGAGTCGGTGGCCGTGGTCGCGATCGTCCCCGGCCCCGACTGGCTTGGCCAGCGGTTCCAGAGCCTGGCTGAAGACGGCCGTGTCCTCGGCGTTCAGCCACATCTTTACCCAGCTGGAGCCGTCTAGGGAGCGGGATTGTTCCGCCCAGGAGCGCTCGAAGCCGCGCTTGCTGTCGGCCGGTGGTGCTTCTCGGCCGTCGCGCTCGGCGACCAGATCGCGGATGCGGTCGCCGGCCTTGGCGACGTCCTTCACGGTGCCACCCGCGTCGGCAAGTTCGAGCAGGATCTCCTCACCCGTCGTCGCATCCGTGTCGTCGAGTCGGGTGACGGCCTGGCAGATGGCCGTCGCATAGCCGTACGAGAGATCGCCGGAGGCCAACAGCTTCGCGATCCGCGAGAGCCGTGGCAGTTGCCTGGCCACCACCACACGGTCGCCGGCTCGGCCGCCGCGCATGCCCAGCCGAGCGCGTAGCCACGCGGTCGTGCAGGTGAATCCCCAGCGTCGCGCCTCGCCGGCCGCATCAACGCGTCGTACGAGACTGGCCATCGCCGCTTCGGACCGGTCGATCGCCCGCCCCAAGATCTCGGCCTCCTCGAGGCACACCGTCGGCGATTCCGGTGCTGTCCGTGCGGCCAGCTCTGCGGCGATCGCCTCAGCCGCCTCCACCAGCGCACCGTGGGAGGCGTCGTCCAGATCGACCGTCACTAACCGCACACCCCAACACTACGACCACCCCCCGACAAAACTCGAACACATGAGCGATCCGACGCTCTGTGGCAGGTCCTAGACGGACGGTCCATGGACGGGTGTGTGGGTGAGCAGGCCTGCAGAAGACGTCGCCCCAGGAACTCGTGGAAGAACGCGCTTAGGTCGCGCTTGCCTGCTGGCGCGCGGCCGTGCGACGGCAGATGTCGGTCCGCGCGGACGCGAGGGTCGAGAACGGTAGCCTCGTCAAGCGGGGGGAAGTCCCGCTACCTGGTGACACGTCACGCGTCTTTGACGATGGCTCAGTCAGGTACATGGCGAAAACGTGATCTTAAGGCGGGCTTCTGGGGTGAGATCTCGAACTGCTGGTATGTGTTGGGGAACGGCGATCGAGGCGCCCGACCCCAGCGCCTTGGCGAAGTTCTACGCCGAACTCCTCGGCTGGCACATCGGGCACGAGGAGCCGGGAACGGCCATCGTCGCCGTCTCTCCGCAAGGACCGTTCTTCGTCTTCCAGCGTGCGGACGGCGTCGGCAGCCGGGGGCGGACCTGGCCGTACGGAGACGCGTGTGTCAGTTTGTGGTCCAGGGCCGGAGTTTTTCGGGGTTCCGTACGGCCCAGATGTGTTTGATCCGGTCGTCGGCGATGTCGAAGGCGATCACCGTGACGATGACGCCGTGTTGCTGGGCGACCAGGCCGGGCTGGCCGTTGACGGTGCGCTCCAGCAGCGTGATGTCGGGTGACGTGACGGCCAGATCGGCGAAGTAGCGGGCGACCCGCGCGTCGCCTTCGAGCGGGCGCAGCTCGGCGCTGACCAGGCCGCCGCCATCGCCGATCGCGGTGACGTCGGGGTCGAGGAGGCCGATGAGCGCCCCGATGTCCTTGGCCTGCCAGGCCTGCTTGAAGTCGGCGACGATGCCGGCCTGACGGGCCGTCGGGGTCGCCGGGCCCTGCGCCGCGCCGATACGGCGGCGGGCGGAGGAGGCCAACTGCCGGCACGCCGCGGGAGTCCGCCCGACGATCTCGGCGACCTCGCCGAAGGAATAGCGGAACACATCGTGCAAGATGAACGCCACCCGCTCGGCCGGCGTCATCGACTCCAGCACCACCAAAAACGCCATGTTGACCGACTCATCCAAGGTGACCCGATCGGCCGGATCGACCGGCTCGGCCGGGTTGGCCCGGTTGGCGGTGGCGCCGCCCGGCCGCCCGGTGCTCCACTCGGCCGGTTCGGGCAGCGGCTCGGGAATCCATTCCCCCACATACCGCTCCCGCCGCACCCGTGCCGACCCCAGCAGGTCCAGGCAGACCCGGCTGGCCACCTTCATCAGCCAGGCACCGGGATTATCGATCGCCTCCCGCTGCTCGGCCGCCAAGCCATACCAGCGGGCATAGGTCTCCTGCACAACGTCCTCGGCATCGGCCAGCGAACCAACCAGCCGGTAGGCCAGATTGATCAACTGACGTCGCTCACCCACCACCACGTCCAGACCCGGATCAGACCGGCCCCCACCCCGCCCAGACGTCCCGGACGTCCCAGACGTCCCAGACAGCTCACACGTCCCAGACAGCTCAGACGCCCCGGATGGCTCAGACGCCCCGGATGGCTCAGACGCCCCGGATGGCTCAGACGCCCCGGGCAGGCCGGACGGCTCGGACGGCTCGGACGGCTCGGATCGGGTGCTCATGATCTCAACGACTCCTAACTCGCAGCTGCCTCACTACTCCGACGAAACAGCACACCGAACTGTGAGGCCCGCGCACCGCTCGCCCGCCCTACATTCCGCTTCACCCTCTGCCTCACACTCCGCCTCACATTCTGCGAAGTCATGTCGTCGTACTGGTGAGCACAACACAGCCTCCGCCGGACACGAAAGCGCAGCGACATCATGACCGACTTTCTCCGTCCCACGAACGGGTCTGACCGGCACCACCACCATGACCAGTCCTCACGACAAGGCCGGCGTGGACTCTTTAGGGACAACAATCCGGAACCGGCCCGATTCCGGCGTACGCGCGGCCCGTGAGGCACGAACAAGATCAATTCTCGCCAGATTCGTGACACATGACAACAAGGGAGGACCAATCATGGCTACGCAACGCGAGACTGACGAAGCTGCCATTCGACAGCGAATCCACACGTTGGTTGAGGCGATTCGCGCTCACGATCTCGAGGCTGCGATGCCGATTTACGCCCCGGACCTCGTGTCATTCGACTTCGAACCGCCGTTGCGACACATGGGACCAGCGGCAAAACGGAGAAACTGGACAGCCGTCTTTGCGGCGTACCAGGCTCCGCTCGACTACGAGACTCGCGATCTCACGATCACCGTGGGCGATGACGTGGCATTCGGCTACGCCCTCGCCCGCATCAGCGGAACGCTGAGGAACGGAACCAAGAACGAATACTGGGTACGGTGGACGACCGGCTTCCGGAAGATCGACGGCGACTGGTTCATCACGCATGACCAGGTCTCAGTGCCGACCGATGTGCAAACCGGCCGGGCGAGGCTGAACCTCGAACCCTAATGGGAGCTGACAGGTCTTGGGGCGCGTCCCGCGGCTCGGCGAACCCAAGATCGACATGGAGCAAGACAACTCGGCAGCCGCGGCAGCCACGAGTACGGCCACAATTGACCGCACTCGGGCGCCGCGGAACCGGGCTGATAACGCGACGCCAAGAG
>DATBKU010000150.1:0-65949 GCA_036555725.1 Streptosporangiaceae bacterium | reverse complement strand
CCACCGGGGGTCCGGTGGCCGTCGCCGTATATCTGTTTCGTCGTGGCTGCCGTGCTAGCGCTCTTCTTCGGGGGCGATAGCGGGGATCTCGAGCAGCCGGTCGGTCTCATCCACGATGTCGGCCCCTGCCTCACGGAGAGCGTCGCTGTACATGCGACCGTGATGGGCGCAGAACAGCAACTCGCCACCGCCCGCCAACACTGCACGAACGTAGGCCTGGGCGCCGCAGCGGTCACAGCGATCGGCAGCCCGCAGCGGCTTGGTAGGGGCAAGAGCTCCAGTCACGGCACCTTCCTCATCTCGGGGTCGGTACTTAGGACAACATCTAACCCGACCTCGGCGTTCCCAACCGGCTTCCGCGTACGCCCACAGCGGAATGGCCCACTAAGTGACAGACGTCACACGAGGCATCAGGTGGCGTCCCAGCGGAAAATCCGGGCCGCCACCAGCGACGCGACCAGAGCGAACCCGAGCAGGATCCCGATCTGCGGCAGCACGCTCGCCGGGCCCTCGCCGCGCACCATCACATTGAGCATCGCGGCGTTGAGATGCTTCAGCGGGAAGATGTTCGCCGTGACCTGCAGCCACGTCGGCGTGATGTCGAGCGGGAAGAACGACCCGCCGAGGAACGCCATCGGCAAGACCACCAGCTGCGTGATCGTCTGCGCCGACTCCTGCGTCGTCGCCCATGCGCCGATGAGCAGCCCGATCGACAGGAACGCCAGCGTGCCGGCGAGCACCAGCGGGATCGCCATCCACCAGTAGTGCGACAGCTGGAGCCCGAAGAACGAGGTCGTCGCCACGCCGATGAACAGCGCCATCTGCACCAACGCGATGCCGAGGCTGACCCCGATCCGGGCGCCGAAGACGCCGGTGGTGGCCACCGGGGCCAGCCGGATCCGGCGGAGCGTGCCCTTCGTACGCCATGTCACGAGGGTCGCGGACGCGCCGAACATCGCGGCGGACGCGATCGCCCAGCCGAGCAGCCCCGGCGTGTAGAACTGGATCGGCTTGAGCGACTCGTCCTCGACACGCTTGGCGCTGATCTGGAAGGCGGGCCGCGCGTTGCCGCGTGACAGCTCCTGCATGACGCCCTGGACGATCTGCGACTTCACCTGGTCGGCCGCCGAGTACTCGATGACGACCTGGCCGCCCCGCTGGCTGATCGCCGCCGCGTAGTCGCCCTTCCTGACCTTCTCCGCCGCCGCGCTCGGGTCGTTCGTTCTGGTGATCTTGAGGAGGGAGTCGATGCCGGCGCGCGCCTGCGGCGGGGCCTGGTCGATGGCGGCGACGTTGCCCACGAGCAGTACGTCGGCCTTGCTCGTCGACTGGTTCTTGAACAGGCCGCCGAACAGCAGCAGGAAGAACAGCGGGAACAACACGGTGAACACGAGGGCGCGGCGGTCCCGGACGAAGCCGAGGAACATCGCCCGTACGAGGCTGCGGAAGGCGGTGACGTTCACGCGCGGTACTCCCGTCCGGTCAGTTCGAGGAAGACGTCCTCGAGGGTGGCGCCCTTGACTTGCACGCCGTTCAGCGCGTTGCGATCGGCCAGCGCGGCGATCACGGCGGAGGCGTCCCGGGTGGCGATCACGAGCGAGACGCCGTCGTCGCTCACCTTCTCCACGCCCGGCAGGGCGTGGGCCTGGTCGGCGGGCAGGATGCCGCTCTCGACGCTGATCCGTACCGGCGCGTCCAGGTCCCTGACCAGGACCGCCGGCGCGCCCATGCGAAGGATCTTGCCGCGGTCCATGATCGCGACCCGCTCGCACAGCGTCTCGGCCTCGTCCATATAGTGCGTGGTGAGCACGATGGTCCGGCCCTCGGTGTTGATCTCGCGGAGTACGTCCCAGAGGTTCCGCCGGGCCTGCGGGTCGAGCGCCGCGCTCGGCTCGTCGAGGAAGACCAGCTCAGGGTCGTGGACGAGCGCGCAGGCGATTGACAGCCGCTGCGCCTGCCCGCCGGACAGCTGCTCCACCCTGGTGTCGGCCTTGTCCATCAGCCCGACGACCTCGAGCATGTCGTCCGCCTTGCGGGCCGATACGCCGTACAGCGCGCCGAACGTCTGGATCTGCTCGCGCGCCGTGAGCCGTTCGAAGAACGACGAGGCCTGCAGCTGAACGCCGATCTTGCGCAACAGCGGGTACTTGCGCGGCCACGGGGACATCCCGAAGACCGTCACGTCGCCCTCGTCGGGCTCGCGCAGCCCTTCGATGATCTCGAGGGTGGTCGTCTTTCCCGCGCCGTTGGGCCCCAGGATGCCGAAGAACTCCCCCTGCGGGACTTCCAGCGACACGCCGTCGACCGCGTGCACATCCCCGTATGTTTTGCGCAGGCCGGTCACCACGATGGTCTCTGCCATGACGGCAACACTAGGGGTGGCCGACAGCGAGATCCGCCCTTCCACGGACGCATTTCGGGCTCCTCCGTAGGGTGGAGGGCCCCGGACCAAAGGCTGGGTCGCCGCGGACCAAAGGCTGGGTCGCCCGACGCTGAGCCCCGGCCGCCCGGCCTAGCGACCTGGCGCCTGGCCTAGCGACCTGGCGCCTGGCCTAGCGGACCGGTCCGGCGAGCCTGCGAGTGAATTGTCTTCGGGCGGGGGTACCCTGCCTTCGACTGGCCAGCCCCCATGAGGAGTGCTTGTCCTTGACCGCCGCGACCGTGAGCACGACCGACGATCCACACGGCTACTCCGCCCGGCACCTGTCGGTGCTGGAGGGGCTGGAGGCCGTACGGAAGCGACCCGGCATGTACATCGGGTCCACCGACAGCCGGGGCCTGGTGCACCTGCTCTGGGAGATCGTCGACAACTCGGTCGACGAGGCGCTGGCCGGGCACTGCACGCGCGTCGAGGTCATCATGCACGCCGACGGCTCGATCGAGGTGTTTGACGACGGTCGCGGCATCCCGGTCGACGTGGAGCCCAAGACCGGGCTGGCCGGCGTCGAGGTGGTGATGACGCGGCTGCACGCTGGCGGCAAGTTCGGCGGCATCTCCTACACGGCGTCCGGTGGCCTGCACGGGGTCGGCGCCTCGGTCGTCAACGCCCTGTCGGCCCGCCTCGACGTCGAGGTCGACCGCGACGGCCACACACACGTGATGAGCTTCAAGCGCGGGCTGCCCGGCGAGTTCGGCGGCGACGGGCCGGACGCGAAGTTCAAGAAGAAGTCCGGCATGCGCCAGACCAAGCGCGTGGCCAAGAAGGTCACGGGCACCAGGGTGCGGTTCTGGCCCGACCGGCAGATCTTCCTCCGCGACGCCGCCATCGCACTCGACCTGGTGCTCGACCGCATGCGGCAGACCGCCTTCCTCGTGCCCGGCCTGTCGATCTCGGTACGTGACGAGCGCGGGGCCGAGCCGTACGAAGAGACCTTCCGGTTCGACGGCGGCATCAGCGAGTTCTGCGAGCACCTCGCCTCCGACCAGGCCATCTGCGATGTGCTCCGCATCCAGGGCCGCGGGCACTTCACCGAGACCGTGCCCGTCCTCGACGACCAAGGACACCTCACCCCGACCGACGTCGAGCGTGACCTCGAGGTCGACGTCGCGCTCCGCTGGGGCACCGGCTACGACACGATCACCCGGTCGTTCGTCAACGTGATCGCCACCCCCAAGCACGGCACGCACGTGGCCGGCTTCGACCGGGCGCTCGTACGGACGGTCAACGAGCAGCTGCGGGCCACCCGGCTGCTCAAGAACGGCGACGAGCCGGTGCTCAAGGAAGACGCCCTCGAGGGCCTCACGGCGGTGATCACCGTACGGCTGCCGGAGCCGCAATTCGAGGGGCAGACCAAGGAGGTGCTGGGTACCTCGGCGGCCACCCGGATCGTCTCCCAGGTCGTCGGCAAGGAGCTGCGCGAGGCCTTCGAGAACCCCAAGCGCGGGCAGCGGCAGCCGATGCGGGCCGTGCTCGAGAAGGTCGTCGCGGCCGCCAAGACCCGCATCGCCGCCCGCACCCAGCGCGACAACCAGCGCCGCAAGAACGCGCTGGAAAACTCCGCGCTGCCGGCCAAGCTGGTCGACTGCCGTACCGCCGACGAGCGCAGCGAGCTGTTCATCGTCGAGGGCGACTCCGCCCTCGGCACCGCCAAGCTGGCGCGCAACTCCGAATTCCAGGCGCTGCTGCCGATCCGCGGCAAGATCCTCAACGTGCAGAAGGCCTCGGTCGCCGACATGCTCAAGAACGTCGAATGCGCGGCGATCATCCAGGTGCTCGGCGCCGGTTCGGGCCGCACGTTCGATCTCGACCAGACCCGGTACGGCCGGGTGATCATCCTGGCCGACGCCGACGTCGACGGCGCGCATATCCGCACCCTGCTGCTGACCCTCTTCTACCGCTACATGCAGCCGATGCTCGAGGCGGGCCGCGTGTTCTCCGCCGTACCGCCGCTACACCGCATCGAGCTCACCCGGCCGAAGAAGGGCCAGGACAAGTACATCTACACCTACTCCGACAGCGAGCTGCGCCGCCGGCTGGTCGAGCTCGAGCGGCGCGGGCACGGCTGGAAGGAGCCGGTGCAGCGCTACAAGGGCCTCGGCGAGATGGACGCCGACCAGCTGGCCGAGACCACCATGGACCCGCAGCACCGTGTGCTGCGTCGCATCCGCATCGAAGACGCCGCCGAGGCCGAGCAGATCTTCGAGCTGCTGATGGGCAGCGAGGTCGCCCCGCGCCGCGAGTTCATCACGGCCGGCGCCGCCGAGCTCGACACCGAACGCATCGACACCTAGGGCCCTGTTTCCAGATCGCTGTCAGGGGCGGCGGCGGGCTGTAGAGCCGGTATCCGGCGGCTGGTGAACGTCGCGATCAGGGCGATGATGGCCAGCAGTGACAGCGATGTGCGCAGCCCGGCGAGACGGGCGTCCGCGTTTTCATCGATGATCGCGTCTGCCGTGTCGGGCGGGACGCCGGCCTTGTCGAGCGCTGCCTTGAGATCCTTGTCGGACATGAACGGGATGCCGCCGGCCAGGTCCACCTGCGCCTTGGCGGCGAGATCTTTGGGCACGGCGGGGTTGTTCTGAACTCCGCTCAAGAACGAGCTGGTCAGCGCGGCGATGAGCACCGCGCCGGCCAGCGCGGTTCCGATCGAGGCGCCGAGGTTGGTGACGGTGTTCTGCACCCCACCGACCTCACCGCTCTGCTCGTCGGGCACCGATGAGACGGTGACGCTCCCGAGCTGGGAGGCCAGTGCGCCGACGCCCAGCCCGGCGAGCAGCATCGGCCAGGTCACGATCTCCGGCCCGGCGCCGGCATCGAGCGCGGCCACCATGATCACGGTGCCGCTGAACAGCGCGACGAACCCGATCTGCACCACCCGCCGGGGTGAGGCGTTCGGGAAGAACTTGGGGATTCCAGCGGCGGCCAGCAGCAAAGTGGCCGACAGCGGCAGCAGTCGCACTCCGGTCGCGATCGCCGACTGCCCGAGCGCCACCGACAAGAACAGCGGCACCGAGAAGAACAGGCCGGCCTGCAGCAGGTATTGGAACAAGAACGCGGTAAGCCCGGCGCGCAGGACCGGGTTTCGCAGCATCGCCGGATCGACCAGCGCCGTGCGGCCGCGCGCGAGACGGCGACCTTCCCACCACATGAAGACCCGCAGTACGACCCCGCCGGCGAGCATCAGCCAGATCACCGGCGACAACCCCAGCCAGTCGGGGGCGCCCGCCTTGGGCTGGACAAACCCCCACGTGCCGGAGCGCAGGATGCCGTACACGATCAGCCCCAGACCCAGCGCCGACAGCAGCGTGCCCACCAGATCGAGCCGCGCGCCCCCCTCGGCCGGCGTATCGGCGAGCCGGCGGGTCAGCCCCAAGATGATGAGCACGACGATGACTTCACCGGCGAACACCCACCGCCAGGACAGGTAGGTGGTGAACAGGCCGCCGATCAACGGCCCCGCCGCCACCGCGATCGCGCCGGCCGAAGCCACCAGCCCATAGGCGCGCGGACGCTGCGGGCGGGCGAAGTTGGACGCCACCAGCGCGACGATCGCCGGCATGATCAGCGCGGCCCCCACGCCTTCCAGCACCGACCAGCCCAGGATGAGTACCGCGAGATTCCCCGAGAGCGCGGTGGTCATCGACCCGCATCCGTAGATGACGCATCCGATGGCGAAGGCGCGCTTGCGGCCGAGGATCTGGCCGAGCTTGCCGCCGGTGATCATGAGCGAGGCCATCACCAGCGTGTAGAAGGTGATCGCGGTCTGGATCCCGGTCACCGTTGTGCCCACGTCTTTGGCCACGGTCGCGATCGACACGTTCATGACCGAGCTGTCCAGCGTCATCAGGAACTGCGCGGACGCAAGCGTCAGCAGCACAAGTCCCGCCGCCCCGGCTGCTCGGCCCGTGGCGGCTTTGCCGACGTCCGTCGTATGGCTCACATCCATGCGGCAGTCCAATGCGGGGAACGGACAACCCAAAAGCGGAACGTCGCATGGGACAGCCGTCCGTCACCTCACCCGGAGCAGGTGACCGTTGATCGCTGCTCGGCATGGAGATCGACTTCGAGTACCTTCTCAGCGGGCTTTCCGGTCGACCGCCCGATCTCGTCTGGGGGTGCGCCCCGGGGATGGGGCGCCCGGTCAGTGCGAGAGCGTACGGCAGAGATCTTCCGGGTGTCCCTTCTGATAGAGGACGGTACGTGTGGTCTGGCCGTCGACCGTCGCCACCCTGACCGCGGCGAAGTCGTGCTTGCCGAAGATCAGTGCCCGGCCGGGCGGCGAGTCGGTCCGATGCAGGAAGGCGGCGAACTCGCTGCCGGTGAGCACGGACGACGTCGGATCCGGGAAGCTGTAGTTGCCGGTGCCGTCGGCGGAACGGGTCACGGACCGGCCCGTGGCGACGTTGGTGACCTTGACGGTCAGCGCTCCGGTCGCGATGGCGAACACCGGCGCGCCGGCGTCGTCCGTCCAGGTGCTCTGCACGACCTCGTTCACGGGAAAGTCGACGTGCATCGGGAACGCGCACACCTCTCCCGCCGGATAGTCGCGCGGCGGGGCGCCCGGATGGGTGACCACCGGCCCGTTGAACCCGCCGGACCCGGTCGTCGTCGCGTGTCCGGTCGTCGCGTGTCCGGTCGTCGCGTGCCGGGGTGCCGCCGCCGCGGCCGCCGGGGCCATGGCGATGGACGCGACCCCCGCGGCCGCTGCCATCAGTCGTACGAGGCGAACCTTCATGTGATCCTCCGCTGGGGCGTAGACGCTATGCACCCTGCCCACACGGCCGCCGGGTGGGCCATCCTTTCGGTCAGGGCCTAATCGAGCGCCCGGTGGCGTGTCAGGGATTGGAGGGTTGCCCATGCTGCGCCTGCACTTCACCCCGGAGGATCTGGTCAAGACGCGGTTCGCGGAGGCTCCGGCACCGCTGCTGGAGACGGCGCTGGCCGTCGCCGCGCTGCGCCGCCCGGCCGGGCTGCGGCACCTCCGGGGAAACCTCACCGGCGTCCGGCGGGACGGCGCCGCCCTCCGCCCGTTCCCGGTGCGCGCTCGCCTGCTGCTCGACCTCATTCCGCCGACCGCCTACAGCCCTGCGTTCCTCGATCCGCCGAGGATCGACCTCGAGGAAGGCCTCGACCTCGTTCGGTCCGCCCCTCGGGCGGTGGTGCGCGCCGAACTCGCCCGGTGCCTGCCGGACCGGCTGACGGCGCCCTCGTGGGCGGCCGGGCTGCTGTACGGCGACCACGACACATGGTCAGAGCTGCGGCTGGCCCTGCGCGAGTTCTTCCAGTCGGTGCTGGCGCCCGGCTGGGTGGAGACCGCGGCGGCCTTCCACAACGACATCGCCGAGCGGTCGATCGTCATGGCCGGCCAGGGACTTGAAGGCGTCTTCGCCGGGCTGCATCGGCA
The DNA here is from genome assembly GCA_036555725.1 of Streptosporangiaceae bacterium. Classification (GTDB taxonomy): domain Bacteria; phylum Actinomycetota; class Actinomycetes; order Streptosporangiales; family Streptosporangiaceae; genus CALAED01. Next base: position 58,105 of record DATBKU010000150.1, on the reverse strand, counting down.
GCTGCGGTGGCGTGACGGCGCCCTGCTCATCGAGCGGCCGGTCGATAGCGACGTCTCGCTGGGCGGCAGTGGACTGGTGCTGACGCCATCGCCGACCTGGACCGGCCCGCCGCTGCTCGGCCCGCCGCTCCTCGAGCCGGGACCGTACGCCCTGATCTACGCGGCCCGGCCGTTCCGGCTCGCGGACGGCCCCGACCGGCTGGCCGCCACACTGGGCCGTACCCGCGCCGCCGCGCTGCGGACACTGCGGCGGCCATGCGGCACCCGTGAGCTGGCGCGACGACTTGGAGTCAGCGAGCCGTCCGCGTCCGAGCACGCCAAAGCGCTGCGCGTGAGCGGTCTGATCGTCACCGAACGGCACGGACGCGCGGTGCGGCACACCTTGACCCGCCTCGGCCAGAGCATGCTCGGCGGCGCCTGACGGGCCCGGATCGGTGGCGGGCTTCCTTAGGGTCTGGTTGCGGGCTCGCCGGCGCACAGGCAGAAGGGGTGGCCCGCGGGATCGAGGAAGGTCCGGAAGGTGTCGTCATCGCCGAACTGCACGTCCGTCTTGACGGCGCCGAGTGCGAGCACTTGTTTCTCCGCCGAGTCCATGTCGTCGACCGTTACGTCGATGTGGAACTGCTGCGGGTACACCGGGTCCGGCCACTGCGGCGGGCGGTAGTCGGCGGCCCGTTGGAAACACAGCCGCGGCAAGCCCCCGTCGGCCAGCGCGACCCAGCCGTCCTCCGCCTCGTACTCGGCATGGATGATCTCCCAGCCGAGCAGGTCACGGTAGAACTCGGCGAGCACCCGCGTGTCCGGGCAGTCGAGGACGACCGAGCGCATGCGTGCGATACCAGCCATGGACACCTCCATACCCGGTTGGGCGGTGTCAACCTTGGCTTGGCTCGTTACCGGGCTTCCACTTGATATTGCAGCCCAGGCTGGGGGTGTGCGGCTCGGGTACGGCTTCGCCGGCGAGCACCTTGTCGAACGCGGCACGGAGTGATGCCCCGTCGGCCGGTACGTCGTTGCGCGGCCGTGCGCCGTCGAACTCGCCCCGGTACGCGAGCCGGCGGTCGGCGCCGTACAGGAAGAAGTCCGGCGTGCAGGCCGCCCGGTAAGCCCTGGCCACCTCCTGCGTCTCGTCGATCAGGTAGGGGAAGGCGAACCCGGCGCGTTCGGCCTGCTCGGCGAGGTGGGCGGCGTCGTCATCGGGATGGGTCACGATGTCGTTGCTGCAGATGCCGACCGTGGCGACCCCGCGGCCGGCGTACGACGCGGTCACCGCGCCGATGCCGGCCTCGACCCGCCGTACGTACGGGCAGTGGTTCGACAGGAAGATCACCAACAGCGCCGGGGCATCGGCGAACTCGGCCAACGAGACCTTCGAGCCGGTGACCGACGGCAATGCGAACTCGGGAGCGGGCGTGCCAACGGGGACCATGAACGAGTTAATGGCGACCATGCTCGCCATTGTCCCCCACTCCGGCGGCCAAAATCGACCCCGGCCCTCAGCGTCGGCGCGCACGGGAGTACGGCGTGCGGGTCAGCTGCGGTTAAAACTTCTCAAGATATTTTAATACGATTTAAGGTGCCAAGCGGGCCCGCCATTGCGCGTGGGTAATTCAGCACGGTGGAGGCGGTGTTTAGGCAATGGACGTGGGCCAGCGTGAAAACGTTCGTGATGAGGAAGATCGGACAAATCGGTTTCATGGACAAGCCCATGCCGGAGCCGGGTCCGCTCGATGCCGTGGTGCGAACGACCAACGCCCTGATCTGCACGTCGGATACCCATACCGCCAAGGGTGGCATCGGGCCACGGGAGAACCTGACGCTCGGGCATGAGGCGGTCGGCGTGGTGCATGAGGTGGGCGGCGAGGTGCAGGCCTTCCGGCCGGGCGATCGCGTCCTGGTCGGCGCCATCACCCCGACTGGGGCGACCTGGCCGCGCAGAACGGGTACCCGTCACAGACGGGCGGACCATTGGGCGGGTCGGTCCGCTTCCGGCCCGTGCCCCACCTCCCGTTCGGCCACAGCGGGGAGGCCCTGCCCAACGTGCTCCGGTTCGGACTCGAACCGGAAAGCATGACCCTGGCCCTGACCGGCATCGGCGCCGGTGCGCGCACCCTCGCCCCCGTCATGTCGGCCTGGTCCGGCGACCGCGTTCCGCTACAGGAGTACCCGGCCGGCTCCGCCGGTCCGGCCCCGCAGAAGCCGTAGGCGTCGGTGCCGGCCGGCGGCCTCCGGGCGCCTAGGCGTCGGTGCGGGTCAGCAGGCCGGGGGTGAGATCGTCGACCTGGGTGGCGCCGGCGAGCGCCATGGTCAGCTCGGTCTCGGCGAGCAGGCAGCGCAGGACGTGCCGGACCCCGTCCTCGCCGCCCAGTGCGAGGCCGTAGACATATGGCCGGGCCACCAGCACCGCCCGGGCCCCGAGCGCGAGCGCCTTGACGACGTCCGCTCCGGTGCGGATGCCGCTGTCGAACAGCACCGTGATCTCCGTACCGGCCGCGTCGACCACCCCGGGCAGCGCGTCGAGCGAGCCGATCGCGCCGTCGACCTGCCGGCCACCGTGATTGGAGACGATGATCCCCTCCATGCCGGCATCGACGGCGCGCCGGGCGTCGTCGGGGTGCTGGATGCCCTTGAGCACGATGGCCCCGGCCCAATGCTCCCGCAGGAAGCTCAGGTCGTCCCAGGTCAACGTGAGGTCGGAGTAGTTCGCGACCCAGTAGAGGATCGCCGCGTCCCGGTTCTCCTCCGTGATCGGCCCGCCGACGTTGCGCTGGAACACCGGGTCGGTGAAGTAGTTGGCGACCCCGATCCCGCGCAGGAACGGCAGGTACGACTGGTCGAGGTCGTGCGGACGCCAGCCCAGCGTCCTGGTGTCGAGCGTGACGACGAGGGTCGTGTAGCCGGCGGCGGCCGCCCGCTCGAGGAAGCTGACGGCCATGTCGCGGTCCTTCGGCCAGTACAGCTGGAACCAGCGCGGGCCCTCGCCGCCGGCCGCCGCGACGTCCTCGATCGAGAACGACGACGCCGTACTCAGGACCATCGGGAGGCCCGCGGCCGCGGCCGCCCGCGCCACCGCGAGCTCGCCGTCCGCGTGCGCGATCGACAGCACGCCGACCGGGGCGAGCAGCACCGGTGCCGGTAGCCGGGTCGCCGCCGGGGTACCGCCGAAGAGGTCGGCCGACAGGTCCCGTACGGAGATGTCGCCCAGCATGCGGGGCACGATCCGCCACCGGTCCAGGGCCGCACGGTTGGCCAGCGCCGTCGCGCCCGTGCCCGCGGAGCCGGCGATGTAGCCGTACGCCTCACGCGACAGCTTGCTTTCGGCCAGCGCCTCCAGCCGGCTCAGGTCGGTCGGCAGTTCGGGCACCACGCCGGTCAGTCCGTGCAGGTAGATCTCGTTCTGGAATTCGGCGTACACACGTGCTCCCTCATCAGCCGGCCCGTACGAGCGGTTGTCACGCTATCCGAGCCGGGGCGCCTGGGCCTGCTGAGGCCGAGCCGGGCCGTACCGGGCCCGCTGAAGCCGAGCCACGCCGTACCGGGCGTGCTGAGGCCGAGCCGCGGCGGCACAGGTCCGCGGCGCGCCGGGGGCGTACGGCCCGAAGTGTCCGCGCGGCGCGTCACAATGGCAGGCATGGCACGTCGCGGTTCGCAGACCACCCCTCCTCCGCCCGACTTCGAAGAGAACATCGTCGACATCAGCGTCGCCGAGGAGATGCGGGGCAGTTACCTCGAGTACGCCTACTCGGTCATCTACCAGCGGGCGCTGCCCGACGCGCGCGACGGGCTCAAGCCCGTGCAGCGGCGGATTCTGTACTCGATGAACGAGATGGGCCTGCGGCCCGACCGCGGGCACGTCAAGTGCGCCCGCGTGGTCGGCGAGGTCATGGGCAAGCTGCATCCGCACGGCGACGGCGCGATCTACGACGCGCTGGTGCGGATGGCACAGTCGTGGTCGATGCGCATGCCGCTCGTCGACGGGCACGGCAACTTCGGTTCGCTGGGCGGCGACGACTCGCCGGCGGCGATGCGCTACACCGAGGCCCGGCTGTCCCGCGCGGCGATGCTGATGGTCACCAGCATCGACGAGGACACCGTCGACTTCCGGCCCAACTACGACGGCCAGGAGACCGAGCCGCAGGTGCTGCCGTCGGCGTTCCCGAACCTCCTGGTCAACGGCGCGTCCGGCATCGCGGTCGGGATGGCCACCAACATGGCTCCGCACAACCTCGGCGAGGTCATCGCGGCGGCTCGGCACCTCATCGACAACCCCGAGGCGACGCTCGACGACCTCATGCGCTTCGTTCCCGGGCCCGATCTGCCCACCGGCGGCAAGATCGTGGGCCTCGAGGGCGTACGCGAGGCGTACGAGACCGGGCGCGGCACGTTCCGCACCCGGGCGACGGCGCACGCCGAGAACATCACGCCGCGGCGCAAGGGCATCGTGGTCACCGAGCTGCCGTATGCCGTAGGCCCGGAGCGGGTCAAGGCCAAGATCAAGGATCTCGTCAACGCGAAAAAGATCGCCGGCATCGCCGACCTGAAGGACCTCACCGACCGCAACGTCGGGCTGCGGCTGGTCATCGAGGTCAAGAGCGGCTTCCATCCGGAGGCGATCCTCGAGCAGCTGTACCGGCTGACGCCGCTGGAGGAGTCGTTCGGCATCAACAACGTGGCGCTCGTCGACGGGCAGCCGCGCACGCTGGGCCTGCGCGAGCTGCTGCAGGTGTACGTCGACCATCGCATCGAGGTCGTCCGGCGGCGCAGCGCGTTTCGCCGCAGGAAGCGCGAGGACCGGCTGCACCTGGTCGAGGGCCTGCTCATCGCGCTGCTCAACATCGACGAGGTCATCCAGGTCATCCGCAGCAGCGACGACGCGGCGCAGGCCAAGCAACGGCTGATGCAGATCTTCGAGCTGTCGGAGATCCAGGCGCAGTACATCCTCGACACGCCGCTGCGCCGGCTGACCCGGTACGACCGGCTGGAGCTCGACAAGGAGAAGGACACCCTCGTCCGTGAGATCGCCGAGCTGACCGAGATCCTCGAGTCCGAGGCCAAGCTGCGGCAGGTGGTGTCCGACGAGCTGGGCGACGTCGCGGCCGAGTACGCCACGCCGCGCCGCACCGTGCTGCTGGAGTCGTCCGGGCAGACCAAAACGGCGGCGGTGCCGCTGGAGGTCGCCGACGACCCGTGCCTGGTGCTGCTCTCCTCGACCGGGCTGCTGGCGCGCACCAGCGGCGCCGACCCGTTGCCCGCCGAGGGCCCGCGTGCGCCGCACGACGTGCTGGTTTCGGTCGTGCGGGCCACGGCGCGCGGCGACGTCGGTGCGGTGACGTCGGCCGGGCGGATGATCCGGGTCAGCGTCCTCGATCTGCCCGCGCTGCCGCCGTCGGCCACGCCGCCGTCGCTGGCCGGCGGTGCCCCGGTGAGCGAGTTCATGGTGCTGGAGTCCGGGGAGACCATCGTGGGGTTCGGCACCTTCGACACCGAGGGACCCGGGCTCGCGCTCGGCACCGAGCAGGGCGTGGTCAAGCGCGTGAAGCCCGACTTCCCGGCCAACCGCGACGAGTTCGAGGTCATCGGGCTCGACGACGGCGACCGGGTGGTGGGCGCGGTGCAGCTCGAATCCGAAGACCATGACCTCGTCTTCCTTACGAGTGACGCGCAGCTGCTCCGCTTCCGCGCATCGAACGTGCGGCCGCAGGGCCGTCCGGCCGGGGGCATGGCGGGCATCCGGCTGTCGTCGGGCGCCCGTGTGGTGTGGTTCGGCACGGTGGACCCCGCGTACTACTCCGTGGTCGTCACGATCGCCGGTTCGTCCGGCGCGCTGCCCGGCACGCAGATCGGCGCCGGCAAGGTCGCCGACTACCGCGAGTACCCGTCGAAGGGCCGCGCCACCGGAGGCGTACGGGCGCATCGCTTCCTGAAGGGCGAAGACGTGCTGCTGCTCGGCTGGGCCGGGCCGGCGCCCGCCCGCGCGGCCGGGTCGACGGGCAAGCCGGTGAAACTGCCAGAGACCCAGGGCCGCCGCGACGGCTCGGGCGAGCGGCTCGCGGCGGCCGTCGCCGCCATCGGCGGACCCATCGGCTCCTGGGCCGCCGACGACACGGACGACACGGCCCCCACCGATCAACGCACCATCGAGTAGCCGGCGCGGCCTGAGGACCGTCGCTCGTCTCTACGACGACGTGGAGGCGCCGGTCAACCGCTCCTGATGCGCGTACCCCGTGGTTCAGGCCGCCTGCGGGGCGGGCTCCGGCACCAGCTCCTCGCTGGTCTTCGGCCGTACGGCAGGACCGGCCGTACGACGCGGCAGCAGCCAGGTCAGCCCGGCGGCGGTGAGCACGAGAGCCACGTCCACGAGGGCGACCACCTTGGTGGCGGAGGTGAAATCGTGTAGCGCCGGGTGCGCGCCGAGCGTCGCGAAGAACAGCGCGCCCAGCACCGCCACTCCGGTGGCGTTGGCGAACTGCTGGGTGGTCGTGAGAATCCCGGACGCCGCTCCCGCCTCGGCCGGTCGTACGCCCGCGAGCACGGCGCCGATGAGCGCGGGGAGGGTGAGGCCGTTGCCGAGGCCGACCAGCCCCGCCGGGATGAGCAGCCACGGCGCGGAGATGTTCCCGCCCAGGGCTTGCAGCTCGGCGATCAGCGTGAGCAGTCCGATCGCGGACACTGCGCCGCCCACGGTCATCACGCGCGGGCCGTACCGCGCGATCAGCGGCCTGCCCAGTACGGAGGTCACGGCGAACAGGATCCCGAGCGGCGCGAAGGTGAGCCCCGCGTCGAAAGCGCTCAAGCCCAGCCCGCCCTGCAGCAGCAGCGTGAGGATGAACATGAAGCTGCCGAAGTACGCCATGAACGCCGCGTTGATCGGCAGCCCGGTGGCGAACGACCGGATGCGGAACAGCGCGAGGTCGAGCAGCGGTTCGCCGCCGCGCCGGGAGAGCCGCCGCTCCCACCGCAGCGTCAGCACCATGACGGGCGCCGACGCGGCCAGCGAGACCCAGGTCCAGGCGGGCCAGCCGGTTTCGCTGCCAAGCGTGAGCGGTGCCAGCGCCATGGCGAGCGCCGCCGAGATGCCGATGGCGCCGAGCGGGTCGAGGCGTGGCCGTGCCGCGGCGCGTCCGGCGGGCAGCAGCCGCACCGCGAAGAACAAGGCGATCGCGCCGACCGGAATGTTGATGAGGAAGATGATCCGCCAGCCGAGGCCGAACACGTCGGCGTCGAGCAGCAGCCCGCCGAGCACTTGTCCGGCGATGGAGCCCAGGCCGGCCGTGACGCCGAACCACGACATGGCGTGCGGCCGCTCGTTCGCCGGGAACATGGCCGTGATCAGCGCGAGCACCTGCGGCACCATCAGCGCTCCGGTGAGCCCCTGGAGCAGTCGGGCGGCCACCAGCTGGCCGGGGGTCTGGGCGATGCCGCACAGCAGCGACGCGGCGGCGAAGCCGGCCATGCCGATGAGGAACAGGCGGCGGTACCCGAACAGGTCACCGAAGCGGCCTCCGGTCACCATGCCGCTGGCGTACATGAAGGCGTAGCCGCCGACGATGAGCTCGAGCGCGGCCGGTCCGGCGCCGAGGTCGCCCTCCAGCGACGGCGCGGCGACGTTGACGACGAAGGTGTCGAACAACGTCATGAAGGTCGCCGACAGGATCACCGGAAGCATCGGCCAGCGGCGCGGATCAGGTGCCTCAGACATGAATCTCCCCGTTGTTCGGTAAGGACTCATCGAGCGAACACCGCGGTCCCCGACGCGGTTGCGTGCCCGAACTCTTCGATAAGGATCGAACAGTACGATGGCTGTCTAACTTCCCGCTACGTGGATTTATGCTGGGAGCGTGACCGACGAGGTAGTACAACCGGAGCGTGCGGAGCTCAGTCTCCCCAGGGTGCTCGCCGCGCTGAGCGACCCGGCACGGCTGGCGACCGTACGGACCCTCGCCATGTTGGGCGAGTCCGCGTGCGGGCGGATCCAGCACGATGCCGGGCTGGACGTCAGCAAGTCGACGATGTCCCACCACCTGCGCATCCTGCGCGAGGCCGGCATCACCCACACGCGGGTCGATGGCGCCCGGCGGATGGTGACGCTGCGCCGCGACGACCTCGACGCCCGCTTTCCCGGCCTGCTCGACGCGGTCCTCGGCGCGCCCGTCGAGGCCCGGTGAAGGCGAGCCCCTAAGGCTTACCCGGGCCGTACGTCCGTCCGGCGGGAGACGCCTGCTAGGTTCGGCCGGACAGCCGAGGAGGACAAGATGCCGGTCGTCGACGCCCACCAGCACTTCTGGGACCTGGAGAAGGTCTCCTACTCCTGGCTCACCGCCGAGCTGAACCCGATCAACCGGACCTTTGAGCCGCCCGAACTGGAGCCGTTGCTGCGCGCGGCTGGGGTCGACAAGACTGTGCTCGTGCAGGCCGCCGACTCCTACGAGGACACCGACGCGATGCTGGCGCGAGCGGACGCGTACCCGTGGATCGCCGGGGTCGTCGGCTGGGTGCCGCTGACCCGCCCGGACGAGGCGGCCCGCGCCGTCGAGCGCTATGGCGCGCATCGGGCCTTCGCCGGCGTACGCCACCTGATTCACGACGACCCCGACCCCGACTGGGTGGTGCGGGAGCCGGTCGTGGAGAGCCTCGGCATCCTCGCCGCGGCGGGGCTGGCGTTCGATGTCGTGGGCGTGCTGCCGCGTCACCTGGAGCACGTGGTAACTCTCGCCGAACGGGTGCCCGGGCTGCGCATGGTGATCGACCACCTGAACAAGCCGGCGATCAAGGAGAAGGGCTGGCAGCCGTGGGCCGCGCTGCTGGCCCGCGCCGCCGAGTGCCCCACGGTGTACGGAAAGGTGTCGGGGCTGAACACGGCCGCCGACCGCGAAACGTGGACCGCCGCCGATCTGCGGCCGTACGTCGACCACGCGCTCGAGGTGTTCGGGCCGCGACGGCTGATGTTCGGCAGCGACTGGCCGGTGGCGAACCTGGCCGGCGACTACGCCAAGGTGTGGCGCGAGACCAACGCGGTGCTCGCCGACCTGCCGGAACCGGACCGGGCGGCGATTTTCGGCGGCACGGCGACCGAGTTCTACCGGCTTGCCCGCTGAGGCGGAGCCCGGCTACCGGGTGTCCCAAGAAAGCCGTTCTGGTTCCGGGGTGTCGGCGGGGACTGATAGCAAGGTGCGTATGAGCCGGCCGTACGACGACAGCGCCCTGTTCGACGAGGCGGGCCGGTGCCTGCGTGCGCTGGCGGGCGACCACGCCCGGCTGCGCGACGACCAGTGGACGGCGATCCGGGCGCTCGTCGTCGAGCGGCGGCGGGCACTCGTCGTGCAGCGCACCGGCTGGGGCAAGTCGGCGGTCTACTTCGTGGCGACGGCGCTGTTGCGGGCGCGCGGCGCGGGCCCGACCGTCATCGTGTCGCCGTTGCTGGCCCTGATGCGCAACCAGATCGACGCCGCCGACCGGGCGGGCATCCACGCGCGGACGATCAACTCCGCCAACACCGACGAGTGGGAGCCGGTCTACGCCGAGGTCGAGAGCGGCGCCGTCGATGTCCTGCTGGTCAGTCCGGAGCGGCTGAACAACCCCGACTTCCGCGACCTGGTGCTGCCGAAGCTGGCCGCCACCGCGGGCCTGGTCGTCGTCGACGAGGCCCATTGCATCTCCGACTGGGGTCACGACTTCCGGCCCGACTACCGGCGGCTGCGCACGCTTTTCGCCGAGCTGCCCGACGGCGTCCCGGTGCTGGCCACCACCGCGACCGCCAACGCGCGCGTCACCCGCGACGTCGCCGACCAGCTAGGCGCCGACACGCTGGTGCTGCGCGGCGCGCTCGACCGCGAGTCGCTGCGGCTCGCGGTCGTACGGCTGCCGGTCGCCGAGCAGCGGCTCGGCTGGCTGGCCGACCACCTGGGCGAGCTGCCGGGCTCGGGCATCGTCTACACCTTGACGGTGGCGGCCGCGCACGAGGTGGCCGGGTTCCTGCGCGACCGGGGGTACGAGGTCGCCGCCTACTCTGGGCAGACCGACCCGGCCGAGCGGCTGCAGGCCGAGCAGGACCTGCTCGACAACAAACTCAAGGCCGTAGTCGCGACGAGTGCGCTCGGCATGGGCTTCGACAAGCCCGATCTCGGGTTCATCGTGCATGTGGGCGCGCCGCAGTCGCCGGTCGCCTACTACCAGCAGATCGGGCGGGCCGGACGCGGCGTCGAGCGGGCCGAGGTGATCTTGCTGCCCGGCTTGGAAGACCGCGACATCTGGGCCTACTTCGCCGGCCTCGCCTTCCCGCCCGAGCCTGTCGTGCGCGCCACGCTGGCCGCGATGGGCGACGCGCCGCTGTCCACGGGCGCGCTGGAGACGCGGGTCGACCTCAGCCGCACCCGCCTGGAGATGATGCTCAAGGTTCTCGATGTCGACGGCGCAGTACGCCGCGTGAAGGGCGGCTGGGTCGCGACCGGACAGGAGTGGGCGTACGACCGGGAGCGGTACGAGCGGGTCGCCGCCGAGCGGTCACGCGAGCAGCAGGCGATGCTCAACTATATCGGCACTGACGCCTGCCGCATGAAGTTTCTGCGTGACTGCCTCGACGACCCCGGCGCGGCGTCGTGCGACCGCTGCGACAACTGCACCGGCCGTCACTGGCCCGCCGGCGTGTCCGAGGCCGGCGCGGCCCAGGCGCGCGAACGGCTCCGCCGTCCCGGCGTCGAGGTGGCCCCGCGCCGCATGTGGCCGACCGGGCTGAAGGAGCTGGGCGTGTCCGGCCGCATCCCGGCCGACCTGATGGCCGAGCCGGGCCGGGCGCTCGGCCGGCTCACCGACATCGGCTGGGGCAACCGGCTGCGGCAGCTGTTCGCCAACGGCGCACCCGACGAACCGGTCCCCGACGAGGTCGTCGACGCCGTCGTCAAGGTGCTCGCCTCCTGGGGCTGGGCCGCCCGCCCGACCGGCGTGGTCACCATCGGGTCCCGCGCGCGGCCCGAGCTCGTCGGCAGCCTCGGCCGCCGCATCGCGCAGATCGGCCGCCTGCCTTACCTGGGCGAGCTCGCCCCTGTCGGCTCGCCGACACCGCGCCAGCACAACAGCGCCATGCGGCTGCGCTCCCTCTGGAACGCCTTCGCCATTCCCGGCGACCTCCGCGACGCCCTGGCCCAAAACGACGGCCCGATCCTTCTCGTCGACGACCGGATCGACACCGGCTGGACTGTGACCGTCGCCGCCAAACTCCTCCGCGAGGCCGGCGCCCCCGCCGTCCTCCCGCTAGTGCTCGCCACCCCAACCTGACCGCGCCCTCAGATCAGCTCGTCGGGAGCCAGAAGCGGAGTTTGATGCCGCGCTGGTCTTCGAAGACGCCGCCGTTGGCCTCGATGACCTTGCGGGAGGCGACGTTGTCGTGGTCGCACGTGACCAAGACGGGGTCGATGCCGAGGTCGTGGGCGAGCGGAAGTGCCTCCCTGAGCATGGCGGTGGCATACCCCCGCCGACGCGCGGTCGGGCGGACGTCATAGCCGATATGCCCGCCGAAGTCGCGCAACCGCTTGGTGAGGCGGTGCCGGATGGCGATCCGGCCGAGGTACTTCTCGCCGTCCACCCACCACAAGGTCGTCGAGGGAACGTGTCCGGCGGGACGAGGCGTATCCTCCAGCGTCTGGGCGCGCAACCACGAGACGTACCGTTCGAAGCCGTCCGCGCTCGTCCACGCCGGGCCGAAATCGCGGATATTGCTGCCGATGTTGCTGTCGTCGTCGGAACCGCCGCGACCCTCGGCCTGAAACTCCGCCATCGCCGCGACGAAGGAGACACGGAAGTCGGGCGAGGGCGAGACTAGACGAGCCATGATCAATTTCATAGTCGACCAGGCCGGCTGATCGCACCTCGTTTTCGCCGCGACACTGGAGCGCTGATCGCGCGTACTGCCCTCGCGACGATCAGTGGGCGACCGGGGTTAGAGGGCGGGGCGGGCGCCGATGTTGCGCGTGGCCTGGGCGCCGAGGTGGCAGCCGGCGGCGAGCGCCTCGGCGGGCGGCTTGCCGTCGAGCCAGGCCGGCAGGAAGCCCGCGACGAACGCGTCGCCGGCGCCGGTGCCGTCGACGATCTTCTCGACCGGCTCGGCGGGGACCGCGATCGGCTCTGGGCGGCCGTTCATGTACCAGAGTGCGCCGTCCGCGGCCATCTTGATGACGACCTGTGGGTACCACGCGGTGAGCACCTTCGCCGCCTGCTCCGGCTCCTCGCGGCCGGTCAGCACCTCGGCCTGGTCGGCGTTGAGAAACATCAGCCGAGCCCCCTGGGTCCACTCCAGGAAGGGCTCGGCGCCGACCCGCTTGAGCGGCGAGGACGACCCGCCGTCGATCGAGATCGACATCTGCGCCTGCTGGGCGAGGTGCAGCGTGTGCCGGGCGGCCTGCCGGGACCCCTCGTTCAGGAGGGTGTAGCCGGACAGGTGCAGATGCGCACCGGGGGAGAAAAGGTCGGGTGGGATGTCCTCCGGGAGCAGCGCTGCGCTGGCGCCCGGGTCGGACAGCATGGTGCGGTCGCCCTTGTGGGTGACGAGCACGACGCAGGTGCCGGTGGGCCGTTCGGGATCCATGACGAGGCGCGCGTCGACGCCGTACCCCATCAGCTCCATGTCGCGGTTGCGGCCGGCGATGTCGGATCCGCGCCGCCCGGCGAAGGCGACCTCGACGCCCTCGAGGGCGAGCCAGGACGCTACGTTGGCGCCCGATCCGCCGCCGTGCATCGTCACATTGGCTGGGGTGTCGCTGCCCTTGGCCAACGGGTACGCTGCACGCGCCACTGCGTCGGTCATGAGATCGCCAACAACGACAACGCGCGTCATGACGTCACCCACCTCGATCCGCGCGGCCAGGCCTGCCTTCCGGTGCGTGGGATGACGGTAACAGCTACCGCAGGGGTCGTAGGTCTCGAACGCGCAGCGAAACAGGAACTCCTCACGGTTCTCGCTGAGATCGGCGCTCTCCGCGCTCCGCGCAAGCCTCGGCGCCCACCATAGGCTCGAGTACGTGAGGTATCCGGACCATTGGGAGGCCGACGTCGTGCTCTCCGACGGCGGTACGGCCCACCTGCGTCCGATCCGGCCGGACGACGCCGAACTGCTGCGCGAGTTCTACTCCCGGCTCTCGCCCGAGTCGATCTACTACCGGTTCTTCTCCCCGCGGCCGCGGCTCACCGACAAAGAGGTGGAGCACTTCACGACGGTCGACTACGACAAGCGGGCGGCGCTCATCGCCACGATCGCCGGCGACATGATCGCCGTCGTCCGCTACGACCAGACGAGCCCGGCCGAGGCCGAGGTCGCCTTCCTCGTCGAAGACGCCCACCAGGGCCGGGGCCTCGGCGCGGTGCTGCTCGAACACATCGCGGCCGCCGCCCGGGAACGCGGCGTACGGCGGTTCATCGCCGACGTGCTCCCGGACAACCGCCGGATGATCAAGGTCTTCCGCGACGTCGGGTACAAGGCGGAGCAGCGGTTCGAGGAGGGCGCCATCCGGCTCACCCTCGACCTCGAGCCGACCGAGACGTCCCGTACGGTCATGGCGGCCCGCGAGCAGCGCGCCGAGTCGCGGTCGATCGCGCGGCTGCTCACCCCCCGGTCGGTCGCGGTGATCGGCGCCAGCAGGGGCGAGCACAGCGTGGGCCAGACCGTGCTGCGCAACCTGCTCGGCGGCGACTTCACCGGCCCGGTCTACCCCGTACACCCGACGGCCAACGCGGTCGCGGGCGTACGGGCGTACGCGACCGTCCTCGACATTCCCGACGACGTCGACCTGGCCGTGGTCGCCGTACGCGCGGAGGCCGTCCACGACGTCGTGGCCCAGTGCGCGCGCAAGAACGTCCACGGCCTCGTCGTCGTCTCCTCCGGGTTCGGCGAGGCCGGGGCGGCGGGCCGGGCCCGGCAGGGCGAGCTGGTCCGGCTGGCCCGGGCGCACGGCATGCGCGTCGTCGGGCCCAACTGCCTCGGCATCGCCAACACCGACCCGGCGGTACGTCTCAACGCGACGCTCGCCCCCACCATGCCGGGCCGCGGCCCGCTCGGCTTCTTCTCCCAGTCCGGCGCGCTCGGCATCGCGATCCTGCAGCGTACGGCCGAGCGCGGCATCGGGCTGTCCACGTTCGTGTCCGCGGGGAACCGGGCCGACGTGTCCGGCAACGACCTCATGCAGTATTGGGAGACCGACCCGGCGACCAGCGCCCTGCTGCTCTACCTGGAGTCGATCGGCAACCCGCGCAAGTTCACCCGGCTGGCCAGGCGGCTGTCCCGGGCGAAACCGATCGTCGCGGTCAAGAGCGGCCGGACGACGCAGGGCGTACCGCTGGGCCACGCGGCGCGGGCGCTCACCCTGCCCGACCACGCGGTGAGCGCGCTGTTCGGCCAGGCGGGCGTGATCCGGGTGGAGGACCTGGCCGAGCTGTTCGACGTGGCGCAGCTGCTCGCCTACCAGCCGCTGCCCGCCGGCGACCGGGTCGCGATCATCGACAACTCCGACTCGCTCGGCCTGCTCGCCGCCGACGCCGCGGCCGCGCTCGGGCTGGCGCCGCTGCCGGCGGTCGACCTCGGAGCCCGGGCCGGCGCGGCCGAATTCGAGGACGCGCTGTCCGCGACCCTCGCCGACGAGGCGTCCGACGCTGTGGTGATCCTCTACACCCCGCCGGTCGTCGGCGGTGGGTGGCACGGCAAGGGGTACGGACGGGACGCACTTGGCGCGTTCGGTGGTGGCGAGGGCGACCGGGCCGTCGCGGACGCGATCGTACGGCTGGCCGGCGGCGCCGCGAAGCCGGTCGTGGCGACGTTCCTCGGCATGACGGGGATGCCCTCGGCCCTGCGGGTCAGCGGTCCGGACGGGCAGCCCGGTCCCGGCTCCGTACCGTCCTATCCGGCACCCGAGGACGCCGTGCGGGCCCTGGCGTACGTGACGCGGTACGCGGCCTGGCGGCGCCGTCCGCAGGGGCGCATGCCGGCGGAGGACGGCGTGGACCGCGAGCGCGCACGCGACCTGGTCGAACGCCTCCTCGCCGAGCCCGATCCGCCCGGGCGGACACACGGAACGGCCACGCCCGCGGTGACCGCGACGCCCGAGCAGACGGCCGAGCTGCTCGACTGCTACGGCATCCCCGTCGCTGATCGGGCCGTCCGCGCCGCGGCCGGTGTGCCGACCAGGATCACCACGGCCGAGGACCCGTCGTTCGGCGCCGTCGTGTCGTTCGGGCTGTCCGACGTCGCCGCCGAACTCCTGGACGACCGGGTATACCGGCTGGCCCCGCTCTCCGACGTCGAGGCCGGTGAGATGGTGCGCGCCGTACGGACGGCCCCGCTGCTGTTCGGGCACCGCGGCGCCGAGCCGGTCGACGTGACGGCACTGGAGCGCCTGCTGTGGCGGGTGGCCCAGCTCGGCGACGACCTCCCCGAGGTGGCCGGCCTCGTGCTGGATCCCGTCGTCGCCGCGACGTCCGGCGTCTCCGTACAGCAGGCCCGGCTGTCGCTGGCCCGGCCGGTGGGACCGCGTTACGACATCGGCCCCCGTCGCCTCCGCGACTTCTAGCGGGCGGGCGATTCCTAGCTGGGCGGTGGCGGCACCGGGTCGGGTTGCGGCTCGGGCGACGGCGGTTCCGGTGCCGGCCCCGGCCCCGGGCCGGGCGGCGGTTCGGGCGGCGGAGCCGGCGGCGCGGGGCCTGGTCCCGGGCCCGGTCCGGGTGGCGGCAGCGGCGGATCCGGCCGTGGGATGGGCGGTTCGGGCGTCGGGATCGGTGGCTCGGGCGTCGGAATGGGCGGCGCCGGCTGCGGATCGGGCGGACCCGGAACCGGCGGTTCGGTCATGTTCATGCTCGTCCCCTACCCAGGTGGTGCGCGGGTGCACAAGTACTGCCAGCAAGGCAGGATGGGGAGCATGAGGGAAACCCGAGCGGCCGCTCACGGGCTGCGGACCGCGATCGAGCGAAGCGGATACTATCCCGCGCTGGTCGCGGACGCGGTCGAGTCGGCGTTGGGCACCGAACCGGTGCTCGCTTTCGTCGTCCATCATGAGGCCACCTTCGACCCCGCGATGGAGGTGCGGCGGCACGTCACTGTGCTGGTGCTGTCGCCGACCCGCATGCTCGCGTGCCATACCGACGAGCATCCGCCGAGTGACGCGGTGCCGCAGCCGCACGCCTCCACCACCACTGAGGCGGTACGGCTGGATCGGGTGCACTCGGTGGCGGTGACCAGGGTGGTGCCGGAGCCGGCGTCGTACGTGCCGGGCATGCCGCCCACCGAGGCTGTCTTGACGATCGGCTGGGGCGTCATCTCCCACATCGACCTCGAGCCGGCCACCTGCGGCGACGAGTCGTGCGAGGCCGATCACGGCTACACGGGCAGCATCGCCGCCGACGATCTGCAGCTGCGGGTGAGCGAGGCCGCCGACGGCGCGGCGGCCGTGAGCCAGGTGCTCTCGTTCGCCCAGGCGCTATCCGAGGCCACCAGAAGCTGACGCCGGCCCCACCCGAGGCCCAACGTGGACACGGCCGCAGAACACCCAGAGACCAAGGTCAACTTAGGCTCATGACAACTCCTCCCGTCCCGGTGCCGCGGTACGGCGCCGAGGCGCTGGCCGATCTGCCCGAATCCGTACTCGCGACGTTCGGGGTGCCGGCGGCCGGCAACGTGCTCGGCCTCTCCGAACGGCCGCGCGTCTGCGTGCTGATCGTCGATGGGCTGGGCTGGGAGCTGCTGCGGGCCCACCCGGCGCAGACGCCGTTCCTCAGCGGGCTCGCCGGACGGCCGCTCACCGCGGGGTTCCCGGCGACCACGGCGACCAGCCTGGCCTCCCTCGGCACCGGCCTGGGCCCGGCCATGCACGGCCTGCTCGGCTACCAGGTGCTCGTGCCGGGCACCGGCCGCCTGCTCAACCACCTGCGCTGGGCCGACCAGGTCGACCCGTACGTCTGGCAGCCGCGGCGCACGGCGTATGAACGGGCCACCGAGGCGGGCGTCAGCGTCGCGTATGTGGCGTCGGGGCAGTACAAGGGCAGCGGCCTGAGCGTGGCGACGACGCGCGGCGCCCGCTACGCCCCGGCCGACGGCCTCGGGCAACTCGTCGCGCAGGCCGAGCAGGCGCTGCGGGACGGCGACCGGTCGTACGTGACCGTCTACCACCCCGACCTCGACGCGACGGGCCACCTGTACGGGGCCGGGTCGACGGCCTGGCGGCACCAGCTGCGCTTCGTGGACACGCTGGCCGAACGGCTCACCGAGGTGCTGCCGCCGGACGCGGTCTTGTACGTCACGGCCGACCACGGAATGACCAACCCGGCCGAGAAGATCGACGTCGAGGACTCCGCGGCGCTCAGCGACGGCGTGGCGCTGCTCGGCGGGGAGCCCAGGGCGCGGCACGTGTACGCCGAGCCGGGGGCCGCGGCAGATGTGCTCGCGGCGTGGCGGGCGACTCTCGGCGACCGGGCCTGGGTGCTGCCGCGCGACGAGGCCGTCGCCGCCGGCTGGTTCGGTGACACTCCGCCGGAGATGCTGGCGCGCATCGGCGACGTGCTCGCCGTGCCGTACGCCGACGTGGCCATCGTCGCCCGCCGGGCCGAGCCGCTGGAGTCGAAGCTGGTCGGCATGCACGGCTCGATGGTCCCGGCCGAGCAACTCGTGCCCCTCCTCACGCACCACTCGTGATCCCGGCATTTCGTATGTGCGTCGCGTTCCCGGCCTGATCAGGGACAACGCGCCGGCCCGGGCCGCCTCGTAGAGTGGCTCGACGTGACCACGGGTAATCCGCCCCTCCCGGATGAGGGCTTCAGCGTTCACACTGACGATGTGCATCCCCTTATCGATGTGCCGTCTCTCGTCCGCGCGCTGCGTGAGCGCCCGCCGCCCGTTGTGCTGGACGTACGGTGGCACCTGGCCGGACCGCCCGGGATCGACGCGTACCGCCGGGGACATCTGCCCGGCGCCGTCTTCGTCGATCTGGACCGCGACCTGGCGGGGCGCCCGGGGCGGGGCGGACGGCATCCGCTGCCGGACGCCAGGGTCTTCCAGGACGCGATGCGGCGCGCCGGAGTGTTCCGTGACCGTCTCGTCGTGGTGTACGACGACGCCGACTCCACGGCGGCGGGGCGTGCCTGGTGGACCTTGCGTTACTTCGGACATCGCCGGGTCCGCGTGCTCGACGGCGGCTACCGCGCGTGGGCCGAGTCCGGGCAGCCGGTCGCTACGGCGATCCCGGCACCCGAGCCCGGTGACTTCGAGGCGCGGCCCGGACGGCTGCCGGTGCTCGACGCGGACGGGGCCGCCGCACTCGCCGGCGACGGGGTGCTGCTCGACGCCCGCGCGGGTGAGCGGTACCGCGGTGAGGTCGAGCCGGTCGACCCGGTCGCCGGGCACATCCCGGGCGCCGTCAGCGCGCCGACCGTCGGCAACGTCGGCGTCGACGGCCGGTTCCTGCCCGCCGACCTGCTGCGGGAGCGGTTCGCCAAGCTCGGCGCGACCGACGCCGTCGACGTCGGGGTTTACTGCGGGTCCGGGGTGACGGCCGCGCACGAGGTGCTCGCGCTGACCGTTGCCGGAGTGCCCGCGGCCCTGTACATCGGGTCCTGGTCGAACTGGGTCGCGGACGACGCCCGCCCGGTCGCCAAGGACTGAGTTCTGTACGGCTGCCCGGTCGTCAGCCGACGCCGAAGCAGGTGAAGCCGAGCACGCCGGGGGAGCGGGGGACGGCGGCGAGCGCCTGCGCGGGCGGCAGCCCCCGCGCCAGGTGCCGGTGGACGGCGGTCATGAAGTCGCGCGTCGCGTCATCGCGGACCGGCGTCACGCTGGCGATCACGGTCGCGGTACCGAACGCCAGCAGTACGCCCGGCAGCCCCATCAGCGCCGCGCCGGCGCGTCCGGCATCGCAGGCGGACAGCACGACGAGGCGCGGCGGGGTCGGCAGCGTCTCGAGGTCGTAGGCGGTGAGCGGCCCGTCGGCCAGCGATACCGACGACAGCAGCGCGTTGCCGTCGCGGAACGTGCCGTGCGTCGCCAGGTGGGCGAGATCCGCGCCGTCGAGGGCGTCGCGGACGGCATCGACCCGCGCGGCGGCGCCGCGGAGCACCGTGGCGCCGGGGTGGTGTACGGCCAGCTCGGCCACCTCCGCGTCGGCATGGGCCAGCCCCGGCCCCGCCACAAGCACCGCCCGCCCCTGCATACCGGACGGCTCGCTTATTTCGGGTCCCGGGGGGTCTGCGCGGGTGGTCCGTACGGCGGGCCGCTGGATCTCGACGGCGGCGAGCCAGGCGGCGGCCGAGGCGACGGTCGTCAGTGGGCGGCCGGCCAGCGACGGCAGCGCCGCCCACGCCACGCCGTGCAGCGCGTCGGCCGGGGCCAGCACCAGCTCGCGGTCGCCGACGAGGCTGCGCAGTGGTCCGAAGACCTGGGTGTCGAGGCGGCCCGCCGCGTACGTCATCCCGGCCGCCGCGGCGTCGTACGGCTCCCGTTCGGCCAGCCGCGAGAGCTCGAAGCCCAGCGTTCTCGCCTCGCGGACGACCGTGTCGGACGAGCCGAGCGCGCGCCGGTGACAACGGCCGCCCGTGACGACCACGGCGTGCAGGCCGGCGCCGACCCGTACCAGCTGCACGAAGGCACGGTCGCCGAGCGCGGCGGCCAGCGCCCGCGCGGTGTGCGACTCCCGGCCGCGCGCGGGCCGCCCGATCCCCGGCCTGGTCCGCGCGCACGCCCGTACCTGCGACTCGAGCCGTACGAGGCGGGCCGCGAGATCGGCGGCCGCGCCGCCGGCCGCCGTGGCCTCGGTATGGGCGCGGCTGACCCGCCGGAGTTCGGCCAGCGTGGCGGCGTGGGCCGGGTCGGCGGGCGGCCGGACGGCCGGGTGCCGCAGCACGATCGCCCGCCGCCGTTCTTCGGCGGCGAGCAGCTCCCGGGCACTGACGGCGAGGTGCAGACCGAGCGCCGCGAGGTCGTCGCCCAGCCGGGCCGCCCGGGCCCGCAGCTCCATCGCCCCGACGGCGGCGGTGTGCGCCTCGGCCACCCGGAGCCCGGCCCGTACCGCCGCCAGCGCGCCGCGCCGGTCGCGCCGTGCGGCGCGGTCGAGGGCCGTGGCGTGCCAGGCCGCCACGCGCAGGCCCGCCGGTCCGCGTTCCCGGGTCGCGCCCAGCCGGGCGGTCAGGTCGCCGGTCGGCAGGCCCAGCCGCAGCGCGACCCGGGCGGCGATGACCAGGCTGCTCGCCGCCGCCTCCTGCCAGCCGCCCGCCTCCAGACGGCGCGCTGTCGCGGTGGCCGTACGGAGCAACGCCGGGGACCGGTCGCCGCCGGCCCACCGGGCGTGCAGGCCCAGGTGCTCGGCGAGCAGCATCCAGCCGGGCCGCTCCTGGCGACCGAACGCCGTGGCGGCGCGGTCCGCGGTGCTCCCGGCCCGCTCGGCGTCGCCGTCGGCCAGCTCGGCGCAGGCCAGCAACAGCAGGCCATCGGCGGCGTCGCAGCCGTACCCGGCCGCCGTCACCTCGTCCAGAGTGGCGGTGAGCAGCGGCCGCGCCTCGGCGGCGAGCCCGGCCCCGATCAGGATCTCGGCCCGATCGAAGTTGAGCTGCGCGCGGCGTTCCTCCGCGCCGGCCAGCTCGGGTTCCACCGCGTCGTACAGCGCGAGCGCCCGCGGCACATCGCCGCGTCGTCCCGCGACGTACGCGAGGTTGCCGCGGGCCAGCGCGCCCTGATGGCGCAGCCCGGCGCGGTCGGCCGCGGCGGCCGCCTCGGTCAGGTCGGCGTCCGCGCCGGCCAGGTCGCCGTGCAGCGCGCGCAGCAGCCCGATGTTCGTCAGCAGCCCGGTGAGCGTGACGACGTCGTCACGCGTCCGCAGGCCCGGAAGCGCCCGCCCCGAGATGTCCAGCGCCTCGGCGATGCGCCCGCTGCGGGCGAGCGCGCACGCTCGGTTGGCGGCCAGCCGGTCCGCGTCACCGCCGCGCAACAGCGGCGCGGCGGCGTCGGCCGCCGCCAGCGCCCCCTCGACGTCGCCGCGGGCGGCCAGCGGACCGACCAGGTTCATCCGCACCTGCGCGGCTGCGTAGGGGAGCCCCGCCGACTCCGCCGCGCCGAGCGCGTCGCCCAGGCAGCGCAGGCTCTCGTCGAGCCGTCCCAGCTCCTTGCTCGCCAGGCCGAGGGCCCGCAGCACGACGATCCGGTCGGCGGCGTCGGCCGCGCTGCGCAGCCGGTCCCTGGCGATGGCCCGGGCGCGCTGCGGGTCCGCCACCGCGAGGTGGAGCAGCCGGCCCAGGTCCTCTCGGTGCCGTGCGAGCGCAACGCCCGTGGTCCCGGACTGTCCGGAGCGGAGGACGACCAGCCCGCTCTCGTAGGCGGCTCCGACGGTCTGGGTCCGGTCCATCACCAATTCCTCGCTCTCCCGATGTACGCGTCAGATGGCGTGCCGGCCGCCGTTAGTCCCGGCGTCGTGTCACGCGGTCGCGCCCGCCGGCACCTGCGGCCCGCGGGCCGGCTCGGACAGCCGTCACAGCCGGACCCAGCTGGTGACGATGGACGACGCGTCGGCGAGTTGGAAGACCAGGCTGATCGGACCGGCGGGCACGGCGGGCACGACGAAATGACCGGCCCGATCGGCGCGAGCGGCCACCTCTCCATCCGAGTGCCGTACGGCGATGTCGGCGGGTGCGGGCGGGGCCAGCCGGCCCACGATCTCCCGGTCCGTACCGTCGCCGCTCACCTCGATTTCCACCGCCACCTCGGGCCCGGTGAAGACCAGCAGCCGGGGCCCGTCCTGACCGCGGATCCCGGCCGGTGCGGCTTCGGCCGAGTCGGCGGTCAGCTCGGCGAGAGCGGCGTCGACGCGCCGCCAGCCGAACGCGGCGCGGGCGGCGTCGCGTACCAGCCCGGGGACTGGGTCGATCGCCTCGTACGCCTCGCCGATGCGCCGCAGCAGGGTCTCGTCGTCCGGCATCATGCGCGGTCCGCCAATTGCTCCCGCAGCCGCGCCAGACAGCGCTGGCGGGTCGGGCCGACGCTGCCGATCGGCATCTCCAGGGCGGCGGCGACCTCCGCGTAGCTCAGTGGCGGAGCCTGGGCCAGTGCCCGCAGGATCCGGCGGCACCGCTCGGGCAGTGCGGCGAGCAGTCGCTTGAGGTCGTAGTCGACCGGCTCCGGGGCCGGACGCTCGATCGACGCGAGTCGTTCCCGGCGCCGGCGCCGCAGGGCCCGCCGGCTCTCCCGATGCGCGATCGCGGCCAGCCAGGCGCCCACGCTCTCCGGCTGTCTTAACAGGTGCAACCGTTCGACCAACCGCAGCCAGGCGGTCTGCACGACATCACCGCTGTCCGCCGCCGTCAGGTCGTACGACCGCGCGATCGACCAGAGCATGCCCGTGTACCGCTCGACCAGCGCCGCCCAGGCGTCGGCGTCATCGCGCCGCGCGCGGGCCACCAACTCCCCGGGACTGCTCACGCGTTTCCCTTCCTTGCCGGCCTTCGGTGCGGTGTCACCTAAGCAGCCGGGTGTGGCGTCCGCGGGGCCGACCGAGCGCCGGTTATCGCTTCGCCATCAACTTGTGCTCGCCCGCTGACCGTGCCGCCCGACATACCGGAAAAGCGCTGACAGCAGGCCGCATGGCGGTCATCCACCACGCCGCGGGACGGATCGCCTGATCGCGCTGACGGCTTGCCGCGGCGATCTGAGGGCGCGGCGTCAGGCGACCACGACTCCGAGGTCTGGCCGTGACGGACGTACAACGGGAGTCAGTACGCGATCGGCCGCGACCACCGCGGGCAGGCCGTCGGCGGCCGCCACCGCGGCGATCGCCCCGGCCACTGCGGGCGCGGCGAACGACGTGCCGCTCCACGTGGCGTACCCCTCGAACGCGTCGGGGTCCAGGCCGTTGACCCGGGGTCGCGTGCCGTCGAAACGTACGAAACAGCTCCCCACCCCGACGCCGGGCGCGCACGCGTCGACCCACCAGCCGTAGTTGGAGAACCAGGCCCGGTCGTCGCCGTCCAGGGCCGCGACCGCGATCACCGTCTTGAGCGCGGCCGGCCAGAACGGCCGATCGGTGGCGGCGTTGCCCGCGCAGGCCACGACGACCGTACGGCGGCCCAGCGCGGCGATCGCCCGGGCGACTACCGGAGACGGCCGGTCGTCGTAGGTATGGCAGCCGAGCGACAGGTTCACGATGCCGGCGGGGGACCGGGCGGCGCTCAGCCAGGCGAGAGCCCGGATGACGTCGAGTTCGTCGCCGACGCCGTCGCCGCCGATGACCCGCCGGGCACGAATCCGCACGCCAGGGGCGCGCTGCAGGATCACGCCCGCGACGAAGGTGCCGTGCCCTGCCTGCGTGTCCAGTTCGTAGTCGCCGTCGGCGTCGAGGATCTCGGCGACCTCGTCGCGCTGCGCCGCGTACCAGTCGGCATCCTCATACCAGGGATGCGGGGACAGGCCGGTGTCGAGAACGGCGACCGTCACCCGCGAGCCTGTAGTGGCCGCCGCGGGCGGCGGCAGCGGCGGCGCCGGGCGCGGCAGGTCGGCCGGGCCTGACCACCACATCGGCTGCCCGTGGACGAGGTGGTTGGGGGCGATGGCCAGCCGCCGGTGCCTCCCCTCGCCGGACAGCTCGGCGGTCAGTTCGCACACGTCTACCCTGGCCGGGGCACGCAGCCGTACGCGCGACACTCCCGGCTCGTCGTGCCGCGAGTCGTACCAGCGCCGGACGAGACCCTCCACCGCGGCGACGTCATGGTCGGCGACCAGCAGCTGATCGCGCCTGATGAGGGTGGGGCGTCCGGCCATCGGTTCCACCACGTGCGCGTCGCGGTGCCGGGCGAGCAGCCGCTCGAGCCTCGCCTCTTGGTCGAACACATAGCGAGGTGTGCCCGATCCTTTACATTACGTAACTGAACCATGTCTGATCGTTTGCCTGTTGCTCCGGTGACCTTGATCAACGCAGGGCGAGTAACCAAATGTGTGCGCCAAAGCGGTGCGGTGGGTCGCCGTCCCGCGACGGAGCCGCCGCCCGTGGACTGCGCCAAGGCCAAGTGCCTGGCGCTGACGTTCGGCGATGGTCCAGGGCCGTACACGGCGCGGCTGCTCGACATGCTCAAGCAGCGCCGGGCGCGGGCGACCTTCTTCGTCATCGGCCGCAACGGCGCCGCGCGTCCCTGGCTGCTGCGCCGGGAGGTGGCCGAACACTACGAGATCGGCAACCACACCTACGACCATCCCTACCTGACCAGGCTGCCGTCGCGGCGATCCGGCGGGAGATCCGGCGTACGCAAGAGATCGTCCACCACGCCACCGGAACCCGGCCCACGGTGATGCGCCCGCCGTACGCGGCGATCAACGCTCGATGCCCTGGTCAGGCGGGGGTACACGCTGGTCACGGTCTCCCAGCTCTACAAGGACCGGCGACTGCGCCCCGGCCACGTCTACGCCGGCGCTAATACTGGATAGGTGAAGTCCTCCCGTCGCCAGCCATATATCGTCCGCTTGGGCGCGCTGCTGGCCGGCGCGCTGCCCGTGCTGGCCTTCCCGCGAGTCGGGCTCGACTGGTTCGCCTGGGTTGCCCTGGTGCCCGGGCTGCTGATCATCCGGTCGGCCGCCCGCGCCCGCGAAGGGGCCGTACGGGGGTGGTGGTTCGGCGCCGGGTACCTCTTGGCCGCCCTCTACTGGACGGTGCCGAACATCGGGCCCGGACTGTTGCTCGTCGCCATCGTCTTCGGCGCGCTCTGGGCGGCCTGGGGTCTGGCGGCCTGGCGGCTGCGGCACCGTACCGCGCTCGCGCTGGTCGTACTGCCGAGCATCTGGGTGACGATCGAGTACATCAGGTCCTGGCACGCGCTCGGCGGGCCGTGGGGGCTGCTCGGTGCGAGCCAGTGGCGGCATCCGGTGGTGCTCAGCCTGGCCGCGGTGGGCGGCGTCTGGCTGGTGGGCTTCGTGATCGTGGCCGTCAACGCCGCCGTGGTCGCGGTCGTCGCCGAGCCGCTCGCTGACACCGCGTCCCGGTTCCGGCTTCGCGCCCCCGTTGGCGACCTTGTCCGGTTCGTCCGCCCGCAGCGCGCCGACACCGTACGTGCCGCGCGCCAGCCGGAGCGGTCGGCGGGGTCGCCGCAGGTGGCCGGCCAGCGGCGGTCAGCAGGACAGCCTCGGGCGGCGGGGCCGCGCCGGGCGGCGGGGCCGGGGTGGATCGCGCCGCTCGCCGTACCGCTGGCGGTCGGGCTCGCGGCGCTGGCGGCGTACGGCCTGCTGGGCGAGCCGCCTCGGGGCCGCCCGTTCACAGTCGCGCTCGTGCAGCCCGGTGTCGTGCACAGCCCGTCCGTACGCCTCGCCGCGGCGAAGCGGATCACGGAGGGGCTGCCGCCCGTCGACCTCATCGTGTGGGGGGAGAGCAGCGTCGGCTACGACCTCGACCGCAGGCCCGACCTGACCGCCCAGCTCACCGCGCTGACCGTACGGGGGGATCTGCTGGTCAACGAGGACGCCGAGGACGCGCGCGGCCGGATCTCCAAGAGCTCGATCCTCTTCGGGCCGGACGGCGAGGAGGGCCGGTACGTCAAGACCCGGCTGGTCCCGTTCGGCGAGTACATCCCGTTCCGGCCGGTGCTCGGCTGGCTTGCCAAGATCAGCAAGGCCGCCGGAAGGGACCGGGTCCCCGGCACCGGCGTCCGCGTGCTCACTGCGGACGGCGTCCCGTTCGGGCCGCTGATCTGCTTCGAGTCGGCCTTCCCCGACCTGGGCCGGGCGGTCGTACGGCACGGCGCCCGGGTGATCGTCTACCAATCGGCCACGTCGACCTTCCAGGACAGCTGGGCACCCGCGCAGCACGCCGCGCTCGGGGCCGTACGCGCGGCGGAGACCGGACGCCCCGTCGTGCAGGCCGCGCTGACCGGGGTGTCGGCCGCGTACGACCCCCGGGGCCGCCGGCTGGCCTGGCTGGACACCTCACAGCGGGGCTCGGTGGTGGTCACGCTGTGGCCGGTGCCGGCCGGCAGCCGTACGCCGTTCGACCGGTACGGCGACGTGGTCCCGTACCTCAGCCTCGCCGTAACGGCACTGGCCGCCGGCGCCCTGGTGATCGGCGCCCGCCGCGGCCGCCGCACGCGCCTGCCGCAGCCACCCGAGCTGGTCGACCGTGTCTAGGACCCGAGGGTGCGGTCCACCTTGGTGATCTTGCACGTGACCCGGTCGGGGTAGCTGCCGACGCCGGTCGCGGTGAACGTGGCCTGGGCGCCGGCGTCGAGGCCGCTGTCCGCGTGCAGCGCGCTGTCGACGACCGCGCCCGCCGGGTCGAGGAAGTCGATGTGCACGACATAATCGGCACGATGCCCGGATGTGTTCCTGATCACTCCCCGGGCGGAGCCGGTCCCCAGCGCGGCGTCCCGGCCGCATGCGGTGATGCTCACATCCTTGGCCGCCGGCGCCACCGTGCCGGTCGACGCGCCCTGCCTGCTGCCACACCCGGCGAGGGCCAGGGCGACTGCGACCAGCGCAATTGTGCAGGCCTTATGCGTCCAGCGCACGACCGACATCGTCGTCCATCCTCCTGGGGCGTAACGGGGCCGCACGCTGCCGGGCCCGGCTCACCGAGGTTACCAGCAAGTAAGGAGCACTCCGCCCGGTCATGGAGACGCCGGCACCATGCGTGGATCAACGCTGGTGCACGTGCACACGATGGGGCACAATGAACAACGCGGATGCCTTCTCTGGCGTACGAGGCCGTAGGGGAAGACGAGCCTCGGTACGAATTCTGGAGGGTCTGGTGTCCGCACGTGGCGTCTTTTACGTCCACTCTGCGCCGCCTGCGCTGTGCCCACATATCGAATGGGCCGCCGCGGGCGTACTTGGCGTTCCCGTTTCGCTGCCCTGGTCGGAGCAATCGGTAGCCCCCGGGACCATGCGCGCCGAGCTGTCCTGGGAGGGACATCCCGGCACCGCGGCCGGCATCGCCTCGGCCATCCGGTCCTGGACGATGCTTCGTTACGAGGTCACCGAGGACGCCACCCCCGGTAGCGACGGCGTCCGCTACAGCTCCACGCCGTCGCTGGGCGTGTTCACGGCCGTGATCGGGGCGAGCGGCGACATCCTCGTCCCCGAGGACCGGTTGCGCACCGCGATGGCCGGTGCCGCCACTGGAAAGGTCACGCTGGAGCACGAGCTCAACCGGCTGCTCGGCCGCCCCTGGGACGACGAGCTCGAGCCCTTCCGCCGTGCGGGCGACGGCGCCCCCGTCCGCTGGCTGCACGCCGCCGTCTAACCCGAGGGCAGCCGCCAAGGCTCGCGAGCACTGACCGCCGCCGTGATCATGCGGGCCGCGGTCTGACCGGGGGCGACAGCCGGAATTCGAGAACGCCGGCCGCCGCCGTGATCATGCGGGCCGCCTGCGCGTCCGCCGCATGATCACGGCCGTCCGGTCGTACCGCTCCGAGGCCGCCTACAGGGGGATGTTGCCGTGGGCGCCCCGGGCGGGGGTGGCCTCGGCGATGGCGCGGGCGATGGCGCCGCGCGTGGCTGCGGGCTGAATCACCTGGTCGATGACCCCGATGTCGCGGGCCCGGCCGAGGTCGCCGGCGGTCCGCTCGTGCTCTGCGGCGAGCTCGGTCTCCAGCTGGTGCCGCTCCTCCTCCGGTACAGCGGCGAGCTTGCGCCGGTGCAGGATGCGTACGGCCGCCACCGGGCCCATCACGCCGATCTCGGCGGTGGGCCACGCGAATACCTTCGTCGCCCCGAGCGAACGGGAGTTCATCGCGATGTACGCGCCGCCGTACGCCTTGCGGGTCAGCAGCGTCACCCGCGGCACGGTGGCCTCGGCGAAGGCGTGCAGGAGCTTGGCGCCGCGGCGGACCACGCCGTCGTGCTCCTGACCGACGCCCGGCAGGTACCCGGGGACGTCGACGACCACGACCAGCGGCACCCCGAACGCGTCGCACATCCGGACGAAGCGGGCGGCCTTCTCGGCCGACGTCGCGTCGAGGCAGCCGCCCAGCCGGAGCGGGTTGTTGGCGATGATGCCGATCGTGCCGCCGCCGAGCCTGCCCAGCGCGGTGACGATGTTCGGCGCCCACTTGGGGTGCAGCTCGATGAGGCCATCGTCGGCGTCGTCGACCAGGCCCTTGACGAGTGGGTGCACGCCATAGGCGCGCCGCGGGTTGTCGGGCAGCACGTCGCCCAGCACGACCCCGTTGGCCACTTCGGACACGTCGTCGAGCCGGACCCGGCCCTGGTGACCGAGCAGCACGGCGACCCGCCTGGCCTGCACCAGCGCCTCGGTGTCGTCCTTGGTGACGAGGTGCACGACGCCCGACCGCTTCGAGTGCGGTTCGGGGCCGCCGAGCGAGGCCATGTCGACGTTCTCGCCGGTGACCGACCGGACGACGTCCGGGCCGGTGACGAAGATGCGGCCGCCTTCGGACAGGATGACGATGTCGGTCAGCGCCGGGCCGTACGCGGCCCCGCCCGCGGCGGCGCCCAGCACCACCGAGATCTGCGGGACCAGTCCGGACGCCCGCGTCATCGCCGCGAACACCCGGCCGACGCCGTGCAGCGACGCGGCGCCTTCGGCCAGCCGGGCGCCGCCCGACTGCAACACGCCGATGATCGGCAGCCGCTCCCTGATCGCGTGCTCGTAAGCGAGCACGATGTGTTCACAGCCCTCGGCGCCCATCGCGCCGCCCTGCACGCGCGGGTCGCTGGCGTAGGCCACCACCGGCATGCCCTCGATCCGGCCGACGCCGGCCAGCGCGCCGCTGCGGTCCTCGTCGGTCAGCAGCCGCAGGCTGCCCTCGTCGAACAGTGCGAGCAGCCGGATCCGCGGGTCGCGCGGATCGGCGGCCGCCTCAGCCGTGGTGGGCGGAGCCTGGCTGACAACCGAGTTATCGAGCACGGTCACGTCGGATGACTCCTTGCCTAGAGTGCGCGCCGGAAGGCGACGGTCACGTTGTGGCCGCCGAAGCCGAACGAGTTGTTCAGCGCCGCGGCCGGTCCGTCGGGGAGCCGTCGGGGCTCGCCGACCGCGATGTCGATGTCGACCGCGTCGTCGAGATCGTCAACGTTGATCGTGGGCGGAACCAGACCCTCGCGCAGCGCCAGCACGGTGGCGATCGACTCGACCGCGCCGGCCCCGCCGAGCAGGTGCCCGGTCATGGACTTGGTGCCGGTGACCACGATGTCGTGGGCGGCCGCGCCGAGGGCCTTCTTGAGGGCCACCACCTCGGCGGTGTCGCCGACGGGCGTCGAGGTGGCGTGCGCGTTGATGTGCACGACCTCCTCGGCCCGCAGCCCCGCGTTGTCGAGGGACCGCTGGATGGCCTTGGCGGCGCCGTCGCCCTCGGGGTCGGACTGCACGATGTCGTGGGCGTCGGCGGAGTAGCCCACACCGGCCGCGACAGCGAAGATCTCGGCGCCGCGCGCCCGCGCGTGCTCCTCCGACTCCAGGACGAGCACGCCGGCGCCCTCGCCGAGCACGAACCCGTCGCGGTTCTTGTCGTACGGACGGGACGCACGGTGCGGCTCGTCATTGCGAGTCGACATGGCCCGCGCCGCCGCGAACGCCGCGATGTTGAGCGGATGGATCGCCGCCTCCGACCCACCGGCGATGACGACGTCGGCGCGACCCGTACGGATCATGTCGATGGCGTAGCCGATGGCCTCGGCGCTCGAGGCGCACGCGCTGACCAGGGCGTGCGCACCTGCCTGCGCGCCGAACTCGATGCTCGCCCAGCCGGCGGCGCCGTTGGGCATCAGCATCGGGACAGTGAACGGCGAGACGCGCTTCCAGCCTTTCTCCTTGAAGGTGTCATAGCTGTCGAGCGTCGTCAGGATGCCGCCGATGCCGCTGGAGATCACGACGCCGAGCCGGTCATGGTCGACCTGGAAGCCGGGGCGCTCGTCGTAGGCGTATCCCGCGTGCTCCCACGCCTCGTGCGCCGCGATCAGGGCGAACTGCTCGTTGCGGTCTAGCCGGCGGAGCCGGTGCTTGGGCAGGACCTCGGACGGCTCGACGGCGATCGTGCCGGCGATCCGCACGGGCAGTTCCGCCGCCCAGTCCGCGTCGAGTGCGCAGATTCCGGATCGGCCCGCGAGCAGAGCCGACCAGGTCGAGGCGACGTCACCCCCCAGGGGGGTCGTCGCGCCAAGACCGGTGACGACGACGGTTGCCGGACCTGTAGTCATGGTCGTGCTCTCTCCTCAAGTCGTGGGCCGCGACGGGCACTGGGCGAAGATGGCGGCGCGCCGGCCGCGATCAGCGGCGGCGCGCCGCTCCTTCAAGCCGAGATGCCCTGGGCCTGGACGTAGTCGATGACGTGCTTGACGGTCTTGAGATTCTTCAGTTCGTCGTCGGGGATCTCGACGCCGAATTTGTCCTGCGCCGCCACGGCGATCTCGACCATCGACAGCGAGTCGATGTCGAGGTCGTCGACGAACGTCTTTTCCGGGGTCACCTCGGAGGCCGGAACGCCGGCGATCTCTTCGATGATCTCTCCGAGGCCGGTCAGGATCTCCTGCTCGGTCATGGGGTTGCTCTCTCCTTTGGGTTGACGCAGACCGGTCGGCCTACGGGATCTGGATGACTTGGGCGGCGTACGTGAGCCCGGCGCCGAAGCCGAGGAGCAGCGCGGGCGCCCCGGACGGGAGCCCACCGCCCTCGACCATGCGCGACAGCGCCATCGGGATCGACGCCGCCGAGGTGTTGCCGGCGGTCACGATGTCGTCGGCCACCACGGCGTTCGTCGCCTTGAGCCGGCGCGCGATCGACTCCACGATGCGGAGGTTGGCCTGGTGCGGGACGAACGCCGCCAGCTCGGACGGCTCGACCCCGGCCCGCCTGCAGGCCTCGGCCGCCACCGGGTGCAGGGCCGTCGTGGCCCAGCGGAAGACCGCCTGCCCCTCCTGGAAGAGGAACGAGTGCCGGTCCTTGACTGAGATCTTGTCGGCGTCGGCTCCGGAGCTGCCCCAGACGACCGGGCCGATGCCCGTGCCCTCGTCGGTGGCCGTCACCACCGCGGCACCCGCGCCGTCGGCGAAGATGATGCAGGTCGCGCGGTCGCTCCAGTCGACCCACTGGGACAGCTTCTCGACGCCGATGACGAGCACGTTGCGTGCCGAGTCGCCGCGGATCGCGTCCGATGCGGTGGC
This sequence comes from Streptosporangiaceae bacterium, assembly GCA_036555725.1. GTDB lineage: Bacteria > Actinomycetota > Actinomycetes > Streptosporangiales > Streptosporangiaceae > CALAED01. Next base: position 27,006 of record DATBKU010000150.1, on the reverse strand, counting down.
CAGCGCGTAGCAGAAGCCCGCGCAGGCGGCGTTGACGTCGAACGCGCCCGGGGACACGATGCCGAGCCGGTGCGCGACGCTCGCCGAGACGTTGGGAATGGTGGACTCCGGCGTGCAGGTCGCCACGAGGACCAGGTCGATGTCCTCGGGGGCCAGGCCGCTCGCCGCCAGCGCCTTGCCGCCCGCGTGCACGGACATGTCCACCACGGTCTCGTCGGGGGCGGCGATCCGGCGTTCGGCGATGCCCACGCGACTGCGGATCCACTCGTCGGTGGTGTCGACCATCTGCGCCAGGTCATCGTTGGTGACCACCTTGGCGGGCTGGTAGTGCCCGAACGCGAGAACCCGGGCGCCGGGCGCCCCTGCGGGCAGCGTGAAGGCACTCATGCCTTGTCCTCCTGGGTGTGCGCGGCGATCAGCTCGCGGGCCTTGTCGAGGTCGTCTGGTGTCTTGAGCGCGAGGCGCTCCACGTCGGGAAGCGCGCGCCGGGCCAGTCCGGTGAGCGTTCCCGCCGGTGGCAGTTCGATGATCGCGGTGACGCCGAGCTCCGTCATGGAGGTCATGCAGGCGTCCCACCGGATCGGTGCGCTCACCTGACCAACGAGGCGGTCGAGGTAATCCATTCCCGACGTGACGACCGCGCCGTCCTTGTTGGACAGCAGCTTCGTCCGGGGGTCGGCGACCGGCATGCCGGGGGCGATGCGGCGCAGCGTGTCGACCGCAGGCGCCATGTGCTCGGTGTGGAAGGCCCCGGCGACCGACAGCGGGCGCAGCCGCGCCTGTGCCGGCGGGTCGTCGGCGAACGCCGCCAGCTGGGCCATCGTGCCCGCGGCCACGACCTGCCCGGCGCCGTTGATGTTGGCCGGGGTGAGACCGTGCTTGTCGAGCGCGGCGAGCACATCGTCGGGGTCGCCGCCGAGCACCGCCGTCATGCCGGTTTCGGTCACCGCCGCCGCCTCCGCCATGGCCCGGCCCCGCTCCCGTACGAAGACCAGTGCGGCCTCGGGGGACAGCACACCGGACAGCGCGGCCGCGACCAGCTCACCGACACTGTGCCCGGCGGCGACGTCCGGAGTGACGTCCAGCGCCGAGGCGGCGGCCAGGCCGGCGCTCACCAGCAGCGGCTGGGCCACCGCGGTGTCGCGGATCTCGTCGGCATCGGCCGTAGTGCCGTAGCGCACGAGGTCGTGCCCGGTGACCGCCGACCACCACGCGAGATGATCGGCGACGCCGGGCAACTCGAGCCACGGGCGCAGGAATTCCGGTGTTTGGGCGCCCTGGCCGGGCGCAACGATGACTAGCACGAAATCCACACTGCCCTGTAAGGAGTCCACACATGGATGCGGAGGTCCACGAACTTTCCGGGCGAGCCTTTGTAGGGCTTCTATAAGTGCCGTGTCGGCCGGGTTACGTGGGTAATACCGGCTTCACTTGGTCTGTGGCCGGTCTTGGAAACGGCCGAGAACCAAGGCGATTCGGAGCGTGAAGGCGGCCCGTCCGTCGGCCGGTACGTACCCGGTCAGTTCCGTGACGCGCCGTAGCCGGTACCGCACCGTGTTGGGGTGGACGAACAGCATCCGCGCGGTCGCCTCCAGTGACGATCCCTGCTCGAGGTAGGTCGTCAAGGTGTCGAGCAGCGGCGCCCCCGCCTCGTGCAACGGTGCGTACACCTCGTCGACCAGGAACCGCTTGGCGTGCTCGTCGCCGTCCAGCGCCCGTTCGGGCAGCAGGTCGGTGGCCAGCACGGGCCGCGGCGCGTCGGGCCACCCGCGCGCCGCCCGCAGCCCGGCGATCGCCGCGTGCGCGGACGCGCCGGCGCCGTACAGGTCGGCGACCTGCGGTCCGACGACGACCTGGCCGGGGCCGAACTTGGCGGCCAGCGCCCGCGCCGCCGTCAGCGCGCCGTCGTCCTCCATGCCGCCGGCGATCACGATGAGGCGGCTGGCCTGCACCCCAGCCAGCACGTCCAGGCGGGCGCGGCGGGCGACGAGACGAAGCTCGTCGATGATCGCCTCGGCCTCCTCCTCGGGTGTCTGCCCGGCGATCACCATCACCGGCGTCGCCGCCCAGCCGAGCGCGGACGCCCACGAGTGCATGCCGTCGTCGACGTCGCCGCGCAGCACCGAGTCGACGATGAGCGCCTCCAGCCGGGCGTCCCAGGCACCGCGGGTCTCGGCCGCACGGGCGTACACATGGGCGGCGCCGAACGCCACCTCCCGCGTGTAGCGCAACACGGCCTCGCGCAGCTGCGTCTCGCCGCCGGGCGCCGCCAGCTCCGGCACCCTCGCCTCGACGACCTCGATGATCACCCGGACCATTTCGACCGTCTGCTGCAGCCGTACGGCCCGCATGAGCTCGCGCGGCGCGGTGCCGAACACCTCGCCGGCGATCGCGGGACGGGGCTTCTCCGCGTTCTTGAACCACTCGACGAAGGCGGCGATGCCCGCCTGGGCGACCAGCCCGATCCAGGATCGGTTCTCCGCCGTCATCCGGCGGAACCACGGCAGCTTCTCCTCCATGCGCGCCATCGCCGCGGTACCGAGCTCGCCCATCGTCTGCTCGATCCGCTTGGTGGTCTCGGCGCGGATGGCCGCGTCCTCGGACGTGTCCACCCCCCAAGCCTGCCATCCCGCCCGCGATGCTCCAGCCAGGGCGGTAGGGCTGTGTACGGTCAGGACATGGATCCTGTCGAGGCGCTGCGCCGGATCGCGTTCCTGCTCGAGCGCGCGCATGAGGCGACCTACCGCGTACGGACCTTCCGGAAGGCCGCGGACCTCGTGGCCGAGATTCCGCGCGACGAGCTGGCCGCACAGGCCGCCGCCGGTACGCTCACCGGCCTGCCCGGCGTCGGCAAGGTCACCGCGCTGGTCATCGAAGAGGCGCTGCGCGGCGAGGTGCCGACGTACCTGCGCCGCCTGGAGGCCACCAAGGACGAGTCCCTGGAGGAGTCCACCACGGCCATCCGAACGGCGCTGCGCGGCGATCTGCACACCCACTCCGACTGGAGCGACGGCGGCTCCCCGATCAAGGAGATGGCCGAGACCGCTCGGTCGCTCGGCCATGCGTACGTCGCGCTCACCGACCACTCGCCGCGCCTGACGGTCGCGAACGGGCTATCGGCCGAGCGGCTGTGCGAACAGCTCGACGTCGTCGCGCGGCTCAACGAGGAACTCGCCCCGTTCCGGATCCTCACCGGCATCGAGGTCGACATTTTGGACGACGGCTCGCTCGACCAGGAACCGGAGCTGCTCGACCGGCTCGACGTCGTGGTGGCGAGCGTGCACTCCAAGCTCAGGATGCCGCTCGTCGACATGACCAAGCGCATGGTGGCGGCGATCTCCAACCCGCGCGTCAACGTGCTCGGGCACTGCACGGGCCGGATCGTCAAGGCCGGCGGCCGGCGCGGCGGGCTGCGCCCCGAGTCCGAGTTCGACGCCAAGCTGGTGTTCGACGCCTGCGCCGCCTACGACGTCGCGGTGGAGATCAACTCGCGGCCCGAGCGGCTCGACCCGCCCAAGCGGCTGCTGCGGCTCGCGCTCGAGACGGGCTGCCGGTTCGCGCTCGACTCCGACGCGCACGCCCCCGGCCAGCTGGACTGGCAGCCGTACGGCTGTGAGCGCGCGGCCCTGTGCGGCGTCGACCCCGCCCGGATCGTCAACACCCTGCCCGCCGCCGACCTGCTCGCCTGGAGCCGGGCACGCTAAGGAGCTCAGCACATGGTCGCGGCGACCTGGGCCAGCAGGCGGCGCGATCATGACAACGCCCCATTGATCAGGAAGAAGGTCGCATAGATGTGGCTGAAAGGCGCCGTTATGGCGAGCACGAACATTGCGGCGAACGCGGCCCTGGCATGGTTCGTCCGGCCGAGGACGTAACCGAGAATCGCGAGTACCTCGTACGCGACGGCGCACACATGGCCCACCTCGCTACCAGAGGAGTAGGCCAGGATGGCCGCGCCTCGCCATGCCGCCAGCTGCTCAGCGTGGCCTTGCGGGTCGGTGACCACCTGCGATCGCTGCGCGAAGTTGTGGGACATGAGCAGGACGGCCGCGGCCCCGGTCCCGGCGGCCAGCACCGCACACCAGCCGGCGCACCAGATCAGGTCGCGCCGACCGGGTGACACGGTCTGGACCACGGCCACCACGATGCAACCAGAGACCTCGGGGCGGGCTGTCCTTCTGAAAGCACGCGGGACCCAGGTGACGAACTCGCCGTACCAACGGGTAGCGATCGACGCCGTCCGTGGTCGAGGATCGGGATGCCCGACGGCGAACGCGCCGCCGGGGCCGGACGGGAGGCGTGGATGACCGAGATCGCCCATCGATTCGTTGACGTCCGGGGCCTGCGAATGCACATCGCCGAGGCCGGGGCGGGTCCGCTCGTGGTGCTGCTGCACGGGTTTCCGGAGTGCTGGTACTCCTGGCGGCACCAACTGCCTGCCCTGGCGGCCGCCGGCTATCACGCGGTCGCCCTCGACCAGCGCGGCTACTGCCGTACGGGCGGGCCCGACGAGGTCGCGGCGTACTCGATCATGCATCTGACCGGCGACGTCATCGCTTTGCTGGACGCGCTCGGAGAGGAGCGCGCGGTCGTGGCCGGCCACGACTGGGGCGCCCCGGTCGCCTGGCACACCGCGCTATTCCGTCCGGACCGCGTACGCGGCGTCGCGGCGCTCAGCGTGCCGCACCGGCCGCGCACCTCGACGCCGCCGGTCGCACGGATGCGCGAGACGCTCGGCGACGGCTTCTACATGGTGTACTTCCAGCAACCCGACGTGCCGGAGGCCGAGTTCGAACGCGACCTGCCGGCCACCTTCCGCCGCATTCTGTACGCCGCGTCCGGCGACGCCACCCCGATGGCCCCGATCGTCCCCGAGGGCGGCGGCTTCCTCGACTTCTGCCCCGAGCCAGATCGTCTGCCCGGCTGGCTGACCGCGGACGACATCGCGACGTACGCCGCCGAGTTCGAGCCGGCCGGTTTCTTCGGGCCGGTGAACTGGTACCGCAACCTCGACCGCAACTGGGAGCTCACCGCCGCCTGGCATCGCGCTCCCGTCATCCCGCCCGCGCTGTTCGTCGCGGGCGACCGCGACATGGTCGCCGCCGCCCCGGGCGCGAAGGAGATGATCGCGAGCATGCGCGACTTCGTCCCCAACCTCCGCGACACGGTCTGGCTGCCCGGCTGCGGCCACTGGACCCAGCAAGAACGCCCCAAGGAGGTCACCGCCGCTCTCCTCGACTTCCTGGGCTCGCTCTGACCGTCCCCGGCACCCGGCGTGCAGGCTAGACGCCGGTGCCGCCCGGCGCTCCGTGGGCCAGCGCGGTGAGGGCGTCGCCGGCGAGGCCAAAGTGTGTCTGATCGTCGTCTGGGGTCGCGCCGAGCGAGTTGTAGAAGTCGATGGCCGAGGTATTCCAGTTGAGTACCGACCATTGCAGGCGGGAGTAGCCCTGGCGGACGCACTCCGCGGCGAGCGCGCTCAGCAACGCCTTGCCGAGTCCCGAGCCGCGCCGGGTGGGCCGGACATAGAGATCTTCGAGGTAGATGCCGGGTCTGCCGATGTATGAGGGGAAGGTCAGGTACCACAGGGCGATGCCGACCAGCTCCCCGTCAGCCTCGGCGACGTGGGCCGACAGTATGGGGGCCGGGCCGAACAGCGCCTCGTGGAGGAGTTCACTCGTGAGCTCGAACCGCGTGGCGCGTTCGTATTCGGCCAGCTCGTGCACGAGCCCAAGCATGGCCGGCACGTCAGATGCGCGTGCTCGGCGGACGCCGGGGTGCGGCACAACGGCCTCCCGTCCAAGACAGGTCCCAAAGTATCGGTCACACGTTACCGGACCGGGATTTGGTCAGCCGTCGGCGTGGTCGGCGCGGGTGAGGGAGCGGACGCAGGGGCGGAGGAGGTCGACGATCCGTTCCGGCTCGGCGTCGGTGAGGTGATCGAGCTTGATCAGGTGCCGCCCGACGATGACTCCTATGAGTGCCGCGCTGACGATCGCGGCGCGCAGGTCGGCCTCATCGTCTGGGATGGCCTGGCTGATGCTGTCCTTGTGGGCGCGAGAGGCGGCCTGGATCTCGTGGGCGGCCTCGGGGTGGGTGAGCATCGACCGCAGGATGGCCAGCGAGCCGACCGGTTCCTCGGTCAGTGATCCGCGCAGGTTGTCGAGGAGCTGCTCGGAGACCTCGGCGGCGGTGCCGCCTGGCAACGGCGGGGACCCGGGTTGGGACGCTCGGGCGAAGAGCAGTTCCTTGCTGCCGAAGTAGTGCATGACCAGGCCGGGATCCACGCCGGCGGCGGTGGCGACCGCCCGGATGGTGGTCCGGTCGTACCCGGATTCGGCGAACAGCCCGCGCGCCTCGGCGAGGATCCGGGCTTCGGTGTTCCGGCGCTGCTCTGCCCGCGTGGGACGCGCCGCTGGATCGTTCACCTGGTCATTCTACGGGTGTTGACCAAAGCCGACAGTCGTTCTACGCTTGTTGAATAAGTCATTGAACAATCGTTGAATGAGAGGGTAAGCCCATGGCTGAGAACGGCTCGACGCCGACGTCGCTGGAGGTCCTGGAGGAACGGCGCCGCCTGCTGGTGGCACGGGATATGGACGGGTTCGCCGACCTGTTCGCGGAACACGGCGTCATCGAGATGCCGTTCGCCTCCGATGCGTTCCCCGGCCGGCTGGACGGCCGCGAAACGATCCGGACGTTCTCCGCGCGCGCCCGTGACCTGCCGGTGGAGATCATCGACCTGCGCACGCGGCAGGTCCACCAGACCGCGGATCCCGAAGTCGTCATCATCGAGCTCGACACCGTCGGGCGGGTCACCGCAACGGGTGAGGGATTCGAGGTTCCCTGCATCCAGGTCTTCCGCATCCGCGACGGCAAGATCCTGCTCTTCCGCGACTACGCCGACGTCCAGTCCATCCCCGACCTGACCACCGACTAGATCGGCACACCCGCACAGCGGCCGGGAAAGCCGAAAGACATCCCGACCCTTGCGGACCGGGGTCGCCGATGGGCGGCGGTTAGTGGAGGGTCCAGCCGCCGTCGATGGTCACGGAGGCGCCGGTCATCATCGAGGCCTGGGGGGAGCACAGGTAGGCGACCATCTCGGCGACCTCGGTGGGCTCGATGAGGCGCTTGATCGCGGCGGGCGCCAGCATGATGCGATCGACCACCTCGTCGGGGGCCAGGTCGTGGACGCGGGCCTGATCGGCGATCTGGTTCTCCACCAGCGGGGTGCGGACGTACGCGGGGTTCACGCAGTTGGACGTGACCCCGTGCGGGGCGCCCTCGAGGGCGATGACCTTCGAGAGGCCCTCGATCGCGTGCTTGGCGGTCACATAGGCCGCCTTGTACGGCGAGGCCCGCAGCCCTTGGATCGACGAGATGTTGACGATCCGGCCCCAGCCCCGTTCGTACATGGTGGGCAAGGCGCGCCGCACGATGCGGAACGGGGCCTCCACCATGATCGTCATCATCCGGGTGAAGACCTCCGGGGGGAACTCCTCGATGGGCGCGACGTGCTGGATGCCGGCGTTGTTGACGACGATGTCGACGTCGTAGTCGAGCGCCTCGACGGAGTCGGGATCGGAGAGGTCGGCGACGTGGGCGGTGCCGCCGATCTCGGCGGCGGCCTCCTTGGCCGCGTCGGCCGCGACGTCGACGATCATCACGGTGGCGCCCGCCGCGGCCAGCCGGGCGGCACACGCCCGGCCGATCCCGCTTGCGCCGCCGGTCACGAGGGCACGTCGGTCAGTGAGGTCCTGCGTCACGCTCGTCATGGTCGTGAACTTACCTCCGCACGGCCGGAACCGGACAGCGCCCACCGGCGTAACACGATCATGACCTTCGCCCCACAGGGTTGATCGGTGAGGGGAGCGCTGTGCGATGGGTGGGTTCGGCGGACCGGCCATCGTCTTGGGTGGCATCTGGCGGCGTCGCGGCCTGTCGGCCGCAGTCTTCCTCATCGCCCTCGTCGCCGTGGTCGCCGCGTCCATCGGCCCGTCCTACTACGACGCCGCGGCGACGTACGCCGTGCGATCGATGGTCTCCGAGGCCACCGCCTCGGCACAGGGCATTCAGCTGACCCAGACCAACCGGGCCGGGCTGCCGCCGCTGACACCCGCCGCCCGGTACGTCGCGGCAGCGGGCCGCCGAGGCCCTGGATGCCGTTGGTCTGACGCCGTTCGCGATCCATCTGATCGAGCAACTGTCCGGTGGCCAGCAACAGCGCGTCGCGGTGGCGCTCGCCCTCGCCCGGCGGCCCGCCGTCCTGCTCGCCGACGAGCCGACCGCCGAGCAGGACGCCGAGAACCGGGATCTGGTCCTGAGCCGCCTGCTTGCGGAGACCGTGACGGAGCGAAAGAGACGGCCCTGGTCATCGCCACGCATGACCAGGACGTCGCCGATCGCTGCGACCGGATCGTACGGCTCGCGGACGGGCGGCTGGTGCCGCCTTGATCAGTCGAGGGCCGGGGTCCGGGTGATGAGGTGGGGGATGCAGGGGGCGAAGTCTTCGTAGGGGTGCGGTGGTGCGGGCTCGCCGGTGGCCTCGGCCCGGACGATCCGGTCGACGCGGAAGGCCCGCTCCGCCCGCCGGAGCCGGCACCAGGCGATGAGGTACCAGTGTTGCCCGGGGCCGGTCATGAACAGCACGGGCTCGACCTCGCGCTCGGTCTGGGCGCCGTCTTTGTCGGCATAGCCGAGCCGCAGCACCTGGCGGGCGACGATCGCGTCCTGGATCACCGACGGGACGGAGTGGGGCGCCGTCTCGTCGGGCCGGTCGAAGAACCGTACGCGTGCGGCGAGGTCGCGGGCGGCCGCGGCGTCGCGCGCCGACATCGCCGTCACGATCTTGCGGATGGCGCCGCGGGCCGCGCCGGCGAACGGCGTGCCGTCGGACTGGCTGAGCGCGACCGCCACGGCGACCGCCTCGGCGGGGGTGAAGTTCAGCGGCGGCAGGCTCATCGACTTGTCCAGCGCGTAGCCGCCGCGCCGCCCGGTGTCGGCGTAGATGGGCACGTCGGCTTGCTGGAGCGCGCTGATGTCCCGCTCGATGGTGCGCGCGCTCACCTCGTAGCGCGCGGCGAGCTCACGGGCGCTGCGGCGGCGCGGCGCGGCCGACCGCAGCTCCTCGACGATGGCGTACAGCCGGTCCGTACGGTTCACGCCTCGGAAGCTAGCCGGGGGCACCGACAGAATTTCCCGGAAACACCGACATAGGGGTGTCGCGTCGGCCGCCCATCGTGGAACCCAACAGAGCCCAAAGACAGGACGGTCAACGATGAGCGAGCCCCTGCACAACTCCGTGGGATGGTTTGAGATCGGCACCGACAACCCGGAGGCCGCCGAGCGGTTCTACGGCGAGCTGTTCGGCTGGAGCTTCGAGAAGGACGACACCGATCCCAACATGGAGTACCGGATGGTCACCACGCCCGGCGCCGAGCGGGCGAGCGGCGGGATCATGAGCACCGGCGGCAAGTTCCCGAACTACGCCACCTTCTACGTGGTGGTCGAGGACGTCGCCGCGACCGTGGCGAAGGCGGAGCGGCTCGGCGCCAAGGCGCTGCTCCCGCCGACCACCACGCCCGCCGGCCTGGTGTTCGCCCAGCTGCACGACCCGGCGGGCAACCAGATCGGCGTCTTCACGCCGCCGCCGGCCGGCTGACCCATCTCATCTCAGGGCCCGAACGGCCGCAACAAACCCGAGAACGGCTGCATGATCACGACGGTGATCATGCAGCCGTTTCTCGATGTGCTCAGAATTCAGCCGACGTCCATCGTTTCGGGGTTGGATTCGCCGGCGTCTTCAGGTGCGACGGCGATGCCCGCGTCGGCGCCGAGCTGGTACTGCTCGATCGCCTTCTGCAGGGTCGCCGGGTTGATCTCGCCGCGCCGCGCCAGCCGGGTCAGCACCTGCAGGGCGATCGACGCCCCGTCGACGTGGAAGAAGCGCCGCGCCGCCGCCCGGGTGTCGGAGAAGCCGAACCCGTCCGTACCGAGCGAGCTGTAGTCGCCGGGCACCCAGCGGGAGATCTGATCCGGCACCGCCCGCATGAAGTCGCTGACCGCCACGATCGGGCCCGGCGCCCCGTCGAGCGCGCGCGTGACGTACGGGACCAGCTGGTCGCCCTCGGGGTGCAGCAGGTTCCAGGAGTCGCAGTTCATCGCATCGCGGCGCAGCTCTGTCCACGAGGTCGCCGACCAGACGTCGGCGGCGACGCCCCAGTCCTCGGCGAGCATCCGCTGCGCTTCCAGGGCCCACCGCACCGCGACGCCGGACGCCAGGACCTGAGCGCGCGGCGCCTCCCCGTTGCTCGGCATCTCCGGCGCGGCCGCGAACCGGTACAGCCCCCTGAGCAGGCCCTTCACATCGATGTCGGCCGGCTCGGCGGGCTGCTGGTACGGCTCGTTGTAGACGGTGAGGTAATAGAAGATGTTCTCGCCGTCCGGGTGCTTGTCCGACGAGCCGTACATCCGCCGCAGCGCGTCCTGCAGGATGTACGACAGCTCGTACGCCCAGGCCGGGTCGTAGTAGACGCAGGCCGGGTTGGTCGACGCGAGCAGCGGCGAGTGCCCGTCGTTGTGCTGCAGGCCCTCACCGGTCAGCGTGGTCCGCCCCGCCGTGGCGCCGAGCAGGAAGCCGCGGCCCATCTGGTCGGCGTACGCCCACATCAGGTCGCCGGTGCGCTGGAACCCGAACATCGAATAGAAGATGTAGACGGGGATCATGTGCTCGCCGTGCGTGGCGTACGACGTGCCGGCCGCGATCGTCGAGCCCATGGCGCCGGCCTCGCTGATGCCCTCGTGCAGCATCTGGCCCTGCTCGGACTCCTTGTACGACAGCAGCAGCTTGCGGTCGACCGCCTCGTACGTCTGCCCGTTCGGCGAGTAGATCTTCGAGGACGGGAACAGCGAGTCCATGCCGAACGTGCGGTACTCGTCTGGGGCGATCGGCACGAACCGGGCGCCGATGTTCTCGTCCTTGATCAGATCCTTGAGGAGCCGGACGAAGGCCATCGTCGTGGCCACGCTCTGCTTGCCGGAGCCCTTCTTCAGCTCGGCGTACACCTCGTCGCCCGGCAGTTTGAGCGCCTTGGACCGGACGACCCGCTTGGGCAGGAAGCCGCCGAGCGCGGCGCGCCGCTCGCGCATGTACTGGATCTCGTCGGAGTCCTCGCCCGGGTGGTAATACGGCGGCAGTTCCGCCTCCAGCGCCGAGTCGGGGATCTCCAGGAACAGCCGGTCGCGGAACGTCTTGAGCTCGGCCTTGGTGAGCTTCTTCATCTGGTGCGTCGCGTTGCGCGCCTCGAAGTCGGGGCCGAGCGTCCACCCCTTGATGGTGTGGGTCAGGATGACCGTCGGCTGCCCCACGTGCTCACGGGCCGACTTGAACGCCGCGTACACCTTCCGGTAGTCGTGCCCGCCGCGCGACAGCTTGCGGAGGTCGTCGTCGGACAGGTGCTCGACCATCTTGCGCAGCCGCGGGTCGTCGCCGAAGAAGTGGTCGCGAATGTACGTGCCGCTCTCGACCGTGTAGGTCTGGAACTGGCCGTCCGGCGTGGTGTTCATCTTGTTGACGAGCACGCCGTCGGTGTCCTTGGCCAGCAGCGGGTCCCAGTCGCGGCCCCAGATGACCTTGATGACGTTCCAGCCGGCGCCGCGGAAGAACGACTCCAGCTCCTGGATGACCTTGCCGTTGCCGCGTACCGGCCCGTCCAGCTGCTGCAGGTTGCAGTTGATCACGAAGGTCAGGTTGTCGAGCTCCTCGCGGGCGGCGAGCCCGATCGCGCCGAGCGACTCCGGCTCGCCCATCTCGCCGTCGCCGAGGAAGGCCCAGACGTGCGAGCGCGAGGTGTCCTTGATCTGCCGGTTGTAGAGGTACCGGTTGAACCGGGCCTGGTAGATCGAGTTGATCGCCGTGAGACCCATGGAAACAGTGGGGAACTCCCAGAAATCCGGCATCAACCGCGGGTGTGGATACGATGAAAGACCGCCGCCCGGGTGTGAAATTTCCTGCCGGAAGCCGTCCAGCGCCGACTCGGGCAGCCGCCCCTCGAGGAACGCCCGCGCGTAGATGCCGGGCGCCGCGTGGCCCTGGATGAAGACCTGGTCGCCGGACTCGCCGTGGTCCTTACCGCGGAAGAAGTGGTTGAAGCCGACCTCGTACAGGGACGCCGCCGAGGCGTACGTGGCGATGTGGCCGCCGACCGCCATCTCGGGCCGGTTGGCCCGCGACACCATGATCGCCGCGTTCCAGCGAATGTACGCCCGGATGCGCCGCTCGACGTACTCGTCGCCGGGGAACCAGGGCTCACGCTCGGGCGGGATGGTATTGATGTAGTCGGTGCTGCGCAGCCCGGGCACGCCGACCTGCTGCTCACGGGCGCGCTCCAGGAGCCGCAGCATGAGATACCGGGCCCGCGTGCGGCCTTCGGTCTTGGTGACATTGTCTAGTGATTCCAGCCACTCCCTGGTCTCATCTGGGTCGATGTCCGGGAGTTGGCTCGGCAACCCGTCGCTGATGATCGAAAAGCGCTGGCGTCCGGAAGCCACGGGGTCCCCTCTGTGCTTGCCAAGATGTGTCGACTGTTCGTCGTCTCTTGTGGTTCTCATCGTCGCGACCGCCTTCTCACCCTTCGTTCGGCGACGATCGCTCCTGTTAAGCCCATCGTGGTACGTTCCGGCGCCTAACGCATCTCTACTCTCGGGTAACAGGACCGGCTGCGGCTTGGCGATCCGGCCAACTCGTACCACTCTGTATCTGTGGGCATACCCGCAGGCGGGAGGTGACACGAGCCATGCAGGCAACTGTGGGAGACCGGCTGCTCGTCCACGGGAACGCGGTCGGCCAGCCGGATCGGATGGGCGAGATCGTCGAGGTCCGCGGCCGTACGGGCGGGCCCCCGTACGTCGTGCGGTTCGACGACGGTCACACCGGATTGGTGTTCCCAGGCCCCGATGCGGTGGTCGAGCGCCGCCGTACGGAGGACACGGCCCAATCGCCTTGAGTCCCCTGTGAGTGTGACCGGCCGGTTACACGGTAGACAGGGATTATGCGGACCACAGTGATCCAGGTGTCGACCGGTCGCCGGGAGGCGGTGTACGACATCACGGCCGAATGCGAGAAGTTCGCCCGTGAGGTCGGCGGAGACGGGGTGCTCCACGTCTTCGTGCCGCATGCCACCGCGGGGCTCGCCCTGATCGAGCTGGGCGCGGGCAGCGACCGCGATCTGCTCGCCGTCCTCGCCGAGCTGCTGCCCGGCGACGACCGCTGGGTGCACGCGCACGGCTCCCGCGGACACGGCAGGTCGCACGTGCTGCCGGCCTTGGTCCCGCCGTACGCCACGATTCCGGTGGTCGGCGGGCGGATGGCGCTCGGCACCTGGCAATCGATTGCTTTGATCGATCTAAACATCGACAATCCAGATCGGCAGGTGCGGCTGTCGTTCCTCGGAGAAACGTGAGGCAGATGGCCGGGTTCATTCACATGCTGTCCAGAGACTTGCGCGAGGGCCGGTCACTTGTGTGAACTGTCCGGCAATGCCGTACCGCATCGAGGGTGGGGTGCGGCCCCATTGGGGTCGTAGGCAGAAGGCGCGGACCCAAACACAGGGAGGACGTTCGTGAGCGCGACCGCAGGTCAGGCGCAGTCGGAGCGCGGCCTGGCCGAACGGCTCGGCTTCAAGGCGAGCCAGGTGGTGCAGGAGATCGGCTACGACGACGACTGCGCGGAGGAGCTGCGCGAGTCGATCGAGGCCGTGACGGGGAGCGAGCTGGTCGACGAGGACTTCGAGGACGTGGTCGACGTTGTCCTGCTCTGGTGGCGCGAAGAGGACGGCGACGTCTTCGACGGGCTCGTCAGCGCACGCACGTCGCTGGCGGACGGTGGCCACATCTGGCTCTTGACGCCCAAGGCGGGCCGGGAGGGGCATGTCGAGCCGAGCGACATCGACGAGGCAGCGTCCAGTTCGGGGCTGACCCAGACGAGTAGCGTCAGCGCGGCCAAGGAATGGTCGGGGACTCGTCTGGTGACGCCGAAGGCCCGTCGCTGAGACCGCGGAGCCGGTGCACGGAACCGCTGAGCTGATGGACGCCTAGGGGAGGGCGAGTGGCACACTGGAGATCGACGTCTCCAGGCTGCGGAAAGTCTCACATCGTGGGAGAGGGAGTGCCATGGCGGTTGAGGTCGGCGACAGCGCACCGGACTTCGAGCTGACAGACCAGCACGGGACACCGGTGAAGCTGTCGGACTTCCGCGGAAAGAAGGTCGTCGTGGTCTTCTATCCGCTCGCGTTCAGCGGTGTCTGCCAGGGGGAGCTCTGCGAGATCCGCGACGAGCTGCCCGGCTTCAGCGGTGAAGACGTCCAGGTCCTCGCGGTGTCCGTCGACTCGATGTTCTCGCACCGCGCCTGGGCCGAGCAGCAGGGGTACGAATTTCCCCTGTTGTCCGACTTCTGGCCACACGGACAGGTGGCGCGGGAATACGGTGTGTTCGATGATGCCAGGGGAGTCGCGACTCGCGGCACGTTCATCATCGACGGCGAGGGGGTCGTCCGCTGGAAGGTGGTCAACGCCATCCCGGACGCCCGCGATCTAGGGGAGTACCGGAAGGTGCTTGCCGAGCTGTAGCCGTGCGGCCGGGCCCCGCGGGTGATCGACCCGCTGGTGCCCGGCTCCGGAAACGCTGGAGGGGGCATGCCCTGCTTCAACTGCGGGGCGCGGCAGACCGACCCCGCCCGGGGCGCGAGCCCATGGAAGCGCGGGGTCAGGCGAGACCACCAGGTCTTGGTCTGCCCGGACTGTCAGGCCAAACCCGATTGGGCGGCTGATCTAGATCACTGCGCCACGTGCGGATCGACCGCGTTGATCTGCCGGCTCGGTGAGATCGAGTGCCGCTCCTGCGGCCACGTTCGTGACGCCGAGCGCGACGCCGAGACCCGAGCGGCCTCGGCCGCCCCGGGCCTCTCGGAGGACGTCGCCCAGGCACTCGACCGCGTGCTCGGCCCCTCCCGCCGCTAGGACCGGCCGACCGTACCGGCGGACATTCATCCGGCGGACGGTGGGTGTCGGCCGTCTCGGCGCTTGCTCTCGTTCACCTAGCCCGGACGGCCCGGCGACCGCCCTTCCGCACCGGCGACTCGAAGCGCCGGGCCACCAGTACGTAGCCCGCGAGCACCGTGACGTACACCGGCAGCCAGGCCAGCCGGTCCAGCACCCAGCCGAGGTCGACCGGCGCGTTGTGCAGGCCCGGCAGTTCGCCGGGGGCGAGCGCGAGCGCCCCGCCCGACAGGGTCATCAGCGCGACCTGATGCCAGCAGAAAATGGTCATCGCGCTGAGGTTGGCCAGCGCCACGGCGGCCCACAGGCCGGGGCGGCGGCGCAGCAGCGCGCCCAGCCGATCGTGCGCCAGGATCGCCAGCCCGGACTGGCACGCGGCCAGGGCCAGCACGAGCAGCGACGGCGGGTGCGCGTTGGTGCGCCCGGTCCCCGGCACGCCCACCATGCTCGCCGGGTAGCCGAGGCGCAGCACGAGCAGCAGCAGGAGCGCGCCGCCGCCCGCCGCCAGCAGCGTCGCGCCGCGGCGGCCGATGCGGCCCTGGCCCCAGGCGGCGCCGAGGAGGTACGCGAACGACCAGCCAGGCAGCAGGTTCACCAAGCCGAGCCAGCCGGGCATCGCGTCGTGCCATGGGCCGTACCGGAGCACGTCGACGCCGGCCACGACGACGAGGCCGGGGACCGCGGCCCAGGCGCCGAGCCGGCGGGTCATGGCGACCGCGACCGGGGTCAGCGCCGTGATCACCGCGTAGATCCCGATGAACCACAACGGCTGGACGACGAGCACGACTGTCGTCCGGAGCGTCCCGGCCGGGACCCCGGCCAGCCGCAGTAGCGGAATCGCAATGCTCAGCACGGCCACGACGACGGCGACCGGCCGGACCAGCCGTACCATCCGGCGGCCCACCCAGGTCCGGTAGTCGTCCGCCCGCGCCCAGCTCTTGGCCGCGGAGTAGCCGCCGACCAGGAAGAACAGCCCGAGCATCTGCAGCACCCAGCTCACCGGCGCGAACGCGGGCAGGTGGATCAGCGGGCTGGTCACCCGCAGCGCGTGCCCCGAGTCGACCGTCTGGGCCATCACCAGGAAGTGCCCGACGACGACGCCGAGGATGGCGAGGGCGCGCAGGCCGTCGATGGCCCGGTCGCGGTCCGGCGGCGTGCCGGCCTCGACCTTGGCGACGAACCGGCCCCATACGGACGAACGGGGCTCAAGGCGTGTTTCAGTTAGCGTGGTCAACGAGGGTCACCTCAGCGGTACGGCCCAGCGCGATGCGGGCGAGGTTGGTCAGCGACTCGGTGCCGGGGGCGTAGTAGCCGCCATGGCCGTGGGCCGAGCCGGTACGGAAGACGGTCGCGCCGAAGCGCGGGTCGATGGGATCGGTGTCGTGGCCGTAGCCGCCGATCCGGACGTGCGGGGTGTAGCCGATGGGGTCGCCGGGCACGCGGGCGGCCCAGACGCGCGCCCGCGTGTGCAGGCCGGCCGCCGAGCCGACGTCCATGCCGGGGGAGGCCAGCGCGACGACGTTGGTCACCCGCGGGCTGTCCGCGGCCCGTGCGGCGACGACCGTGCCGTAGCTGTGCCCGACGAGGGTCACGGTGGCGTGTCCGGGCAGTCCGGCGAGGAAACGGACGAGGCCGGGGGCGCCGGCGATGGCCCGCTCCGAGCGGGCGGCCTGCCGGTCGATGTTCTCCGGCGCGTCGTACCCGAGCCACACCACGACCGCGACGTCCACCGTCGGGGCCAGCCGGTGCGTCTCGGCCAGCAGGGCCTGGGCTCCGGCGATCGGGTTGGCCTTGTCCGGGCCGGCCGCGGCGAGGAGCTTGTGCAGGGTCCAGCCGCTGCCCGGCACGATCACGATGATTCGCTGCGCCCGCGCCAGGTCGCCGAAGACCTCGACGACGCGGCCGTCGCCGCGCGGGTCGTAAGCCAGCAGCCGGCCGGCGGGCCGTACGTGCGCCGTCCGCTCGTTGGCGGCGTAGCGCAGCCGGTACGGGGCGCCGTCGAGGTTGCCCACGATGCCGGGGGCCCGCCGGGCGAGCGCCGTCCGGGCGGCGGGGGAGAGGCGGGCGAAGAACCGCTCGACCTGAGCGGGCGTCGCCGCGCCGAGGTCGGGGGTCGCGATGCCCGTGGCGCTGGCCTGGACGGCGGTGCGCCAGCCGGCGGCACCCGGCAGGCCGGTGATCGAGTGGTGCGGGTCGGCTCCGTCCAGCCAGGCTCCGGCCGCCGTGCCGGCCGAGACCAATCCGCTGATGGCGAGGGTTTTGAGGATCTTCACGCTCACCGAAGTTACGTAGCGTGGTTTCGATCACACATCGCTCGCCGAGCGCCGTTCCCGGCTTGGCTCGGGGGTATCAGCCGGCCCCTACCCAAAGGTCTAGGGGACGGCCGCCGGTCTTAGGGGCTTAGCCCGCCAGGCCGTTCTCGTAGGCGTACACGACGGCCTGGGTGCGGTCGCGCAGCCCCAGCTTGGTGAGGACGTGCCCGACGTGGGTCTTCACGGTCTGCTCGGCGAGGAACAGCTCGCTGGCGATCTCCATGTTGGACAGCCCGCGGGCGATCAGCCGCAGCACGTCGAGCTCACGTGGCGTGAGCGAGGCCGTGGCGTCCGGGCGCGGCCGTTCGTGCCGCCGGCGCCGCGCGAAGTCGCTGATCAGCCGTCGCGTGATCGACGGCGCCAGCAACGCGTCGCCGGCCGCGACGACCCGTACGCCGCTGATGAGGTCGGCGGCCGAGGCGTCCTTGAGAAGGAAGCCGCTGGCCCCGGCGCCGAGCGCCTCGTAGACGTACTCGTCCAGGTCGAACGTGGTCAGCACCAGCACCCTCGGGCCCGTTTCCGGATCGCCGCCCACGATCTTCTCGGTCGCGGCGAGGCCGTCCATGGCGGGCATGCGAATGTCCATGACGATCACGTCGGGCTCGAGCTCGCGGGCCATGAGCACCGCTTCGTGGCCGTCCCCGGCCTGCCCGATCACCTCGATGTCGGGCGCCGAGGCCAGCAGCGTCGCCAGCCCGTCCCGGATCATCACCTGGTCGTCCGCGATCAGCACGCGAATAGTCATGGCCGTCCCCTGGTCCATTTTCAGGGGTCAGCTTAGATCAATGTGAGGGGCGCTCAGCGTCCGTCGTACGGGAGTTCCGCGCGAACCTGGAAACCGCCTGTGTCGCGCGGGCCCGCCGTCAGCGTGCCGCCGAGCATGGCCACCCGCTCGTGCATGCCCACGAGGCCGTGACCGCCGCCGGA
Source organism: Streptosporangiaceae bacterium (assembly GCA_036555725.1). Lineage (GTDB taxonomy): Bacteria > Actinomycetota > Actinomycetes > Streptosporangiales > Streptosporangiaceae > CALAED01. Next base: position 8,713 of record DATBKU010000150.1, on the reverse strand, counting down.
CGCCTCCGGCTCGCCGCCGCGCGGGCCGTCGTCGACGACCGAGACATAGAGGCGGTCGGGGCCGTACCGGACCTCGACCTCCAGGTGCGTGCCCGGCGCGTACCGAGCCGCGTTGCTCAGCGCCTCCTGCACGATCCGGTACGCCGACAGGTCGACGCCGGCGGACAGCGGGCGCGGCATGCCGACGATCGTCTTCTTCACGGTGAGGCCGGCGCGCTCGGCCCACTCCACGAGCTCCTCCAGCCGCTCCAGCCCCGGCTGTGGGACCCGCTCGGCGCCCTCACCGTCGGAGCGGAGCAGCCCCACCACGCGCCGCGTCTCGGCCAGTGCCTCGCGGGCGGCGCCGCGGATCACCGTGAGCGTCTCCAGTGCCGCGGGCGGCAGGCCGTCGATCTTGTACGGCGCGGCCTCGGCCTGCAGGGCGATCACCGACATGTGGTGCGCCACGACGTCGTGGAGTTCGCGGGCGATGCGGGCGCGTTCCTCGAGCACGGCCTGCCGGGCGAGGTCCTGGCGGCGCAGTTCGGCCTGTTCCTTGAGGTTCGTTTCGGCGGCGTACCGGCCGCCGAGCGCGTCGCCGAAGACCAGCGCGAGGGCGATGATGCCGGCGACGATCACGCCGACCCACATCGGGGTGCCGGTGAGCAGCACGGCACCTGGGATCAGCGCAGCGATCGTGATCAGGCCCGCGGCTCCGGAAATCCGGCGTTCGTACGCGATCGCGACCAGGATCAGCACCACGACCAGGCCGATGAAGCTGGTCGGCGGCCACGGCCAGTTGAGGTCCTTGCCCGTCAGGATGAGCACGCCGGCGAACTGGCCGGCGACCATGATCCGCCAGGAGAGCAGCGGCCAGCGCGGCGCGACGAAGAGCGGGACCGTCTGCGCGAGGCCGGCCAGCACGCTGAGCGTCGGCTCGGCGTGCCATTCCGCGATGTAGATCGGGATCGTGCCGGCCGTGTAGCCGATGCCCATTCCCCAGATCAGGACGACCGGGATCCACGCCCACCAGCGGCGCGGCGGCCACAGCCAGGTCCGGGGCGCCTCGGCGGGCGCGCGCAGCGCGGCGTCCTGGAGGGCGTCGCGCAGCGAGTTGCCGAAGGTGTGCTGGTCGCTCATTTCGGTTCGAGCCTATGCGGCGCGGCCGGCCATGGCCTGACCCTTGGGGGTGATCCCGCGCCACCCACTGCGGTATCAGCGGCCGTACACCCGCTCCAGGTACGCGTCGATCGCCGCGGCCCCCGGCGCCGTCAGGTAGCCCGTCCGAGCGGCCTGCTCAGGGGCCCGGAAGGAACTGGATGTCGTGGTTCGTGCCCGCGGCGGCGAAGGCGAGCAGGCGCGCGCCCTCGTCGGTTATGTCGGCGATGTCGGTCGTCGACAATCCCTCGTACGGCTCGATGACCAGGGTGGCGACGCCGGCCTTGCGGTCGATCCGCCACAGCCCGCGGAAGCGGCCATCGAGCAGGATCGAGCCCCGCATCGGGCCGCGTTCGGCCATGTACCGCTTGCGGTGCTCGTCGGAGATGACGCGCGTCCGGTCGGCGTGGGAGAGCAGCAGGTTGTCGTACTCGGGCAGCAGCCGCACCGGGGCCGGCGCGTCCGGGCGGGGGCGGGGCGCCTCGGGCAGGTCGAACAGCTCCTTGCCGTCCTCGCCCCGGAACGTACGCAACCGCGGCCGGAGCCGGTCGACCACCTCACGCAGCCGCGTCAGACCCGACCAGGTCTGTGCGTCCATGATCGTGGCCGGTCCGAACGCGCCCAGGAACCGCAGCACCATCTCGTCCGGGGCGGCACTGCCGGTCAGCGGGCGGCCCAGCCACTGCTCGGTCGAGGTGTGGACGGCCTGCCCGCCGACGCCCCAGACGCCGCGCGGCGGCAACTGGGCCAGCGGCACGACCGTGCGGACGGCCATGGCGAGCGCGAGCGGATCGCGGTCCGGCCAGCGCTCCTGCAGCAGCTTGCCCAGCTCGTCGAACATCCGCGGCTGCTCCTCGACCAGCGCGCGACCGGCGGCGCCGATCTCGGCGACGTCGAGGCCGTCGAGCCGCTTGCCGAACTGGCCCTTCAGCGCACGGTCCAGGCCCGGCTGGACGACCGGGCGCAGCGCCAGGCAGTCGCGCGCGGTCACGAGGTGCACGGTCGACCGCATCAGCGCGATGCGCACGACGGACCGGTCGGTGAGCAGCCCGCCCAGGTCGTCGTGTGCGAAGCCGTCCAGCCGGGTCCACAGCCCGACGTACGGCGCCGTGGGCAGCTGGGCCTGCATGCCGACAAGGTGCTCGATCGCGTCGGCGGCGGACATCGTGTGGCGGGACAGCAGCAGCTGGCGGGCGAGGAGCGCCCGGCCGAGAGCGCGGCGGCCGAGTACATCGCTGGTCATGTCTCAAGTTTAACAGAACGGAATGATTCGTTCCAATCATCGAACCTTGGCCACGAACTCGTCCTGCTGGTTGCCCGGGATCGGATGGGTCATGGAGAAGACCGACTCGAACTTCGAGCCGATGTGGTCGAGGCCCATGTAGTCGCCGAGGAACAGCCCGCCGGCGTCCGGTGCCAGCGTCACGTCGAACGACCCGCCGACATGCCGTTCCCGCCAGGGCGCCGGGCTCCGTACGCACTTCGCGCCGTCGCAGGTGACGATCCAGTAGTCGGTGAGCGCGCCGGGCGCGGGCGTGTTGCGCCGGAAGTCGTAATAGGTGACCCCGACCCCGCCGTTCGCCGCAACGTCGACCATGGCGGTGAACGCCTGGCCGTTGCCCTGCGGCGGGGAGTCGGGCGTCTTGCTCACCCGCACCGGGTCGGTCCACGACCGCCCGCCGTTGCCGGATGAGGTCAGCATGATCGCCGCCTCGCTCTGGGTGAAGCGGGTGTCCTGCCAGACGACGTACAGCCGGCCCGTCTTCCGGTCCACCGCGATGTCCGGCACGATGTCGGCGGTCCGCAGGTCCTGGTGCCCGTCCGGATCGACGATCTCCGCCGGGTCGATCTGGGCCACGGTGGTCGGCCTCGACCAGGTCCGCCCGTGGTCGGTCGAGCGGACGATCTGGATGAGGTTCTCGTCGTCGCCCTGCAGCGGCGTCGCCGAAGTGTGGGGCCGGGCGAACGGCCGGTCCGGCTCCTCGGCCTCGCCCGCCGGGCCCTCGAAGAACATGTCGACCAACGTTCCGTCCGGGAGCACCGCGATCTGGTTGGAGATCGTGAACCGTGGCGTCGGATCGTAGATGATCTTCGCCGGCTCCCAGGTGCGCCCGCCGTTGACGGTGCGGGCGAACCAGACCGGCTGGCCGCCCTCCTCGTTCGTACGATCCCAGACCGCGTATGCCCGCTGGGAGCTGGTCGGGTCGGCGGTGATCAGCTCCTTGTCGTTCTGTAGCTCCTCGGCGGTGTCGGCCTTGAGCGTGGCGGGCGGGCTCCAGTGCAGGCCGCCGTCGGTCGACTTCGAGGCGAGGATCGCGTTGTCGAAGTTGTTGACGTTGAACGACAGGGAGATCTGGTAGAGGTCGCCGTTGGGCGCGAAGCTCACGCCGGGGTCGGAGGCGCGCTCGTACACGCCGCCGCTGCATTGGGACAAACCCGGCACCACTACTTGCTTCCAGTGCGCGCCGCCGTCGCGGGTGACTGAGGCGACGAGGCTGTGCGCGCCGCCGTCGTCCCAGCGATCCTGCTGGTAGTAGGTGACGATGTTGCGCGGGTCCCGCGGGTTGACCGCGATCCACGGCTCCACCTCGGCGCCGACGTAGAGCGTGCTGGTGGGGGTGCTGCCCGCGGTGCAGTTCGGGAACGGGCTGCGGCCCGACACCGCGACGGGCGCGGTAGACGGCCCCGGGCGGGGCGCCGCGACCGCCGGGCCGCCGCCCAAGACGACCACCCCCGCGGACGCCGTCGCGATGGTGATGAGTGTCCCGAGTCTCGCTGTCAGCCTTAGCATGATCGCCGCCCCTCCGCTCGTACGCGGCCGGTGTTTGTCCGTTGGGGCGGCGTCAGCGGATACCGGCGCGACGCTCCATTGCCGGCGCCGGTGTCCTGAACGCGACCCTCGTCACAGTCGATCACTGAGCGCACTGCGGGGACAGGGTGTTGACCGCTGCCGGTCGTGGCGGGCGCTAGGCGATCTTGGCCGCATCCGGCCATGCCGGCCCGTCACGGTCGTACGCGGTGGTTCGCATTCGCTTTCGCCCAGGCGACGGCTTCGTCTTCTTGATGCGCTCGTCTCTTGTTGCCTGGCGCCGGTGGTCGCGGCGAAAAATCCTGTAAGGGACTTCCGTCCTTGTAGGGGTTTCTCGTCGCGCCCAACGAATTCCCGGCGATGCGACGTGACCTTACCGTCGGCGCTGATCCTCCACCCCGCCTTGTTCCCCGGGAGGAACACTGTGGACACCGTCGACCCCATCCCCGCTACCCCTGCGACCATTGCGACCCCTGCGATCCCCGCGATCCCCGCGATCCCCGCGATCAGCCGCCGCCGAGCTCTGCAGGGCGTCGGCGCACTGGCCATGGCCTTGGGTGCGCTCGAGCTCACCGGCCCGCTCGGCTGGACACCCACCCGCGCCTACGCCGCCACCACCCCCTCCGACATCCAGTTCGACATCGGGGCCTTCCTGACGACGGGGCCGCAGACCACCGACGGTGTCACGTTCCAGATGGGGCCCGTGCACACGATCTTCCTCACGGCCCGGCTGCTGCGGACTCCGAACCGCGCGGACCAGACGGAGCTGAACCGGGTCCTCAACCAGCTCGAGGCCAGCTACCCGTGGGGCGCCACGCATCTGGTGACGTTCGTGTCCTACGGCATCCCGTACTTCAACCGGCTCCCGGGCGGGACGAACGGAACGATCGTGTCCAGCCGGATGCCACGGCTGCTGTCCAACAACGGCCGGTTCGCGCTCGAGGAGGCCGTCCCCGGGCCGACCGACGTGTCCCCGCAGAACCCCGGCATCACGAAACAGCGGTTCAACGTACCGGTCGTCATCGAGCGCAACGACCTGCTGTTCACACTGCGCAGCGACAACCCACAGTTCCTCACTGAGGTGCTCAACTGGTTCAACGGCAACAACACCCTGCGCGGCCAGTCGGTCCGGTCGCCGTCCTGGAGCGGGCTGCTCAGCTTTACGTCGAGCCGGCACATGTTCCAGCAGGCGGGGCTGCCGCAGTCGGTGGCGCAGCAGAACAACCTGCCCTTCCGTAATTTCATCCAGCACCAGTCGCCCATGTGGATGGGCTTCATGGACCAGCAGGTCAACGCCTCCGGCCCGGCCCCGATCACCACATTCGCCGGCAACTCCTCGGCGCGGTTCACCAACGCCGCGCCCGGCAGTTACTTCGACAACGGCTCGATCCAGCACCTGTCGCACGTGATCTTGGACATGCTCCAGTTCTTCGACATGGCGAGCGCGACGTCTCCGCCCGGCGAGGACGGCGTATTCACCGAGCGGGTGCAGTACATGTTCCACTCGCCCGCGATCCACCCCGGCTTCGCCAACCAGTTCAACGACGGCGGTGGCCCGTCGATCCTGCCCGACGAGAACCGCGGGCCCAACTACGCCAGGCAGACGGCGCAGGGCATCGGCACGGAGGACAACGAACATCGGATGGGTCATCTGTCGACCCTGCAGCGCTCGTCCCGGGCCGCGGACGGCACCCCGATCCACATCCGGATGGACGGCCCCGGCTTCGACAACATGGACGTGCCGGGCGGCGCCAATCAGCCGAAACTCCAGTTCACCGTGTTCGTCCCGACCGCGGACTTCTTCGCCGGCATGCGGCGCAACCAGGCCTCCCAAGACCTCGCGCAGCAGTTCAACGTGCCGGAGGAGGACAACGGCCTGGAGCGGTTCATCACGGCCACCCGGCGGCAGAACTTCCTCTGCCCGCCGCGCCGGAATCGGTCGTTCCCGCTGGTCGAGTTCACCTGACCCCGCCAAACGGTGTACGTGCCGGGTGCCACCCTGCAAGCGCCCGGCACGTACACTCAACCGGCCATTAGCCGGGCCGTACCGCTCCGGAGAAGTGGTGGTGGTAGTAGGACCCCAGCTTGACCTTCTGGACCCGCTTCCCCGAGCTCGGGGCGTGGATCATGTAGCCCTTGCCGACATAAATGCCGACGTGACCCTTGTTGTAGAAGAACACCAGGTCACCGGAGCGCAGGTGGCTCCAGGAGACCTTCTTCTTGACCGCCCGGTACTGCGAGTAGGTGACCCGGGGGAGCTTGACCCCGGCCTTTCGCCACGACGCCCGGACCAGTCCTGAGCAGTCCCAGGAACTCGGGCCGTTGCCGCCGTACTTGTACCGGTCGCCGATCTGCGCCTTCGCGTAACGCACCGCGATGGCGGCGCGCTTTTGCTGCCGGGACACGGCCGAGGTCGAGGCGACCGTGACCGTGTTGGTCACGACCGTGTGCGGCGTACGGGCGGCCTGGGCCGGCGCGAATGCCACAAGGGTCATTGAGCCGACCGCGCCGCCACTGAGAAGCAGACTGGCAGTGCGGGAAATAAGGGGGGTGTTCAGGACGACTCCAATCGCCACTGGTGAATGCCTACCGGGGAATCGGGTATGCAATTAAACCCGTGAGATATGCGACGGCGGAAATATCTATTCCTGGCCGCCGTCCTCGGCTTCACGCCTCCTGACTGCGTGAACGCGGCGGGTAATCGCGCCCAGGCCGTACGTAAACGGCGATAACTAGGGCGCGCCGCGGCTCCGTTGCCGCACCGGCAAAACACGGAACCAGATCAACGCGAATGCGGCAAACATCAGGTCGCGTAATTCGTGTCAACTTGATCAAGGAATACGGTCTATTGAATGATGAACTACCTGTTCAGCGGCCCGTCCTGTAATGCAAATGTGATCTGCGCCACAGTTATGCAGAGGTGGCCAATTTCGGTCATTTAACTGGCCTATTTCACCCTGGGTCGATGGCGTGCGACCCACGGTGACGTCCGTGTGGCAGCCTTTTGACGGTACGGAACAGCCTCGGCGCGTGCGAGGTTGTCGACCACGAGGATTCCGGTTCGCCGCGCCCGCGGCGGGATCCTGGTTGCGGAGGAGGCGGAATTCAGATGCCGATAAAACCGGTCGACGGGTCGCCGAGCATCGGATTGTTCTCGCTGAACAGCGAGCCGATCCTCCGGCCGGACGCGCTGGCCCGGGTCGCCACGCTCGCCGAAGAACTCGGATACGACTCCTTTTGGGTGGGCGAACACCCGGTGCTGCCGGATCCACCCAGTCCGGACAGCCCGTTCGACCCCCGGCTGGCGCTGTCCGACCCGGTGGTCGTGCTGTCCTTTCTCGCGGCGATCACGCGGCGGGTCCGGCTCGCCACCGGCCTGGTGCTGCTGCCGCTCCGCAACCCCGTCATCCTCGCCAAGCAACTGGCCTCGCTGGACGTGCTGTCCGGCGGCCGTCTCACGTTCGGCTTCGGCATGGGCTACATCGAGCCCGAGGCCGCTGCCGTGGGCGTGCCGTTCGCCGGCCGGGCCGCGCGGGCCATGGAGCACCTGCAGGCGATGCGCTCGCTGTGGCATGACGACAAGCCCGCGTACCACGGGCGCTACGTGGACTTCGATCACGTCGACGCCCACCCCCGGCCCGTACAGTCTGATCTGCACGTCGTCACCGGCGGGCATACCGCCGGCGCGCTGCGCCGCGCCGTGACCCACGCGCACGGCTGGTACGGCTTCATGCTGCGGCCCGAGGAGGCGGCGACGTACGTACGGCAGCTACGCGACGCGGCGAACGAGCACCCCCGCCCGGACCACCTCGGGTCGCTGGAGATCACGGTCACGCCGCGCGGCCGGCTGACGCCGGACCGGCTGGAGCAGTTCCGGGAGGCCGGAGTGCACCGGCTGGTGCTCTACCCGCCCGCCGACCTCGATGTGGCCGGCCTGGAGGACTACGTACGCCGGCACGCCGAGTTCGTTTGAATCATTGAGCCCTTCCTCGTCAGCGCCAGTGCTCCGCGGCCGGGCCGGCGCTGTTCCCGGGCACGGCCGGCCCGAGTCACCTGGTACGAAGGCGTACGAAGGAGGTACCTGGATGGGACTGTCCGTGCGGCCACTCACCACCGACGACATGCCGTGGGTCCGCGAGCTGTTCGGCGAGCGATGGGGCGGGACCGTGTCGGTGAGCCGCGGGGTCGCCCACGACACCACGGCGCTGCCCGGCTTCATCGCCGAGTACGACGGCGAGCGCGCGGGCGTCGTCACGTACCGCCTCGACGGCCGAGAGTGCGAGCTGGTCACGCTCGACTCCGTACGGGAAGGCGTCGGCGTGGGCACCGCCCTCGTGACCGCCGTCGCCCGGGCCGCCCGCGCCGCTGGTGCGGCTCGGCTCTGGCTGATCACGACCAACGACAACCTGCACGCGCTGCGCTTCTACCAGCGGTACGGCTTCGACCTCGTCGCCCTTCACCACGACGCCATCGCCCGATCACGCGCCCTCAAGCCGTCCATCCCGCAGATCGGCAGCGACGGCATCCCGCTCCGCCACGAACTCGAACTAGCCCTCCCGCTCTGACCCCGGCCGTGACGTTTAGGCCGTGGCCTGCAGTATCTCGATCAGTGCGGTGGTGGCGGGCGGGTCTGGCGGGTCGCCGTAGGTGACGGCGTAGATCTGGCGGGCGTTTCCGGCGAGTTCCGTGGCGTGGATCCCTGGCGCGCGGTGCGCCTCGAGCGCGAGGCCGGGGAGGGTGGCGACGCCCATCCCGGCGGCCACCAGG
>DATBKU010000149.1:0-3821 GCA_036555725.1 Streptosporangiaceae bacterium | reverse complement strand
GAGGCTATCGATTTGCTCGCTGAGCACGGTGACGAGGCGAGCGTGCTGGCGGGCGGCCAGAGCCTGATACCGCTGCTGGCGCTGCGGCTGGCCCGGCCGGAGGTGCTCATCGACATCAACCGCATCGATGAGCTGTCCGGGGTGTCCGCGGACGACGGCCACGTGGCGATCGGCGCCACGACCCGGGAGTACGTGGCCGAGGAATCCGGGACCGTCGCCGATACCCTGCCGTTGCTGGCGGCCGCGCTGCCGCTGATCGGTCATGAGGCCATCCGCAGCCGCGGGACGATAGGAGGCAGCCTGGCGCACGCCGATCCGGCCGCCGAGTTGCCGGCCGTCGCCAGGGCGCTGGATGCCGAATTCGTGGTGCGTGGCCCGTCGGGGATGCGAGTGATCCCCGCGGCGCAGTGGTTCGACGGTTACCTCACGACGTCACGCCGTCCTGACGAACTCCTGGCCGAGGTGCGATTCCCGGCCGCGGGACCGGGCACGGGAGTCAGCTTCGAGGAGGTCGCCCGGCGCCACGGTGATTTCGCCATCGTCGGCCTGGCGACGTCACTCGTGTTCACCGACGGGGTCATCAGCGAGGCCCGGCTGGCGTTCGCAGGCGTATCCGACGTGCCGGTCCGGGCCGCGGCCGCGGAGGATCTGCTCGCCGGGGAGAGGCCGTCGGCGGAACTGTTCGATGAGGCGGCCCGCCGTGCGACCGAGGATCTCGACCCGCCGGCCGACCTGCACGGGTCGTCGGACTACCGGAAGACGGTCGCGGCCGCGGTGGTGCGCCGCGGCCTGCGAGCAGCAGCGGACAACGCCGGCGAGAGGCAGTAGCTGATGGTGGACATCACCCTGAGGGTCAACGGCGCGACGCGCACGGGTTCGCCGGAGGCGCGCAAGACACTGGCGGACTTCCTGCGGGATGACCTCAATCTCACCGGCACCCACGTCGGCTGCGAGCACGGGGTCTGCGGTGCGTGCACGGTCATCGTCGACGGCCGGGCGGTGCGCTCGTGCCTGATGCTCGCGGTCCAGGCCGCGGGCAGCGAGGTGATGACGGTCGAGGGGCTGGCCCCGGACGGAGAGCACGGAGGGCACGGAGGGCACGAAGGGCTGGGCCCGCTGCAGCAGGCGATGTGGGATTCGCACAGCTTCCAGTGCGGTTTCTGCACGCCGGGGTTCGTCATGCAGGCCACCGCGTTCCTCAGCGCCCACCCCGACGCCGACGAGCAGCAGATCCGCGAGGCGCTGTCCGGCAACATCTGCCGGTGCACCGGCTACCAGAGCATCATCGACGGCGTCCTGCTGGCCGTCCAGCGTAATCGGCAGGACGCAACCGCGAACGCTGAGGCAGGGAGATCATGACGGCAATTGCGGCGGAGCGCTACACCGGCGCCAGCATCAAGCGCTCGGAGGACCCGCGCATCCTGACGGGTACGGGCCGGTACGTGGACGACATCAAGCTGCCGGGAATGCTGCACGCGGCGTTCGTGCGCTCGCCGATGGCTCATGCTCTCGTGCTCTCGGTCGATGTCTCGGCGGCACGGGCGCTGCCCGGAGTGATCGCGGTGCTCACCGGAGCGGAACTCGAGGAGATGACGGTCCCGGGCCCGGACGCGCTGATGGCTCTCATGGGCTGGGCAGGACCTACCCCCGAGTTCACCCTGCTGGCGACCGACAAGGTGCGCCTCGTCGGGGATCCCGTGGCGGTCGTCATCGCCGAGAACCGCTATCTCGCCGAGGACGGCTGCGAGCTGGTGGAGGTCGAATACGACGACCTGCCGCCGGTCGTGGATGCCGCCTTCGCGCTCGACCCGGGCAGCCCGCCGCTGTTCGACAACCTCGGTGACAACATCGCCCGCACGCACTCGCGGCACGAGCATGGTGATGTCGCCGGTACGTTCGCGGACGCTGACCGAGTCGTCGACTTCCACATCGACGTGCACCGGCACCAGAACGTGCCCATGGAGGGACGCGGCTGCGTCGCGAGCTACGACGCCGACTCCGGTGTCATGACGATGCACGCGGCCACGCAAAGCGTCCACGTCACCAGGATTGCCGTCGCCATGCGCCTCGGCATGGAGCAGGACAAGGTGCGCGTTCTGGCCGGCGATATCGGCGGCTCGTTCGGCCTGAAGATCGGCGCGTCACGGGAGGAGCTCGCCGTGGCCGCCGCCTCGCGTCAAGTCGGGCGGCCGGTCAAGTGGGTCGAGGACCGCGGCGAGAACCTCACCGCGTCGGGGCAGGCACGCGAGGAGAGCTTCGACGTCCGGGCGGCCGTCAGCCACGACGGCGATCTGCTCGGGCTGGACTTGAAGATGGTCATCGACACCGGCTCCTACCCCGGCATGGGCGCGATGGTTCCGGACATCATGGAGGCGATGCTGCCCGGTCCGTACAAGCTCGCGGCCATGGGTTTCGAATCGACCGCGGTCACGACGAACAAGGCATGCTACGTCGCCTATCGCGGCCCGTGGGCGTCCGAGACGTTCGTGCGGGAACGCGCCCTGAACCTCATCGCGAAGGATCTCGGCCTCGATCAGGTCGAGATCCGGCTGCGTAACGTCGCCCCGCGCAGCGATCCGCCGACCATGATGATCACCGGGCGCCCGCTGGTGGGAGTCACGGCCAGGGAGTCACTGGAGCGGGTCGCCGAGCTCGTGGACATTCCCGCGTTCCGGCGCCGCCAGGCGCAGGCACGAGCGGAGGGCCGCTACCTCGGCATCGGCGTGGCCACGTTCATCGAGGCGGCGCCGGGCCCGCGCTCGCCGGAAGGGCCAAGCGGCCCCATGGGCCTGGAGTCCATGCGCCTCCGGCTCACCGAGGACGGCATCGTCGCGCTGTTCACCGGCCAGATGCCGCACGGCCAGAGCCACCAGACGACCCTGGCCCAGATCGCCGCCGACGAGTTCGGGGTGCCGTTCGAGCAGGTACGCGTCGTGGTCGGCGACAGCGCCGTGGTCCCGTTCGGCCTGACCGGAGGCAGCCGATCGGCCACCATGACCGGCGGCGTGGCGCTGCACGGCGCCCGGCAGCTCAAGGCCAAGGTGCTCGATTTCGCGGCGGACCTCATGGAGGTCAGCGCGCAGGACCTCCTGATCACCGACGGCAACGTCTGGGTACGCGGCGACCCGGCCAGCGCCATCTCCGTCACCGAGGTGGCGCGGCGCGCGGCCGCGGTGATAGGTCCGTCCGGCGACGGCGACGGCGCCGCCGAGCTCGAGGTCGAGGCCACGTACGACGGCGGCGAAGGCGGCTGGTCCGGCGGCACTCACTGCGCGATCGTGGACGTCGATGCCGAGACCGGCATCGTGAAGGTGGAGCGGTACGTCGCCGTCGAAGACTGCGGCGCGCTGATCAATCCCGCCGTGGTCGAGGGCCAGATCCGGGGCGGCGTCGCGCAGGGCATCGGCGCGGTGCTGCTCGAACGATCGGCGTACGGCGAGGACGGCACCTTCCAGTCGGCCACGTTCATGGACTACCTGATGCCGACCGCCTGCGACATCCCCCGCATCGAGATCGAGCACCTCGAGACCGTGCCGCTCGACGCCGACGTCAACTTCCGCGGCGTGGGCGAAGGCGGCATGATCGTCGCACCGCCCACCGTCGTGAACGCGATCGAGGACGCCCTCTCACCCTTCGGGGTGCGGATCCACGAGCAGCACCTGCCCCCCGCCCGCATCCTGGAGCTCATCGCCGAAGCGGACCCGGGCCAGTAGGATACCCGCCGACGTCATGTCGTCCTGTCCCATGGATTCAACCGCCCTGCCCGCACTGCCGCACTGGGAACAGACGCCCGCGGATCTCCCGGACGCCATCAGGCAGAC
>DATBKU010000148.1:0-6948 GCA_036555725.1 Streptosporangiaceae bacterium | reverse complement strand
GAGGTTCGTCGCGGGGTCGGGGTCGGCGACGATCTGGCCCAGCGCAATCCGCATCGGTCCTCCTCAACCTGCCTAACGTGGTCCGTCCTTCATGATGCGGAGATACTCGACGCCCTTGAACCGGACGATGATCGCCTCCATCAAGATCCGCACCAGCACGACTTCGAACAGCCACACGACGGGCGTCGCGATGATCAGAAAGACCCCCCAGGCCCATCCGTTGTCCCAGCTGGCGATCCACAAGCCGAGCGCGAGGAACACCAGGCACTGCAGGCTGATCAACATCAGCGACAGGACGAAGAAGAGCTTGATCAGTTTCGGTGTGACCAGATAGTTGAAGTTGACGTCGAGCAGGGAGCCCAGGAAGCCCTTGGACGGCGGTACGGCCGTAGCGGAATCGTCCTCGTAGTCCCATGTGCCCGGAGGCGCGGGCGGGCGCTGTGGGGGTGGCTGGCCGGGGGCGCCACCTTGTGGCCGTCCGGGGGCGCCGCCGAGCGGGGGCGGCGGGCCGTACGGCCGCCCGCCCTGGCCAGGGACACCCGGCGCGCCGGCGCCTGGGGACCGAGGGGACTGACCGGGGTCTGAGGGGCGAGTCATTGGCCGGCTCCTGAACTGGCGTGCGAGGGTTAACCCGACCCTAGGACGATTCCCCCACCAGGCGCCGTGACTCGCCGGGCACCCTCTCGAAGCCGTACAAGAGCGACGTGGGGCGGGCAGCGCCCATCGTCTCGACGCCGCCACAGGACGCCGAGAGTGGGTTCGAGCAGGGCTTGTGTGCAGACTCACATCGCCGGTGTCGCAGGTTGGCGTGTCCCAGTGACAGGCTGGTGGCGTAAGGTCGCTTCGCTAGTAACGCGTGCACAAGATCTGTTGCCGCGGTGCGACGGCCGCAACGTGTGCGCATCAGCCACAGGAGCGCGATAGATGAGCACTGCCACGGCGCCTGCCAAAACACGCGCCGCAATCCGGGAGCGGACGCTACGGACGGATAACTGGCGCACGTATCCCATTGTCACGCTGGTGATCTTCACCGCGTGGGTGGTGTACGCGACGGTTCGGGCGATGGTGGGCGCGGACTTCTTCGTCGAGCAGTACCACTACCTCACGCCCTTTTACTCGCCTTGCCTGAACGAGGCGTGCGGCAAGGCCGCCGAGTTCGGCACCTTCCTGCCGAAGGGCACGCCGTTCTTCATTCCGTTCGCGGCGCTCTCGCTGCCGTTCCTGCTGCTCTTCCGCCTCACGTGCTACTACTACCGGAAGGCCTATTACCGGGCGTACTGGGCCTCGCCGCCCGCGTGTGCCGTGCGCGAGCCGCACAAGACGTACACCGGAGAGCGGCGCTTCCCGCTCATCGCGCAGAACCTGCACCGCTATTTCTGGGTCGTCGCGTTCCTTATCTCGCTGATCAACACCTGGGACGCGATCCGCGCGTTCCACGGCAAGGACGGCGGTTTCGGCATCGGTCTGGGCACGCTCATCCTGCTCGCCAACGTGATCCTGCTGTGGGCCTACACACTGTCGTGCCACTCCTGCCGGCACATCGTGGGGGGCCGGCTGAAGAACTTCTCCAAGCACCCGGTCCGATACTGGGCATGGATGCAGGTGTCGAAGCTGAACGAGCGGCATGGCATGTTCGCCCTGATCACGCTCGGCTCGCTGGTCGTGGCGGACGCGTACGTGGCGCTTGTGGCTCACGGAACCATCTCCGACCTGCGCATTTTCAATTAGGAAAACGGATGACAGAGATCGAAAGGCACTCGTACGACGTTGTCGTGATCGGTGCGGGGGGCGCCGGGTTGCGGGCGGCGATCGAGGCCAGGCTGCAGGGCAAGAAGACTGCGATCATCTCGAAGTCGCTATTCGGCAAGGCCCACACGGTCATGGCCGAGGGCGGCGCCGCGGCGGCGATGGGCAACGTCAACCCCAACGACAACTGGGAGGTCCACTTCCGCGACACGATGCGCGGCGGCAAGTTCCTGAACAACTGGCGCATGGCCGAGTTGCACGCCAAGGAGGCCCCGGACCGGGTCTGGGAGCTGGAGGCGTGGGGCGCGCTGTTCGACCGTACGAAAGAAGGCAAGATCAGCCAGCGCAACTTCGGCGGCCACGAGTACCCGCGGCTGGCGCACGTCGGCGACCGTACGGGCCTGGAGCTGATCCGCACCCTTCAGCAGAAGGTCGTCGCGCTGCAGCAGGATGACCACGCGGAGTTCGGCGACTATGACGCGCGGCTCGAGGTGTGGGCCGAGACCACGGTCACCCGGCTGCTCAAGGACGGCGACAAGATCTGCGGCGCCTTCGGGTACGTACGGGAGACCGGGAAGTTCGTCGTCTTCGAGGCCCCCGCGGTGGTGCTGGCCACCGGCGGCATCGGCAAGGCGTTCAAGGTCACCTCGAACTCCTGGGAGTACACCGGCGACGGGCACGCGCTCGCGCTGCTGGCCGGGGCGACCCTGCTGAACATGGAGTTCGTGCAGTTCCATCCGACCGGCATGGTCTGGCCGCCGTCCGTGAAGGGGATCCTCGTCACCGAGTCGGTGCGCGGTGACGGCGGCGTGCTGCGCAACTCCGACGGCACGCGGTTCATGTTCAACTACATCCCCGACGTGTTCAAGGACAAGTACGCCACCTCCGAGGAGGAGGCCGACCGGTGGTACGACGACCCGGACAACAACCGGCGGCCGCCCGAGCTGTTGCCGCGCGACGAGGTGGCGCGGGCGATCAACTCCGAGGTCAAGGCCGGTCGCGGCTCGCCGCACGGCGGGGTCTTCCTGGACGTGTCCCAGCGGTTGCCGGCCGACGAGATCAGGCGCCGGTTGCCGTCGATGCATCACCAGTTCAAGGAGCTGGCCGACGTCGACATCACGGCCGAGCCGATGGAGGTCGGGCCGACCTGTCACTACGTGATGGGCGGCGTGGAGGTCGACGCCGACACCGGCGCCGCGCTGGTGCCGGGCCTGTTCGCCGCCGGCGAGGTGGCGGGCGGCATGCACGGCTCCAACCGGCTGGGCGGCAACTCGCTCAGCGACCTGCTCGTCTTCGGCCGCCGCGCCGGGCTCGGCGCTGCGGAGTACGTCGACTCGCTCGCTGCGAGTCCCGTGGTGGCCGACGACGCGGTCACCGCGGCCGTCACGGAGGCGATGGCCCCGTTCGAGCGGGTGGGCGGCGAGAACCCGTACGCCGTCCACGGCGAGCTGCAGCAGACCATGAATGACCTGGTCGGGATCATCCGTAAGGAAGAGGAGCTGACCCAGGCGCTGGCTGCGCTGGAAAAGCTGCGGGCGCGGGTCGCCGAGGCCGGCGTCCAGCCGGTCGCCGCCGGAGGCGGCCGCGGTTACCACCCCGGCTGGCACCTCGCGCTCGACCTGCGCAACATGCTGCTGGTCTCCCAATGCGTCGCGAAGGCGGCGCTGGAACGGCACGAGAGCCGCGGCGGCCACACGCGCGACGACTACCCGGCCATGTCCGCCGAGTGGCGCAAGGTCAACCTGATCTGCCGGCTGGGCGCCGACGAAAATGAGGTCGACCTCGTCCGGCAGGACGGAGTGCCGATGCGCGATGACCTGATCAGCCTCTTCGACATCGACGAACTGCGGAAGTACGTGACCAAGGCAGAGCTGCCGGCACAGTCGCCCGCACAGGAGGACAAGTGAGTTACGAGGCGAAGTTCCAAGTTTGGCGGGGCGACGCCGGCCAGGGCTCGCTGCAGGACTACTCGGTCGAGGTGAACGAGGGCGAGGTCGTCCTCGACATCATCCACCGGCTGCAGGCTACGCAGGCTCCGGACCTCGCGGTGCGCTGGAACTGCAAGGCCGGCAAGTGCGGCTCGTGTTCGGCGGAGATCAACGGCATGCCCCGGCTGTTGTGCATGACCCGGATGTCGATCTTCGATGAGAACGAGACGGTCACGGTCACACCGATCCGTACCTTCCCGGTTATCCGCGACCTGGTGACGGACGTCAGCTGGAACTACGCGAAGGCCCGAGAGATCCCGTCGTTCGATCCGGGCGACGTCAAGCCAGGCGAGTTCCGGATGATGCAGCAGGACGTCGGGCGCTCGCAGGAGTTCCGCAAGTGCATCGAGTGCTTCCTCTGCAACAACGTCTGCCACGTCGTCCGCGACCATGAGGAGAACATGCCGGCCTTCGCCGGACCGCGGTTCCTCATGCGCATCGCCGAGCTCGAGATGCACCCCTCCGACACCGCCGACCGCCGTCGGCTTGCCCAATCCGACCACGGCCTGGGCTTCTGCAACATCACGAAGTGCTGTACGGAAGTGTGCCCCGAGCACATCAAGATCACCGACAACGCACTGATTCCCATGAAGGAACGCGTCGTCGGCCGCAGGTACGACCCGCTGGTCTGGCTCGGCTCCAAGATCCGTCGCCGCACGCCAAGCGACACTCCCAAGCCCTGACCTGCGCAGTTTCACACGTCACGGCACGACCGGGCTCGCGACGAGTCGCGCCGGCACTGGCTCCGCACCGAGCTCGGCTGGGAGATCATCGTCGTCACCAAGACTGACGTGCTGGTCGACCCGTATCCGTTCCTCGCGGCGTTCATGACCGCCCTGTTCGACCACGGCTGGGAGCCCGGCGACGCTGAGCTCGACGAGATCTGCACCCGACTCGCCCGCCTCAAACGCCGCCGCCCGCCCTGATCGCCAGTCGGCTGTGCTGTTGGTCTACGGGGACCCCGGTGAGTGCGGCTCGGTGGTCACCATTTGGGGGCTTGCACGGTGGCGATGCCGAGAGTGGTGGTCTGGGGGAGGAGGCATAGGTCGGCCAGCGGGTCGCCGTGTCATAGCCGAGCGCCGCGAACTCCTCGAAGACTTCGGGGGCGAAATAGACCAGCGCGTGCACCGGCTCGAACTGCTGCCACATCCGGCGGGAGGCCTGCAGGTAATAGGTGTCGGATGCCATGGGGCAGATCCTGGCGCAAGGTGTGATCTCATGTCGACGAGCGGCGATCGGAGGATGGAAATGATCTTGGTGACGGGAGCGACCGGCAATGTGGGCTCCGAAGTGGTAAACGCGCTGGTCGAGGCGGGGGAGCGGGTCCGGGCCTTGGTACGCGATCCGGCCAAGGCGCGGCTGCCCGCCGGTGCCGAGCCCGTCGCCGGAGACCTGAACAAGCCCGAGACGTTCGCCGACGCGCTGGCCGGGGTGAGCGCGGTGTTCCTGTTGCCGGGGTATGCGGACCTGGAGGGCCTGCTGGTACGGCTCCGTGACGCCGGGGCGGAGCGGGTGGTGCTGCTGTCGGGCGCCTCGGCCGATAGTGGCGACATGAGCAACGCGGTCTCCCGCTACATGATCCTCTCCGAGCGGGCCGTCCGTGACTCGGGCCTGCCGTGGACCTTCGTACGGTCCAAGGCGTTCATGTCCAACGCGTTGCGCTGGGTGCCGCAGCTCGCGACCGGTGACGTGGTGCAGGTGCCGTTCGCCACCGTGCGGACCGCTGCCATCGATCCGTACGACATCGCGGCGGTCGTGGCGCGAGCGCTGGTAAGCGGCGAGCACGCGGGCCGGACCTATCTGGTGTCAGGCCCGCAGTCGCTGCTCCCGGAAGATCAGGTTGCCGTGCTGGCGGCGGTGCTCGGCCGTGACTTGCGCTGCGAGGCCCTGAACAACGAGGAGGCCCGCGCCGAGATGGAGGCTTCGATGCCGGTCCAGTATGTCGACGCCTTCTTCAACTTCTACGTCGACGGCGCGCTGGATGAGTCAAAGGTCGAGCCCACCGTCCAGGAGGTGACCGGACGGCCGCCCCGCACCTTCGACCAATGGGCAAACGCCCACGCCGACGCCTTCCGCTGATCTCAGCCCCCAGTCGGCCACCCTGCGCGCAGGCATGCCCCTCAACGAGACCCGGGGCCGTGGCGCTGGTGCGGATAAGGCCGTTCGCTCGTCGTGGACGACACGACCCGCAGGGCGGCGGGCCGGCAGCGATCGTGGCAGAGATCGGGTTATGTGGAGCGCATGGTCGTGGCCGTCAGGTAGTCGCGGTTGAGGTGGGCAATGGCGTCGAGGGAGATGCCTTTGGGGCAGGCCACAGTGCATGCGCCGGTGTTGGTGCAGCCGCCGAAGCCCAGCGCGTCGTGCGTCTCGACCATGTCGACAACGCGCGAGTAGCGCTCCGGTTGGCCCTGCGGGAGCAGGCCAAGGTGGGTGACCTTGGCGGCGGTGAAGAGCATGGCCGAGCCGTTCGGGCAGGCGGCGACGCAGGCCCCGCAGCCGATGCATTCGGCGGCCTCGAACGCCTCGTCGGCGGCGGGCTTGGGCACCGGAATGGCGTGGGCGTCCGGCGCGGAGCCGGTCGGGGCCGAGATGTAACCGCCGGCCTCGATGATCTTGTCAAAGGCCGATCGGTCGACGACCAGATCCTTGATCACCGGGAACGGCCGCGCCCGCCATGGCTCAATGTCGATGACCTCACCGTCGCTGAACTTCCGCATGTGCAGCTGACAGGTCGTAGTGGACTGCTCCGGGCCGTGCGGCCGCCCGTTGATGACGAGCGAGCACATGCCACAGATGCCCTCACGGCAGTCGTGGTCGAACGCGATCGGGTCCGCGCCGTCCATAACTAGCCGCTCGTTCAAGACGTCGAGCATCTCCAGGAAGGACATGTCGGGGGAGACATCGTCCACCTCGTACGAGACCATGCGGCCCGGCTCCGCAGGCCCGGACTGGCGCCAAATGCGCAACGTCAGTTTCACTTGTACGACCTCTGAGCCGGCTCTACGTAATCGAAGGCGAGGTCCTCCTTGTGGAGGATCGACGGCCGGCCGGGCCCGGTCCATTCCCAGGCGGCCACGTACGAGAAGGTCTCGTCGTCGCGGCGGGCCTCGCCGTCCGGGGTCTGCGACTCGGTCCGGAAATGGCCGCCGCACGATTCCGTACGGTGGAGAGCGTCGGTGACTATGAGCTCGGCCAGCTCGAGGAAGTCGGCCAC
>DATBKU010000147.1:0-2099 GCA_036555725.1 Streptosporangiaceae bacterium | reverse complement strand
GCACCGCCATGAAGACCCTGGACCACACCCGGGTGACCATCGCCGCGCAGGCCGTCGGCATCGCCCAGGGCGCGCTCGACTACGCCAAGGGGTACGTCCAGGAGCGCAAGCAGTTCGGCAAGGCCATCGCCGAGTTCCAGGGGCTGCAGTTCATGCTCGCCGACATGGGCATGAAGATCGAGGCCGCGCGGTAGACCAGGCCGCGGGCGGCCTCCGTCTCGGTCGCCATGTCGGCCAGCATGAACTGGATGCCCTGCAGCTCGGCGATCGGCTTCCCGAACTGCTCCCGGCTCTGGGCGTAGGGCGCGGCGACGTCGAAGGCGCCCTGCGCGATGCCCAGCGCCTGCGCGGCGATGGTGATCCGGGTGTGGTCGAGGGTGGCCAGCGCGGTCTTGAAGCCGGTGCCCTCGGCGCCGATGATCCGGTCGGCCGGGATCCGTACGTTGTCGAAGATGACCTGGCGGGTCGGCGAGCCCTTGATGCCGAGCTTCTTCTCTGGGGCGCCGAAGCTCACGCCCTGGTCGCTCTTCTCGACGACGAAGGCGGAGATGCCGCGGGCGCCCTGCGACCGGTCGGTGACGGCCATGACCGTGTAGTACTCCGAGGCCCCCGCATTGGTGATCCACATCTTGGTGCCGTTGAGCACCCAGTGGTCGCCGTCGCGGGTCGCCCTGGTTTTCATGGCGGCCGCGTCGCTGCCCGCCTCGGGCTCGGACAGGGCGTACGAGAACATCGCCTCGCCCCGCGCCACAGGAGTCAGATACCGTTTCTTGAGTTCTTCGGACCCGGACAGCAGGATCGGTACCGTACCGAGCTTGTTCACCGCTGGAATCAGCGACGAGGACGCACACGCCCGTGCCACCTCCTCGATGACGATCACGGTGGCGAGGGCATCGGCGCCCGCGCCGCCGTACGCCTCCGGGATGTGCACGGCGTGCAGGTCGGCCTGCACCAGCGCCGTGTAGGCGTCCTGCGGGAATTCGGCCTTCTCGTCGACCTCGGCCGCGTGCGGCGCGATTTTCGCGTCGGCGAGGTCGCGGACCGACTGGCGGAGCAGCTCGTGCTCCTCGGTCGGCTGGTACTGGATCGGCAGGTCCTGACTCATGTGATAGATGCTACCGACCAGTACGCTCAATGGTGATTTGGCAGGGTACGGGGACTAGCACTGGAAGGAGATCCGTGACCCACCGCCTGACGGTCATCGGCACCGGCTACCTCGGCGCGACCCACGCCGCCTGCATGGCGGACCTGGGCTTCGAAGTACTCGGGCTCGACATCGACAAGCAAAAGATCGATCGGCTCGCCGCGGGCGACCTGCCGGTCTTCGAACCCGGTCTCGAGCCCGTGCTCCGGCGCAATCTCGAGAGCGGCCGGCTGCGTTTCACGACGTCGTACGACGAGGTCGCCGACTTCGGTGACGTGCACTTCATCTGCGTCGGCACGCCGCAGAAGGCGGGCGAGTACGCGGCCGACCTGACGTTCGTCGACGACGCCATCACCGCGCTGGCCCCGCGACTGCGCCGGGCCGCCCTCGTGGTGGGCAAGTCCACGGTGCCCGTGGGCACCGCGGAGCGGCTGGCCAAACGGCTGGCCCGGCTGGCGCCCGCAGGCGAGGACGCCGAGCTGGCGTGGAACCCCGAGTTCCTGCGCGAGGGGTTCGCGGTCGAGGACACCCTGCACCCGGACCGCATCGTGGCCGGCGTGCGGTCCGAGCGGGCGGAGAAGATCCTCCGTGAGGTGTACGCCTCGACGCTCGCCCACGGCACGCCGTTCATCGTCACCGACTTCCCCACCGCCGAGCTGGTCAAGGTCTCCGCCAACGCCTTCCTGGCCACCAAGATCTCCTTCATCAACGCGATGGCCGAGGTGTGCGAGGCCTCGCACGCCGACGTGACGAAGCTCTCCGAGGCGCTGTCGCACGACGACCGGATCGGCGGCAAGTACCTCGGCGCCGGCCTCGGCTTCGGTGGCGGCTGCCTGCCCAAGGACATCCGCGCCTTCATGGCCCGCGCCGGCGAGCTGGGCGTCGACCAGGCGCTGTCGTTCCTGCGCGAAGTCGACGCGATCAACATGCGCCGCCGCGCCCGCATGGTCGACCT
>DATBKU010000146.1:0-143919 GCA_036555725.1 Streptosporangiaceae bacterium | reverse complement strand
AGCGGCACGGTCACTGGCGACCTCGCCACACCCGGACCGCGCAGCCCAGCGAGCCCGCCGACCCGAGCGCCGCTCCCAGCGAGCCCGCCGACCCGAGCGCGGCGCCCAGCGAGCCCGCCGACCCGAGTGCCGCTCCCAGCGCGGAGCCAAGCGCCGAGCCCAGCGACTCCGCGGCTCCGCCGTGCCCCAGCGAATCACCTGGTGGCGGGGGGGACGCGAGCGCCAGTCCGTCGGAACAGCCGACCGGGCCGTCCGAAGACGACTTCGTCAACATCCGGCAGGTCCAGCGGGCCGCTGCGGCGCCCCGGCCTGGGCGGAATGCCTCGCGCGGCACGTTCGTCTCTCGTTGCGGAACGAACGCGAACAAGCACAACAACCCCGACAACTACATCGTGAGCCCCGGGGTGCCGAACGGCGCGAAGCACACGCACGACTACGTCGGCAACCTGACGACCGACAAGGACTCGACGGACGAGAGCCTCGCGGCCGGCGGCACCACGTGTGCCAACCAGGCCGACAAGTCCGCCTACATCTGGCCGGTGCTGCGAGACATCTCGAACGCGACCGCCAATATCGGGCAGGACGGGAACAACGGCGTACAGCTCCGCGCGACGTCGGCGCTCCTGCAGTTCCGCGGCAACGCGCAGAGCAAGGTCGTCGCGATGCCCCGCTTCCTCCGGCTGGTCATTGGCAACGCCCACGCGCTCACGCAGAACGGCACCAACGCGAAGGCATCGTGGAGCTGCACCGGGTTCACCAACCGGCAGAGCCCCGACAAGTACCCGCTCTGCCCGAGAGGCAGCCAGGTGGTGCGGACGATGGACCTCCCGAGCTGCTGGGACGGCCAGAACCTCGATAGCGCCAACCACCGGACCCATGTCGTGCTCCCGGACGCCACCTCCGGCGCCTGCCCGGCCGGCACCAAGGCGGTACCCCAGCTGCGGATCGTGCTGACCTACCGGGTGCCGAGCGGTCCCAACTTCGCGGTGGACGCCTTCCCCGAAGAACTGCACAAGCCGAACACCGATCACATGGACTTCGAGAACGTGATGTCCACCGCCCTCATGGACAGGGTCGTCCGCTGCATCAACAGCGGCCGCCGCTGCTGAACGTTCCCGCTGTCCAGAGGAAAGGCCCAACAGCATAGGAAGGACCGATACGAGGGGCGCGGCCCCCGTCCCGGATGGATCATTCCGGGACGGGGGCCGCAGCCAAGTCCGCGAAGATCGGTGCCGCTCGGATCGTACGGCTGATGGCCGGGTCCGCGTGATCCGAGCGAATGCCGGATCAGGCCGCGCAGGTGACGCCGTTGAGGGTGAAGGCGGTCGGCAGCGGATTGGATCCCGAGTAAGTGCCGTTGAAGCCGATCTGGGTGGACGCGCCCGGCGTCAGGTTGCCGTTGTAGGACGCGTTCGTGGCCGTCACGTTGGCCGCGCTCTGCGCCCAAGTGGCCGACCAGCCCTGCCCGATCTGCTGGTTGCCGGGGAAGGCGAACCGCAGCGTCCAGCCGTTCAGCGCCGTCGTCCCGGTGTTGGTCAGGGTCATGGTCCCGGTGAAGCCACCGCCCCAGTCGTTGACCGAGTACCCCACCCGGCACGCCGTCCCCGCGGTCGGCGTGGTCGTCGGGCTCGGGCTGGGCGACGGGAAGTCCGACATTGTCGGGTTCGGCGTGGGGGTGGTGCTCGTGGCGTAGGAGACCTGGGTGTAGGCGGCGCCGCACTGCGGGGCGCAGGAGCCGGGCAGCGAGAAACTGTAGATCCGGCCGTTGTTGACGAGCGCATCCGAGGCATCGCGCACCCGGATCTGGAACCCGAGCCCGGCCTGCACGGTGGGCGCGACGATGTACGACTGGCCCATGTCGCTGTTCATCTGGGCCTGGTGCCAGGCGCCGTCGGCGAAGTACTCCACGCCGTGGATGCCGTTCGGCAGGTGTGAGATCGCGATGGCGCCCCACCAGGTCTGTGCGCCCTGCAGGAAGCCGATCTGGATGTCGCCCGTGTAGTTCGGCGCGGGGACCCACTGCCAGGTGATGTGGCGGTTGTTCCAGTGGGTGGGGTACAGGTCGCCGACCGCCGTGCCGTTCTTGACGAACCGGTTGAGCGATGCCCTGGCGAGGTCGAGGTGGTATGGATCGTCGCGGCACCACGCGTTGGAGTCGCCGCAGCTGTCGGCCACCACCATCGTCAGGGTGGCCCCGTTGTAGGTGTCGCCGACGAACGATCCGTTGCGGCAGAACGGCTGATTGGGGGCGCCGTCGTTGATGCCGGAGCAGTTGTCGCCGATCGTCACCTGGACGTAGCGGCCGCAGTTGAGACCGTTGTCGAACAGGCCGATCTTGTCGGCCAGCGACGACGGGATCGGGCGCGGATAGAACGCGTAGTCGCCCGGCGTGTTGTAGACGTTGAGCGCGACGAAGTCCTGGGTGTCGAGGTTCGCCTGTGGCAGCCCGCAGCCGCCGTACGGCGAGCCGAGCCCCTCGAACCAGGTGGCGTTGCCGGTGACCGGACCGGACGTCGGTGGCACGGCCAGCGCGGCGAGGCGCGGTACCAGCACCAACACGCATGCGAGCAGGGTGACCAGGGCTGTGGCGAGCACGGTGAGCCGTGCCGGATTCTGTCTTGTGAGCCGCACACGATGACCTTCCCTGGGCGGCCCGGACCGCGCAACGCGCGTCCGGTTCGGTTCACGGCGGGCCAGGTCACGGCGCTGCCGCTGACGAAAACCGATGAAACGCGGCCGCCGAGACCGGACACCCGCCCCGGTTGACCGTGCCAACGACCTGAGCAGGAATGACGTACGGCTCGGCTCCGTCGCCGATGGGTGACGGCGCGGCGGGGCCTTGACGAGATACCGCGGACGATCTAGGTTCCCAAAGAAATCTTAAAACGTTTTACCCTCCCTTGGGCGCTTCGTCCCCGCCTGCGACCGAAGGAACGCCCCGTGCCGACACCGAAGCTCGTCGCCCTCGCTGTGACCGCTGTGATAGCGCTTTCCGCAGCGATCGCCGGTATGGCGTCGGCGGCCACCGGCATAGCGCCGCTCGGCTCACGGCACGGGGTGTGCGTCGACAGGCCGCTCCGGCTCGCCTTCGATCAGCCGCCGCAGCTCGGCACGACCGGCACGATCCAGGTGCACCGCGCGGACGGCACGATCGCCGACAGCATCGACCTCGCCGACCCCGCCTCAAACGAGCGCACCATCGGCGACGCCGTCTCCGACACCGGAGAGCCGCACCTCTTCGCGTACCACCCGGTCATGGTCACCGGCAACGCGGCGGCGATCTACCTCCACCACCGGCTCGACTACGGCCGGACGTACTACGTCACCGTCGACCCCGGCGTGTTCGGCGGCTTTCCCGGCATCCAGGACCCGGGGGCGTGGCGCTTCACCACCCGGGCCGCTCCCCCGTCGCCGCGGGCTCGTCACCTGACCGTCGACGCTCGAGGCGCCGGCGACTTCTGTACCGTGCAGGGCGCGATCGACGCGGTCCCGCTCGGCAACCGGCACCGGGTCACCGTCGACGTGCGCCCCGGCAGGTACACCGAGATCGTCTACGTGCGCCCGGACCGGCCGTACATCACCGTGCGCGGCGCGGGCCGCGACCGTACGGTGATCGAGTACGCCAACAACGACGTGCTCAACGGCGACACGCACCTGCGGACCGCGCCGGACGGGCCGAACGTCTGCCCGCTGCGCAAGCTGCCCACGCCGGACCTGCACAACTGCTGGCGCGCGATGTTCGGCGTGGACGCCCCGGACTTCACGCTGGAGAACATCACCCTGCACAACACCACGCCGTTCGGCGGCTCGCAGGCGGAGGCGTTCCGCGGCAACAACGACCGCATCGCGCTCCGCCACGTCACCCTGCGGAGCTTCCAGGACACCCTGCGGCTGCAGGGCCTGGGGTATGTCGACCACAGTTACATCGAGGGGGACGTCGATTTCATCTGGGGCACCGGCACCATCTATGTGCGCGATTCGGAGATCAGGTCGCTGCACGCCGGATATGTCACCCAGATTCGCAACGACGACGCCCATTTCGGCGCGGTCTTCGTACGCACGAGGCTCACCCGGGCCCCGGATCTGGCGGACGCCAACGTCTACCTCGGCCGCATCGAGACGCTGAGATTCCCGTTCAGCCAGGTCGTGTTCATCGACACGGCCATGGACGCCCATATCCGACCGGCCGGCTGGCTGCTCACCCCCAACGACTGCGCGCAGGCGCCCAACCTTCGATTCTGGGAGTACCACAGCACCGATCTCGCGGGCCGGCCGGTCGACACGAGCTCCCGGCCGGCCTGCTCACAGCAGCTGACCGACGCCGCGGCCGCCCAGTGGCGGGACCCACGCTTCGTGCTCGGCGGCTGGGCTGTGACCAAACAGCACGGAACCGACGTCACATCGAGCAGGGGTAGCTGACGTAACAATTCTTGACGATGGCGCGAAAATGGCACGCGGTGGTGCCGCGTGAATAATTCAGCGTTGCCATTATCAGCACTCACTTCAGCTGGCAGGTTCCGGCAAGGCTATTGACACATACTCAGCAGCGGAAATAATCGGATGAAACTTCTGCAAAGGTTTTCAGAGTTGCAGCAAGGATGGTTATGGTCACCAAAAAGACTGCCGTGCTCCTGCTGATCGGCGTCGTGCTCGCGCTGCTGTCCCCACCTGGCCATGCCGACGCGGCGGCCCAGGGCTGGCGGGTATCCGCCGAGCCGTTCGGGCTGATCTTCCTCGACCGCGGCCGCCCCGTCACCGCCGAGGCGGGCGGCGACGTGGCCGGGCCGGGCGGACGGCTCGCCTACCAGGTGGGCGGCACCGCCTCCAGCCAAGAGGGGGCGACCTACCACCGGCTGACGAACCTCGTCGCACGCCACAGCGTGCCGGGCGGCACGGCGTACGCGGTCGCGACCGACGAGCCGGACCGCACCGCGACCGTCACCGTCACCCGCACCCACACCGGCGTACAGGTGCGGTGGGAGTTCACGCCCGCCAGCGACGTCACCGCGGTCTTCGAGGCGCTGACCGCGGGGGCGGCCGAGCACTACCTCAGCGGCAGCTCCGCCGCGTACATCGACCTGCGCGGGCACATCCGCGGCTGGAGCCCGGGCAAGGAGGGCAACGAGGCGGGCGACTACTGCCAGAACCAGGAGCAGACCGCCAGCACCTTCTATCTCAGCTCCGGCGGATACGGGCTGTACGCCGCGACCGACCACATCGGCAGGTTCGCCTTCCCCGGCGCGACGCAGGTGGCCGACGGCCCCAACTGCGCGCGAACCCCGCGGCCCGCCGCCGGCACCCCCGAGCCCTACCCCTGCCCGGTCGCCGCCACGGCGCAGCCGGACCGCGTGCAGATCTGCGTGAAGGACAGCGGGCTGACCTACGACGTCTACACCGGGCCGCCGGCCCAGGTGACCACCGGCTACTACCGCACCGTGGGCCTGCCGAGCCTGCCGCCGCCCGGCCAGTTCGCGCTGCTGAAGTGGCGCGACGTCAACGCCGACCAGGCTCAGGTCGTCGACGACGTGGCGCAGTTCAAGCGGCTGGACATCCCGCTCGGCACCATCTGGATCGACAACCCCTGGGAGAAGCAGCCGCCCGGCAACACGCGCCGGATCAACGGCAGCGCCTGCACCAACGCGGGCGAGTTCGACCCGACGTTCTTCCCGGACCCGCAGGCGATGATCGACCAGATCCACGCGCAGGGCGTGAAGTTCGGGCTGTGGGTGACGTCGCACGTCGGCACCCCGTCGTCCGGCCAGGGCGGCGGATCGTGTGCGGACATCACCGGCGTGTGGGCCCAGAACGGCTGGCTCATCCCCGGCACGAACTACATCGACTTCACCATCCCGGCGGCCCGCAAGCACTATGTCGACCAGCTCACCAAGGTCTTCCGCATGGGCGTCGACATGGCCAAGGAGGACCGCGGCGAGGAGAACCGGCTGGAGACCGCCCAGCTCGCGGCCGGCTCCGGCGCGTCGTTCTACCTGCGCTACCCGGCGCTCTACCAGTCGGCCGTCGCCGAGGCGCTGCGCAACGTGAACGGCGAGAACTTCCAGACGCTGGTCCGCGCGGGCGCGCCCGGCACCGCCCAGGTCGCGCACGGCATGTGGGGCAGCGACAGCTTCCAGACCTTCCCCGCGCTGCGCACCGAGCTGCGGTACGGCACGAGCGAGTCGCTGACCGGGCACTTCGCCTGGGGCTCCGATACCGGCGGCATCGACCCGCAGGCGCCGGCCAACGCGACGAACAGCCCCACGCCGACGCTGTTCACCCGGTGGGCGCAGTTCAGCGCGCTCAGCCCGGTCATGGAGGTCGGCGGCGCGGGTCTCAACGCGACCCCGTGGGTGTACGACGCGGACACCGTACGGCGGTTCCGCGACGCCGCGACCCTGCACTACGAACTGTTCCCCTACCTGTACGGCCTGGCGCGGCAGGCGGCGCACACCGGCGTGCCGATCATGCGGACGCTCGGCTACAACTACCCCGCCGACGTGACCGCGTGGGCACAGGACCAGGAGTTCATGATCGGCCCGGACCTCCTCGCCGCGCCGGTCACCGCCGATCGAGCGGAGGCCGACGGCGCCGCCGGGCAGCCGACGCCGGTCGAGGTCTACCTTCCCACCGGGCGCTGGATCGACCTGTATAGCGGTCAGGTCGTCGACGGCGGACGGACGATCACCCGGCAGACCGGCCTCGACGAGGTCCCGCTGTACCTGCGGGCCGGCGCGGCCATCGGGTTCAGCTCGCGCGTGCTGGGCGGCTGGGGCACCGGCGAGCTGACCAAGCCCGGCCTGTCCGGCTGGCTGTACGCGCCCGGCCCCGGCACGAGCCGGGCGACCAGCGCGGATCAGGGCGAGCTGACGGCCTCGGCCGCCGGCGGGGCGGTACGGCTGCGGCTGCACGGCGCCCCGCTGCTGGCGCAGATCATTGTGCTGACCGGCGAACCCCGGTCGGTCACGGTGGACGGCCGGACGCTGCCGCGCGCGGCCGACGCCACCGCGCTGCGCGACATGGCCGAGGGCTGGACCGTCACCTCCGGCCCGTTCGGCGGAGTCGTCCTGAAGCTGGCCCCCCGGCACGGCGCGGCCGCCGTACAGATCCGTTAGAAGCCTGCCCTGACCACGTCCATCCACCGAAGGGATGTGCGCGACATGAGAGATTCCAGACAGCCAGACTCCACGCACGGGCCGGGGCACGACCCCGGGCGCGAGCCGTGGACCCGGCGGCGCGCGATCGGAACGGGCGGCGCCATCATCGGCGGCGGCCTCGCCGCCTCCCTGTGGCCGGCGTCGGCCCACGCGAGCACCGACCCGTGGAAGTACGCCGACAAGATCCGGCGCCGGGTGCGGGCACCGCGCTTCCCCCGCCACGACTTCACGATCACCCGGTTCGGCGCGGTCGGCGACGGCGTCACCGACTGCTCGCCGGCGTTCGCCGCCGCGATCTCCGCCTGCGCCCGGCACCGCGGCGGCCGGGTGGTCGTCCCGCCGGGCCGGTACCTGACCGGTCCCATCCACCTGAAGAGCCACGTGAACCTGCACGTGAGCGAGGGCGCCACGATCGCCTTCAGCACCGACCCCGCCAAGTACCTGCCGGTCGTCTTCTCGCGCTACGAGGGCATCGAGTACTACAACTATTCGCCGCTGGTGTACGCGCTCGGCGCCCGTAACATCGCGATCACCGGCACGGGCACGCTGGACGGACAGGCTAGCAACACCGCATGGTGGCCGTGGTCGGGCAACACCGCATTCGGCTGGCAGCCCGGTCAGCCCAACCAGACGGCCGACCGCACCGCTCTGCAGGCGATGGGCGAGGCCGGCACCCCGGTCGCCGAGCGCGTCTTCGGCGCCGGCCACTATCTGCGGCCGAACATGATCGGCCTGTACTACTGCCGCGACCTGCTCATCGAGGGCGTCACCATCACGAACTCGCCGATGTGGCACATCCACCCGGTGCTCTCGCGGTCTGTGCTGGTCCACGACGTCACCGTGATCGGGCACGGCCCCAACAACGACGGGTGCGACCCGGAGTCGTCAACGGACGTCGTCATCACCGGCACGTCGTTCAACACCGGCGACGACTGCATCGCCATCAAGGCCGGTCGCAACGCCGACGGCCGCCGGGTCAACGTGCCCAGCCAGAACATCCTCGTCGAGGACTGCGACTTCGAGGACGGCCACGGCGGGCTGACCATCGGCAGCGAGATGACCGGCGGTGTCAGCAACGTCTTCGGCCAGAACCTGCGGATGTCCAGCCCCAACCTGAACACCGCACTGCGGATGAAGACCAACTCGCTGCGCGGCGGCTACATCCACGACGTCCACCTGCGCGACACCGAGGTCGGCCAGCTGGCCGTGTCGGCGTTCCAGATCGACTTCTACTACGAGGACGGTCCGGGCCACGGCTTCAACCCGGACGTGCACGCCATCGATGTCCAGAACCTGCACGTGGACACCGCCAAGCAGGTCTTCGACCTGCGCGGCTACCCCGACGACCCGATCAGGGACGTCGCGCTCAGCCACTGCGCGTTCGACCACGTCGAGTCCGTCGGCCGGACCGAGGAGGTCGAGGGGCTCGTGCTCACCGACGTCACCGTCAACGGCCGGCCGATCGACACCGGCTGACCCTCGGGGACCGTCTCCGGCAAACACGATCGCCACGGAGCCTATGTTCCGTGGCGATCGTGTTCGAATCCGCTGCGCGCGCGTCAGCGCGGCTCCATGGGCGGCGGCGCCGGAGGACCGTTGTCTCGGCCCGGCGGACCGGACGGGCCACCGGGCCCGGACTCACCCCGCTGCTCTCCGCCCCCCTCCCGTTGGGACAGCTGCTGCAGGCGGGTGATGATCCGTACGGCGGCACTGACCGGATCGATCGCCGGGTGGGTGAAGGCGCGGCCTTCGACGTACCAGACGAACTCGCGCCCGTTGCACCACACGGTCAGCTCGGTGGTGATGGACAGCACCGAGAGACCGGCGACGTCACCTTGGTAGACCCGGCCCGGCCAGTGCAGCGCGAGCTGCTGCCGGAGCTGCGCGATCGCCTCGCGGGGGTCGCGCGACTGACCACTTCTGGTGCCCGCCCCGGGAGGTATCACGTTGGGAATCCTGCCAGATGCCGAGGCCAATGGATCAACAGTTCTGGTTACGGTTGATGCAGCTGACGACCGACTTCATAAGCTGTGTCGGCATCAGGTTCTCGAACCCTGCGTGGTCGGTGAGCGGACTGTGCCGTGGTTCCGGGAGGCTGTCGATGGCGAACGACGGACCGCGCGGCACGCTGTAGGTAAGCCGGATCTGCAATTGCGGTACCGCCTTCCGGCCGGCCGGACAGGCACCGGTCGCGGCATCCGGAAAGACGACGTGCGTCCGGTGATCGGCGCTATCGGTGTTGCGACCGTCCCAGCAGCTCGGGAAGATCAGGGTTCGCATCACCTGGCTGCCGCTGGGGCAGAGCGGGTATTTGCCGGTCACCCGGTCGGTGAACCCGGTGCACGACCATGCCGCCTTCGCGTTGGCGTCGGCCTGCGTGACCGCCTTTGCGTCGCCCGTGATGATCCGGAGAAACCTGGGCATGGCCACGACGTCCCCGCGCGGGTTACCACGGAACAGGAGGGTCGCCGACGCGGGCCGGAGGACCTGCCCGACGTTTCCTTCCGTCGCGCCGCCGGCCTTGGCGGCACCCGGCACCCGCAGGACCGGCCAATAGTACGTCGACTTGTCGCCCAGCCGGCACGTCGTGTCCGCGGCCGCCAGGCTCCTGTCGGTCGAGGACGCGTTCGTGGAGAGGTTCCCCGTATAGTCCTGGAGGAAGTGCGCCCCGTTGGTCACACCGGGGGCCAGGATGAAATCGTCGGTGTTGTTGTGGTCGTTCTGGTTCGTGCCACAGCGGGAGACGAACGTACCCCTGGACGCGTCCGGGCCGCCCTCGGGTGTTCGCACAGTGGTCTTCACCCGCCGGATGTCCACGAAGTTGTTCGGAGACAACGCCGCCTGAGGACTTGCGGCCTCGGCTCGCGGCGGAGCCTTCGACTTCGCCGGCGCCGGGGCCGGGGACCCGGAGGGGTCGCCGGCGGACAGGTTGAGCGACCCCCCGCCGATAACGCCGGCCTTCATGCCGACGATGAGCCCGCCGGTGATGGCCAGGGCGATGACGACCACAATGACGCCGACCCTGTTCAGCGACCACTGAGCGGCTGACTCCCGATTCGGAGACTCGGATCCGGGACGTCTCCGGGCGGGATAGTAGAAGGTTTTGGGGCGTCGTCTCATGAACCGACCAGATCCGTAGTCTCCAGCGTCTTCATCCGGATCATGACCGTGCCTACGGTCCGCTGTGCAAAGTCCCTGACCAGGGAGTTACGCGTACTCGCGCGGACCTGGGCGGCGGCGATGAGTAGCCTGCCCTGCGAGGCACGCAGCAGATTCACGAAGCGCTTGTCGTAGTCATTTCCGGCCGAAGCCGACAGTTCACCCATCCATTTCCGCTGGTCGGCGCCGGGCTGGGTGGGCACGGTGACGTGCAGGCCCGCGGCGAGCGACCGTATCTCTTCCTTGAGGTCGTCGCGCGGGGCGAACAGTTGCTCGGCTGCCTGCTTCAATTCGGCGCTCTTGGCCTGGCGGCGGGCCTGGTCGGCGGCGGGCATCTCCCACAGCCACTCCTGCTGGACGTTGACCAGCAGGTCGCGATCCGCGGCGGTGAGCGGTCCCCATTTCGTCGTCGTGCCATTTCCGGTGGTGTTGCCGTTGGTGCGGGCGGTCGACACGTTGCCCGGCTCGGCTTTCTTGCCGTCCGGGCCGATGGCGAACCACACGCCGTCGTCGTTCTGGCCCTTGACGTCGCCGAGGCTCCGGTCTCCCGCGTATCGGTACAGCGGCCACCCGGCGAGGGTGAGTTGCCACCTACCGTCCCGCCGCTTGACCCTGCCCACCAGGCCTTGGTCGAGGCCCTTGGTCGACAGCTGGTCGCCGGCCAGCACCGGCGGCCACTTCCGCACGCAGGTGCCGACGCAATTCGACCGCGACGGGGCCGCGGAGTCCTTGTCGAATCGGTAGAGGGTATGTCCCTTTGCGTCGATCACCACGACACCGAAGGAGCCGGACTTCGTGGTCGACAGGACCGGCTTGCCCGACTTCCCCGGTTTACCCGTTGTGGTCACGCTGGGCAGGGCCGGGTCATCGCGAGTGGCATCGCTCGGGCTACACGCCCCGGTGAGAAGGAGCACAGCGAGAAGCAGCACAGCAAGCCCCGAAACCGTGACCCATGCCGCACGACTGCTTCGATGTTCCACAGGCGCCGCCCATCCCTCGAGTGCACCCCCAGTACGGTCGCCGCTCGTGGCGGTTCGTGAGAGGTACGCGACGGGGGTGGACGAGGTTCAACGATAGA
This sequence comes from Streptosporangiaceae bacterium, assembly GCA_036555725.1. GTDB lineage: Bacteria > Actinomycetota > Actinomycetes > Streptosporangiales > Streptosporangiaceae > CALAED01. The sequence continues at coordinate 132,531 of DATBKU010000146.1, read as the reverse complement.
TGCGAAAGTTCATTCCGTTGCGGGAGATGTCACGTTTCAAGTACGCAGGGGTGTCCGAAACGTCAAGATGATCCCGTGGAGCGTCACGCGAGCAACAGCTTCGGGGCCGCCGCCAAGGTCGAAGGCGGTGACGAGCAGCTGATCAGGGCTCTTTATCGGGAGTTCGCCGGTCCGCTGCTCGGCCACCTGCTGCCGCTTACCGGCAACGACCGCCAATGGGCCGAGGACGTCGTACAAGAGACGTTGTTCCGCGCCTGGCGTAACGCTGGGCGACTGGCCCGAGATAGGGGATTGCTGTGGGCTTGGCTGCTCACCGTCGCCCGCCGGATTGTGATCGATGGACGCCGCAGGCGCAGCGCGCGTCCCAAGGAGGTCGAGCCCGCGGCACTGGACATCGTGCCGGTACCCGACCAGTCTGAGCAAACGTTGTCAGCCATGGTGGTCTCGGACGCCCTGCGCAGTCTGAGCCGCGAGCACAGGGAGGCCATCGTGGAGACCTATTTCCACCATCGCTCGATCAGTGAAGCCGCCCAGATTCTCGGGATCCGGCCGGGTACCGTGAAGTCCAGGGTTTATTACGGGCTGCGAGCACTACGGAACGCGCTGCAAGATGAGGGGTGACGTGATGATGCCGCCCGCTCATGTCGAGGTGGCCGCCTTCGTACTCGGGGTTCTCGACGAGGAAGAGATGGAGCTCTTCGAGAACCACCTGCAGGAGTGCACGGCCTGCCAGGCCGAACTGCGCCAGCTGTACCACCTCCCCGGGCTCCTCGACGAGGTCCGGCAGGCCCGCCCCGCCGAGCCGCAGCCGTCCGAGGCCGTCCTCGGTGCCCTGCTCGACGACGTGGCCGTGGTCCGCGGCCGGCGCCGCCGCACGGTGCTGCTCGCCGCCGCGGCCGCCGTGACGCTCCTCGCGGCCGCTCCCCCGGCGACCCGATGGCTGTGGCCGAGCTCGCCCGCTCACTCCGCGGCGGCCGCACCGACCTCGCACTCGCCCACGGGTACGGAGGTCCTGCAGGCGTCCAACAAGGTCAACGCGGTGTCCGCCAAGGCCGTCATCCAGCCCAAGGGGTGGGGCACGCTGGTCGACATCGAGCTGTCCGGGATTCGCGGCCCGCTGCAATGCGAGCTTGTCGTCGTCACGCATTCGGGCAAGAGCGAGGTCATGACGAGCTGGCAGGTGCCGAACAAGGCGGGGTACGGTGTCCCCGGTGCGCCCGCGCCGCTGTTCATCGAGGCCGGCACGTCCTACTTCCGCGGCGACATCGCACGTTTCGAGGTCCGTACGACGACCGGCCCGCACCTGGTCGACGTGCCGGCCTGAGCCGGCCGGCCCTGGCGGTCAGTCGAAGAAGTCCGGCATCGGGTCGCCCCTGTGCTCGCCGACCACGGTGCCGGTCCGGGTGTCGATGACCGCGTAGCCCGGCGTTTGGCCGCTGCCCCCGTTCGGGTCACTGATGTCGACGTACGCGTACGGCCCGTACGTCTGGAACCACTGGACCGGGCGCCCCGCGAGCAGATGGACCGGCCGGCTCGGGCCCGGCGTGCGGATCCACAGGCCGTCCCCCGTCGTGGGCGAGTCGGCGCTCGCCATGTGCGTCGTGACTCCGGCGGTGACCAGCCGGTCCCCCGCTCGGACGACTTGGCCGATCCCCGGGTCGAGCGTTCGTACGGACCAGTCGCGCGTGTCGATGACCTGGAGGCCGGACGGCCGCGACTCGCCGGTCGGGTCGCCGTCCGTGCCCTTGTAGTCGGCGTCCGTGCCCCAGACCGCCAGCCGGCCGTCGCCGAGCCATAGGGCGTGCCGCTCCGGCCCGCTCTGCAGCTTGGCCTCGGCGGCCGCCGGCGCGAAGGCCTCCCGCACCAGCCCGAGGACGGACGGCCGGTGCCCGGGCTTGCGGAGCGGGTGGTAGGCGACACGCAGGTCGGCGAGGCCGACATCGGCCACCGGCGACCCGGAGGCGGCGACGTAGGCGCGGCCGCCCGTCGCGTCGACCGCCAGCCCCGGGATGTTCTGGCGGCTGCCGACGTCGCCGCCGCCCGCCGCCCGCTGGAAGCCGGCGGTCACCCGGTCGAGCGGCACCACGCGCAGCCGTCCCTTGGTGTCGATCAGGCCGAGCCGCGCCGTGCCGATCCGTTCGGCCGGGTAGAACAGCGCGACGAGGCCGCCGCGCGACGGCTCCACGGCCACCGTCTCGTCGTCCGAGACGTACGTTCGCTGCGCGACCACCCGGCGCGCAGTGAGGTCGACGATCGTCGCGACCAGCGCCGGTCTGGACACGATGCTGGTCACGCCGCCTCGCTCGACGCTCTCGTAGTTCGCCTTGTCGCCGAGCAGCAGCACCCGGTCCGATCCGAGCCACAGGGCGCCGCGCGGCACGCCGGTGGCGGCCTTCGTCTTGATCACGGCGGCCTGCCGCATGCGCCGCAGGTCCATGACGTACACGTTCGCCTGGTCCGGCGCGACCTCGCCGTTGTCGCCGTCTCCGAACACCGCGACCGTACGGTCCGGCGAGATCGTCCACGCGGCGAGCCGGTGGACGGACACCCGCCCGCCGCCCGCGATCGGGCGCAGCGTGCGCGGCTCGAGGCGGCTGAGGTAGCTGGTCGTCGTCTGCTCCTGCCACATCACGCCGTACAGCGGGCCGCCCGCCTGCTCGGCGGGAAGCACCGGCGGCGTGTCCCTGGCGACCGGCGCATTGCCGGAGCCGCTCACACACCCCCCGCCCACGACCAACACGAGCGATAGCGCCGGTACGACGAACCAGCGGGCAGACGGACCCATGGCGCCCTCCCTGGAAGACCTCACCGGATCTACACCGGACGAGGCGATCAGGTTCCGGCGGCGAACCGCACCTTCGCCTTGGTGGCTCCGCGAACCGTCGCGACCCGACCGGCCTCGTCCTCGACGGCGGCGCGAACCGGTTCGGCGAGCGCGGCGAAGCCGGTGACCGTGATCTCCACCGCGGTACGCCCCGCCGCCCGGACCCGCCAGAAGCCGGCGATCTCGCCGTCGACGAGCAGCACGCCCGGCTTGCCGACCGACCGCCAGACCTCCGCGCGGTGCGCTTTGGCCGGCACGAGCAGCTCGCGGTCGCGGGCCTGCAGGTACGGGTCGTACGGCGGCAGCAGCCGCACGAGGTGGGGCGGCGGCGCCGAGCGCAGCGCGTCCAGCCGGTCCGCGGGCAGCCAGCGGCGCCGGCCGTCGACCCGTACCTCGACCAGGCCGTCGGGCCAGGCCTGCCGTACCGCGATCGCCGTGGTGCCCAGGTAGCTCGCCACCTCGGCGGGCCCGGCCGGGCCGAGCAGCCGCAGGTACGTCCTGACCAGGGCCGCGGCGCCGGACGCCCGCTCGGGGATGCCGGGCCGCCCGGCGAGCGGCGCCAGCGTGGTGCCGGATCCGCGGGGCACGACCTCGACTCCCGCGGCGAGCCCGGCCTGCTGGAACAGCCCGCCGGAGATGTGCTGCGCCTGGCAGGGCCCGCACCAGTACGTGAGCGACTCCGCCACGCGGGCGCTCACTGCGGTGCTGACCTCGCCCTTCGGCATGGGCGCCGTGACGACGGCACGCATCGCCTCGGCCGTCGCGGTGAACGCGGCCAGGCCGAGCCGGGCGCCCTCCTTGATCTGCCCGCTGTTGATCCGAGCGGTGGCGTCGGCGTCGCTCAGCGGCCAGAGCGCGGCGGTCAGCGCGGGCAGGTCGGCCCGCCGGTGCAGGTGGGGCGCGCCGCGCGCCGCCCAGACCAGCGCCAGCCCGTCGCCGTCCCCGCGCGCCCCCTCCTCGGCCGCCCCCTCGCCCTCCGCGGCCGGTCCCTCGGCTCCCGTGGCCGACACTGTGGAGGTGCGGGCCGTGAGCGCCAGCCGGGCCGTGCCGTACGGCGTGTCCTGCAGGCCGAGGTCGAGGACGGCGAGGTCGCGCCGCCCGGCAGGGCGGTCGAGCTCCTGCGCGGCCACGCGGTACGCGAGCACCTGCTCGCGCTCGAACGCGTCGCCGCTAGTCATCGACGACGAGCCGCTGCAAGGCCTGCCGGAGCAGGCGGGACTCGGCGGGGTCGAGTGCGGCGAGGAAGCGCCGCTCGGCGTCCTCGTACGCCCGGGTCGCCTTGTCGAAGACGTCGCGGCCGTCCGCGGTCAGCTCGACGACGTTCTTGCGCCGGTCGGCCGGGTGCGGGAGGCGGGCGACGATCCGCTTGTCCTCCAGCTCGTCGATCAGCGCGACCATCGTGGTGCGGTCGATGGCCAGCCGCCCGGCGGCCTCCTGCTGGGACAGCAGGTCACCGTCGGCGAGCACGCTCAGCACCGCCAGCTGCCGGCCGTTGATGCCGTACGGCTCCAGCGCCGCGCCGGACAGCTCGGCCAGCCGCAGCTGTGCGTGCTTGAGCAGAAAACCGAGCCGGCCGGCGAGCGCCGCCGGCGGCCAGCCGTCGTTGCCGGTGGACACGTACGAAGCCTAACGCCCGGCCTTCTGCGTACTTTGACGCACACGACTGCCCGAACCGTTGCCCCCCGCCGATGGGATTGGCCATCCTGATGGGCACGCCACACCAGAGCCCCTCGCGTAGGAAGCGGCCATGCCCAGCAGCGACCACCCACCGAGCGAGCCCCGGCCGGGTGACTCGCCGCCATCGACGGCGCCGAACGCCAGGGCCGCACCGCTGCGCGCGCACGATCCGCGCCGCATCGGCCCGTACGAGGTGCTCGGCCTCCTCGGCGAAGGCGGCATGGGAGTGGTTTACCTCGGGCGCGGCGGTGACGGCCGGCTCGTGGCGATCAAGGTCGTCCGCGGCGAGTACGCCAGAAACGCGGAGTTCCGTGGCCGGTTCCGGCGGGAGGCGGACAGCGCGCTGCGGGTGCCCCGGTTCTGCACCGCCGAGGTGCTGGACGCCAATCCCGACGCCGACCAGCCGTACCTGGTGACGGAGTTCATCGACGGGCCTACCCTGCAGGAGGTCGTGGACGCCGGCGGGCCGCTGCAGCGAGGCGAGCTGGAGCAGCTTGGAGTGAGCATGGCCGCCGCCCTCCGGGGCATCCACGGCACCGGCGTCATCCATCGCGACCTCAAGCCGAGCAACGTCCTGCTGTCGCGGCTCGGGCCGCGGGTCATCGACTTCGGCATCGCCAGCGCCCTCGACGCGGCGCCCGGCCTCACCGCCACCGGCCAGGCCATCGGCACCCCCGCGTTCATGGCGCCCGAGCAGCTCGACGGCCGGGGCGCGACGCAGGCGACCGACGTGTTCGCGTGGGGCGGCGTGATGGCCTACGCGGCGACGGGCCGCCGGCCGTTCGGCGGCGGCCCATCCCAGACGATGGGGTATCGGATCGTCCACGGCGAGCCGGACTTGAGCGGGATCGACGGCGGACTCCGCGACGTGATCGCGGCGACCCTCCATAAGAATCCCGCCCAACGACCCAATGCCGGTCAGTTGCTCGACATGCTGGGCGTGCCGGGCGGCGATCCGATGGCGGCCGTCCAGGCACGGCTCGCCGATTGGACCCGGCCGGACCCGACCCGCCCCTATACCCAACCGCCGCCCGGCCCGCCCCCGGCACCTCGGCCGTACGGCCCTGCCACCATGCCGGCCGAACCCGGCGCCCGGCGGCCGAGCTCCGGCGCGAGGAAGGGACTGCTGTGGGGCGGCATCGCGGCCGGGGTGGTGGCGATTGTCGCAGCGGCGCTGCTCATCGTGGTGCCAAAACTGTCCGGCGGGACAGCCGAGGAGATCGAGGGCCGGTGGAGCGGGCAGTACGGCAACCAGTACCTGCTCGTCGACGGAAAGACCGTCCGCATGTACTACCCCTCCAGAAATGGACGGGTCCAGGGAACCCTGGACGGCGACGTGATCCGCGGCTGGTGGGTGGAGGGCACCGGCACCGAGGCCGGCGGGCGGGCCGACTTCCGCATCGTCCATGGCGGCGCGCAGCTCAAGCTCGACGGCGCCTGGTCGTTCGGCGCCGGCGCGCCGGCCAGCGAATGGGACCTGACCCGCGTCGACGGCGCGATTCCCGACTCCGCCAAAGCGAAGCTCGCAGATCCCACGAACTTCCCCAGCCCCGCCGCCAACTGACCTCCGGGCGCGGTCAGCCGCGGCGGGCGGCGCCGGCCAGCCGGAGCGCCATCTCGACGTAGAGGTGCTGCAGCTCGGCGAGGCTGAGCGGCCTGCGGTCGTGGAACCACTCGCTGAGGTGGATGCACATGTCGAGGATCGTGATGGCAGTGACGTTGGCCGCCGTGCCGACCGGCGAGGCGCCATCGGTTCCGGGAAGGTGGAACACCCCCGTCTGCTGCCCGGCGACGAGGACGTCGGTGAGCCGGTCGCGCAGCCGGCGCCGGATCGCGACGACCTCCTCGTGCCACTCCCCGGTCAGCAGGTCGAACTCGCGGTTGGCGACCCGGGCGGTATCCCGATGGTGTGAATGCCGGGCCACGTAGACCTCCACGATCGCCGTGAGCTCCGCGATCGGGTCACCGGCCACGGCCGACCGCCGACTGTGGCACCGCAGTCTGGACCGGTACCCGAGCACCGGTCCCCGCTACTGGTATCTGGCCGTCGCGATCTTCGCGACGATCGTCCTGTACTACGAGCTGTACGTGACCGGCGGCGTCGCGCCTCTCGTGCTCGCCCACTACAAGATGTCGTTCATCTACTACGTCAACGCCCTGGTCATCGCCAACCTGGTGGGCGCCTTCGGCTCGCTGGTCGCCGGGATCGCCGACCGGTGGGGGCGGGCCAACCTCGTCACCTACGGCCTCGCGGTGACCGGGGTGCTCTCCCTGCTGACGCCGCTCGCGCCGAACAAGACGGTCTTCGTGTCGTTCCTCGTCGTGATCGGCCTGGTCGAGGGCGTGATCCTGGTCGCCACGCCGGCGCTGGTACGGGACTTCTCACCGCAGCTGGGCCGTGCCTCGGCAATGGGCTTTTGGACCCTCGGCCCGGTTGTCGGCAGCATCGTGGTCAGCTTCGTGGCGAACCGGACGCCTGGCCATCGGTCTGGCCATCGCCTACACGCCGTGGATGGCCGCGTTCACCGAGACGATCGAACGCCGCAACCCCGCGCTGACCGCCACCGGCCTGGCGATCTGGGGCTGGATCCTACGCCTTGTCGTGTGCGCCTCGTTCCTCGTGCTGCCGTACGTCGTCAGCAGCGCCAACACGCTCGTCAACGCAGCAGCCGTGCTGGAGCAGGCCAAGCAACTGCCGCAGGGCACCCCGCCGCCGCCCGCGCTGGCCGCGGAGCTGGCCAAGATCAAGGACGCCGCGGTGAACTCCCCGCACCAGTGACAGCACTGGTGGTGGATCTGCATCGTCGCGGAGCTGGCCTTCCTCGTGCTGATGCTGCCGCTCGCCGGGCGATGGAGCCCCAAGGCGGCCGCGGCCGACCTGCGGGAGCACGAGCGGAGGGTCGCCCACCTCACCGCCGGCGGCGCCGCGCGCTAGGGCAGGCATGTCAAGGGAGGTGGGCAGTGTGCTCGCGTGCCCGGCCAGGGCAGGTCACGGGACGTGCGGGAGCACCTCTTGGCCGAGCAGCCGGATGTGGTCGAGGTCGTCGATGTCGTAGATGTGGAAGTACAGGGTGTCCGCGCCCTCCGCGGCCACCTCGGCGATCCGGTCGATGACGACCTGAGGCGGGCCGACCGCCGCCGCGGCGCGCAACGCCGGGGAGCCGATCGACCAGTCGGCGCGCCGGTCGGCCTCGGCCTGATCGGTGCCGCAGGCGACGGGGATCACGTACGACAGCCGGGCGGTAGCCGGGTCGCGGCCGATCTCCTCGCACGCCCGGCGGAACCGGTCGTACCGCTCCCGGATGCCGGGGCCGAACGCCGCGTTGAACTCGTCGGCGAACCGCGCGGCCAGCGCGGGTGTCCGGCGCGGCCCGGCACCGCCGATCACGATCGGCGGGTGCGGCGACTGCGTGGGGCGCGGCGGGTTGAGGCAGCCATCGAGCTGGAAGAGCTGGCCGGAGAAGCTGTACGGCTCCCCGGGCGGTGTGGTCCACAGGCCCTTGATGATCTCCAGCTGCTCTTCCAGCCGGTCGAACCGCTCCTTCAGCGGCGGGAACGGGATGCCGAGGCTCTGGTGCTCCCGTTCGTACCAGGCCGCGCCCAGCCCCAGCTCGACGCGCCCGCCGCTCATGGCGTCGGCGGTGGCGACGGTGATCGCGAGCACTCCGGGCACGCGGAAGGTGCCGGCGGTCAGCAGTGTGCCGAGGCGGACCCGGGTGGTCTCGCGCGCCAGCCCGGCCAGCGTCGTCCACGAGTCGGTCGGCCGGTAGCCGTCCTTCTCGGGCGCCACGCCGAGGTAGTGGTCGGACCGGAAGAAGGCGTCGAACCCGCCCTCCTCGGTCACCTTGGCGAGCGCCAGGATCTGGTCGTAGGTACCACCGTGCAGCGGTTCCAGCAGCACGCGAACTCTCACGGGCCCACCTCCGAAAAGACCTGCAAAAGCCTGATCGGTCGATACGGGATGTGTCAAGGTCCCGGGCGGACAGAGGTGGCGACCGCGATGGCCTGGGCCTTGTCGAGCGCGCCCTCCAGCCGCAGCGCCACCCGCCCGGTGTCCCAGATCAGCGTGTTTCCGGTGGTGAGGCGGGCCGAGGCGACGTCTTCCACCCCGTCGGGCCGGACGTACACGATCTCGTGCGGGCCCTCGGCCCAGATCCCCGGCCGTCCGGCCACCCGGACCCCGCTCACCTCGCCGGCCTGTACGAACTTCTTGAAGAACAGCGGGCTGAGGTGGCCGTCGAACTCGTCGACGCGCACCTCGCCGTACGGCGTGTGCCGGTACACCAGCGACGCGACCCGGCCGCCGTCGCTCACCACCACCTCGTCCGGCGCGCCGAGCGCCGCCGGCACCAGGATCGGGAAGGCGACCAGGGCGCGCGCCTGCGCGAGCGGCAGTCGCTGCTCGTTCGGCAGGGACGGCGTTCCCGTCGGGGTCGGCAGCGGACCCGGCTCCTGCCGCAGCTCGATCCCGGCGAACCGGAACACGTGCACAATCACGGCCTGGCCCGGCGGGGTTACGGCCAGGACGGCGAGCAGCGCGAGCACGATCGGGACGGCCACCCGCCACCTGATCCGGAACCGCCACCCCCGCACGTCCGGCCAGAACCGGCGCCGCACGTCCGGCTGGGTCAGCCGGCGCCGGACGGCGACGGTGAGGTCCGGGGCCGGGGGCACGTCGATCTCACGGCCCAGCGCCCGCAGCTCGGCCTCCAGATCGGGCGGCCAGTCGGCGCGGTCAGCCACCGGACACCTCCCCACCCGGATCTCTGCCGTCCGTCCCGGTGCCATCCGTCCCGGTGCCATCCGTCCCGGCACCGTCCGTCGCGGTGCCATCCGTGCCGAGGTGGGCGCGCAGCCGATGCAGCGCGCGGAACGTCCGCGACTTGACCGATCCCCGCGGCCAGCCCAGCACCTGCGCCGTCTCCGTCTCCGAGAGCTCGAGGAAGTAGCGGCACACCACGGCCTGCCGCTCCTTGTCCGGCAGCACGTCGATGGCCTTCAGCAACGTGCCACGCCGCTCCCCCGCCAGCACCTCGCCGACCGGGCCGTCGGCGGCCACGCGCTCCGGCTCGAGGGCGGACAGCCGTACCGCCAGGTCGGCGCGCCGCCGCCGGGACCGCGTGAGGTTCTTGGTCTCGTTGGCCACGATGCGCAGCAGCCATGGCCCGAACGGTTCGCCCACCCGGAACCGGGACAGGTGCCGGAACGCCTTCACCAGGGCCTCCTGGACGACGTCGTCGGCCTCGTCGCCGGCGCCGAGCAGGTAGGCGGTCCGGTGCGCGCGCACGGTGTACCGGGCGACCAGCACCGCATAGGCGTCCAGGTCGCCGTCGAGGGACCGCGCTACGGCCTCGGCGTCGTCGATGGTGTCCCTTCCTCGTACGAAAGGGGTGGCGCGAGCTCGCACACTTGGATACACCACGGCGGGCCGGAAGGTTCCGGCCCACGGCAAAGGAACGACATAAGTAGGCGGCTGATGTGACGAGCGTAAGATCAACCGTCTGACTTGACCCTTCCGTAACGGCCTCGCATGCGGGATCGTCATAGCAGACCAGATCATGGCCTCGGAGCACCGGCAGGGAGGACTAAGCGCGCGATGATCGATCACGTGCCCGGCGAGGTCCGGGAAGGCGACCTGTTGTGGACTCCCAGCCCCGAGCAGATCGCGTACGCCAACGTGACCGCGTTCACCACGTGGCTCGACGAGCACCGGGGACGGCACTTCGCCGACTACGACGCGCTCTGGCGCTGGTCGGTCGATGACCTCGAGGGCTACTGGGGCGCGCTGTGGGACTACTTCGACATCGAGGCGTCCCAGCCGTACACCAGGGTGCTGGGTCGCCGCGAGATGCCCGGCGCCGAGTGGTTTCCCGGCGCGCGGCTCAACTACGCGCAGCACGTCCTGCGCCGGGAGCGTCCCGGCAGCGACGCGCTGATGTTCCTCAGCGAGACGACGCCGCTCCACGGCGTCCCGTGGGAGACGCTGGCCGGTCAGGTCCGCATCCTCGCCACCCGGTTGCGGGCGATGGGGGTCCGGCCGGGCGACCGCGTGGCGTCGTATATGCCGAACATCCCGCAGACGGTCATCGCGATGCTGGCCGCGACCAGTATCGGCGCCGTCTGGGCGAGCTGCTCCCCCGACTTCGGCTGGCGCGGCGTGCTCGACCGGCTGCAGCAGCTCAGCCCCAAGGTGCTGTTCTGCGTCGACGGGTACCGCTACGGCGGCAAGGATTTCGACCGGCGCGGCGAGCTGCGCGAGATCATCGGCGCGCTCAGTGAGCAGCAGGACGGCCTCGAGTACGTCGTCCACCTGCCGTACCTGAACCCGGACGCCGAGCCGCCCGTTCCCAGAGCGCTGACGTGGGACGGCCTGCTCGACCACCCGCCGGTGCCCGCGGAGACGTTCGAGTTCGAGCAGGTGCCCTTCGACTATCCGCTGTGGATCCTGTTCTCCTCGGGCACCACCGGCCTGCCGAAGGCGATCGTGCACGGCCATGGCGGCATCCTGCTCGAGCAGATGATGCTGCAGAGCTTCCACATGGACATGCACCCCGGCGACCGGGCGTTCTTCTTCACCACCACCGGGTGGATGATGTGGAACTTCATCGTCAGCGCGCCGCTGATCGGGGTCTGCCCGCTGCTGTACGACGGGAACCCTGCCCATCCGGACCCGGGCGTGCTGTGGCAGATGGCGGCCGAGAGCGGCACGACGCTGTTCGGGGCCAGCCCGAGCTACGTCGACCTGATGAAGAAGGCGGGCGTCGTGCCCGGCCGGACGTACGACCTGTCGCGGCTGCGCACGATCCTGCCGGCGGGGTCGCCGGTGTCCGCCGAGCACACGGCCTGGTTCTACCGCAACGTCAAGGCGGACCTCTGGGTCGCGACCGGCAGCGGCGGCACGGAGTTCTGCTGCGGCCTGGTCGGCGGGGTGCCGACCCTTCCGGTGTACGCGGGCGAGATGCAGGCTCGTCACCTCGGGGTGGCGGCGTACGCCTTCAACCAGCATGGCGAGAACGTGGTCGACGAGCTCGGCGAGCTGGTGATCACCGAGCCGATGCCGTCGATGCCGGTACGGCTGTGGGGCGACGAGGACCATCGGCGCTACCGCGAGACGTACCTCGCCGACTTCCCCGGCGTGTGGCGGCAGGGCGACTTCTTCCGCGTCAACAAGCGCGGCGGCTGCTTCGTGCTGGGCCGCTCGGACGCCACGCTGAACCGCCACGGCGTCCGCATCGGCACCGCGGAGATCTACCGCACGCTCGCGCAGCTGCCCGAGATCGACGACGCCCTCATCGTCAACCTCGACCTGCCCGGCGGCGGTTTCTACATGCCGCTGTTCGTCAAGCCGCGCGCGGGCGTCGACCTCGACGACGCGCTGCGCGGCCGGATCAACGACCGGCTGCGGCGTGACTACACGCCGCGGCACGTACCGGACAAGATCATCCAGGTACCGGAGATACCGACGACCCTCACCGGAAAGAAGCTGGAGGTGCCGGTACGGAAGATCCTCATCGGCGTACCGGCGGAGCAGGCGGCCAACCGCAACGCGATGGCCAACCCGCGGGCGCTCGACTTCTTCGTCGACTACGCCCGGCGGAGCGAGGACTACTCGATGGGCTGAGCCAGGAGGCTGTTATGGACGGGACCGGCAGGGCGTTTCCGCTGCCATCGGAGATCAGCGATGTGCCCGGCGCCGAGGGCTGGCGGGCGATGTACCCCTACTTCACGCGCTTCCAGCCGGAGGACGACCAGCGCTTCTGGTTCTACAACGCGATGCACTTCCCCGAGCCGATGCCGTCCTTCGACGTCATTACGGCCGAGGTCCCGTACACCGCGATCGGCGCGAACACCACGCGCGTGTTCTCCTTCCCGACCACACTCGGCATCGAGCACCGGATCGTGAACGGCCGCGTCTACATCACGGCCATCCCGGTGCTCGACCCCGCCGAGATCGAACGGCGGGCGGCCGACTTCGCCGAGCGCGCCGGCGTCTACTACGAGAACTGGGACCGGTTGTACGACGGCTGGAAGACGCGGATGCGCGACCTGATCGGCGAGATCGAGGCCATCACGGTGCCCGCGCTGCCCGATCTCGACGACATCGATGTCGTCAAGAACTCGACCGGCGTCGCGCAGAACCATTACGTACGGGAGAACTACCACCGCTGCATCGACCTGTACTCGAAGATGTGGCACCACCACACCGAGTTCCTCATGCTCGGGTACGGGGCGTACGTGGTCTTCTTCGAGTTCTGCAAGAAGGCCTTCCCCGAGATCCCCGACCAGATGGTGGCCCGCATGGTGGCCGGGATCGACGTGATCATGTACCGGCCCGACGACGAGCTGAAGCGGCTGGCCCGGCTGGCCGTCGAGTGCGAGGTCGACGACCTGTTCACCGAAGGGGCCGATCCGGCCGGCGTGCTGGCGGCGGTGCGCGGGCGGGGCGACGCGGGCGGCCGCTGGCTGGCCGGGTTCGAGGAGGCCCGCGACCCGTGGTTCCACGTGTCGACCGGCGACGGCTTTTACCACCACCACCTGAGCTGGAACGAGGACCTGACCGTGCCGTTCGCGGCCCTCCCCCGCTACATCGCGCAGGTGCGAGCGGGCGAGACGCTGCGGCGGCCGACCGAGCAGCTCAAGCAGGAGCGCGAACGCATCGTCGCCGAGTACCGCGACCTGCTACAGGACGAGGAGGAGCGCGCGGCCTTCGACCAGATGCTCGGGCTGTGCCGGGTGGTCTTCCCTTACGTCGAGGACCACAAGTTCTACTGCGAGCACTGGTTCACCACCCGGTTCTTCCAGAAGATCCGGCAGTTCGGTGAACTGCTCCAGCGGTACGGCGTGCTCGCCGCGGCCGAGGACGTCTTCCACCTGCACCACACGGAGGTCGACCAGGCGCTCGCCGACGTGATGCTGGCCTGGGCCTCCGGCGGCGCCGCGCTCGGCGGCACCCACTTCCAGCCGATCGTGGCCGAGCGCAAACGCATCCTGGAGGCGCTGCGGGCCTGGTCGCCGCCCCCCGCGCTGGGCCCGGTGCCCGAGGCGCTGAACGACCCGGCGGTCAAGATGCTCTGGGGCATCACGGCCGAGACGCTGGCGGCCTGGTCCAGCGAGATCGTGGACGAACGGGAGGTTCGGGGCTACGCGGCCTCGCCCGGCGTCGTCGAGGGCACGGCCCGCGTGCTCCGCGACGTCAACGAGATCGGCCAGATCCGCGCGGGCGAGATCCTCGTCGTCCCGGTGACCGCGCCGAGCTGGGCGCCCGTGTTCAGCAAGATCAAGGCCGCGGTCTCGGACATCGGCGGCACGATGTCGCACGCCGCGATCGTGGCCCGCGAGTACGGCATGCCCGCCGTCGTCGGGACCGGCCACGCGACCAAGCGCATCAAGACCGGCCAGCGGCTGCGGGTCGACGGCGACCGCGGCATCGTCCGCATCCTCGGCTGAGCGACCGGCCCGCCGCCGTACGGTTGGCATCGTCGAGAGTCGCGGCCAAGAGGCGGGAGGGCGTCGTGCGTGGTCGTACGTGGATCAAGATCGTGGTCGTGGTCGCGGGCGTCGCGGTGGGAGCCGGGCTCTTCTTCCTGGGGCGCCTCACGGCCCATGGGTACGACGACGGGGTGCGCGACGGTCGTGCCGCCGGCCTGCGTGATGGCAGGTCCGCCGGGCTGCGCGACGGTACGGCCGCCGGGCTGCGCGAGGGGCGGGCCCAGGGCCGCGCGGAGGGCCGCGCTCTCCAGGTCGCGCAGGCGGCGCCCGCGACGTCCCGCGACGCGGTCGCCGCCGCGTTCCGGAAGGGGTACGCCGCGGGCGCCAACGATGTCTTCGCCGGGTACGACGGCGGCTGGGGGCTGGCCGCGCCGTACGTCATCGCGTTGAGCCGGGGCAGCGGCCCGGTCACCTACCGGATCGACTCCCGCACCCCCATGCACGCGGGCGTCAACTACTACCTCTGTCCCGGCTCCCGGACGCTCTGCCAAGAACCCCGGCGCTAAGCGGTGAAGAATTCCTTCAGGACGGGGGCGAAGACGTCGGGGGCGACGTCGTGCGACTGGCCGTCCAGCGTGCGGCGACGGGCGTCTGGCAGCAGGGCGGCCAGCGCTTCGGCCCCGGCGCGCACGAAGGGGTAGCTGGCGCCGCCGTCCGCCACCAGGGTCGGCATGGTGACCGACGCCCAGCGGTCGGCCGGGAGGGGCCGGCCGGACATCGTGTCGCCCATGATCCGCCCGTCGTAGGAGATGGTGTGCGCCACCTTCTCGAACTCGCCCCAGTGCGGGCTCTGCCGGAGGGGCGCGACGAACTCGGCCGGCATCCCGACGGCGGCGGTCATGAAGTACTCCACGGCGTCGCCGCGCCGGCCCTCCTCGACCATGCGGTCGAGCGTTTCGACGTAGTCGCCGGGACGGGGCGGCCGGCTGTCGTCCACGATGAAGGGCGGCTCGTAGAGCGCCAGCTTGGTGATGGGCAGGCCGCGCGCGGCCCCCTCCAGGGCGAGGACGCCGCCCGACGAGCCGCCGACCGCGTAGGCCGAGCCGCCGGCTTCCGCGATGACGGCCCCGAGGTCCTCGACCTCACGCTCCACCGCGTACGGCGCCGTGTTGCCGCTGCCGCCCCGCCCCCGGCGGTCGTACAGGTAGACGGTGAAGTCCGAGGCCAGCTGCGCGGCGAGCTGCCGGGCCGAGGGGTTGATCTCCCGGTGGGCGAACGCCGCGTCCACCAGGACTATGGGTGGGCCGCTGCCGGTCTTCTCGTACGCGATCGTCGTGCCGTCGCTCGAGGTGACAGTGCTCATGGTGGTCTCTCCTCATCAGGGGTTGTTATCGGAACTAGACGGTATAGTACTGGTACAGAAACTAGACTGTCTAGTACTCTGTGAGAAAGGGAAGGGAGACGCGGATGGCCGAGGCAACGGGCATCTCGCCCGAGGCCCTGCTGGCGGGCCGGCAGGGTGAGAGCCGGGCGGAGCGCAAACACTGGGCGATCATGGAGGCCGCCATGACGGTCTTCCTGCGCAACGGCTACCTCGGCACCAGCATGGACGAGGTGGCGGCGCAGGCGGGCGTCTCGAAGCAGACGGTCTACAAGCACTTCGCCGACAAGGAGCGGCTGTTCCACGAGATCGTGCTCGGCACGACCGACACGATCGACGCGCTGTTCCGGGCCGTGGCGGCCGACCTCGGCGCCACCGAGGACCTGGAGGCCGACCTGGGCCGGTTCGCGCGCCGCCTCATGGCCGCGCTCACCGAGCCCGAGCTACTGCGGCTGCGCCGCCTGATCATCGCGGAGGCCGACCGCTTCCCCGAGCTGGGCCGCACCTGGTACGAGCGCGGCTTCGAACGGGTGCTGGGCTCGCTCGCGACCTCGCTGCGGCGGCTCGACGAACGCGGGCTGCTCGACGTGGACGATCCGGCGCTGGCGGCCGCGCACTTCGCCGGGCTGCTGCTGTGGATACCGGTGAACCGGGTGATGTTCCGCGGCGGGCGGGAGCGGGTCGAGGAGGCCGAGCTCGAACGGCTGGCCGACGCCGGCGTCCGCGTGTTCCTCGCCGCGTACGGCCGCCCGGCCAGATGATGTTGGCCTTACTCCGCCATCACGTATCTGCGGCGGCGTCCGGCGCTCTTCATAGGTGGCACAGCCCAACGACGCGAGGTTCGATCCGCGTCACTGTGCGTACCAGGGAGGCGCAATGAGCGTGGACGCCCCGCCCGGCCGGTCCAACCTCGGGGAGACGATCGTCAAGGTCAAGGACTCGGGTGCCTTCCGCGTCCAGTCCGTGCTGTACGCGGTCTGCGCGTCGATCGCGCTCACGTTGATCACGGAGTCCATGGGCAAGAACCCGCGCGCCAGCGTGACCGCCGCCGCGATCGGCCCGGTCGTCACCATGATCTTCAGCACCAGAGGGCCGCGAACGGCGCGGACGATCGGCATCGTGCTGGTCACCGCCCTGGCCGCGTTGGTCGCGGTGACCGGCGTCAGCACCTCCGAACTGCTGCGGGGCGGGAAGTCGCTGTTCGGCAATCGCCCCGGCACCTTCGTGCAAAGCGGAACGGACACCTCCGGCACCGGAAGCGTCGGGGGCACCGGACCGGAGATCACCCAGCCGTCGGGCGGGGGCGGATCGCCGGGGCCGGGGATCGAGGTCGAACGGACGCCGAGCTGCCCGCAGACGCCGATCGATCAGTCCGCCGGCTGCGACCCGATCGTGGTGCGGAGCGCGGGCGAGGCCGCGCTGCTGATCACCGGCGTCGAGGTTACGGGCTCCGCGGCCGGCGACTTCACCGCGACGCCGGAGTGCACCGCCGACAGCGCGCTGGCCGACGGCGATTCATGCACGATCCAGGTCACGTTCCACCCCACCGGCTCCGACGCGGGCGCGGATCGGCACGCGGTGGTCGTGGTCCATCAGAACCTTCCCGGCGCGCCGACGACGGTCGAGGTCACCGGGGTGGCTGCCGGATCGACCGAGCCGCCGCCCGTCGACACCCTCTCGCCGGAGCCCCAGCCGAGTCAGCCGCTCTGAGTGCCTTCCGTTACGGCCGCGCGTGCGAGATCGTCGTACTAGAAGGTCGCCCGAGGAGACACATGAGCGCACACCTCATCCTCGACTTCGCCGATATCGAGCTGTCCGACCGGTCCGTGGCAGGTGGCAAGGGGGCGAGCCTCGGCGAGCTCACCCGGGCCGGCATCCCGGTGCCGCCCGGCTTCGTGGTGACGACGCCGGCGTTCGAGCGGGCACTCGCCGCGCTCGACGCCGACGGTTCGGTCCGCGCCGAGATCCGCCGGCTGGCGGCGGCCGACCACGAGCCCGCCGACCACGAGCCCGCCGACCACGAGCCCGCCGACCACGAGCCCGCCCCCCACTCCGCGGATGTCGCCGGCCCCGCGGATGTCGCGCGGGTAGCGGCCGGTATCCGCCGCCGCATCGAGGCCGCCCCCGTGCCGGATGATGTCCGCGCCGCCATCGCGGCGCGCTACCGGGCGCTCGGCGACGACGCCCCGGTCGCGGTACGGTCCAGCGCGACCGGCGAGGACGCCGCCGACGCGAGTTTCGCCGGTCTGCAGGACACCTACCTGTGGGTGCGCGGCGCGGACGAGGTCGTCGACCACGTACGCAAGTGCTGGGCGAGCCTGTACAACGACCACTCGGTGAGCTACCGGCTGGACCGCGGGCATGCCGAGGACGGTCTGGCGATGGGCGTCGTGGTCCAGCGCATGGTCGATCCGCGCTGCGCGGGCGTGATGTTCACGCGCAGCCCGACGACCGGCGACCGCTCGGTGGTCGCGGTCGAGGCGTGCTGGGGGCTCGGCTCCGCACTGGTCAGCGGCGACGTCACGCCCGATTCGTACATCGTGAACAAGGTGACCGGCGAGATCATCAAGCGCTCCGTGTCGGTCAAGGTCCGGCGGCACCGCCGGGACCCCGGCGGCACGGGGGTGCGGGCCGATGACGTACCGGAGGATCTGCGGAGCCGGCCGTGTCTGGGCGACGAGGAGATCCGGGCGCTGGTCCAGGTCGCCCGACAAGTCGAGAGCCACTACGGCGCGCCGCAGGACATCGAATGGGCCCTGCCGGCCGACGGATCGGACATCGTGGTGCTGCAGAGCCGTCCCGAGACCGTATGGGCGGGGCGCGCGGCCGAGCCGGTCGCGGCGCCGAAGCGCAGGGCCTTCGACCACGTGCTCGACTCGCTCAGCGGCGGCACCTTCGCAGACCGAGGAGCCGCGGGTTGAATCTCAGTAACGACGACGTTCGAGACATCCTGCGCCTGCTCGACAGCCTGCCGTTCGCCGAACTGCACCTCGAGACCGACGGCTTCCGGCTGTCGCTGCGCCGTACGGCGGACGGCGAGTGGACGCAGGCCACGGAGGTGCTCTCGACGTCCGCCGCCACACCGGACGAGGAGACGGCTCCCGCGCCGGCCGCCGCAGCGGAAGCCGCACGGGACGGGCTGCTGGAGGTGCGCGCTCCGCTGCTCGGCACCTTCTACCGCGCGCCCCGGCCCGGCGCCGAGCCGTTCGTCGAGGTCGGCACTGTGGTCCAGGAGGACTCCGTCATCGGAATCATCGAAACGATGAAACTCATGAACTCGGTGCCCGCCGGGGTGCGTGGCAAGGTCGTGGAGATCTGCGTGGGCAACGCCGAGTTCGCCGAACAGGACGCCGTCCTCATGCTGGTTGCCCCGGAGGAATCGTCAGCGAGCGACGAGCCGCCGGGCGAGGAGGGAACCGCGTGATTCTGCGGCGGATTCTCATCGCCAATCGGGGCGAGATCGCGGTACGGATCATGCGGACCTGCCGCCGGCTCGGCATCGAGACGGTGCTCGCGGCCTCGGCGGCGGACCTGGACTCGGTGCCGGCCCGGCTGGCCGACCGTACGGTACGGGTCGGTCCGGCGGAGCCGGGGGCGAGCTACCTCGACGTCGAGGCCGTAGTCGCCGCCGCGGCCACCGCCGGCGCCGACGCGATCCACCCGGGATACGGATTCCTGGCCGAAAATCCCCGGCTCGCGGCCGCGTGCGAGGCCGCCGGAATCGTCTTCATCGGGCCGTCCGAGACACAGCTCGCCGCCGTCGGCGACAAGGTCGCGGCCCGCGAGCACGCCGTCGCCGCCGGGCTGCCCGTCCTGCCGGGCGGCGAGGCCCGACACCTCGGCGCCGCGCGGCGGCTGGCGGAAGAGATCGGCTGGCCGGTGCTCGTCAAGGCCGTCGGCGGTGGCGGTGGCCGGGGCATGAAGCAGGTCCACGACCCGGACGAACTCGCGCATACGATCGAGCTCGCGACGGCCGAGGCGACGGCGGCTTTCGGCGACCCGCGACTGTATCTCGAGCGGTTCGTGCCGTCCGGCCGGCACGTCGAGGTGCAGCTGCTCGGCGACGGTGAACGCGTGGTCCACCTCGGTGAGCGCGACTGCTCGGTGCAACGGCGGTACCAGAAGCTCGTCGAAGAGGCACCCGCCCCCGAGCTCGATGAGACGGTGCGGACGGGGCTGCACGCGGCGGCGGTGGCCTTCGGCGAGCACCTGAGGTATCGCGGGGCGGGCACCGCCGAGTTCCTGGTCGGCCCCGACGGCTTCTACTTCCTGGAGTTGAACGCGCGCATCCAGCTCGAGCACACGATCACCGAGGAGATCTACGGTGTCGACCTCATCGCCGAGCAGATCGCGATCGCCGAGGGACGGCCGCTGCGACCCCTCGCGGCCACTCCGTCAGGGCACGCCATCGAGTGCCGGATCAACGCCGAGGACTGGACCCGCGACTTCCGGCCCAGCCCCGGCACGGTGACCGAGGCCGAGTTCCCGATCGGCGACGGCATCCGGGTCGACACGCACATCCAGACCGGCGCGCGGATACCGCCGTATTACGACTCGCTGGTCGCCAAGCTGATCGTGCGCGGCGCCGACCGCGCCGACGCGCTCGCGAAGCTGCGCGGCGCGCTCGCCCGCTGCGAGATCCGCGGTGTGGAGACGAACCTGGGGCTGTACGCCGAGCTCGCCGAAGACGCCGAGTTCGTCCGCGGCGGCATCGACACCGCCTGGCTCCCCCGGTTCCTGGAGGAGTTCACGGGAGCCGTCCGTGGCTGACATCGAGCTGCTCGACGTGTCGATCCGCGACGGCAACCAGAGCCTGTGGAGCGCCACCGGGCTGACCACGCCGCAGATCCTGCAGATCGCGCCGGTTATGGACCGGGTCGGCTTCCGGGCCCTGGACTTCACGTCGAGCACGCACATGGGCGTGGCCGTCCGGACCCACAAGGAGAACCCCTGGGAGCGCATCCGGCTGACCCACGAGGCCATGCCGAACACGCCGCTGCAGTTCATCGGCACCGGCTTCCGCTTCATCTCCTGGGAGACCGTTCATCCCGACCTGATCCGGCTGGCGTATGAGCGGCTGGTGGCCAACGGCATGGCGCGCTTCGTCGTACTCGACCCGATGCACGACATCGACGCGGTGCTCACCTCCGCCCGTACGCTCCGTACCGCCGGCGCTGAGGAGATCATCGCGGCCCTGACGTACACGATCAGCGAGATCCACGACGACGCGTTCTACGCAGGCCTCGCCGAGCAGATGGCGGCGTCGCCGTACATCGACCGGGTCTACATCAAGGACCCGGCCGGGCTGCTGGCGCCGGAGCGGGCCCGCACGCTGATCCCGGCGGTCCGCGACCGGCTCGGCGGCAAGGCGCTGGAGCTGCACTCGCACTGCACGATCGGGCTGTCGCCGCTGACCTACCTCGCCGCCGCCGAGCTCGGTATCGAGGTGCTGCAGGTCGCCTGCGGGCCGCTGGCCAACGGCAGCTCGCTGCCGAACGCCCAGCGCGTGGTCGCCAACCTGCGCGCGCTCGGGCACACGGTCGAGATCGACGACCGGCTGCTCGCGCGGGTCGCGGACTACTTCACCCGCCTCGCCACCGCCGAGTCGCTGCCCACCGGGGCGCCGCGCGAGTACGACGCGTCGTTCCTGCGCCACCAGGTCGCGGGCGGCGTGCTGACGACGCTGCGGCGCCAGCTCGCCGAGATCGGCTTCGAGGACCGGTTCGACGAGGTGATCGACGAGGTGGTACGGGTCCGCGCCGAGCTGGGCTACCCGATCATGGTGACGCCGTTCCCGCAGATCGTCTGCTCGCAGGCGCTGTACAACGTGATCGGCGCCGAGCGGTACGGCAACGTCCCCGACCAGGTGATCCGGTACGTACTCGGCAGCTTCGGGCGGCCGACGGCCCCGGTCGACCCGGACGTGCGGGACCGCATCCTGTCGCGGCGGCGGGCCGCCGAGCTGCGCGCGGAGCCGCCGCCGCTGCCGCCCGAGGAGCTGCGCAAGCGGTTCGCGCCGGGGATCTCGGACGAGGAGTTGCTGCTGCGCGCGACGATGCCGGCCGACCAGGTCGACGCGATGCTCGCCGCCGGGCCGGCCGAGCGGCACTACAACCCGGATCTCAAGGGCGTCCTCGACCTGCTGCGCGAGCTGCGGACGCGCCCGGCGGTCGCGGACATCGTCGTCGACAAGCCGGGCTTCCGCCTCGAACTGCGATCCGACGTCATGGAGGCCGACCGTGGCTGACCGCCGCGTCCCGCCCGCACTGCGCGACCGGCTGCGCGCCGCGCGCGGGTTCGTCTTCGACATGGACGGCACACTGGTGCTGGGCGACCGGCGCAACCACGGGCTCAAGCCGCTGCCCGGGGCGATCGACGTCACGAACCGGCTCGCCGAGCGGGGCGTGTCGTATGTCGTGGTGACCAACGGCACCACGCGCACGCCGCAGGAGTACGCGCAGACGCTGCGCGGCATCGGCTTCGACGTCGACGACGATGAGGTGATCACTCCGGCCACCAGCGCCGTCGACGTGTTCGCCCGGTCCGGTTTCCGGCGGGTGCTGGTGCTGGGCAACGAGGGGCTGATCCATCCGCTGTGGGCGGCCGGCATCCAGGTGGTCGCGCCAACCGGGCGGCCCACCGCCGACGCGGTGCTGGTCGGGTGGTACCCGGAGTTCACGATGGCCGCGCTGGAGGCCGCCTGCCATGCCGTATGGGGCGGCGCGACGCTCTACAGCTGCTCCCAGTCGAGGTTCTTCGCGACCGCCGACGGGCGGGCCCTGGGCACATCGCGCGCCATCTCGGCGATGATCATGAGCGTGACCGACTGCGATGTGGAGATTGTCGGGAAGCCGTCGCTACACGCCCTGCGCTGCGCCGCCGACCGGCTCGGCGCGGCGACGCCGGAGCTGGCCGTGGTGGGCGACGATCCGGACCTGGAGGTGCCGATGGCGCACCGCGGCAACTCACTGGCCATCGCGGTGAGCACCGGTATCGGCGGTGAGGAGGGGTTCGACCGGCTGCCGGACGAGCTGCGGCCGCACCTGAACCTGGAGGGAGTCGACGATCTGCTGTCGCTACTGCCGCCGCCCGGGGCGACCCGAGGCCGTTGACCCCAGACGAGCCTTGGCGCGGGCCGGCTTTGACTCGGGCGTGGTGGGCTAATGGCGCACGATGGTGGGCCGGTGCGGGGCGATGATCTCCCCGCCGGGAAGCAGTTCGCCGGTGTCCTCGAAGACCACGACGCCGTTGCACAGCAGGCTCCAGCCCTGTTCGGGATGGGTGGCCACAGTGCGGGCGGCATCCCGGTCAGACGCGTCCGCGGACGGACACGGCGGCCGATGTGTGCACACGAAGAGTCTCCCCCGTTCGGCGACTCCGAAGGATTACGGAACTTCTACAAGTTTAGGCAAGTTGTCCAAAACCCGGCACGAAGTCGCAGGATTCTTTACCTTTCAAGCAGATAACATATTGTTCCGCTAGTAGATAATCCCGTAGCGGACGCATTTGGTAGGCTGGACGTCATGAGCACGAGCGCGCCCGCCCGTACCGTCCGCGATCTCACGGGCCTGCTGCTGCACGCCGGGCACGTGCTGACGACCCGGCTGACCGCGGAGCTCGCAGAGATCGGCATCACGCCGCGCGATCAGTGCGTACTGTGGCACGCGCTCGAGGCCGAGCGGACCCAGATCCAGCTGGCCGAGCTGGCCGACCTCGACAAGACCACGATGGTCGTCACTGTCGACAAGCTCGAGAAGGCGGGGCTCGCGGAGCGCCGCCCGTCCAGCAAGGACCGGCGGGCCCGCGTCATCTGGGTCACCGAGGCCGGCCGGCGGGCAGTCGAGGAGGGGACGAAGATCGTCGACCGCGTGCACGGCGAAGTGCTGTCGGCCCTGCCGCCCGACCAGGCAGCGGCCTTCGCGGACGCGCTCGTACAGCTCACCGAGGGGTACCTTGCCACGCCGATTGAGTGCGACCGTCCCGTGCGGCGTTCCCGCCAAGTGAGCTAATACATTCTTACTAGATAGTCCGGAACAAAACTATCTGCTACGGTCGTTTCCGTTGTCATCACACAGGAGGCGACCATGTCGCAGGCAGTTCCCCTCTCTAACGTCAAGCCCGACCGCTCCCGCTGGCGGGCGCTCGTCATTCTGTGCGCCGGAATGTTGATGATCATCCTCGACGGCACCATCGTGACCGTCGCGCTGCCGGCCATTCAGACCGATCTCGGCTTCTCCTCGTCGAACCTCACCTGGACCGTCAACGCGTACATGATCGCGTTCGGCGGGCTGCTGCTCTTGGCCGGGCGGCTCGGCGATCTGATCGGCCGCAAGCGGGTGCTGATCGCGGGCCTGGCGTTGTTCACCGCGGCCTCGCTGCTGTGCGGGCTGGCCACGAGCCCGGCGATGCTCATCGCGGCCCGGTTCGTGCAGGGCGTCGGCGGCGCGTTGGCGTCGGCGGTGAGCCTGGGCCTGATCGTGACGCTGTTCACCGAGCCGCGGGAACGGGGCAAGGCCATCGGCGCCTACAGCTTCGTCGGCGCGGCCGGCGCGTCGATCGGCCTGGTGCTCGGCGGCATCCTCACGCAGGCGTTCAACTGGCACTGGATCTTCTTCATCAACCTGCCGATCGGGGTCGCGGCGGCGGTGCTGGCCGTACGGGTGCTCGATGCCGACCGGGGCATCGGCCTCGCCGCGGGCGCCGACGTCGCGGGCGCGGTCCTCGTGACGGCCGGGCTGATGCTCGGGGTGTACACGATCGTCGAGACCACCCAGTACGGCTGGGCTTCCACGCACACCCTCGGGCTGGGTGCGCTCGCGGTCGCGCTGCTCGCCGGGTTCGTGGCCCGGCAGGCGACCGCGGCCAAGCCGTTGCTGCCGCTCCGGACGTTCCGGTCGCGCAACGTCTCGGGGGCCAACGTGATCCAGGCCCTCATGGTGGCCGCCGGGTTCGCGTTCCAGGTCACGGCCGCGCTCTACATGCAGCGGGTGCTGGGCTACGGACCGGCCGAGGCCGGGCTGGGGCTGGCGGCAGCGGCGGTGTCGATCGGGACGCTGTCCCTCGGCCTCTCCGCGCGGCTGAGCGCGCGGTTCGGCGAGCGCGCCGTGCTGCTGGCCGGCCTGTCGCTGCTCACCATCGCGTTCGCGCTGCTCACCCGGGCTCCGGTGCACGGCAACTACTTCGTCGACCTGCTGCCGACCATGGTGCTGGGCGGGGGCTTCGGGCTGGCGCTCCCCACGGTGACCTCCTTGGGCATGTCGGGCGCCACCCAAAGCGACGCCGGGCTCGTCTCCGGGCTGTTCAACACCACCCAGCAGGTCGGCGCCGCGCTCGGGGTCGCCGTCCTGACGACGCTGGCGGCCGCCCGTACCGGCCACCTGCTCGGCACCGGGCACGGCACCGCCGCGGCGCTGACCGGCGGCTACCACCTGGCGTTCGGCATCGGCGCCGGTCTGGTCGTCACCGCTATGGTGCTGGCGATCATCGTGTTGCGCCCGAAGCCGGCCGAAGAGCCGGCGACAGCGGAGCGCGTCGCCGCCGAGGTCGCGTAGCGACCCCAAGGGATGATCACGCCGGGGCCCTCCCTGCCCCGGCGTGATCACGTCTTTCCCGGTCGCGGGCTACGGGCGCTCCCGCAACGGCCGGTAGTGGGACTGGAACATGCGCCCGGCGGCGGCCCGTAGCACCGGATTGCGGACGGCCGCCGGCATGCCCCGGGTGCGGTCGCGGCGCCGGGTCTGGTGCCGTACCCAGGACACCCGGGCCGTCCGCCGCCGCTCGTACGCGGCGAGCGCCGCCTCGACCGGCTGTCCGGTGGTCAGCTCGTCGGCCAGCACGAGGGCGTCCTCGATGGCCAGCGCCGCACCCTGTGCCATGTTCGGCGAGGCGGCGTGGGCGGCGTCGCCGACGAGCACGACGCGGCGCGCCGTCCACGCCGGCGTCAGCACCTCCTCGATCGGCGCGCGGTACGCACCCGCCGCCTGGTCCAGCAGGCCCGGCACGGGATCGGCGAAGTCGGCGAACAGCTCCCGCCAGTCGCCGGCCGGGCCGCCCGGTTCGCGGACGTTGACGTCGGCGTAGCAGTACACGCCCGCCTGCCCGAGCGCGACCGTGAGGAAGCTGCGCCCCCGGCCGAGCCGTACGGTCCAGTCGGAGATGTCGGGAAACCCGTGGGCGACAAAGCGCCAGCACACCTGCCCGACGTACCGGATCGACGAGCCGCCCAGCGCGTACCGCCGGACGGTCGAGTGGACGCCGTCGGCGCCCACGACCAGGTCGTAGCCGTCGGACGTACCGTCGCCGAACGTGACTCGCGGCGCCCCGTCGCCGAGGTACAGGCCGGTCACGGCCGTCCCCTCCCTGATCGGCACGCGCGCGGCGGCGGCCCGGAGCGACGCGTGCAGGTCGGCGCGGTGCAGCGCCACGCACTCGCCCACGCCGCCCCACAACCTGGCGACGTCGATGTCGGCCAGCCGCCTGCCGCGGTGGTCGAGGATGCGCTGGCGTTTGATCGGGTTGGCCCGCGCCGTCACCGTCGAGCCGATGCCGAGTTCGCCCAGCGCCCGTACGGCGTTGGCCTGGAGGTACATTCCGGTGCCGCCGCCCCGCCCCGTCACGGTGGTCCGCTCGACGATCTCGGCGACGACGCCGCGTCGTTCCAGCGCGCTGGCGAGCGCGAGGCCGGCGATGCCGGCGCCGGCGATCAGGATCCGCACGGCGGTCACGACCCCCGGTGACCGGCCGTCACCAGCCAGGTCTGCATCGGGAACACGACACCGTCGTCATCGAGGAACGGCCACAGCATCTCCTCGAAGTCCTGGACCATCGCATCGCGGCCGCGATCGTCCATCGCCCCGACCGGCTCGGCCAGCGGCGTACAGGCGACTTCCTCCCACAGGAACTCCCGCGCGGAGTCGAAGCGCACCGTGACGATGCCGACCCGGATCTCGATCTTGTCGTAGCCGGAGGTGGCGAGGAGTCGGCGCAGCTCATCCCGCCGTGGGCCGGCGAACGGCGACCGCATGATCGCCGCCGCCTCGTCACCGATGTGCCGGTCGAGCGCGCGCACCATCGCGCCGAAGGCCGGATGATGGCCGAGGTCGCGCCAGACGCCGAGCGCCAGCCGTCCCTTCGGCGCCAGCACGCGGAGCATCTCGCCGAGCGCCCCCGGCACGTCGCTGAAGAACTGCAGGCCCTGCTGGCAGGCGACGACGTCGAAGGCGCCGTCCGGCAGCGGCAGCGCGCCGGCGTCGGCCCGCCGCCATTCGACCGTGCAGTCGTCCGGCTCCTGCGCCGTGATCGAGCCGGCGACATCGATCATGCCGTCGTTGACGTCGACTCCCACGACCCGGCCGTCGCCGCCGACCCGGCCGGCCGCCCGGCGCGCCACGATCCCGGTGCCGCACGCGACATCCAGGACCCGCTCACCCGGCTGGACTGCGGCGAGGTCGAGCAACATCTCGGCGCACGGGTCGAAGAAGGCGGGCACAAGGTACCGCTCGTAGGCGTGTGGCCCCTGCCCGTCGAGTTGAAACCCTTCGCTCATGGTTCCCCGTCTCGTTGGCCATGACGCCCCCATCGTGGCCACAGGCGTCCTCGGGTCCCCCACCCGAGTTGTCCATGTTTCTGTCATGGCCTGGTCGAATTCCGGCAGAACGCCGGTAGAACGCTCGTGCGCATACCGGCTCTGACCTGGTCAGGTACGGCTGGGCTGCCGGGCCGCGAGGTGCTCGACTATGTGCGCGGCGTCGGCGCCGACCCCGGCGAACACCGACGACGGCTCGGAATGCAGCCAGCGCAGTCCCACGGCGTACAGGCCGGGGTGAGTGGTGACGCCCCTGGTGTGCCGCGGATAGCCCCACTCGTCCAGCACCGGCAGGTCGACCCAGCTGAAGTCGAGCCGATAGCCGGTCGCCCACACGACCGCGCCGATTCCGGCGTCGTCGAGGTTCAGCTCGGTGGCCGTGGGCGGGACGTAGTCGTCGGCCGGGGGCCGGTCATCCGGCGGCGCGTCGATGCCGGCCGCCCCGATGTACGCGTCGAACAGCCGGCGGAACTCGGCCTCGAACCTGTTGTCGGCCGCCGTCAGCCGTTCCGCCAGGTCGTCGCTGAACCGCACCAGCGGGCCGGTCGCCGACTCCAGTCCCCCGTACAGCCGGATGCCCTCGCGGGCGAACCGCCGCAGGTTGATGTCGTGGCCGCCGTCCTTGCCCGAAACGTGCGGGATGCAGCCGAACCGGTCGGCCGGGGACGGGAGGTCGGCGACGGTCGGGAACGGGACGCCGACCTCGGCGCCGTGCAGGAAGGCCTGCAGCAGCCACCAAATGATGTCCTTGCCGCGGTAGCGGCGTGGCACGCTGAAGCACTTCGACACGGCCAGGTGCACCTCGCGGCCCGCCTGGTGCAGCTCCTCGGCGATCTGGGTGCCCGACTGGCCGGAGCCGACGACGAGCACGGCGCCGTCGGCCAGCTGCTCCGGCCGCCGGTAGTCGTGGGAGTGCAGCTGCTGGATGTGGCCGGGCAGCTGGTCGGACGCCGCCGGTACCTTCGGCCGCTGATACGGCCCGGTGGCGAGGACCACGTTGCGGGCCTCGAACACCCCTCCGTCGGTCTCCGCGACCAGCCCGCCGTTCGACGAGGTCAGCCGCGACACCGCGGTGCCGAGCCGGACCGGCGCCTCGATCCGCGCGGCGTACTCGGCCACGTACTTTTCGATCTCGGCACGCGTCATGAAGCCGTCCGGATCGGGCCCGTCGTACGACATCCCGGGCAGCAGGATGGTGAAGTTGGGGGCGACCAGGCAGAAGCTGTCCCACCGGTCCTGCCAGCCGCCGCCGAGCCGGTCCCGCCGGTCCACGACGAGATGCTCCACGCCCGCCTTGGACAGCCAGTAGCTGGTCGCCAGCCCCGCCTGCCCGGCCCCGATCACCAGGGTGTCCACCGTTTCCGCGTCGCTTGTCATGGTCGAACTCCTCTCGATGGCTCGCTGAGCAGGACCGTACGAACGCGCGGGCGGCGGGCGCGTCGGGCGAAAAACCCATTTGGGGCGCGGGCGCACGCTGGGTAATTCTGTGTAGGAGCACCGCCGACGGGGGACAACACGTCGGTATGCGAGGCTGAGATGTACCGCCGAGAGCAGGAGGTCCGCATGGCTGCCCCCGCGTCACGATCCGACAGTTCGGACGGTCCCGAGGACGAGGTCAAGAAGAAGTTCCGCGAGGCCCTGAAGCGCAAGAACGCCCAGGCGGACAAGCGGGCGGAGGCCGGCGGCAAGGATTCGTCGAAGGTCCACGGCACCCATGGCCCGGTCGGCGGCAAGCGCACGTTCCGCCGCAAGAGCGGCTAGCAGCCCGCTAGAGCAGATCGTTCTCGTACGCGTAGGCGGTGGCCGCCGCCCTGGACGACAGGTCCAGCTTGGTGAGGATGTTGCTCACGTGGCGGGCCACCGTCTTCTCACTCAGCACCAGCTCGGCCGCGATCGCGCGGTTGGTCTTGCCGGCCGCCACCAGGCGCAGCACCTCTATCTCGCGGTCGGTGAGCCCGCCCGGGCTGACCGCGTCCCGCTTGCCTGACACCGCGTCCACGCGGGCGAGGTCCGGTTCGGCGCCGAGCCGCTCGAACACCCATCGGGCCGCGTCGAACTCCATCTGCGCGGTGTCCTCGTCGCCGAGCCCGCGGCAGGCCAGCCCGATGAGCACGCGCACGCGGGCGGCCTCGTAGGGCGCGTCCAGCTCCTGCCATCTCGTCCAGGCCCCGCGCAGCGCGACGAGGGCGTCCAGCGTGTCGCCGCCCTTGGCGACGAGGACGGCACCCCGCGCGGTGGCCGCCGTCGCCCGCAGCAGCGGGGCGTCGAGCGCCTCGGCGATGTCCGCCAGTTCGTCGGTCGCCGCGGTCGCCGCCGCCACGTCGCCGTCCGCCATCATGATCTCGATGTAGGCCGCCAGCAGGTGCGACCGGCTCGTCCGATCGCGCGCCTCGCCGGCCACCCGCCGGATCGCGGCCGCCGCCGCGCCGACCTGTCCCTGGGCCAAACGCAGCTGTGCCAGGCCGGGGTGCGGCTCGCGGCCCAGCCGGCTGGCCTGCCGGTAGGCCTCCTCGGCCTTCGTGAACTCGCCGCGCAGCCGGTACAGCTCGGCCTGCCGGTAGAACGCCGCCCCGGCCGCCGGCTGGTCGCCGAACAGTTCGCAGCCACGCCGTACCTCGTCGATCGCGTCCGGCCAGGCGCCGTGCAACTGCATGATCTCGGCGCGGTGCACCAGGCAGGTGCCGGTGTAGGCGACCAGATCCGGCTGGGACTCGCACCAGCGGCTCAGCGCGGCGGTCCACTCCTTCGCCCGCCGCAGATCGAAGATCTCCTGGCAGGCGTCGATCACCCCGCAGTAGACGATGCCCACGATGTGCGGGGACACCTCGCCCGTGGTGACGTCGACCATGACCTCGTCGAGCAGCGCCATCCCGGCGGCGGCCTCACCGCGCAGGATGAGACCCCGGCCCTGGACATGCCGGGCCAGCGCGACCAGATCGTTGTCGCCGCACTGTTCGCCGACCTCCACGGCCTGCCCGATCAGGACTAGTGCGCCGGGGTAGTCGCCCTCGATGACGCGCCGCCGCCCGTCCATCAACATCAGATAACCCCGCTCGGCACAGCCATCCGCGGCGGCCCCGGCATCGTCGAGCAGCCGCTTGGCGCGCGCCAGCCAGCCGCCCGCGTGCGCCGGTTCCCCGCGGTTCAGCAGGCTGAAGGCCACCCAGAAGGCGCAGCGGACCGAGGGTACGAGGGCGCCCTGCTCGACCAGTTCGTGGTGCGCCCGCTCCCAGAGCGCCGCGCCCTCGGCCTCCCTGCCCACCAGTACGGCCGCGATGCCGAGTCGTTCGAGGTCGGCCGGCGGCAGCGGCGCTTCGCCGTCCGCGGCGGACAGCTCGCTGTACGCGTCGCCCCACGCCCGCCGGGCGTACGACTCCCGCCCCCGATCGAGCGCGGTGCTCACGGCCGTGGTGTCCGACATGGGATGTCCCTTAGGTTGCCGACGGCGTAGCTCCCGGCGCCAATCGGATTATGCTTCAGGAAAGCTAGGGGCAGGGGGCCGGGATGCCACGATTCTTGGTCAAACGCATATGGGGAGAGTCCAGCGAGGCCGCGATGATGGAAAACGGCCGTCGCTCCCGTCGGGTCGGCGAGCAGTTCTTTCCCGAGATCGTGTGGGAGCACAGTCATGTCACCGTCGATCCCGACGGGCGCGTGGTGTCCTTCTGTGTGTACCAGGCCGACGACCCCGACATTCTGAAGAAGCACGGCACGGCGGTCGGCGGGCACTTCATCGACGAGATCTTCGAGATCAGCGGCGACATCAGCCCAGGCGATTTCGTGTTGTAGTGGCCGGTCGCAGGTGACCCATGTCGAGCACGATATGGGCCCACGCCTGCAGGGCCACGGCGCGGCGCTGGTTGATCGCCCACCACCGCGCCCGATCGGTGTCCGCGACCAGGTCCATGGCCTGCTGATACAGCGCCACGGCGCGGTCTCGCTCCCAGCCGGTGTTCGCCAGGTCGCCCGCCTCCTCCAGGCAGGTGACGGCGCGGTCGACGTCTCCGGCCTCCTTCCAATGGTGTGCGAGCGCGGCCGGCGCGGGCCCGCGGGCGCCCTTGCCCTCCAGGTACTCGGCGATGGACAGGTGCCGGCGCGGCCGGGCGTCGGGCGGGATCAGGTCGTAGGCCACCTCGGCGATGAGGTCGTGCCGGAACGCCAGCCCGAGGTCGTCGCCGATCGATGACTCCGGCCGGCGGACCATGATGCCGCGCATCTCGAGGGAGTCGAGCAGTTCGGGCAGCTCTTCGGCGTCCGCCGAGCCCAGGTGCACGAGCGCGCCCGGCCAGAACGTGTGGCCCACGGCGGCGGCGTCCACGACGACCCGGCGTTCGGCGGGCGGCAGCGTGTCGAGCCGGGCGCCGATGACACCGCGCACTGTCGCGGGCAGGTCGGCGGCCACGTCGTGGCCCTCGGCGATCCAGGCGGCGAGCTCCTCGACGAACAGCGGGTTGCCGCCGGCGGCCGCCTCGATGACCGGCACCTCGTGCGCGTCGTCGGCCGCCGGGTCGACCAGCAGGCAGGCCAGCTCGTACGACTGCTCGGCCGACAGCGCCTCCACGGTGAGCGACGTGTGGGACGGCACGCCGGCCCCCCAGTCGGCACGCCCGGAGAACAGTTCCGGGCGGCCGATGACCACGGTCATCAGGGCCACCGACCGGACCCGCGCGGCCAGCGTCTCGATGGCGTCGAGGGTTTCGGCGTGCGCCCAGTGCGCGTCGTCGAGCACGAGCACGGTGGGACGCTCGGCGGCGACGACCTCGATGAACCGGCCCAGCAACGCGATCGTCGACGTCCGCTTCTCGGCGATGTCGCCGAGCAGCGAGAGCACGGTGATCAGATACTCGTCGATGCGGCCGCGCTCCCGGTCCGGCAGGTGCGTCTCCAGCCACTCCCGCATCCGCCACCGTACGGTGCCGATCGAGTCGTTCTCGGTGACGCCGGCGACCTGCCGGACCAGCGTGGCGAGCGGGCCGAACACCGCGTCGCCGTATGGCAGGCAGCGACTGCGCAGTACAGTGGCGCCGTCGTCGGCGAGCCGGTCCACCAGCTCGCGGACCAGGCGGGACTTGCCGATCCCGGCCGCACCGGTGATCGTCACGAGGTGCGGGGCCGTGGTCTCGCAGGCCCTGGTCCAGACGGCGTCGAGGAGACGCAGCTCGGCCTTCCTGCCGACCAGCGGCGTCGTGGACAGCGGGCGGCTGCTCGGCTTCTCGGGCACACCTACGACCAGCCAGAGGTCCCGGACCTCGTCCGGGTCGGCGACGGCCTGGCAGCGCAGCCCGCGCCGGGTCGCCTCGTAGGTGGCCGGGCCGACGAGCACCTGGCCGGGGGTGGCGTGCGCGACGATGGCCGCCGCGGTGTTCGCGGCCTGGCCCGACATGAAGTAGCCGCCCGCGCCGGGCCCCACGTCGACCTCCCCCGTGTCGACGCCGATCCGGGCGCCCGCCGCGGCGGCGCCGCCGTGCAGGCCGCGGACGCGCTCGCGGATCGCCGCGCCGGCCCGGACGGCCCGCTCGGGGTCGTCCTCGTGGCCCACCGGGGCGCCGAAGACGGCGACGAGCGCGCTCGTGTCCGCCGCGGTCACCGTGCCGCCGTACCGGTTCACCTCGCGGCGCAACGCCTCCACGATGGACGCGGTGGCCGCCACGGACGTGAGGTCGGCGTGCAGCACGGTCGCCCGGCGCCGCTCGGTGTGCTCGGCAGGCTCCACGACCTCGGTGGCCGCCCCGGCGGCAGCCGTACGGTCCGGGGTGCCCACCGCCGCACGGTCCGGGGCCTCGGCCACGGTCAGGGCGATCGGCGGGATCCGGACCGGCGCGCTCAACGTGGGGTCCTGACGGAGGATCCGCTGCTGGGTCCGTTCCAGGGCTGGGCCCGGTGCCAGGCCGAGCTGCTCGCCCAGAATGCGGCGCGCGTCCTGGTAGGCCCGCAGCGCCTGGGCCTGCTGCCCGCCGCGGTACAGCGCCACCAGCAGGTGCTCCCACAGCGTCTCGCGCAGCGGATAGTGCCGTACCAGCTCGCGCAGCTCGGCCACCACGAGCTCATGCCGGCCCAGGGCGAGGTCGGCGGCGAGACGCTGTTCGAGCGCGGCCAGCCGGAGCTCCTCGAGGCGGGAGATCTCGACCTCGGCGAACGGGGCGTCGGTGAAGTCGGCCAGCGCCGGGCCGCGCCACAGCCGCAGCGCCTCGCCGAGCATCTCCCGCGCGGCGGCCGGGTCGGGCACGGTCAGCCCGTCGGCCTGCTCGACGAGCCGCTCGAACCGGCGCGCGTCGACGGTGCCCGGATCGACGCGAAGCCGGTAGCCCGTGTGCTCGGTGACGAGCAGCTCCCCCCACGTGCCGGGGCCGCGGCCGGGCTCGAGCAGCGTACGCAGGTGCGAGACGTACGTCTGCAGGGTCTTCACCGCCGTGTCCGGCGGATCGTCCGGCCACAGGCCGTTGACCAGGCGATCCACGGGGACCGTGCGGTTGGAGGCGAGCAGGAGCATGGCGAGCAGGGCGCGCAGCTTGCCGCGCCGTACCGGGATGTCCTGGCCCTCGCGCACCACCTGCAGCGGGCCCAGGATCAGGAATCGAGTCGTGGTCACCGGCCGCCCGACCTCCGGAGCTTCAACCGCTGTTCTGCCAGCGTTCGACCGTGCCGTGGAACAACGGTCGCACCTCGCAACATCCGAGGCAAGCAGCCTAAATGGCTCGTACAAGGGGGAACATCGTGGATTCCACGCACATCGACGAGCTGCGCGCGCAGTTCCGGGGGCCGCTCATCGGGCCGGCCGACCCGTCGTACGACGAGGCCCGTGCCGTCAACAACGGCATGATCGACCGTCGGCCGGCGTTGATCGTGCGCTGCGCCGACACCGCCGATGTCATCACCGCGGTACGGCTGGCGCGCGACGAGGGCCTTGAGGTCTCCGTACGCGGCGGGGGGCACAACGTCAACGGGTTCGCGGTCAACGACGGCGGTCTGGTCATCGACCTGTCCGGCATGACAGGGGTACGTGTCGATCCGGTCAGCCGTATCGCACGGGTCGAGGGCGGCGCCACCTGGGGCGACCTCGACCACGCTACGCACGCGTACGGCCTGGCCACCACCGGCGGGATCATCTCCACCACCGGCGTGGGCGGGCTCACCCTGGGCGGCGGGATCGGCCACCTGGCGCGGGGCTGCGGGCTGTCCTGCGACAACCTCCTGTCGGCCGACGTCGTCACCGCCGACGGCCGGGTCGTCGTCACCAGCGAGAAGGAGCACCCGGACCTGTTCTGGGCGCTGCGCGGGGGCGGCGGCAACTTCGGGGTCGTCACGTCGCTGGAGTTCCGGCTGCACCCGGTCGACACCATCTACGGCGGGCCGATCTTCTACGAGATGTCGCAGCTGCGCGAGGCGCTGACGTTCTACCGCGAGTTCATGCACAGCGCGCCGCCGGAGCTGGGCGCGTTCTTCGGCTTCCACCGGGCCCCTCCGCTGCCGTTCATCCCGGCCGACCGGGTCGACGAGCCGATGTGCGTGATCGTCGTCTGCTACACGGGCGACCACGACACCGGCGCCAAGCTGGTCAACCCGCTCATCGAGCTGGGCCCGCCGGTCGGCCACCACGTGGGGCCGATGCCCTACCCGGCCCTGCAGAGCGCGTTCGACGCCCTCATTCCGCCCGGCCTGCAGCACTACTGGAAGGCGGAGATGTTCAACGAGATCACCGACGAGGTCATCGACGCGCACGAGCGGTTCGCCCCGGGGGTGCCGCACGTGTCGTCGGCCGTGCACATCTACCCGATCGACGGCGCGCCGCACCAGGTCGGCGCCACCGACACGGCGTTCAGCTACCGGGACGCCAGGTACGCGACGGTGATCGCCGCCATGTACCCGGACCCCGCCGACAACGAGGCCAACCGGGCCTGGGTCCGCGACTACTGGGCGGCGCTGCGGCCGAACTCGGCGGGCGGGCCGTACGTCAACTTCGCGATGCGCGACGAGGGCGACGACCGGGTGGCCGCGATCTACCGCGACAACTACGACCGGCTGCGCGCGGTGAAGGCCGCGTACGACCCGGGCAACCTGTTCCGGCAGAACCAGAACATCACGCCGAGCAGCTGACATCGGATCCATCTCTGGAGGCTCTCGCTTGAGACAGCATCGCCACCGCGAGCCGACGGGACGGCGAACTCCGCCGGGCCGCGACGCGTCCGAACTCACGGGGGCCGACACCATCACAGGAGGTAGCGGTGCTCGCGGGGGCGGTGCTGTCATGATCCCGGAGCAGGGAGAGCCAGGGTCGTTTCTCTCTCATCTCTCCCTCAAGGAGGCGGCGGATCTCGAGCGGCGGGGGCGGCGCCGGCATTGGCGGCGCGGAGCCGTGATCTTCGCGGAGGGCGAGCAGTCCATGTGGGCGCTGCTGCTCCTGGCGGGACGCGTCAAGACGTCGTCGCACACGGCGAGCGGCACCGAGGTGCTGCTCGCCATCCGCGGGCCCGGGGCCTTGCTGGGGGAGGTCTCGGCCGTGGACGGGCTGCCGCGGTACGCCACGGCCACGGCGCTCGAACCGTTGGACGCCATAGTCCTGCCGGCCGAGGAGTTCACCGGCTTCCTGCGCGAGCACGCGTGGGTGGCCGCACTGCTGATGCGCACACTGTGCGAGCGGCTCCGCGACGCCGATCACAAGCGGATCGAGTTCGGCGCGCACGACGCGACGGAACGGGTGGCCAGGCGGCTCACCGAGCTCGCCGACCGGTTCGGCGAACCGCACCACGGGGGCGTGCGGATCAACCTCGCCCTCACCCAAGGCGAGCTGGCCGGCTGGGTCGGCGCCTCACGCGAAGCCGTGAGCAAGGCGCTGCGCGGCCTGCGCACCCGAGGGTGGATCGAGACCGGGCGGCGCACGTTGGTGGTGCACGACCTGGAGGCGCTGCGGAAACGCGCGCGCAAGTAGGGCGGGCCACAGCGTGGTGGCCCGCCCATCCTCCCAGTCGCTAGGCCAACGTGGCGGGGACGCAGATCGCCTGGGCGATGATCCCGGTGGGGTCCGCCCCCGTCGTGGCCACGTCCAGCCGTCTGCGGTTGGCGGACGGCTCCACCCGCTGGAGGAAGACCGCGCTCGGGCCCGCACCCCCGGCTGCCCCCGCCACATAGCTGGTGGGTCCGGAGAAGCAGAGCACGTCCGCCTCGGAGCCCTCCCGCAGCACCCCGGAGATCCCCGTACCCGGGACCGGGTCCGTGCAGATCGCGAACGCGGCCATCGACCAGGTTCCCGAGAAGCCGTTCGCGTCCTCACGTGCCCATGCCTTCGCGGCGTTGCGGTCGGCATCGCTGCGGAACGTCTGCAGCCCGACCTCACTCGTCGGGACGCTGCTCTGGCTGACGAAGGCCCCCGTGCCGATGACCTTCTTGGAACTGGTAGAGCACGTCTCCTGCGCGGTGGCGCTCTGGATGGCCGACGATGCCGGAACGTTGGTGATCGGCCCTGGGTTGATCTCCCAGCCCGTCAGCGGGGCGGCGTCGGCACAGATCACGTACGCGGTCAGCGTCCAATTGCTGGTGAACCCTGGAGGCGCCTTGGCCACCACGGTGAAGCCATCCGGCGATGCATCGAACGGCTGCATCCCGGTCAGCATCACCCGGTGGGCACCGCCATCGTCGACCACGCCGCCACCGCCGATGACATGCTTGGAATTGCTCGAACACCGCGGCTGCAGGCTCTTCGTGGCGTCCGGGCCAGTAGTGGGCCCGGCCGGGCGCCGCTCCAGATGTTGCACCGAGGCGGTCGCCGCCGCGGTCTTCGGGGTGGCTCCGGCCTGTCGGCCGACCGCGAACAGGCACGTCAAGCCGACGACCGCCGCCAGCGCGAGCCTGACCAGCCGGGCCGCCGGCCGGGTTCTGGATGTTCTGTTCGACACGTGAATCCCTCCATGGTCGATGTCACGAAGGATCAGGACACCAACCCGGGAAAGCGCTGTCTGCGCAGGAAGACGCGCCCCCGATGCGGAAAAGTAGGCCGAACCCGGCCCTCGTCAGCGCCGTCGTAGCGCCTTACGATCGACGCCATGGCCCCCGGGGAGGGCCCCGCCCCAAAGACAAGCTTCGAGGTCGCGGCGCTGCCGCCCGCCGCGGCCCCGTTCGCGGCGGGCCCGCTCATCGGGCGGAGCGCCGAACTGGCCGCGCTGGCCAAGGCGCTGGCCGCGCCGGGCACCCGGCTGCTCACCCTCACCGGGCCGCCGGGGGTGGGCAAGACCAGGCTCGCGTTCGCGATGGCGAGCGCGGCGGCCGAGGAGTTCGCCGACGGCGGCCGGTTCGTCGACGTGGCCGCACTCCGCGACCCGGCCGCGGTGATCGCCGAGGTCGCACGGGTGCTCGGCGTCGGCGAGGCGCCGGGGCTCCCGCTCGTGCACCGCCTGGTCACCGCACTGGCCGACAAAGAACTGCTGCTCGTCGTGGACAACTGCGAGTACGTGCTCGAGGCCGGTGGCGAGCTGGCCGCGCTGGCCGGCGGCTGCCCGCGGCTGCGCATCATGGCGACGAGCCGGGAGCGGTTCCGGCTGGCCGTGGAGCGGGAGTTCCCCGTCCCGCCGCTGGCCATGCCCGAACATGCCGATGTCGCCGACCTCGCCCGGCTGGCCGCGAACCCCTCGGTCGCGCTGCTGGTCGAGCGCACCCATGCCGTCCTGCCCGACTTCGCGATCACGACCGAGAACGCCCAGGCGATCGCCAACGTCTGCGTACGACTCGATGGCCTGCCGCTGGCCTTGGAACTGGCCGCCGCGCGGCTCAAGCTGTTCACGCCCGCCGAGCTCGCGGCCCGGCTCGGGCAGCGGATGCGGCTGCTCACCGGGGGCGCGCGTGACGTGCCGTCCCGGCACCGGACGCTGCGCGCCGCGATCGGCTGGAGCCACGACCTGCTCCAGCCGCAGGAGCGCCTGCTGTTCCGGCGGCTGTCGGTCTTCGCCCAAGGCTGGACGCTGGACGCGGCGGAGGACGTATGCGGCCAGCCCGGGTTGGACGTGCTCGCCGCCACCGCGTCCCTAGTCGACAAGAGCCTGCTGCGGCGCACCACCCACCCGGATCAGACCGCCCAGTTCTCCATGCTGGAGAGCCTGCGCGAGTACGCCGCCGAGCAGCTGGCCGCGGGCGGCGAACAGGCCGCGACCCGATCCAGGCACGCGGTGTACTTCGCCGGGCTCGCGACCGGCGCCGAGACCGGGATCGGTACCGCGGACGAGACGTTCTGGTGGGACTGGATCGGGCGCGAGCGCGGCAACCTGCGCGCGGCGCTCGACCACTCGCTGGCCGTCGGCGACATCGCCGCGGCGCAACGCGTCGGGACGGCCCTGGGCTGGTACTCGTACACGCGCGGCTACTTCGGCGAGGGTCAGGTGGCGCTCGACCGTGTGCTCCAGGCCGCCGAGCAGGCCACCGGGCCGGTACCCGACGACATCGTGTCGGGCACCTTCCTCGTCGGCGGTGTGCTCGCGTGGGGTCGCGGCGACCTCGACCGCGCCGAGGAGCTGCTGCGCCGCAGCCTGGCGACGAGCGAGGCGGCGCCCGACGCCCGCCTCACCGCGATCGCCAGCGCGTTCCTCGGCCACGTCGCCCGCGGCCGGGGCGACCACGACGAGGCGCTCGCGTGCTACCGGCGAGCCGGCGGGCTGTTCGTGAACCTGAACAACCCGCGCGGCATTGCCTGGAGCCGGCACGACCTCGGCCTGCTCGCCCGCGAACGCGGCGACCTCGCCGAGGCCGAGCCACTGCTGCGAGACAGCCTCGGCCTGTTCCGCGAGCTCGGCTATCGCTGGGCGATCGCGTCGGCGTCGTGGGCGCTGGGCACCGTGCTGCAGCGGGCCGGGCGGCCCGACGAGGCCGCGCCGCTCCTCGTCGACGCCCTCGACGGTTACGAGTCCGTCGACGACCGGCGCGGCATCGCGCAGTGCTTCGAGGCCCTGGCCGGGCTCACCGCCGGGCGCGGCTCGTACGAGGCGGCGGCGCGGCTGCTCGCCGCCGCCGCGTCGCTGCGCCTGGCGCTGGCGGCGCCGCTGCTCCCGGCCGAACAGCAGGCCCGCGACCTGGTCGAGGTGACGGTACGGAACGGGCTGCGCCCGGACGTCTACGACCACGCCCGGCAC
Organism: Streptosporangiaceae bacterium; assembly: GCA_036555725.1. Taxonomy (GTDB): domain Bacteria; phylum Actinomycetota; class Actinomycetes; order Streptosporangiales; family Streptosporangiaceae; genus CALAED01. Next base: position 93,526 of record DATBKU010000146.1, on the reverse strand, counting down.
GCCGGCCGGACGATGTCGCTCGCGGCGGCGATCCGGCTGGCGAAGGGCATCGGCGCGACCGGCGGCGACGTGGCGCCGACCGGGGCGGACGTCCCGCTGACTCGCCGGGAGCGGGAGGTCGCCGCCCTCGTCGCGACCGGCCGGACGAACCGGCAGATCGGGCGGACGCTCGGCATCGCGGAGAAGACCGCCGAGGTCCACGTGCACAACATCATGGGCAAGCTCGGCGCCCGGAGCCGGGCGGAGGTGGCGGCCTGGGTGGTCGCGCAGGGCCTGCACGATCCGCAGGTCCCCGGGCCGACGGCAGCGGCCCCTAAGTGATTCCCCTCATATCGCCGGACAGTCCATCCGCCGTACAAGGAGAAATCGGCACATTACGGGGAGGGGACCATGTCCACATCGATCGACCCTACGTTCTACCGAACCGCGCGCGACGCGATCTCCGCGCCGCCCGAGACGCTCGCGTACGTGGCCGCGTACGACCCGACCGGCCGGCAGCGCGACGCTATCGCCGTTGTCGACTGCGACGCCTCGTCCGCCGAGTACGGCGCCGTCGTCGGATGGACCGAGCTGCCCACCTCGGGCAACGAGCTGCACCACTTCGGCTGGAACGCCTGCTCCAGCGCGCTCTGCCACGCCGGGCACGCTGGCCACCTCGAGCGTCGGTACCTCCTCGTGCCCGGGCTGCGCTCGTCCCGTACGTACGTCCTCGACACCAAGCCCGACCCGCGCGCGCCGCACGTGGTCCGCGAGATCGGAGCCGACGAGCTGGCCAACAAGGCCGGGTACTCGCGCCCGCACACGCTGCACTGCGGCCCGGACGGGATCTTCATGTCCGCGATCGGGGGCGCGAACGGCAACGACGGGCCGGGCGGCGTCGCCCTGCTCGACCACGAGACCTTCGACGTCGTGGGCGCGTGGGAGCTCGACCGGGGTGACCAGTACTTCGCCTACGACGTCTGGTGGCACCTCAACCACGACACCGTCATCACGTCCGAGTGGGCCACACCGTCGATGATCGAGAACGGGCTGAACCCCGAGGACCTGCTCGGGCGCAAGTTCGGGCATCACCTGAACTTCTGGAGCATGTCCGAGCGGACCCTCAAGCAGCGCGTCGATCTCGGCGACGAGCACCAGATGGTGCTCGAGCTGCGGCCCGCGCACGACCCGTCCCAGACGTACGGCTTCACCGGCGCCACGATCAGCGTCGAGGACCTGTCGGGGTCGATCTGGGCGTGGTACAAGGACGGCGACCGGTGGGCGGCGCGGAAGGTCATCACGATCCCCGCCGAGCCGGCGGACCCCGCCGACCTGCCACCCGCGCTGCAGCCGTTCTCGGCCGTGCCGCCGCTCATCACCGACATCGACCTGTCGGTCGACGACAAGTGGCTGTACGTCTCGTGCTGGGGCACCGGCGAGCTCAAACAGTACGACGTCAGCGACCCGTTCAACCCTCGGGAGACCGGGTCGGTACGGCTCGGCGGCATCGTCGGCCGCAGCCCACACCCCGCGGCGCCCGGCCGGCCGCTGGCCGGCGGGCCGCAGATGGTGGAGGTCAGCCGCGACGGCAAGCGTGTCTACGCGACGAACTCGCTGTACGCGGCGTGGGACGACATCTTCTATCCTGACGGCGTCGGCGCGTGGATGGCCAGGCTCGACGCGAACCTCGACGGGGGCGGGCTGGCCGCCGACACGGGGTTCTTCCCCGGCGGCGAGGACTTCCGCGGCCTCCGGGTGCACCAGACCCGGCTGCAGGGCGGCGACGCCTCCAGCGACTCCTACTGCTTCACCGAATGAGCGACGCCATGGTCGTCGCATCGGCACGCGCCAGGCCCGTCCCGGCGGTGGTGGTGCTCGGCGGGGTCGCCGCGGCGGCCTGGGTGGCACTGGCCGCCGGAGTCGGCGGGCATACGTCGCACGACGAGGTGCTCGGGCACGGCCACGCGCTGCACCTGGCCGAGGTCGCCGCCCTCATCGCGGGGTGGCAGCTCATGGTCGCCGCCATGATGCTGCCGCCCGAAGTCGGCTCGGCCGTTCGGGACAGCGCCGTCCGGACGGGCGTCGCGGCCGCCTGCGGGGTGGTCGCGGTGACGGCCGCGGTCTGGACCGCCTTCGCGATCGTTGCGCTGAGCGGGGACTCTCTGGTGCACGAGCTGGCCGGCTCCCGGCCGTGGCTCGCGCACCTCGTCGCCCCCGCTGTGCTCATCGGGGCCGGGCTGTTCCAGCTCACGCCGGTCAAGCGGCGGCTGCTGGACGCCACCCGCTGCACGCCCACGCTGTCGTGGCGACACACGCTGAGCTGCCTCGGCAACTGCGGGACGCTGATGCTGGTGATGTTCGCGGTCGGGGTCGGCAGCCTGATCTGGATGGCCGTACTGACCGCGGTCATGGTCGCGGAACGCGCGGTGCGCCCCGCGCTGGCCCCATGGGTGACCAGCTTCGCGGGCGTGGCGCTGATCATCACCGCCCTGCACACGACGGCGGGTCACCACAGCATGATCGGCTGATTGGGGGAAGAGCACATGCGCGCCCGCGAACCCGACGAATCGGGCTATGCCGTCAACGATGGCGTACGGATCTACTACGAGGTCTGGGGAACCGACCGGCCGACGATCCTGCTGCTGCCGACGGTGTCGATCGTCACGTCCCGGCATTGGAAGGCGCAGGTGCCCTACCTCGCCCGGCACTACCGGGTCGTGACGTTCGACCCGCGCGGCAACGGGAAGTCCGATCGGCCGCTGGACGGATCGGCCTACGACGATGATGCCCGGGTGTCCGACATCGCCGCCGTGCTCGCGGCCACCGGCACCGAATCGGCGATCTTCGGCGCGTTGTGCGCCGGCGTGCGCTGGGCGACCGTGTTCGCCGCCGAGCACCCCGAGCGGGTGCGGGGGCTGTTCGCCATCGCGGCGAACATCGGGCCGCTCGCGCCGCCGCACCCGCATCAGGTGCGGTACTCCTTCGCCGACGTCCTCGACACCGACGAGGGCTGGGCGAAGAAGAACATGCACTACTGGAAACGGGACTACCGAGGCTGGCTGGAGTTCCATTCCGGCCAGCTCTGCCCAGAGCCGCATTCGACGAAGCTGTTCGACGACCTGGTCGAGTGGGGCCTGGAGACCGATGCCGACACCCTGGCCCGCGCGATCGCGGGCGCCGAGCGGCCCGCGACAGAGGACGAGGCGGTCGCCCTCTGCGAGTCGATCGGCTGCCCCGTGCTGGTCGTCCACGGCACGGCCGACCAGTGCCAGCCGCTGGCCCGGTCGCGGCGCTTCGCCGAGCTGACCGGGGGCCGGCTCGTCGTCATCGACGGGGCCGGGCACGTGCCGCATGGACGGCACCCGGTATACGTCAACCGGCTGTTCAAGGAGTTCGCCGACTCGATCGCCACTCCAGCCACGCCGTCGCCGCAAGCCGTACCGCCACCGCAAGCCGTACCGCCGCCGGTGGTGACCGGCGGCAGGCGGCGGGTGCTGTGGATCTCCTCGCCGATCGGGCTCGGGCACACGATGCGCGACCTCGCCATCGCCCGGGCGCTGCGCGAGTCCGACCCCGAGGTGGAGATCCACTGGTGGACGCAGCATCCGGTGACCAAGGTCCTGGAGACGGCCGGTGAGATCGTGCATCCGGCGAGCCGGGAGATGGCCTCGGAGTCGGCGCACTGGGAGTCGGAGGCCACCGGCCACGCTCTGCCCGCCTTCCACGCGTTCCGCCGGATGGACGAGATCTTCTGCGCCAACTACATGCTGTTCGACGACGTCGTCCGCGAGACGAGCTACGACCTGTGGGTGGGCGACGAAAGCTGGGAGGTCGACTACTTCCTGCACGAGAACCCCGACCGCAAGATCGCGCCGTACGCCTTCCTCACCGACGTCATCGGGTTCCTGCCGGTGGACCCCGAGGGCGACCCGCGGGAGGCCGTGCTGTGCGCCGACTACAACGCCGAGATGATCGAGCACCGGGCCAGCCTGCCGGAGCTGCGCGACCTCTCCCTGTACATCGGCTCGTACGACGAGTTGCCCGACGCGTCGTTCGGCCCGGGTCTGCCCGGCATTCGCGACTGGACCAAGACGTGGTTCGAGCCGGTGCCGTACGTCGTGCCGTTCGACGCCGCGGCGCATCACGATCCCGCCGCGGCGCGGGCGCGGCTCGGGTACGGCACCGGCTTCCCGCTGCTGTTCGCCGCGGTGGGCGGCACAACCGTGGGGCGGTCGCTGCTGCGCCTCGTCGCCGAGGGCTTCGCGGCCCTGCAGAAGGAGGTGCCGGAGGCGCGCATGGTCATGGTCACCGGCCCCCGCCTCGACCCCAAGGAGCTGCCCGAGGTCGAGGGCCTGGAGAAACGCGGCTACGTACACAACCTGTACGAGCACCTGGCCGCGGCCGACGCCGCCGTCGTCCAAGGCGGGCTCAGCACCACGATGGAGCTGGTCGCGCTGCGGCGGCCGTTCATCTACTTCCCGCTGCGCGGGCACTGGGAGCAGCAGCACCACGTGGCCCACCGGCTCGATCACTACCGGGCCGGGATCCGGCTGGACTACCAGTCGACCACGCCGTCCGAGCTGGCCGCCGCGATGCGGTCGGCGCTCACCCGGACCCCGCGCTACCGGGCCGTACCCGACGGGGGCGCGCGGCGGGCCGCCGACCGGATCGGCCGGCTTCTCGCCCGGTGACCCTCAACCGATGACCGCGCCCCAGGCGACCGGTCAGGACGGGGTGCGGTTACGCCGCCGCCGTACGGCTCCGGCGAACAGGAGGCAGCCGACCAGCACTCCCTCGGCCGGCACCCGGCCGACGCGCTGCCAGGTGCCGGTTTGGGCGGCCGCCGTATCCCCATGTTTTCGCTGGGCGTCGAGCGCGAAGCCACCGCCACCCACCGGCGGGCCGGGCTCGGACGTGACGGTCAGCCCGGCCATCGCCGACGTGCCGTTGCTCCCGAGTGATCAATTTCATGCTGGATTCCCCCGTAACCAGCCATTCCTAGGCGTCCCCTGATGCCTATGTGGCGGTAGTTACCCGAGATCGTCTTGTGTTACTCAGCGTCGCATTCCCGATTCGTTGAACCCGGTCCTGCCGGGCGGCGTACTGCAACCCGAGAGCTTGTGCACAGGCCATCACTTGGGTCATAGCGAGAGGCGCGGCGTCAGGCGAGGGCCGGTGCACAAGCCCCTACGGTGCGCGGATTAGCTTCCGTCCCGCCGTGCGGTGATCAGCCCGCAGGAAGGAACGAAGATGGGTATGCAACGTCGGCTCGCCTTGACCGGAGTCATCGCGGCGACGGCCATGCTGCTCGCCGGCTGCGGCGGTTTCGGCAACGGATCGTCGTCCACCGGCAATGACTCTGCCAACGGCGGCGATTCCGGCCAGGGCACCGGCCAATCGCAGGCAGCCGCCCCTGCCGCACCGAAGATCCACTGGACCCTGATGACGGCGTCCACCAAGAAGCTCGGCAAGATCATGGTCAACGGCAAGGGGCTGACGGTTTACCGCTTCGACAATGACCTCGCCAGGCCCAGGTCGCTTTCCAAGTGCGCGGGAACCTGCGCCAAGCAGTGGCCGCCGGTCATCATCACCAGCACCAACCTGGTACTGAAGGGCTTCGACGCCACCCTGCTCGGCCGGATCAAGCGTGCGGACGGCAGGTGGCAGCTGACCCTCAACGGCTGGCCGCTGTACACCTTCTACAAGGACAAGAAGCCCGGCCAGTGGCTGGGGCAGGGCCTCAAGGGCAAGTGGTACGTCGCCTCGATCATCGGCACCAAGGCGATCCCCAAGAAGGCCGCCGCGTCCGGCGGATCCGAAGGCTCGAGCGGCGCCGGCTCCGGCGGGAGCTCGGGTGGCAGTTCGAGCGGCGGCTCCGGAGGTGGAGACGGCGGGTACGGCACGGGCGGCGGCGGTTACTGAGCCACCCTTTCGTCCACGCTGTTTTCGATCTCGGCCGATCCGATCAACGATCGGTTCCGTCTAACGGGTTATGGCCCCCTCCCCCGAGCCCGCAGACTCCGCCGAGCCCACAGACCAGGAATCGGCCCCCGTCGCCGGAATGACCCGGCGCGACAACGACGTCGCGCCGCCCGGCGTCGGCGAAGACAACGCGGTCGGACTGCTCCGGTTGAGCTACCGCACCGCGGCACGTCATCTCGCCACGCTCAGCATGCCCGGCGCTCTGCTCTACGTCCCCGCGGCGATCGCGGTGTCGGCAGCCATCTTCGCCACCGTGGGACGCGGCGGGCGCATCGTCAACGGCGACATCACGGTCTGGACCTACTCTCACAGGCCGGTCGCCGTGGTGTGCGCCGCGCTTGTCGTCGGGTACGCGGTCGAGATCGTCGCGCTTGCCGCCACCGTGTTCATGGCCGCCGGCGATGTGCTCGGCCGCCCCGTCGAACCGCGGACGGCGTTGGGGGCGGCGGTACGGCGGGCCCCGGCCCTGGCGGTGCTCGGACTCGTCGCGCTCTTGGTCCTGGCCGCCGTCGCGGCGGCCGGGGTGGCCACGGCGGCCAAGACCGGGGCCGTATGGATGGGCGTCGTGGTGATCGTCGCGGTCTCGCCGGGAGTGCTTTGGCTGGCCGTCGCGCTGCCGATCGCGCTGCTCGACGGCCGCGGGACGCTGGGCGCGATCGGGCGTGCCGTCACCTTGACGCGGTTGCGCCGGTGGCAGACGTCGATCGTAGTGGCTGTCGGCGTGATCATCGTGCCGGGCCTGGTCGTCGCCGGCCTGCGCTGGGCCGTGTCGCCGTTCGACGGCATTACGCACACGCTGCTCGGCCAGGTCGTGCTCGGCGCGGCCGGCGTCTTCGTGGTCCCGTTCCAGGCGGCGACGCTGGTCGTGGTGGCGCTCAACCAGCGGTATCCGTTCAGCTTCCGCACCACCGCCGAGCGGCCGCTCGACCTGGCGGCGGTGGCCGGACGACTGCCCGTCGCCGCAGCACAGGGTGCGTCCGGGCGTCGCCGGCTGGGCGCGCTCGCGCTGCTGCCGTTGCCGGGGCTGTTGTACGCGGGGTACATCGTGCTCAACCCGCTGGATCTGCAGCGCACCTCCGACCACGTGCTGCGGGACGACTTCGGCCGGCAGCCGGTCGCGCTGCACCTCCTGGGCGGCGACCGGCCGGCGGAAGTGTCCGGGCCGACCGGCGGCTCGATCGGCATGCGGGTCTGCGCCTCCGAGTCGTGCCACGGCAACCGGCTGTACGACTACGGCCGCCACGTTTACCTCCTCAAGATGGCAACGGCGACCCTGCCCGACGGCGCGGTCGCGGCGGTCACCTGGTCGGGATCGCGTCCGAACGAGTCGAAGCACAAGGACGGCGAGTGGGTGCTCCGGCTGTTCCGGTGCGGCGTCAAGGCCTGCGGCCCGGCCGCCGCCGTCAACACGGCGCACATCGTCGAATTCGGCGGGCCGGGCGAGGAGTTCGGCTACGGGGCGGCCGTGACGCCGGCCGCCGGTCAGGGCATCGTGATCGCCGCGATCGAACCGACCGAAAAGCGCCGCGATTCGGTGCTGCGCATCATCCGCTGCGGCGACCCGCGCTGTGCGACGCCAACGGCCATCACCGCGACCCGCCTGCCGTTTCGCATCCTCGGCCTCTTCAGCCGGCCGGTCGCGGTTGCGGTTGGACACGGCGACCGGCCCGTCGTCGCGTACGAGGACTACACGACGGGCGCGATCACCCTCGTGAGCTGCGACACCGCCGTCTGTGCGCATCCTCGGATCAACCGGGAGAAGCTGCCGACGCTCCCCCGCGATACGGAGCTCCACAAGTACATCGACGGCGTCGACATCGCGGTGCCCGCCGACGACCGGCCCGTCGTGGCCTACCGTGACGGGCGTACCGGCGCCGCGATGCTGCGCCGCTGCCGCACACCGGACTGCGCGGAGACGGACACGGTGTCCCTCACCGGGCCCGGGCTCAGCCGCCCGTGGCCCGCGCTCGACCTCGATCGCGCCGGGCGTCCCATCGTGGCCACGTACGACCTCGTACGGCACCAAGCGGTGCTCATCGCCTGCCACGACGCCGGCTGCGCCCGCCGTACGCAGGTGCCACTCGGGCAGATCAGCAAGGGGCCGGGATATCTCGACCTCGCCATCGGCCGCGACGGGGACGCCCGGGTGCTGTGGAGCGACGAGGCCGAGTACCTCCTCGACAGCGAGGGCCCGCTGCACCTCACGATCTGCCGCGACTCGCGGTGCCGCCCGTGACGCCTTAGCCCGGGCGACCGATCCGGTTCTCCGGGGCGCTCCGAATACCGGGCGCGACAAGGGAGCGCAGCCCCGCAGACGATGAGAGGGCGTCACCGCCTCGAAGGCCACCGTCCTCGACGGGAAGGGCCGGCCGGTCGACCAGGCCCGCAAAGTGCTGGAGCGGAACGGTTTCACGGTGAAGGTCACGAAGCGGCACAGCGGCTATTGGCATGGCAAGGTCTTCTCGCAGTCGCCGGCCGCCGGGGCGCGTGCGTGCCCGGGCACCGGGGTGGTCCTCCGCATCGGCACCGCCTGATCCGTTCGGCGCGACCGCCCGGGCGCTCGCTTCGTGAAAGCGGTCTGGTCAGCGATCGCGACGGGTGCGATCATGCGGGAGACATCACCCGCGGTATGAGCGAGTAGGTGGTTGCCATGCTCGGTCGGATCGTGTCCGTGTCCCCGCGCCGGCGTGTCGTCGCGGCCGGGGTGGCGCTGTTGGCCGGCGTCGCCGCCATAGTCGCCGGCCCCGCAGTGACCGCCGAGTCCAAGCCGCGACCGCCCGGGTGGGTCGCCACCTGGGGCGGCAGCGCGATGGCGCCGTCCGCGCTGGTGTCCTCCGTACAGACGCTCGACAACCAGACCGTGCGCAATATCATCCATACGAGCGCGGGCGGCACGGAACTGCGGATCCGGGTGAGCAACGCGTTCGGCGACCGCGCGGTGACGATCGCGGCGGCCACCGTCGCCCGGCAGGCGAAGGGCGCCGAGATCGACGCGGGCTCCCTGCGCGGCCTTCGGTTCCACGGGGATCGGGCGGTGCGGCTCGCGCGCGGCGCGTCGGCGCTCAGCGATCCGGTACGGATGACGGTCCCGGCGCTGAGCAACCTCGCGGTGAGCCTCTACCTGCCGGCGCCGACCGGGCCGGCCACCTATCACCAGGACGCCCAGCAGACGAACTTCCTGGCGAGCGGCGACCGTACGGCCGCCGCCGGCAGCCAGGGGTTCGACACCACGGTCGGCACGTGGTTCTTCCTCGACGCCGTCCAGGTCAGGACCTCGGCTCCGGGGGCGATCGTCGCCCTGGGCGACTCCATCACCGACGGCTTTGCGAGCACTGTGGACGCCAACGCCCGGTGGCCGAACGTCCTGGCCGATCGGCTGGTCGCCCGGTACGGACGGGGCGCACCCGCCGTGATCGACGAGGGAATCAGCGGCAACCGGGTGCTGTCCGACTCCGTGTGTCTCGGGGTCGACCTGTTGTCCCGGCTGAACCGCGACGTGTTCAGCCAGCCGGGTGCGCGCACCGTAGTGCTGCTGGAGGGCGTCAACGACCTCGGTTTCAGTCAGCTGCCCAACGCCGACTGCTCGGCGCCGAACACCAACGTCACCCCGGCCCAGCTGATCCGCGCGTACCAGAAGGTGATCCACCGGGCGCACGCGCACGGCCTGCGGATCTACGGCGGGACGATCCTGCCGGCGCAGGGCTCGTCGTACTGGGACGCCGCCGCCGAGCAGAAACGGCTGGTCATCAACGACTGGATCAAGAACTCACACGCCTTCGACGGCGTGGTCGACTTCGCCGCCGTGATGGCCGCGCCGGACCATCCCGAGCTGCTGAACCCGGCCTACGACAGCGGCGACCACCTGCACCCCAACGACGCCGGCTACGCCGTTATGGCGGCCGCGGTCGACCGGGTGCTCGCGCGTCAGCCCAGCGCGTGGGCGAGGTAGATGATCATCTCGGCCCGCGGCTGGAAGCTCTCGACCCGCGGCGCGTCGCTGTACCCGATGATCAGCACGCCGCCGGCGATCTGCCAGACGGGCACCTGTTTCGCCATCATCGCCTGTCGCAGGGCGGGCGACAGTAGCCGCAGATGGTCGGTGCGGTCGGACGGCCGGACCAGGAACGCCTTGTCGAAGTCAGGGTCGCCGGTGCCGGCACCGCGCACCGGCTTGAGGAACGCGCCGATGCTGGTACGGCGGCGCAGTTCGATATTCGGGTAGGCGGGGCCGAGCCAGAGGTAGTACCTGGTGAGGTTCCGGGTCGTCGACGAGTTCTCCCCAGTCGACTCGGTCCATTGATGCCAGACCATCCAGACGTTGAACCTGCCGCGCTGCGTCCCGAGCGCGAGTTTGGTGCGCCGCGACCCGACGTCCTTGGCGACCGCCTCGGGCAGCGGGCCGGCGATCGGCCACCACCCGAGCTGGGCCGCGTACGCCTGCAGCCGCTCGCGCCGCTTCCGCTGCCGCGTGGCCGTGGTGACGATGAGGACGACCACCAAGATCACGAAGCCGGGAAAGATGAGGGCGGAGACAACGGGCAGCACGTCGAATGCGGACAGCGCGATCATGCCCGGTTAGATGCCGGCGCCCCGGCATGGGTTCCGGACGACGTGGGAGCGCGCCGGGCGCGGGCGACCTGTTTCAGCCGGTTCAGAAGGCGAACCCGCCGGGCTTGCCGGCGCGATCGGCGAGCAACCCGGCCAGGGTCGCGACGGCGATCTCGGGCGGCGTGCGGGAGCCGATGTTGAGCCCGATGGGCCGGTGCACGCGGGCGATCTCATCCGGCGGTACGCCGAGATCCTTCAGGGCCTGCACATGCGGGCCCTCGTGTCGCGGGTTGCCCATCACCCCGACCCAGCGGACCTGGTGCTTGAGGACGTCGCGCAGGACGACGCCGATCTCGGAGCGGTGGTGGTCGGTGACCACGACGTCCGCGGTGCCGCCCAGGCCGGCGGGCGGCTCGGTCACCACCTCGACCCCGGGCGTGCGCAGACCGCCGGCGCGGTCGGCGTCGGGCTCCAGCAGCAGCGTACGGAACCCGACATCCGCGCCGAAGTGCAGTAGGAAGTCGGCGACCGGCGAGGCGAAAACCGCGACGAGAACACGGTCGTCGGACTCCGGGACCACATCGCCGTGCGCGACCGCGCAAGTGGGATCTTCGTCATGCTGATGCGCCATACCGGCAGTCTCTCACCGCCGACCGGACTCGAACCAGCCGCCGAACGGCACCGATGCGGGAGGCACTGAGGCGAGCCTCCCGCATCGCGGTGCCGCACCGGTGACGTACCTAGGCGGCCTCGGGAGAGGCGAGCGCCGCCTCCTCCCGTACGTCTTCGAGCGGCTCCGTCTCGTCGGTCGCACGACGGAGCCCGCGCCGGCCGGCGTACAGGCTGCGCAGCGCGATCGCCAGACCGACCGCGGTGAGGCCGGTGACGACCGCGAGGGCGGGCCGGAATCCGGCCAGCAGCGCCGTCGGTGAGGCCTCACTGCCGCCGTTGGCGGTCACCACCGCGGTCACGACGGCGAGCCCGACGGCCCCGCCGACCTGTACGGACGTGTTCAGCAAGCCGCCGGCCAGCCCCTGCTCGTGGTCGGCGACCCCGGCCGTGGCCTGAATGTTCAGCGCCGGGAAGGCCACCATGAAGCCGATGCCGATCAAGATGATCGAGGGCAGCACCGAAGCAACGTAGCTGGAGTGCTCGTCGACCATGAAGAACAACGCGTAGCCGGTCACATGGGCGACGACCCCGGCCACGATCAGGGGCGCGGTGCCCAGGCGGTCGACGACCGGGGCGATCCGCGGCGACCCGAAGGCCACGATCAGCGCGGCCGGCAAGAAGGCGAGCGCGGTCTGCAGCGGTGTCCAGGCCCGTACCGACTGCAGGTAGAGCATGGCGACGAACTGGAAACTGAAGAACGAGCCGAAGAACGCCATCGCCCCGAGGTTCGCCCGGCGTAGCGGCCCCGATCGCAGGATGCCGAGCCGTATCAGCGGATGCCGGCTGCGCCGCTCGACCGCCACGAAGGCGGCCGCCAGCGCGACGGCGATGAGCAGGCCGACGGTGGTGCGGGCCGCGGCCCAGCCCACGTCCGGCGCGTTGACCACGGTGAAGACCAGCAGCAGCGTCGCTGCGGCCCCGGTGACCGCGCCGAGCACGTCATAGCCGCGGCCGTCACGGTCCGGGCGCCCGACGTCGGGGATCAGCTTCACCCCGGCGAATAGAGCGATCAACGCGATCGGGACCGGCAGCAGGAACGTCCACCGCCAGCCGACTTGGGTCATCAAGCCCGAGAACACCAGGCCGAGGGAGTAACCGCTGGCGCCGAAGACGCCGAAGATGCTGATGGCCCGGTTGCGCGCCGGCCCCTCGGGAAAGGTCGTCGTCACGATGGACAGCGCCGCCGGAGCGGTGAAGGCGGCGGCGAGGCCCTTGACGAACCGGGCCACGATCAACAGGGCCGCGCTGCTGACCAGCCCGCCCAGCAGCGACGCGGCCGCGAACACGGCCAGCGCGACGAGGAAGACCCGGCGGCGGCCGAGCAGGTCTGCGGCCCGCCCGCCGAGCAGCAGCAGTCCCCCGTAGCCGAGCACGTACCCACTGACCACCCACTGCAGGGTCGACGTGGACACGCCGAGGTCGGCGCGGATCGACGGGAGCGCGACCCCCACCATCGAGACGTCGAGCCCGTCGAGCGCGACAACCGTGCACACGACCATGAGCACGCCCCACAGCCGTGTGTCCCAGCGCTGCCCCACGACAGATGTCTGTTCGGATGAAGTCATGCCGAGCAGGTTACATGCACACGCATCTAATGACAAAACATTAAATGTTTGTTCATATTATGCTCTCACATATGCTACCCTGCACGCCGTGAGCGACATCGACACCGAGCGGTCCCTGGTGGACGAGTGGCGGCGGCTGCTCGCCCGCCATGCCGCCGTGAGCGGCGCGCTCGAGCACGAGCTGCAGCGCCGGCACGACATCGGCGTCAACGAGTTCGAGGCGCTGGAGCAGCTCGCCGAGCGCCGCGGCGAAAACTGCCGGGCGCAGGAGCTAACCGACGCCCTGCCGCTCACCCAGAGCGCGGCGTCCCGCCTGGTCGCCCGGCTCGAACGACAGGGCCTGGTCACCCGCTCGATGTGCGAGATGGACCGGCGGGGCGTCTTTGTCTGCCTCACCGACGCCGGCCGCGAGCGTTACCTCGCCGCGCGGCCCACGCAGCGCGCCGTCCTCGCCGCCACCATGCAGGCCGGCTGAGAGGCTGTTGGGGGATCCAATGCCCTGCGCGTCGCCCAGGCGGCGCCTCGCCGCGTTGTCGCCGCTCGTGGTGCCATACGGTGCCGTACCTAATGGGCCGCGAGCTCGGGAGATCGCGGGCGGCGGGTGAGCGGCAGCCGGGCGCGGGTTTCCTCGTCGCGGGGGGTATAGACGCTGACCCGCAGGTCCGGCATGGCGGCGACGTCGAGCTCGGTGCGGCTGAAGGACAGCACGCCCGCGTCGGGGTGCCAGAACCGCAAGACCCGCAAGGCGGGCTCGGCCACCTCGTGCCGCGCCCACATCTCGGTGAACTCCGGGCTCACGTCGGCGAGCCGCCTGATGTCCTCCTCCCACTCCGGGTCGCCGATGTGGCTGCTGTACGCGGCACGCAGCCGGGCGACGAGATGCGGGATCTCCTCGTCGTAGTTGAGGAAGCGCTCCGCGGCCAGCGGCTCGGTGACGCAACACCACAGCAGGTTCTTGTGGACGCACGGCAGCGTGTGCCAGTCCCAGAACAGGTCGAGGTGGGCGTCGTTCGACTCGATGATGTCGAACCGGGTGTTGATCAGCGCCGCCGGCATCGGGTCGAGCCCGTGCACCACGTCACGCACGCCGTCCGGGATCACGGTGGTCGCGGCCCACGAGCGCAGCGGAGTCGCCTCGGCGAGCCGGTACATGTGCTCGCGCTCGACCCGGTCGAGCCGCAGTGTCCGGGCCACGGAGTCGAGGACCTGGGAGCTGACGTTGATCGGCCGCCCCTGTTCGAGCCAGGTGTACCAGGTCACGCCGAGCCCGGCGAGCAGCGCTACCTCCTCACGCCGCAGCCCCGGGGTGCGCCGGCGGGGCGCGGGCGGCAACCCCACGTCTTCGGGGGCCAGCCGGGCCCGCCGGGCCTTGAGGAACTCACCCAGCTCCGCCCGCCGCAACGTGCCCGTGCCACTGGCCGTCTCGGTCGCCGTCACGGCGTCCCCTTTCCTGGTGCTGTCAGCACCAGCATCACTGGGCTCTCGGCATCTTTGGCCGCGAGACCGCAGAGTCGTCTCATGTCCACGATGTCTGATGTAACCGTACGAGCCACGTCTGACATTTCCCCGACGGCCCGAAGCCGCTGGTTCATGCTGGCGGTGCTCCTCGTCGGCCAGTTCATGGCATTGCTCGATGTCACGATCGTCAACGTCGCGATGCCGACGATCGGCACCGACCTGCACGCCTCCGGCGCGGCGCTGCAGCTCGTCGTCGCCGGATATACGGTCAGCTACGCGATGCTGCTGATCACCGGTGCCCGGCTGGGCGACCTGTACGGACGTCGCCGGATGTTCCTGATCGGGGTACTGGGGTTCACCCTGAGCTCGCTGCTGTGCGGCCTCGCGCCGAACACGGCGGTGCTGGTCGTCGCCCGGTTCGTGCAAGGTGCCGGGGCGGCGGCGATGATGCCGCAGATCATCAGCGTAATCCAGACCCAGTTCGCCGGGTCCGCGCGCGCCAAGGCGCTGAGCGCGTACTCGGCCGTGATCGCGTCCGGGTTCGTCGTCGGGCAGGTGCTCGGCGGGGTGCTGGTGAGCGCCGACCTGTTCGGCAGCGGCTGGCGGCCCGTCTTCCTGGTCAACGTGCCCGTCGGGCTGGCGGTCGCCGTGCTGGTGCCGCGCGTGGTGCCGCGCGACGAGTCCGGCGGCAGCCGCCGCCTCGACCTCGCGGGGCTGGCCGTCGCCGTGCCCGCGGTGTTCCTCATCGTGCTCCCCCTCGTCCTCGGGCACGAAGAGGGCTGGCCGGCCTGGACGCTGGCGTGCATCGCCGCCGGGCTCGTGCTGGCCCCTGGTTTCGTCCTGGTGGAGCGGCGGGTGGCCGCGCGCGGCGGGGACCCGCTGCTGAACCTCGACGTGCTGCGCGCTCCCGGCCTCGCCTCCGGGCTGGCCACGTTGGGCCTGGCGATGGTCGCGTACGCGGGGTTCCTGTTCAGCCTGGCGCTGCACCTGCAGGCCGGGCTCGGCGACAGCGCCCTGCGGGCGGGCCTGACGTTCGCGCCGGCGGCCGCCGCGTTCGGGCTCTGCTCGTTCTATTGGCGCCGGCTGCCCGAGAGCGTGCACCACGCCCTCACCACGGCCGGGTTCCTGGTGGCCGGCGTGGCGTTCATCGCGCTCGCCGTGAACTTGCGCTCGGGTACGCACGGCGATGTGCTGCTGCAGGCCGAGATGATCGCGTTCGGCGCGGCCATGGGAGTGGCGTTCAGCTCGGCGATGACGCACGCGCTCGTCCACGTGCCGTTGCATGAGGCGCCGGACGCCAGCGGCGTGGTCACCACGACCCTCCAGCTGTTCCAGGTGGTCGGCGTCGCCACGCTCGGCAGCCTCTTCCTCAGCCTGGCCGGGCACTCGGGCCGGTCCGCCTCCGCGCACGCGGTGAGCACGGTCTTCGACTTGGTGGCCCTGCTGCTGATTCTCGGCGCCGTGGCCGCGCTGCCGCTGGCGAGGGTCGTACTGCGGGCGAGGCGGGCCGCCGCGACCGCCTGAGCAGCCGGAGCGGCCACCTCTCAGAGAATGTGGGAGGTGGCCAGGGCCCCGCCGTCCACCGGGTAGACGGCGCCGGTCATGAAGCTGGAGGCGTCCGAGGCGAGCAGCAGCACCAGGCCCTTGATCTCCTCCGGGTTCCCCATGCGGCCGAGCGGCACCGTCATCGACCAGGTCTTCTCGACCGCCGGGTCCTTGCCCTTCTCGCCGCCGATGTTGGTGTGGAAGGGCCCCGGCGCGATCGCGTTGACTCGTACCCCATGCGGGGCGAGGTCGAGCGCCGCCTGCTTGACGACATTGATCAGGGCCGCCTTGGCGGCGACGTAGGAGTACGCGACCATCGGGTCGGCGCGCAGCCCGGCCGTCGAGGCGGTGACGACGATCCGGCCCGCTCCCTGGCGGCGCATCACCTCCGCGGCGGCGCGCATCGTGTGCAGCGCGCCGGACAGGTTGACGGCGACCACCCGCTCCCAGGAGTCCTCGGGGAACGCCTCCAGCCGCCAGTCCGGATCGGAGTAGCCCGCGCCCTCGGCGATCCCGGCGTTCGCGAACACGACGTCGAGCCCGCCGAAGGCCTGGACGGTGTCGGCGACGGCCGCCCGTACCTGGCCGGCGTCCCTGACGTCCACCTGGGCCTGCCGTACGTTGCCACCGGCGGCGGCCAGCTCCGCGCCGGCCTTCTCCAGTCCGGCGGGATCCCTGTCGGCCAGAGTCACGCCGGCGCCGGCCGCGGCCAGCACCTCGGCCATCGCCCGCCCGAGCCCGCTGGCCGCCCCGGTCACCATCGCGCTGCGGCCGCGTACGTCGAACAGCCGTGCCGCGACGGCCTCCGGCTCGCGCGCCTCCGGTGTCGTCATCGCCCTCATCCCTTCGGTGCAGACACGTCGAGGTCGTCGGCCGAGACCGTCACCTTCATGACCTCCTGCGGCTGGTTCATCGCCCGCGCGATCGCGGCCGACGTGTCGCTGAGCGAGAACTCGTCGGTGATCAGTCGCGCCACCGCGGACGCCGTACGGCGGACCAGCGCCACCGCCTCGGCGAAGTCGGCCGCGTCGCAGCAGCTGGAGCCGAGGACGTCGACCTCCTTGACCGGCAGCAGCCCGGACCGGACCGGAGCCTCCGCGCCGGTCATCCCGACCACGACGATCCGGCCGGCGGCGACCACCATGTCGAGGGCCTGCCCGAGCGCCCTCGCGTCGCCGGTGGTGTCGAGCACCACCTCGGGTCCGGCGCCACCCGTCCAGTCGCGCGCCGCCGCGGCGACGGCCTCCGGGGTGCCCCACTCCGCCGCCTCGGCACCGGATGCCAGCGCCAGGTGGCGACGGGACGCGAGCGGGTCGACCACCATGACGCGGCCGCCCACGTCGACCGCGGCCAGGCTCACCGCCTGGCCGATCGGCCCGGCGCCGAGCACGACCACTCGCTCGCCGGCGATCACCCGGCCCCGCCGCACGGCGTGCACGGCCACCGACATGGGCTCGGCGAAGGCCACCACCTGCGGCGCGGCGTCGCCCGCCGGGAAGGCCTGCGCGTACGGGACGCTCAGCAACTCCTGCAGCCCGCCGTCGGTGTGCACGCCGATCAGCTGGAAGTTGACGCAGACATTGGACCGCCCGATCTGGCAGGGGTAGCACTCCCGGCAGGCCATCAGCGGCCAGATCGCCACCCTGGTGCCTACGGCGAGCTCCTCCGGACATCCGTCGCCGACGGCCATGACCCGGGCCGAGAACTCGTGCCCCTGGACCCTCGGGTACGCCCGTTCGGACCCCGACAGGGCCACGGTGTCGCCGGTGAAGATGTGGAAGTCCGAGCCGCAGATGCCGACGACCTCCGGATGCACGAGGACGTGCCCGGACGGCGGCCCGGACGGCTCCGGCCGCTGCGCCACCTCGATGACGTTGGGCCCCGTGGTGATCGCGGCGAGCATCGATCAGGCCCCCTTCCAGGCCACGCGGTGAACGCTAACGACGCGGCACGGAGCCTTTATAAGGCGCCGGCGCTAGCGGCCGATTCCGGTAAGCGATGACATATATCGCGTCACTCGGACGTGAAAATGTCAAGCGGCAGGAACGCCGAAACCAGGAAGTTGGGCACGTCGACGAGCTGGCTGATCTTGAGATCGACGGCGACGCTGCAGATGGTGTACGCCTGCTGGCGGTCCCAGCCCCGCTCGCCGAGGTGCTCGATCATGTTCAGCAGGGCGTTGCGGGCGGCCAGCGTCGCGTCCTCCGCGTGCACCGTGCCGCCGTCCCGGCTCATGGACATGCCCGTGGTCGCGTAGAACCGGCGGGGTGCCGCGTACTCCGGGGCGACCCAGTAGTCCGTACGGGAGAACCGCGGATCGGTGATGCCCTTCTCACGCGCCTCGCCCTTGTGCACGGCGAACCGTACCCGCAGCGTCGACCGCATCTCGATCGCCGTGCCGCAGGTCTCGGAGTCGCCTTGGGCGAAATGCGCGTCGCCGGCGCTGAACAGGGCGCCCGGGGTGTCGACCGGGATGAACAGGCTGGTCCCGGCGGTGAGCTGCTTGATGTCGACGTTGCCCGCCTGCTCGCGCGGCGGCACGGTGCGCAGCGCCTCCGCCGCGATGCGCGGATCGGACGGCACCGCGCCGTCCGGGGACGGCGGGAGCGCGAAACCGCCGGCATCGATCGCCGCCTGCTCCCGGGCGATGATCTTGCCGAGGGCTTCGTGCCCCGGCGACAGCCCGATGGTCCCCATGAACGGCGCGCCGGGGATGCGTACGCCCGGCAGGTCCTCCGAGGTCGCCCAGCCGTCGGCGATGGCCCAGCGGACGAGGTACGGGTCGGGGAAGTCGTCGCGCAGGAAGCCGAAGCCGGGCGCCTGCATCGTGAACCCGAAGGCGTCCGGCGCCACCTCGATGATCTCCACTTCCAGCAGGTCCCCCGGCTCCGCGCCCTCGACGTACACCGGCCCGGTCAGCGGGTGCACCACGTCGAGAGTGGCGGCGGCTACCGCGTCGGCCGTGCTCGAAGGCCCGATCTGCCCGTCGAGGGCGTCACGTGTCTCCATGACGACCTCGTCACCCGGCTCACAGCGCACCGCAGGCGGCACGTCCGGGTGCCAGCGGTTGTGGCCCGTCTCCGGCTCCTCCGTCAACGACTTCGCCGGATCGATGCGGATCTCATGTACGGCCATGTCAGCGCGCTCCCCTCCACCCTCGTGATTCCGGATGATCGTGACAGTCCTCGCCGGGGAACGCACTGTCAACCTCAACTACGGGAGGGCACGGTAAAGGCCGTGACGAGCACGGCGCCGAGGAACGCGACGCCGGCCGCCGCGAACGCGAAGGGCACCCCGCCGGCCGCACCGGAGACCTGGCCGGCGAACGTGCCGAGCAGCGCGACCCCGACGGTGCTGCCGACCTGGCGGCTGGCGTTGATGGCGCCGGAGGCGACACCGGCGTCCCGCGCGGGCGCCGCCTCGACGACCGTGGTGGTGGCCGCCGGCATGGTGAACGCCATTCCGAACCCCGCCGCCACCAGCGGGACGACCAGTAGGCCATACGGAGTGTGGACTCCGGTAAGGGCCAGCCCGAACTGCCCCGCCGCGCCGATGGCCAGCCCGATGAGCATGGTCCGCCGGGTGCCCGTACGCGCCGTGACCCGGCCGGACAGGAAGGAGGCGAACGATACCGAGATGCCCATGGGCAGCAGCGCCACGCCCGCCCACAACGCGTCGAGGTGGCGGGCGTCCTGGAAGTACAGGCTGATCACGAACAGCTGGCCGTAGAAACCGAGGTTGATCAGCAGCCCCACCAAGTTCCCCCCGGTGAACGCCCGCTGCGCGAACAAACCCGGCGGCACCATCGGGCTCGCGGACCGCCGCTCGGCCCAGACGAACAGCACGCACAGCAGCACCGCGACGGCGAACGCGACGAGCACCAGTGCCGCGGTCCAGCCGCGGGTCCGGGCCTCGATCATGCCGAAGGTGAGTACTCCCAGCCCGCCGATCGCTGACACCTGCGCGACGGGATCGAGCCCGAGCCGGCCCTGGCCGGCCGGGCGGACGACAAGGCGCAGCGTCAGCGCCAGGGCGACGACTCCGATGGGCAGGTTGATGAAGAACACCATCCGCCAGCTGAGGACCTCGGTCAGCGCGCCGCCGATCACCGGCCCCAAAGCGGCGGCGACGCCGGCGATACCGCCCCAGATCCCGATGGCCTTGGCGCGGGCGGCCCGATCGGGGAAGCTCGCCCGCAGCAACGCCAGCGAGGACGGCACCAGGATCGCGGCGCCGATCCCCTGGACGAAGCGCGCACCGACCAGTACGCCGACCGACGGCGCCAGGCCGCAGGCAACGGAGGCCGCGGTGAACAGGCCGAGCCCGCCGGCGAAGACGTCGCGCGTGCCCAGCCGGTCGCCGACCACGCCCGCCGTCAGCAGCAGTGCCGCGAAGGTGAGCGTGTAGCCGTCGACCACCCACTGCAGCGCCCCGAGGTCGCCGCCGAGCTCGCGCCCGAGCGCCGGCAGGGACAGGTTCACCGCCGTGGCGTCCATGATCACCATGAAGTAGCCGAGGCAGATCGCGATGAACGCCCATCGGCCGCCTTTGGGTGCCGTGGCCGTCTCGTATCGAGTGTCTTGCTCGCTTACCGTCACACAACCACGGTGACCCGCGGATCTTTCGACGTGCGTCGAAAGATCCGCGCGTCAGAGGCCGGGCTCAGGGAGTGACCTGGTAGCGGGCCAGCATGCCGGCCGTGATGTGGTCGGCGACATGGCAGTGGAACAGCCAGATCCCGTTGTCGTCGGGCACCATGTCCGCGACGACCATCTGGGCCGGCAACAGGTTGACCACGTCCATGCGCATCCCGCCGACCAGCACGGTGTTGCCGTGCCAGTGCGGGGTGTGCAGGTCGACTTCAGTGCCCATCGACATCACGTACCACCGCACGCGCTGGGCGTTGCGCATCGTGAACATCGGGCCGTTGCCGTACACGAAGCCGTTGATGGAGTGCATGAGGTTGGACTCTTCGAAGTCCTCCTCGTCACCCGGCGGCGGGCCGCCGCCCTCAGCGAACCTGGCGATGTTCTCGTCCAGGAACGGCGAGGAGTTCTCATTCGCGACCATGAACATCGCGAACATCTCGCGGTCGACGTCGTTCGGGCTGCCGTCGGCCCGCGCGCTGCCCTGCCGGGTGACCACCATGGGCCCGATGAGGCCGGCGTAGGTGTCGGAGACCTCGTCGGTGTGGCTGTGGTACATCCACATGACCGAGCTGCCGTCGTGCGGGCCCGGTCCCGCCCGGCTCGGCACCTGCCATAGATACGTGAAGGTGTCACCGGTCGCCACGCCGTCGTCCGCCTTGGCGCCGCCGGCGGTGCCGTCGTTGTACGGGGCGCCTTCTGCGTTTTTCGCATAGAACACGCCATGCGGATGGATGCTCGCCGGGAACGGACAGGTGTTGCGGAAGACCACCCGGATCTGGTCGCCCACCGCGGCGCGGATGACCGGGCCGAGGAAACCGTTTGCGGGGTCCTGCGCGGCCCGTGTACGGAATGTCGCGTCAGTGTAACCGCGATAAAGGCACTTGACGTATTGCGAGCCGATACGGTGTTCCCCGCGTTTGACATAAGTGTTCTCGGTATCGCCGAACGCCTCGCCGGTGATCACGTTGAACCCCTGGGGGGCGTAGTCCCAGACGACCTTGTCGGCCGAGATGTAGTACGTACGGGTGACCCCTGCCGCCGCGTGGGCGCCGTCGGCCGTGGATCGGGCGAACAGCGCACCGCCCATGGCCACGACCAAGGCCATGGCCGCCGCGGTGATGACCGCCGAATAGAGCGATTTGAGTGAGTATAGGCTATCCTTCCTTCGCCGCATTCCGCACCTTCTTTCCCGGGCAATGCGAACGCTTGAGGATAGAGCCGCGCGATCAATTCGGTAAGCGACGTGAAACCCTTACTAGGACGCAATTCCCCTAATGGAAATAGCGTCACTATTACCGTTACGTGCGAAGGGCGCGTGGGTCGCGCGCCGTCCGGCGATAAGGGAGCAGGCGGCCGTCAGTCGGCGGTGCGATCGTCTCGAGACGATGACCGCCGGGCCAGCGACAGCAACGCGCTCTTGTCGGGCTTGCCGCCGGCGGCGACCGGCACGCCGGGCAGGACGGTGACGGTCTTGGGCACGCTCGCGGCGGTGAGCTCGGCGCGGACCATACGCGCCAGCGCCTGCCGGTCGGGCGTCCGGCCGCGCCGCGGCACCACGAAGGCGTGGACGGCCTCCCCCGTCTGCGCGTCCGGCGCGCCCACCACGCACGCCTGGTCGACGTCCGGATGGCCGGCCAGCACCCGCTCGATGGCCTCGGCGTAGCAGACCTCGGCGTTGACCATGATCACGTTGCGGCTGCGGCCCGTCAGTCGCAGGAAACCGGCGTCGTCGACGTACCCGAGGTCGCGGGTGTCCAGCCAGCCGTCGCGCAGCACCTCTTCAGTCTGCTCCGGGTCGTCCCAGTAGCCGGCCATCATGTGCGGGCTCCGGACGTGGATCCGGCCGGTCTCGCCGGGCGATGCCGGGTCGCCGTTCGCGTCGCGCACGCTGATCTCGACGGTCGGCAGCGCCCGCCCCACCGTGCTCAGCACATCGGCCGGGCCCGCCGCGATGTCCGCCGGCGTGAGCAGGGAGATCATCTCGGACTCGCCCTGCCCGTACCCCTGCCAGATCACCGGGCCGAGCAGGTCGATCGCCTCCGCGAGCAGGTCCGGGCCGGCGGGCGAGCCGGACACCACGAGCGCGCGCATGCTGCCGACGTCGACGATGTCCTCCCGCAGCACGTCGAGCATCCGGTGGAGCGACGGCACCGTGGTCAGCGCGGCGGTGATGCGGTGTCGTTCGATCGCGTACGGCAGCAGCGGCCGCCCGTCGTCGGTGTCCCCGTCGTCGGGGATCACCACGGTGCCGCCCATCAGCAGGCAGCGCCCGGCGAAGGTCAGCATGACCGGCATGGACCACGAGCCGTACACCAGCAGCCGCTCGAACCGGGTGAGCAGCCGGGCGAGCGGCGGTGCCCAGTGGCCGGCCCGGTACGCCAGGCCGAACGTCCGGTAGGTCCGCGCGCAGCCCTTGGGCCGTCCGGTACTGCCGCTGGTGAAGTTCAACCGGGCGATGTCGTCGGGCCAGGCCTCGGCGGTCACCGGCATCCCGTCGTCGGCGACGCCGGACAGGTCTGGTGCGCCGCCGCCCGGCCCGAGCGACAGCACCTTCGCGTCCCCCGTCAGCTCCCGCAGCTCCGGCGTCGCGGTGGCCGCGTCGACGATGACGGCGTCGAGTTGCGCGCCGAGCGCATGGGCGAGCTGCGGCCTGCTCCAGCCGGGCCGCACGCCGACGACGCGGCAGCCGAGGGCGTGGGCGGCGAGGTTGGCGGCGAAGGCGCCGGGCGTCATGGACGTGACCATGGCCACGCCGTAACCCGGCCCGAATCCCTCGGCGCGCATGGCTCCCGCCAGCCGCCGTACGGTCTCCAGCAGCTCGCCGTTCGAGATCGCCCGGGTCTCGCTGCCTACGGCGTGCTCGATGGCGGTACGGGTGGGAAAGCCGCGCAGTGTGTCCAGGATGGGCTGCGGAAACGGCGGCTCGGACCAGCTGTCCATGACCAGCCTCCTCCGGCTGTGTTCGTACAGCGCCGCGGCCGGGCGGGCGGTCGCGCGCCCGCTCGTACTGCACACGTGGTACGGCTGCGGAGGGTTCAGGGATTCATCGAATCAGCGGTCTCGTGCGTCGCCCGCGTACCAGACCCGCGTACCCAGTTCCGTCAGTCACGGTCGGGTTCGGGCGCGGGCCGGTTGATGGGTAGCTGGTCGAAACAGTAGTAGATCGCCAGCGCGCCGTGGACGGCGAGCGTGGCGATCGCGCTGACGAAGGACAGCCCGATGGTGGCGAGGTAGAAGACGTTGCCCACGCCGAACCGGCGCAGCGCGGCCCGGCTGACGGCCGGATCGAGGTGTTCGTGCAGCAGCCTGTTGTCGCGGGTGATCGCCAGCCAAAGCCCGCTGAAGAACAGGCCCATGACCAGCATCGTGGCGCTATAGACCGCGGCGGCGACGTGCCCGTCGTCGCCCTTGGTGAGGTACTCGGCGAGCAGACGGGTCGGGAACGGGATCACCGAGACGGACAGCAGCAGGCCGAGGTTGGTGAACAGGACGGGCCGGTCCACGCGGCGGACCTTGTCGAAGACCGTGTGGTGGTTGACCCAGATGATGCCGATGATCAGGAAGCTGACCAGGTAGGCGAAGTACGACGGCCACTGCCGGCCAAGGGCGGCGGCCAGCCCGCCGTCGCGCGCCTCCTCCTCGGACGGCACCGCGAGGTCCAGCACGAGCAGCGTGATGGCGATGGCGAAAACACCGTCGCTGAACGTCTCGAGCCGGGCACTGCTCATCACCACGGCCGGATCCTTCTCCTCGTCCACGCCCGCACCTCCTGCTGGCCGCCCGTAACCGTCCCTCGCAACCAGAGCGTACGAGGCGGTGTTCGCCTACTAGGAGCATCCGTCAATCCCATGTCTGGAGTGGAGTCCCATGACAGCCACCCGACCACGGCACGGCGGCGCGTTGCTGGCCGTACTGCTGATGGCTCCGTTTCTGGCCCAGGTCGACGCCACGATCGCCAACGTCGCGACGCCGGCGATCCAAACCGACCTCGGGGCGTCGAGCGCGGCCGTCGAGCTCGTCGTCGGCGGCTATCTCATCGCTTTCGCCGTTCTGCTGATCACTGGTGCCCGGCTCGGTCAGACGCACGGGTACAAGCGGATCTATATGCTCGGTGCCGCCGCGTTCGCGGCGTCGTCCCTGCTGGGCGGCCTCGCGCCGAACGCGACCGTGCTCGTCGCCGGACGAGTGCTGCAGGGCGCGAGCGCGGCGCTGATGTTCCCGCAGGCGCTGACCGGGATGCAGCTGAACTTCTCCGGTGCCCAACGCGCACGGGCGATCGGGCTCTATGCCATCGCGCTGTCTTCCGGTGCGATCACCGGGCAGGCGCTGGGCGGCGCGCTGATCACGGCCGACCTCGGCGGCACCGGCTGGCGGTCGATCTTCCTGATCAACGTGCCGGTGTGCGCGGCCATCCTGGCCACGGCGGGGCGGGCCCTGCCGCCCGACGGCCGGCGCGACGCCGAGCGGGTGCATGCGCTCGGGGTCGCGACGCTGTCGGCGAGCGTGCTGCTCATCGTGCTGCCGCTGACGCTCGGCAGGGTCGATGGATGGCCGGCCTGGACCTGGATGTCCCTCGCCGCGAGCGGGCCTGTCTTCGTGCTGTTCCTCCTGACCCAGCGCGCCGCCGCGGCACGGGGCCGGTCTCCGCTGGTCAACCTGCACGTGCTCGCCCGGCCCACGATCTGGCTGGGGCTGCTCACGCTGATGGCCGCCACCGCCACGTACTACGCGCTGCTGTTCACGCTCGCGCAGTACTTGCAGCACGGCCTGGGGGGCAGTGCGCTCGCCTCCGGTCTCGTCCTGGTGCCGTGGGTCGCGGCCTTTGGCCTGGCCGGGCAGATCACCCGGCGGCTGCCACCGCGGTTCGGCCCCGTCCTGCCCGCCGCCGGGTGCCTGCTGCTCGCCGCCGCCTACCTGGCGCTCAGCGGCAGCCTGTTCGCCGGCGTACGGGCCGACGCGGTGCTGGTGCCGCTGCTCGCGGCGGGCGGGTTCGGCCTGGGGATCCAGTTCAGCACGCTGATCGGGCACCTCACCAACGCCGTCGACCCGCGGTACGCCCCGGACATCAGCGGCACGAGCACCACGACCCTGCAGATCGGCGGGGCACTCGGGGTCGCGGCATTCGGCGCGATTTACCTGAGCCTGGCCGCTCCGGCCGGTGCGGCGCCTGCCACACACGCCTTCGCCGTCACCGCGCTGGCCATGGGCGCGACGGCGCTGGCCGCCGCCGGGACCGCCTGGCTGACCACCCGCTTCCGCGCCTACGACGAACCCGAGCGGCAGCCTCGGTCAGTAGGCCGGCCGAGCCTGAGTCACCGGTAGCGGAAACCGTCGAGGAAGCGGCGGAATACACCGCCCTCGCGGGGCAGCGGCGCCGCCGGGGGCGGTGCCTCCTTGCGCTGGCGGGCGATCGGCTGGTCGTAGTCCGTCCGCGCGATGGCGTCGACGACCTGCTCCTCGGTGAAGTTCTCCGAGCCCTCGATCACCGGGACGAAGCCGACGAGCATCCCGTCGCGCATCACCTGCGCCTCGAGCCCGGCGGTGCCGTCGGTGTCCCACTCGGCCTCGCGGCCGTCCCGCAGTGGTATGCGGATGCCGAACTGATCAACGCCGACCCGCAGCAGATGCCCGTTGATGCCGCGATCGCGCAGCGCATCGACGACCCGGCGTGCCCTGTTCTCCTCCATCCTCCAGAAGATACCGGCGAGGAATCCGCGATGAACCGATGAGTTTCTCCGGTGCCCCTGGTCTTTACAGGCGACCTCACTAAAAACCCTTCGAGAACCGGAGACAACGATGTATGAGGAGACCACGGCCGCATCGGCCGAGCGGGCCGGACGACGGGAGTGGATCGGCCTGGCGGTGCTCACCCTGCCCACCCTGCTGCTGTCGGTAGACCTGAGCGTGCTGTTCCTCGCGCTGCCGCGGCTCACCGTTGACCTCCACGCGAGCAGCACCCAGCAGCTGTGGATCATGGACATCTACGGCTTCATGCTCGCCGGGTTCCTCGTCACGATGGGCACCCTCGGCGACCGTATCGGCCGCCGCAAGCTGCTGCTCATCGGCGCGAGCGCGTTCGGCCTGGCCTCGGTGGTGGCGGCGTACTCCGTCAACGCCGAGATGCTGATCGCCACACGGGCGCTGATGGGCATCGCCGGGGCCACCCAGATGCCCTCGACGCTGGCGCTGATCAGCAACATGTTCAAGAACGCCAAGCAGCGCGGGCTGGCGATCGCCGCCTGGATGAGCTGCTTCGTCGGCGGCACCGCCATCGGCCCGGTGGTCGGCGGCACGATGCTGCAGCACTTCTGGTGGGGCTCGGTGTTCCTGCTCGGCGTCCCGGTGATGGTCCTGCTGCTCGCGGCCGCCCCGGTGCTGCTGCCCGAGTTCCGTGACCCCAATGCCGGCAGGCTCGACCTGGCCAGCGTGGCGCTGTCTCTCGGCACGATCCTGCCGGTCATCTACGGGCTCAAGGAGACCGCCAAGAGCGGCCTGGCGGCCCGTCCGGTCCTCGCCATCGCGGTCGGCCTCATCGCCGGCATCGTGTTCGTGCGGCGGCAGCGCACCCTGACCCACCCGCTGTTCGACCTGCGGCTGTTCCGCAACCGTTCCTTCACCGCGGCGCTGACGGTCTTCATGATCGGCGGGGCCATCATGGGCGGCATCTACCTGTTCGTCACGCTGTACCTGCAGATGGTGGAGGGCTTCTCGCCGCTGCGGGCGGGGCTGTGGCTGGTGCCGTCGGCGCTCGCGATGATCACCAGCTCCATGCTGACCCCGGTCATCGCGCGGCGGCTGCGCCCCGGCACCGTCATCGCGGGCGGCATGGCGCTCTCGGCCATCGGCTTCCTGGTGCTCTCCCAGGTCGACAGCACGACCGGGCCGGTTCCCCTGGTGATCGGCTTCGTCATCATCGGCTTCGGCAGCGGCCCGTACGCCCTGTGCACCGACCTCGTCGTCGGGTCCGCGCCGCCGGAGAAGGCCGGGGCCGCGGCGTCGGTCTCCGAGACCAGCGCCGAGCTCGGCATTGCCCTCGGCCTGGCCCTGCTGGGAAGCGTCGGCACCGCCATCTACCGCGGGCACGTCACGGTTCCGTCCGGGATTCCGGCCGACGCCTCGGCCGCCGCCCGCGAGGGCCTCGCCGGCGCCGTCTCCGTGGCCGGACACCTGCCCGCCGCCGTCGGCGGCGAGCTGCTGGACAGCGCCCGCGCCGCCTTCACCAGCGGCCTGAACGCCGCCGCCGTCCTCGGCGCGGTGCTCTTCGTCGGCCTCACGGTCCTCGCCGCGACCGCGCTCCGGCACGTGCGGCCGAGCGTCGAGCCCGAGATCGTCGAGCCGAAGACCATCGAGCGCGAGGCGATACCGGCCCAGGCCTGACGCGAACAGCGGCCGGCCTCACCGGCACCGGCAGCCGTACTACTGGCGGCTGACGGCGCGGGTGAGGCCGGTCGCGATTGTGGTGGCGAGGATCCAGCCCGCGGCGATCAGGCCGTACGACAGCCACTGGAAGAAGCCGGCCGGGTTGACCGGCGCCGGGCCGCGGCCGCGCACGGGCTCGTCGGGCATCAGCCGGACGAGCAGGCGGGCCAGCCGGATCGCCTCGGCGCACAGGTTCCGCCGGATCAGGTCGGCCCCGGCGGTGGCCGCGTAGCCCTCGTTGAACAGCAGGTAGAGGACGGCGAGCACGGAGCCGGTACGTTCCGGCAGCAGGTGCGCGGGTGGCACGCGGTACGGGATGCCCGCGGCGCTGATCTTGTTCTTGGCCCGGACCAGGCGCTTGGCCATCGTCGCGTCGGTGACCAGGAACGCCCGGGCGATCTCGGCAGCACTTCGCCGGACACCCGTGCCGTCAGCGCACCGGCTGACCGATGGCCAGGAGGTTTCCCTCGCTGTCGCGGAACCAGGCGCCCCGCTCGCCCACGCCGACGGACGGATAGTTGCCCTCGATGTCGGCGATGCCGTCGACCGTGCGCATCCCAGGCAGGTCGTACTCCTCGAAGACGACCCCGCGGCTGCGCAGCTCCGTGACGACGGCCTCGATGTCGTCGACCGTCCACGCCATCTGGGTGTGGTCGCCGGAGGCCGCGCCCATCGACTGGAACACGACGAAGTACGTGCCGCCGCACTCGTAGCGCAGCCCACCGGGCCGTTCCTCGCTCGGTTCGAGCCCGAGCTTCTCGGCGTAGAAGGTCCGCGCCCGCTCGAGATCCCGGGCGGGCAGCCGGGTGGCGACCTTGCCGTCCTTGAGCATGGGTCCGACCCTGCCACGATCGAGATCGCATCGCCACCGGTCGGGAGCTGGGGCGACGCGGCTATGAATGGCCTTGGACGGCCCGCGGACGGTAGACCGCCGCCAGCCGGGTGACCTCGTCCGCACTCAGCGAGACGTCGAGGGCGGCCACCGCGTCGTCCAGGTAACCGATCTTGGTGACCCCCACGATCGGGGCGATCACGCCCGGCCGGCCCAGCAGCCACGCCAGCGCGACCCGCGCCGCCGGCAGCCCGCGCGCATCGGCGACCGCCTGGAGGGCCTCGACGACGTCGAAGTCCTCGTCGGCGACTCGCGACTCGGCCAGTGGGTCGCTGCCGGCCCGTACAGTACGCCGCTGTCCGTCGCGGGTGCGGTTGCCGCCGAGCAGGCCGCGCGCCAGCGGGCTGTACGGGAGCACGCCGACGCCCTGGTCGAGGCACAGCGGGATCATCTCGCGCTCCTCCTCGCGGTACGCCAGGTTGTAGTGGTTCTGCATCGAGACGAACCGGGTCCAGCCGGCCCTGTCGGCGGTGTACTGGGCCTTGGCGAACTGCCAGGCGTACATGCTGGACGCGCCGATGTAGCGCGCCTTCCCCGCCCGTACCACCTCGTGCAGGGCCGCCATCGTCTCCTCGATCGGCGTCTCGTGGTCCCAGCGATGGATCTGGTAGAGGTCGACGTAGTCGGCGCCCAGCCGGGTGAGGGAGGCATCGATCGCCGACAGGATGTGCTTGCGCGACAGCCCGCGGTCGTTGCGACCCGGCCCCATCGGGAAGTAGACCTTGGTGGCCAGCACGTAGTCGTCGCGGTTCGGGAACAGCTTGGCCAGCAGCCGCCCGGTGACCTCCTCGCTCGCGCCGTCGTCGTAGGTGTCGGCGGTGTCGAAGAACGTCACGCCCGCCTCGACCGCCCGCCGGACGATCGGCTCGGCCTCCGCCTCGTCCAGGTGCCAGGCGCGCTGACCTCGATGCCCGAAGCTCATCATGCCGAGGCAGATCCGCGACACCTGCAACCCGGACGACCCCAACCGTAGGTATTCCATGATCTGATCATCCGCCCGCCGCCCCGGCGCCGGAAGGGCGAAGCCATGGACGGCAGCCCGGCCCGCCTGCGATTGCGAGGCATTCGGCGACGTGCGCCGTCGCTTCGTCGCCGGGCGGGATAGGTTCCGAGGGTGACGAACGATCGAGACAAATCCGCCACGGGATCCGTCGGGTTCGCGGGCGCGATCGGCGGCCTGGCGGGCGCCACGCTCACCGGGCACCGAGGCGTACGGGCGGGTGCGCTCGGGGCGCTGGCGGGCGCCGTCGGCCTGGGCGCGTCGGAGGCGGTGGCGCGGGCCCGGCAGCGGCCGGGCGAGATTCCCGCCCTCTGGCAGCGCATCGCGATGAGCTCCGCGATCGCCGCGCCGCTCGGCTGGGCGGCGGGGCGGCTCACCGGGGCCGGACCGGTGGCGGTGGGGACGGCGACCGGCGCCGTCGCCGGCGCCATGGGGATCCGCCCGCAGAAGGTGGCGCTGGGGCCGCTGGTGGGCGCGGCCGTGGGCGGCGCGTTCGCCGCACGCCGGCGACCCGCCCCGGCATCGGCGGTGGCCGGCGGCACCGTGCTCGCCTTCCGCACGCTGTCGGCCGCGCTGTTCCGCGACGCGCAGGTGAGCCTGCTGGCCGAGCGGGTGCCGGCGGAGAGCCTGCCGTTCGTGGTGCCGCTGGAGGCCCGTAGCCGGTACGTCGGCACCGGCTACGTGCGAGAGCTCGCCAACGTCCTCGGCGGCGGCTACCAGGCCGACGCGCCCGACATCGGCATCGTCGCCTCGCTCGACGAGCTGGCCGGGCCGCAGTTCGCGCCGGACGGCGTCGATCCGCGCGTACGAGAGTTCTACGAGCACACGACGCGGTTCACCCTCGACATCGTCCCGGAGTGGCGGCTGTGGGTGCGGCCCGGCTACCTGCTGTACCGGACGCTGGTGGCGCGTCCGCTGGGGCAGGCCAGCGTGCCGATGAACGAGCGGGAGACGCTGCGCGGCATCCGCAGCCGCATCGACACCATCACGCCGCCGGACGACGACGTGGTGGCCATCCGCGGCTGGATCCGCTCGTACGTCGACAACGACGAACCGATCTACGTCGGTATCTACACCACGTACCGGCACGAGGGGCGCGGGTACGTCAGCGTCGGCTTCCCGGTCCCGCAGGGTAGCTTCACCGCGACGTTGGCGCCGCGGGCCCGCCCCGGCGGCGGTCTGGTGCTCACCAGCCGCGGCGACCTCGACCACCCCGGCCACTATCTGACGTACGTCGACCCGGAGACCAGGGAACTGACGACGCTGGCCGTTCCCGGTTTCGCCGAGGAGCTGGACGTCTACGTCGCGGACGGCGAGTTGCGGGCCGAGCACGCCTTCTGGATCTTCGGCATGCCCTTCCTCGTGCTGCACTACAAGCTCCGCCGCAAGGGGGCCTAGCTCAGGGTCTTGCCCATGCACAGGCTCATCGGCGAGTTCTCGTACTCCCCGAACCGAGGGATCTCGGCGTAGCCGGCGCGCTCGTACAGCCGCACGGCTTCGTGCTGGCGCTCGCCGGTCTCCAGCACGACGCGGCGCAGGCCGAGGGCGCGGGCGTGCGCCTCCAGCTCCGCGAGCAGCCGGGCGCCGATCCCGGCGCCGCGGGCGGACGGCGAGACGTACATCCGCTTGATCTCCCCGGTGATCGCGTCGATCCGGCGCAGCGCGCCGCAGCCGACGGGCCGCTCCCGCAGCCGCGCGATGAGGAAGGCGCCCTTCCCCGGCGCGACCTGTTCCGCCGTCAGGCCGAAAAAGCGATGGGCCGGGTCGGGGTAGCGCTCGGTCAGCTCGGCGTTCAGCTCCGCGATCAAGGTGAGCGCATCGTCGCTGGTCAAGGGCTCGACGGTGATGGTCGCGTCGGACATGGACGCGATCATAGGTCAGCGATCGACGAGCGCCGGTCAGTCGCGCCGGGCGCGGGCCCGGCGTTTGCCCTCGTGCATGGCCTGCACGCGGGCGATCGGGATCGTGTGGCCCTCCTCGATCAGCTCGGCGGGCAGTGCCTGCGGCGCGGGCATCAGGCCGGCCCACGGATCGCGCTCGCCGAGCAGCCGGGCGGCGTTGCGTACGGTGAAGTCGCCGGGAGTCACGCCGTCGAGCTCGTCCCAGGGCACCGGGAACGACACCGGCACTCCCGGCCGGATGCGCGGGCTGTAGGCGGCCACCACCGTCGCTCCCCCGGCCCGGGTCGAGTCGATGAACACCTTGCCCGCGCGGTCCTCACGGATGAACGCGGTGGTGGCGATCGCGGGGTCGAGGCGTTCGGCCCGCGCGGCGAGGGCCCGGGTGGCGGCGGCCACGTCGTCGATCGGTGTCTCCAGGGTGATCGGCACGAAGACGTGCACGCCCTTCGCGCCGCTGGTCTTGACCGCTCCGGCCAGCCCCGTGTCGGCCAGTGCCTGGCGGACCAGATGGGCGGCACGGACTGCCGGCGCGAACGCCTCGCCTTCCGGCGGGTCGATGTCGAGCACCATATGGGTGACCCGATCCCAGCGGTCCGCGCAGATCAGCGTGGGGTGGTACTCCACGGCGCGCTGGTTGGCGAACCACAGCAGCGTCCGCCGGTCGTCGCACAGCGCGTAGGCCACCTCGCGCTTCGAGGACTCCGCCCACAGCGACACGGTCTTGATCCACGACGGTGCGTACTTGGGCAGGTTCTTCTGCATGAACGGCTC
Source organism: Streptosporangiaceae bacterium (assembly GCA_036555725.1). Taxonomy (GTDB): domain Bacteria; phylum Actinomycetota; class Actinomycetes; order Streptosporangiales; family Streptosporangiaceae; genus CALAED01. The sequence continues at coordinate 61,145 of DATBKU010000146.1, read as the reverse complement.
TTGGCCCGGACGAACCCGCTTCACCGTCAGCGGCCGGCCCCGCAGCTCCGGGATGATGCGGTCGGCGACCGCGTCGAGGTAGTCGACGAGATGGCGCTTGGTCGCCTCCGCACCGTCGAACAGCGGTTGGTCGAGGTTGGTCAGCGCGACTCCGTCGCGCTGCTCGGCTGCGCTGATGGGACCACCTTCCTTCGGCGGGTTGCGGTCATGCTATGCCGCGGCTCGCCACGAGGGGTACGGCCGCGGTGCCTATATGACCACGCGCAGGCGGCAAACTCATCGTGTTATCTTGGTAACATGGTAACGGTAGAGCGAGTGCAGACCGGGCTCCGGATCGAGCGGAACACCCTCAAGGTCCTCAAGGGCCTCGCGGAGTACCTCGACCTGTCCCTCGGCGACCTCGTCGAAGGCATCGTGCTGCACGCCTTCGAGGGCAAGTCGCCGTTCGGGCCGCGGACGCTGACGACGATCGAGCAGCTCAAGGCGGTCTACGGAGTGCGGCTGGCCGCCGGCGACGCGCACAAGCTGACGGAGCGGCAGTGACCGGCCGGCGCCGGCTGACCGGCAGCATCCAGGTGCCGCTCCCGCCAGGAGCGGCGTTCCGCCTGTTCACGCCATGCGGCGAGCGGGACTGGGCCGACGGCTGGGAGCCGCGGTTCCCGGCCCCCGTCGCCGACGACGCCGAGCCCGGCACCGTCTTCGAGACCGCCGCGCACGGCCACCCGACCATCTGGCTCGTCCTCGACCGGCAACCGGGCCGGCGAATCTCCTACGCCCGCGTGACCCCGCAGGACACGGCCGGTACCGTCACGGTCACCCTCGACGACGCCGGCGGCCACAGCGACGTGGAGGTCACCTACGAGCTGACCGCGCTCACCGCCGCGGCGGCGGAGCGCCTGGCCGGCTTCGCGGACCGCTACCCGGCGTTCCTCCGCTCCTGGCAGACCGCCATCGAGGCGGCGCTGCACGGCGACGCGCTGCGCGAACACCACTAAGCCGCTTGATCGGGGCCGGGTGCGGCCGCCGTGAGAGAGCGCTCTCTGGTCTCCCGGCGGCCGCCGTGCGTGCCGCTACTGACTGAACGTGAACCAGTTGACGTTGGCGAAGTCGGCCGGCTGGCCGCTGGTGAACCGGAGGAACACTGTATGGGTGCCGGTAACACCGCTGATGTTCGCGGGCACCGTCCTCCACGATTGCCAGCCGCCGGTGTTGCCGAGTGCGAAGCTGCCGATCGGGGCGTTGTTGACGTTGTCGAGCCGAACCTCGACGAGGCCGCTTACACCGCCCGCCGCGCCCGACGCCACCCTCGCCTTGAACTGGCGCAACGGCGTGCTGCCGAAGTTGACGTTGTTGTATTGGGCCCAGTCGCCGTTCGCCAGCCAGCCGATGTTCCGGCCGCCGCCGGTGTCGCTGCAGGCCTCGGTCTGCACGCCGGACTGCGCGTTGAAGTTCTCGGCCTGGATGGTCGAGGTGGCACCGACCCCGCCGCCCGGGGGCGTGGTCGGCGGTGTGGTCGGGGGTGTCGTCGGCGGTGTGGTGGTGCCCCCGCCGCCGCTCGTGTAGACCGCGACGTAGTCGACCAGCATCGGCACGCCCGACACGGTCGCGCCGGTCGGCCCGCCGCCGAACGCCGCCGGGAAGCCGCCGCCCATCGCCACGTTGAGGATGATGAAGAACCCGTGGTGGGTGGCGTTGTTCCAGGTCGTGGCGTCCACCCGGTTGGCGTTCACCGTGAAGAAGTTCGAGCCGTCGAGGTACCAGCGGATCTGCTCCGGGGAAACGCTCCGGTCGAGCTCCATCGCATACGTGTGGAACCCGGTCTGGCAGCCCGGACAGGACCGTTCGCCGCTGCCGATGCCGGTGGTCTCGTTGCAGGGCCCGCCGGCGGCGGTATTACCGCAGTGCAAGGTGCCGAACTCCGAGCTGCGGCCGTTGATGTCCTCCATGAGGTCGATCTCGCCGATGCTCGGCCAGTTCGTGGCGCCGACCGGACGGGCCGCCGCGCCCATCATCCAAAACGCCGGCCAGTACCCGGCCGCGGCGGCGCCACTGACGTTCGGCTGCTGCAGTGACGCCTCGACCCGCAGCCTGCCGCCGGCCGGCGCGGCGAAGTCCGTACGCTGCGTCTCGATCCGGCCCGATGTCCAGTTGCCGCCGGAGTCGCGGATCGGGGTGATGGCGAGGTGACCGGCGCCGTCCTGCCGGACGTTGCTGGTGCTGTTGGTCATGGTCTCGATCTCGCCGGTGCCCCAGTTGCCGGCGCCGCCGGGGTAGCCGTGGCCGAGGTCATAGAGCCAGTTGCCGGTGTTGACACCGGTGCCGGCCGCGCCGTTGAAGTCCTCGCCCCAGGCCAGGGACCAGCCCGAAGGCGGCGGAGGTACGGCGGCAACAGATTTGATCACGACGGCCGGAGCGGCCAAAGCCAGCACAACGGCCGCGATCAGGTGGACGATCCGGGGGCGGCGACGGCGGGACACCGCCGTCGATGAGTGAGCTGCGACTGCCCGACGAAACATGGCGACGGACCTCCCAGAGGCGGGTGTCAGGGAGCTGTGAGAGCGCTCTCTCACGTTTACAATGCTCGGCATCGGCTGTCAATAGCCGACTACCGGGGCGGCGCCGCCGACCCTCGGCGACAATGCACACGACAATGCACAATGGACACGGCGGAGCGCGGACGGGACGCGTTGCTAGGGGTGTGGATGAGCCTTCGATCCTCCGGTCGGGAGCGGCCGACCTTGGAGAAGGTCGCGGTGCGCGCCGGCGTCTCGCGGGCCACCGTCTCCCGCGTGGTCAACGGCTCGACGACCGTCGACCCGCGGATCCGCGACACGGTGCTGCGCGCCGTACAGGAGCTGGGGTACGTACCGAACCCCGCCGCCCGCAGCCTGGTCACCCAGCGCACCGACTCCTACGCTCTGGTCGTCCCGGAACGGGCCAGCCGGGTGTTCTCCGACGACCAGTTCTTCCCCGGCGTGATCCGGGGGGTGAGCCAGGAGCTGGAGGCGGCCGACAAACAGCTGGTGCTCATGCTCGCGTCGTCGGCCACGAGTCACGCCCGGATCGAGCGGTACGCGATGGGCGGCCACGTCGACGGGGTGATGTTCGCCTCGCTGCACGGCGCCGACCCGCTGCCGCACGCGCTGGCGCGGATGGGCATCCCGGTGGTGGCGAGCGGCCGCCCGCTGGGCCACCAGACCGTGCCGTACATCGACGTCGATCACGCCGGCGGGGTGGCCAAGGCGGTCCGCCACCTACTCGATCAGGGGTGCGGCCGGATCGCCACTATCGCGGGGCCGCAGGACATGGTGGCCGGCATCGAGCGGCTCGCCGGGTACCGGGCGGAGCTGCGCGACTCCCGCCGCCGCTCGATCGTGGCCGAGGGCGATTTCACCCGGGAGTCCGGCGCGCTGGCGATGCGGCAGCTGCTCGAAGACGACCCGCAGCTCGACGCCGTCTTCGTCGCCTCGGACCTGATGGCCGACGGGGCGCTGCGCACGCTCCGCCAGGCCGGCCGGCGCGTGCCCGACGACGTCGCGGTGATCGGGTTCGACGACGTCGAGATGGCGCGCTACACCGAACCGCCGCTGACCACCGTACGGCAGCCGATCCTGCGCATCGGCCGGGAGCTGGTCCGCCAGCTGCTGCGGCTGGCGAACGGCGAAGAGATCGAGCCCGCCCTGATCCTGCCCACCGAGCTGGTCGTGCGCGAGTCCGCTTGAATCGAGGTCCGCTGACGTGACGGTACGGCCGGACCGCGTCCAGATCGGCGAGGTGCTGCGCCGGTTGCTGAGCCCGGCCGGTCTCGCGGATCCGTACGGGATCTATCGCCAGGTCCGAGCGGCGGCGGACGCCGGGCGGCTGAGCGGGCGGGTCTTGTTCCGGTACGTCGACGTACGCGCGGCGCTGGAGGACCGGGAGCTGAGCGCGGACCGGGTCGCGGCGATCCTGCGGCCGCTCGGCCCGGACCGGACGCGGGTGGCGACGCTGGAGCGGACGCTGCGCGACATCGTCGTATTCCAGGACCAGCCCGATCACCGGCGGCTGCGGCGGCTGCTGATCCAGGCGTTCACGCCGCGCATGGTGGCGGCGGCCCGGCCCCGCATCGAGGAGCTGACCGACCGGCTGCTGGACGCGCTTCCGGTCGATCGGGACGGCGTCGCCGACCTGCATCGCGGCCTCAGTTACCCGCTGCCCGCGATGGTGGTGGCCGCGCTGCTCGGCATCCCCGCCGCCGACCGGGACGCCTTCCAGGGGTGGGCGCTGGACCTGGTGCACGTCGTCGGCGCCGGGCCGCTCACCCCGCAGGTGGCGGAACGCGCGTCCCAGAGCGCCGGGCGGATGGGCGCGCTGATGGCCCGGCTGGTGGCCGAACACGACGACCCAACGGCCACTGACCCAACGGCCACCGACCTGCTCGGCGCGATGATCACGGCGACCGAGGACGGGCGGCGGCTCACCGCCGCCGAACTGCAGGCGAACGCGCTGTTCCTGATGACGGCGGGGCACGAGACCGCGGCGAACATGATCAGCAACGGCGTGCTGAGCCTGCTCCGCCATCCGCGGCAGCTGGAGTCGCTGCGGGCCGACCCGTCGCTGCTGGGCGCCGCGGCCGAGGAGATGCTGCGGTACGAGAGCCCGGTACAGATCGCGGCCCGGGTCGCCCATCGCGACCGGGAGCTGTGCGGGCTCGACCTCCGCAAAGGTGACCCGGTCATCCTCATGCTGGGCGCGGCCAACCGCGACCCCGGCGTGTACGCCGATCCGGACCGGTTCGACGTCGTCCGGTCGGGGCCGCCGCACCTCGCGTTCGGCCATGGCGCGCACTTCTGTCTCGGCGCGGCGCTGGCCCGGACCGAAATGGAGGTCGTCCTGGCGCGGCTGCTCGACCGCTACCCCACGCTGCGGCTCGCGGACGAGCCGATCGACTGGCAGCCGACCCTCGACTTCCGCGGCCCCACCCGGCTCCCCGTCAACCTTTGGTGAACGCGTGAAGCCTTGGTGAAACCGCGGCGCGGTGCAATGGAGCATGGCCTGGGATCTGGGACCCGACGCCACGGCGCTGCGAGTGGCCGTCGAGCGTGCGGCATTGGGATCTGCCTTCCTGCGCGGCAAGCTCGACGCGGCCGGCGTCCGGCCGGAGACGATCACGACGGCCGATGACCTGCAGCGGCTGCCGTTCACCACGAAGCAGGAGCTGCGCGAGACACCGTTTCTGGAGTACGCGGCCGTGCCCGCCGAGCGGATCACCCGGATCCACTCCTCGTCGGGCACCACCGGACGCCGCACGATCTGCGCCTACACCCGGCAGGACGTCACGGACTGGACGCGGATGTTCGCCCGCTGCTTCGACTATGTCAATGTCACCAAGCGGGATCGCGTGCAGATCGCCGTTGGGTACGGCATGTGGACGGCCGGCATCGGGTTCCAGGCCGCGGTCGAGGACGTGGGCGCGATGGCCGTGCCCACCGGCCCGGGCAACACCGACCTGCAGCTGGAGATGATGCGGGAGGCCGGCACCACGGTCCTGGTCGGCACCTCGTCGTTCGCCCTGTACATCGCCGAGCTGGTGGACAAGCGCGGGCTGCGCGATGAGCTGTCACTCCACACGTGCATCACCGGGTCGGAGCGGTGGGGCCAGGTCACCCGCCGCACGATCGAGTCGCTGCTCGGCGTCGAGACCTATGACCTGTACGGGCTGACCGAGCTGTGGGGGCCCGGTGCCGGGGTCGAATGCCACCGCCACGACGGCATCCACGTCTGGAGCGACCACTTCCACGTCGAGATCCTCGACCCCGAGACGCTCGAACCCCGGCCGCCCGGCGAGGTCGGCGAGATGGTGGTCACCACCCTGACCAAGCAGGCCACCCCGCTGATCCGGTACCGCACGCGCGACCTGTCGTACCTGTACGCCGAGCCGTGCCCGTGCGGCAGCCAGTATCCGCGCATCGGCCGGATCGAGGGCCGCTCCGACGACCAGGTCAAGGTGCGCGGCGTGATCTTCCTGCCGGCCCAGGTCGACACCGTGCTCGCCGAGGTCGACGGCGCGGGCTCGGAGTTCCAGGCGCACATCGAACGCGACGGCGCCGGCCGGGAGAACCTCACGATCCGCGTCGAGACCGACGAGCGCCCCGGTCTGGCCGACCTGCTGCGCTACCGGCTGCGCAACAAGATCGGCATCCGCGTCGACGTGGACCTGGTGCCGCGCGGCACCCTCCCGCGCAGCGAGCGCAAGACCCAGCGCGTCTTCGACCATCGCCTTGTGTGAGTCAATAGTCTGAACTACTGTCTGGACATGTGTCCGGAAGATTGACGACCGAGCCGACTCGTCGCCGTCTCACCGAGCGGCAGGCCGACACCGTGCGACGGCTGACCGAGGCCGCCGTCGACGAGGTCCGCGAGACCGGCTACGAAGGCCTGACCGTGCGCAACGTGGCCAGACGGGCCGGGGTCGCGCCGGCCACCGCGTACACCTACTTCGCCTCGAAGAACCACCTCGTCACCGAGATCTTCTGGCGCCGGCTAAGCGCGCTGCCGGACGTACAGACGTCCGCCGAGCCGCCCCGGGTCCGCGTGGTGGCCGTGCTCCGCGAGATCGCCCTGCTGGTGTCGGACGAGCCGGCGCTGGCGGCGGCCTGCACGATGGCGATCCTCGGCACCGACCCCGACGTCCAAGAGCTGCGGCTGCGCATCGGCCTGGAGATCCGCCGCCGCCTCAGCGCCGCCTTGGGCGACGCCGCCGACGGCACGATGCTGAACGCCCTCGAGTTCGCCTACGCGGGCGCCCTGGTCCAGGCCGGTATGGGCCACACCTCCTACGCCGAGATCGCCGACCGGCTGGCCGACGTGGCCGATCTGATCGTGAGGTAGGCCGATGCGGGCAGCCCCGGCGTACAACCCGTTCGACTACGCCGTCCACGAGGACCCGTACCCGGCGTACGCCCGGCTGCGCGAGGAGGCGCCGCTCTACCGGAACGACGAGCTCGACTTCTGGGCGATCTCGCGGCACGCCGACGTGACGAGCGCGTTCCGCGACCACGAGCGGTTCTCCTCCGTCAACGGCGTCTCGCTCGACCCGAGCGCCTGGGGGCCGGCGGCGCACCGGACGATGTCGTTCCTCGCCCTCGATCCCCCGGGCCACACCCGGATGCGGGCGCTCGTCGCCAAGGGCTTCACGCCGCGCCGGGTCCAGGAACTGTCCGGCGACATCCTCCGGCTGACCCGCCGCCACCTCGACCCGGCCCTCGCCGCCGGTAGCTTCGACGTCGTCGCCGACTTCGCCGGCCGGCTCCCCATGGACGTGATCTCGGAGCTGATGGGCGTCCCCACGGCCGATCGCGACGAGGTGCGCCGGCTGGCCGACCTGGTCGTGCACCGCGAGGAGGGGCTCAACGACATCCCGCCCGCGGGCATGGAGGCGGCGCTCACCCTCGTCGGCTACTACCAGGACATGGTCGCCGAACGCCGCCGCCGGCCGGGCACCGACCTCACGTCGGCGCTGCTGAGCGCCGAAACGCCGGACGGCGACCGGCTGGAGGACAAGGAGATCATCGCCTTCCTCTTCCTCATGGTCGTGGCCGGCAACGAGACCACCACGAAGCTGCTGGCCAACGCGCTCTACTGGGGTCACCGCAACCCGGCGCAGCTGGCCAAGCCGTTCACCGATCCGGACCGGATCACCGACTGGGTCGAGGAGACGCTCCGCTACGACACCTCCAGCCAGCAGCTCGCCCGCACGGTCGCGGTGGACACCTCGCGGTACGGCACGACGATGCGCGCCGGGGACCGGCTGCTGCTGCTCATCGGCTCGGCCAACCGCGACCCGCGTGCCTTCCCCGATCCTGACGTGTACGACCTGGACCGCGACACCTCGCGGCTGATCAGCTTCGGCGGCGGCCGGCACTTCTGCCTGGGCGCGAACCTGGCCCGGCTGGAGGCGCGGATCGCGCTGACCGAGTTCGTGCGCCGCGTCGGGTCGTACGAGATCGACGCGGACCAGGCCGTACGGGTGCACTCCGTCAACGTCAGGGGCTTCGCCCGGCTCCCCATCCAAGTGAAGGTGCGCTGATGCCCCGATTCGAGCCGCATCCCCAGCGCCGGCCCGCCGTGGTGACCGGCGCCTCATCGGGCATCGGCGCCGCCACCGCCGTACGGCTGGCCGCCGCGGGCCATCCGGTCGCGTTGGGCGCCCGGCGCGTTGACCGGTGCGAGGAGCTGGCCGAGCGGATCCGCAAGGACGGCGGTGAGGCGCTCGCCCATCCGCTCGACGTTGCCGACGGCGACTCGGTCGGCGCCTTCGTCGCGGCGGCCGAAGGCGCGCTCGGCCCGATCGAGGTCGTCGTCTCGGGAGCCGGCGACCTCGACTCGGCGCGCGTCTACGAGCTCTCCCCCGCGGACTTCCTCGCCCAGGTACAGGTGCACCTCGTCGGCGCGCACCGGCTGGTGTCCGGGCTCGTGCCGGCCATGGTCGAGCGCCGGCGCGGCGACATCGTGCTCGTCTCGTCCGACGTCGTACGGGCGCCGCGCACGCGCATGGGGGCGTACGTGGCGGCCAAGAACGGCATCGAGGGCATGGCCCGTGCCCTGCAGATGGAGCTCGAGGGCACCGGCGTGCGGGCGTCGATCGTCCGGCCCGGACCGACGGCGACGGGCATGGGCACCAGCTGGAGCGCCGAGGTGACCGGCGAGGTCCTGGCGGAATGGGTCACGTGGGGCCTGGCCCGGCACCCGTACTTCCTGCGGCCCGAGGACGTCGCCGCGGCGATCCACACGGTCGTGTCGACGCCCCGGGGCGCGCACCTCACCCTCGTCGAGGTCCAGCCGGAAGCGAAGGTGAAGAACAATGAGCCGTGACGCCATCCTCGTCTCGGGCGGCCCCGACCATCTGGACGAGCTGCGCACCGACCCGATCGCCCTCATGCGGCGGGTCCGCGACGAGTGCGGCGACGTCGGGGCCTTCCGGCTGGCGGACCGCCGCGTCGTGCTGCTTTCGGGCGCCGAGGCCAACGAGTACTTCTTCCGCGCCCCCGACGAAGAGCTCGACCAGGCCGAGGCCTACCCGTTCATGACCCCGATCTTCGGCGAGGGCGTGGTGTTCGACGCGACGCCCGAGCAGCGCCGGGAGGCCCTGCACAACCAGGCGCTCAAGGGATCGTTCCTCAAGGGGCACGCGGCGACGATCGCCGACGAGGTCCGCCGGATGGTCGCCGCGTGGGACGACGAGGGCGAGATCGACCTGCTCGACTGGTTCGCCGAGCTGACCATCTACACGTCGTCGGCCTGCCTGATCGGCAAGCGGTTCCGCGACCAGCTCGACCCCCGGTTCGCCGATCTCTACCACGACCTGGAGCGCGGCACCGACGCCATCGCCTACGTCGACCCGTACGCCGACATCGAGAGCTTCCGGCGCCGCGACGCGGCCCGGGCCAGGCTCGTCGCGCTCGTGCAGGGCATCATGCACGACCGGGCCGCGCTGCCCCGGCCGCCGCGCGACGAACGCGACCTGCTCGACGTGCTGATGTCGATCCGCGAGCCGGACGGCACCGAGAAGTTCTCCGCCGATCAGATCACCGGGATGTTCATCTCGATGATGTTCGCCGGGCACCACACCAGCTCCGGTACGGCGGCGTGGACGCTGATCGAGTTGCTCCGGCACCCGCCCGTGCTGGCCGGAGTCGTGGACGAGCTGGACGAGCTGTACCGGGACGGGTCCGAGGTCAGCTTCCAGGCGCTGCGCGAGATCCCGCTGCTGGAGTCGGCGGTCAAGGAGGCGCTGCGGCTGCACCCGCCGCTCATCCTGCTGTTGCGCGTGGCCAAGTCCGATCAGGAGGTGCTGGGCCACCGGATCCCGGCGGGCACGCTGGTCGGGTGCAGCCTCGCGGTGTCCAACCGGATCGCCGTCGACTTCCCCGACCCGGACGCCTTCGACCCGTCGCGCTACGCGAAGCCGCGCGAGGAGGACCTCGTCAACCGGTGGACGTGGGTGCCGTTCGGCGCGGGCCGGCACCGCTGCGTCGGCGCCAACTTCGCGATGATCCAACTCAAGGCGATCTTCTCGGTGCTGCTGCGCGACTGGGAGTTCGAGCCGGCCCAGGAACCGGACAGCTACCGCAACGACCACTCCAAGATGGTCGTCCAGCTGGCCCGGCCGTGCGTCGTCCGTTACCGCCGCCGGGGTGCGTGATGAAGGTGGAGGCCGACCTGGACCTGTGCCAGGGGCACGCGATGTGCGAGCTGGAGGCGCCCGAGGTCTTCGCGGTGCCCAAGCGGGGCAAGGTGCAGATCCTCGACGCCGAGCCGCCCGACTCGCAGCGCGCCGAGGTCGAGGCCGCCGTCCGCTACTGCCCCACCCAAGCCCTGAAACTGACTCGCTGAGATCAAGAGCCACCGCCTACCCGGGCGTTTCGGCTGAGGAGGCTCCACTGATGCCTGGCTTCGACCGCGACGAGCTCGACGAGATGGTGCGGCGGTGGCTGGCCGCCAACCGGCGCTGTGCGGAGCTCGGCGACTGGCGGCCGCTCGCCGAGCTCTACACCGAGGACGCGACGTACGGCTGGAACATCGGCCCCGACCAGGACTTCATGGCCGTCGGCCGCGACGAGATCCGCGACCTGGCCCTCGGCAGCGAGATGGGCGGCCTGGACGGCTGGTCCTACCCGTACCAGAGCATCCTCGTCGACGAGCGGCGCGGCGAGGTGGTCGGGTTCTGGAAGCAGATCGCCGACGCCCGGCGCCCGGACGGCACGCCGTACGAGGTGGCCGGCATCGGCGGCAGCTGGTTCCGGTACGCGGGCGACTTCCAGTGGTCCTGGCAGCGCGACTGGTTCGACCTCCGCAACGTCACGTCGGTGTTCATCGAGATGATGAAGGCCGGTGTGCTGTCCGACGGGATGCAACGGCGACTCGACCGGGCCGCCTCCGGGGGCGCGATCCCCGGCTACTACACCCGCGGCGCGGCGCCCGTCCCGCTCTGGTAGTCAGGGCACGTGCGGCGTGCCGTCGCGCATCGGCGGGAACCGGTGGCTCGCCGCGGTGGTGCCCCGGGTCATCCTGGTGATCTCGGCTTCGCCGAGCACCTCGGTGTCGTCGTCGATGATCACCTCCCAGCGGCAGTGCGGCACCCGGCCGGCCGGCACCCTGGGCGGGCGGTGTACGGGACGGATGCGCGCCTTCGGGTTGACCGCCTGCGCGGTGACATCGAAGGTGCCGTCCTCGATGTGGTGGCACATGCCCTTGATGGAGCGTTCGCCAAAGGGCTCGACGTCGAGCAGCGCGCCGCACGAGCGCAGCTGGAAGAAGCCGTGCGTCTCGGAGACCAGATCGTACTCGACGTCCATGTAGTGCTGCGCGAACCCGGGGTCGAGCTGGAGACATTTGAAGATCGCGGAGACGCCGTCGCCCTCGATCTTCATGATCTCGCGGATGCGCTGGGTGTAGATCGGGCCGGCGCCGCGCCACTCCTCGATGGCGATCTCCTCGACGGCCCGCTGGCCATAGCGGAGGCCGATCGCGATGAACACCGAGCGGTCCAGCAGGTGGACGATCAGGGCGTACTCCCGTACCAGCCGGACCAACGCCTCCTTGGACAGGTCCTCGAACCGGAAGCCGGGGTCGAATTCGCCGGAGTAGTCGTCCAGGGGCTTGCCTTCGGACATGCGTTGAACTGTAGTCTGGACAGGTGTCCAGGACAACCGGTCGCTTGCTTGCTGACCCGTCCCCGCTGCTGATCGACGGCGAGCTCGTCCCGGCCGCACAGGGCTTCGCGACGATCGATCCGGCGACCGAGGAGACGCTCGGCGAGGCCGCCGACGGCACCTCCGCCGATCTCGACCGGGCGATCGGCGCCGCCCGCCGCGCGTTCGACGAGTCGTCCTGGGCCACCGACCTGGCTCTTCGGGTCCGCTGCCTGCGCCAGCTGCACGCCGCGCTCGTGAAGCACGCCGACGAGCTGCGCGAGCTGACGATCAGCGAGGCCGGCGCGCCGCGGTTCCTGACCCACGGCGCGCAGCTCGACGCGCCCGTCGCCGACCTGGCCTGGTTCGCCGCGCTCGCCGAGGAGTACGAGTGGCGCCGCGACCTCGGGCGGGCCGCGCCGATGGGCATCGCCAGCCATCGGACCGTCGTCAGGGAGCCGGTCGGGGTGGTCGGCGCCATCACCCCCTGGAACTTCCCGCACCAGATCAACCTGGCCAAGCTCGGACCGGCGCTCGCCGCCGGCAACACGGTCGTGCTCAAGCCGGCGCCGGACACGCCGTGGTGCGCCGCCGCCCTCGGCACGCTCATCGCCGAGCACACCGACCTGCCGCCCGGCGTCGTCAACATCGTCACTTCCGCCGATCACGGCCTGGGCGCCCGGCTCTGCGCCGACCCGCGCGTCGACCTGGTCACGTTCACCGGCTCGACCGCGACCGGGCGCAGCGTCATGCGGTCCGCCGCCGACGGCCTCAAGAAGGTCTTCCTGGAACTCGGCGGAAAGTCGGCGTTCATCGTGCTCGACGACGCCGACCTGCGCAGCGCGTGCTCGTACGCCGCGTTCACCGGGGTCGCGCACGCCGGGCAGGGCTGCGCCCTCACCACGCGCGTCCTGGTGCCGCGGGCGCGGTACGACGAGGCGGCCGGCCACATCGTGCGGACGCTCACCAAGGTCGGCGTCGGCGACCCGCGGGACGACGGCACCGTCTGCGGGCCGGTCATCTCGGCACGGCAGCGCGAGCGCGTCGAGGGCTACCTGGCGCTCGCCCTGCGGGAAGGCGGCGAGTTCGCCTGCGGCGGCGGCCGCCCGGCCGGCCGCGACAAGGGGTTCTGGATCGAGCCGACCCTCGTCACCGGGCTGACCAACGACACGCGGACCGCCCGTGAGGAGATCTTCGGCCCGGTGCTTGTGCTGCTCCCCCACGACGGCGACGACGACGCCGTACGGATCGCGAACGACTCGCCGTACGGGCTGTCGGGCGCGGTGCACGGCGGCGACCTCGACCGGGCGCGCGGGGTGGCGGCGCGGCTGCGCACCGGGACGGTCAGCGTGAACGGCGGCGTCTGGTACGGCGCCGACGTGCCGTTCGGCGGCTACAAGCAGTCGGGCATCGGCCGCGAGATGGGCGTGGCCGGGTTCGAGGAGTACCTCGAGACCAAGTCGATCGCTGAAGGGTCGGGCTGACATGAGGTTCGCGGACAAGGTGGCGATCGTCACCGGGGCGGCGCAGGGCATCGGCGAGGCCTACGCGCGGGCGCTGGCCGCCGAGGGCGCGGCGGTGGCCGTCGCCGACATCAGCGACAAGGGCGCGGCGGTCGCCGACGACATCAAGGGCCTCTACCTAAAGACGGACGTCTCCGATCCGGCGTCGGTCGAGGCCATGGCGGCGGCGGTCGTCGACCGGTTCGGCGGCATCGACTACCTGGTGAACAACGCGGCCATCCTCGGCACGATGCGGCTGGACTTCCTGTTCACCGTCGACTGGGACTACTACAAGCGGTTCATGTCGGTGAACATGGACGGCGCGCTGCTGTGCTCGCGCGTCTGCCACCGGTCGATGGCCGAGCGCGGCGGCGGCGCGATCGTCAACCAGTCGTCGAGTGCGGCCTGGCAGTACTCCGGCTTCTACGGGCTGGCCAAGGTCGGCGTCAACGGGATCACCCAGCAGCTCGCGCACGAGTTCGGGTCGCTCGGGATCAGGGTCAACGCCATCGCGCCCGGCCCGATCGACACCGAGGCCGGCCGCAAGGTTGCGGGTGAGGCGGCCCAGAAGATCGTGCGGCACAAGATGGCCATCAAGCGCATAGGGACGCCCGAGGACCTCGTCGGCATGTGCCTGTTCCTCCTGTCCGACGAGGCCCGCTGGATCACCGGGCAGATCTTCAACGTGGACGGCGGCGAGGTGTTCCGCTCGTGACGGACGTGTCGTACGGCTTCATCGGGCTCGGGCAGATGGGCGCGCCGATGGCGGGGCGGGCCCGTCCCGCGACGGTGTACGACGTCCGGGCCGAGGCCATGAAGCCGCTCGTGGACGCCGGGGCGCGGGCCGCGGGCAGCCCGGCCGAGGTGGCGCGCGCGGCCGAGGTCATCTCGGTGATGGTCCGCGACGACGCGCAGGTACGCGACGTGGTCGCCGAGATCCTGGCGAGCGCCCCGCGCGGCACGGTGGTCGCGATCCACTCCACGATCCGCGCCGGCACCGCAGAACGGCTCGCCGAGCAGGCCGCGCCGTACGGCATCGACGTGGTCGACGCGCCCGTCACCGGCGGGTTCATGGGCGCCCACGACGGCCGGCTGGCGGTCATGGCGGGCGGCACCGCCGCGGCGGTCGAGCGCTGCCGCGGCCCGTTCGGCGCCTTCGCCGACCTCGTCGTCCACGTGGGCCCGGTCGGGGCCGGCACCCGGGCGAAGCTGGCCCGCAACCTGCTGCACTTCGTGGCGTTCACGGCCGCCGGCGAGGCGCAGCGGCTGGCCGAGGCGGCCGGGCTCGACCCGCGCGCGCTCGGCAAGGTGGTCCGGCACTCCGACGCCGTCACCGGCGGGCCCGGCGCGATCATGCTGCGGGCGACGACGGCGCCGCTCTCCCCCGCCGACGACTGGTATGGCGTGATGGAGCACGTACGGGAGCTCGGCGAGAAGGACCTGGCGCTGGCCCTGGAGCTCGGCGATGACCTCGGCATCGACCTGCCGCTGGCTCGGCTGGCGCTGGACGGGTTCGCACGCAGCCTCGGCCTTTCCCCCGGCCTGTCTGCCAACACGGAGGACCACTGATGGACGAGCGGCGCGAGCGCGGCCTGGCGATGATGCGCAAGGTGTACGGCTGGGACGTCAAGGACGGCCCGGGTGATTTCTTCGCCGTCACAGTCGATCATCTCTTCGCCGAGGTGTGGGACCGGCCGGGGCTGAGCCTGCGTGACCGGCGGCTGCTGCTGCTCGGCCTGCTCGCCGGTCAGGGGCTCGACGACGTCGCCGGGATCCAGGTCGGCGCGGCCCTCGGCAACGGCGAGCTGACCCCGGACGAGCTCCGCGAGATCGCCCTCTTTCTGACCCACTACGTCGGCTGGCCGCTCGGCACGAAGTTCAACGCGCAGGTCGACAAGGCGATCGCCCAGCACGCCGACTGACGGAGGGCCCCATGGCCGACCACCCGGTCAACGACGCGATCAAGCTCACCAGCGGCGCGTTCTGGGGCCGCAACCCGCACGCGGAGCTGCGCTGGATGCGCCGGCACGCGCCGGTGTACCGCGACGAGGCGTCGAACGCCTGGGGGCTCGCCAAGTACGACGACGTACGGTACGCATCGCTGCATCCGGAGATCTTCTCCAGCGCGGGCGGCATCCGGGCCGACGCCCCCGCCTTCCCGATGATGATCGACATGGACGACCCCGAGCACCTGCGCCGGCGCCGGCTCGTCAACCGCGGCTTCACCCCGCGCCGGGTCGCCGAGCAGGAGGACCGGATCAGGCGGATCTGCGACAACATCCTCGACCGCGTCTGCGAGCGCGGCACCTGCGACTTCGTCTGGGACATCGCCGCCCCGCTGCCGCTGATCGTCATCGGAGACGCGCTCGGCGTCGCCCCGGAGGACCGCGACGCCCTCATGACCTGGTCGGACGACATGGTCCGCGGCCTCACCGGCATCACCGACGACGCGGCCCTGGTGCGCGCGGGCGAAGCGTTCGACGGCTACCAGTCGTACGCCACCAAAGTGATCGCCGACCGCCGGGCCGAGCCGCACGACGACCTGATGAGCGTGCTCGTGCACGCGGAGATCGACGGCGACCGCCTCGACCACGACTCCCTCGTCTACGAGTCGCTGCTCATCTTGATCGGCGGCGACGAGACCACCCGGCATGTGCTGTCCGGCGGCGCCTACCAGCTCTTCCGCCATCCCGAGCAGCGGCGGCGGCTGATCGACGACCCCGCCGCGATTCCGACGGCGGTGGAGGAGATGACCCGCTGGGTCTCGCCGATCAAGAACATGAACCGCACCGCCACCCGCGACGTCGAGCTCGGCGGCCAGGCCATCCGGGAGGGCGACAACGTCCTGCTGCTCTATCCGTCGGCCAACCGCGACGAGGACGTCTTCGCCGAGCCGGACCGCTTCGACATCGGCCGGCAGCCCAACGAGCACATCGCCTTCGGGCTGGGCAGCCACTTCTGTCTCGGCAACAGCCTGGCGCGGCTCGAGCTGCGCGTGATGTTCGAACGGCTATTGACCCGCCTGCCCGACATGGATCTGATGGACGAGCGGGAGCCCGCCCACCGTGCCGCCAACTTCGTCTCGGGCTATGAGTCGATGCCCGTACGGTTCACCCCCGCGCCACCGGTGGGATCTAGCCGGCCAGGATGAGTTCGGCGACCTGCTCCGGCTGATCGACCTGGACGTAGTGGCTCGCGTCGCGGAGCAGATGCAGCTCGCTGTGTGGGAACTGGGTGGCGAAGTCCTCCGCCACCCGCGCGTTGAGGTAGCGGTCGGCGGCGCCGAATATGACACGCACCGGCGGCTGGAACCGGCGTACGTCGGGCAGCCGCCGCCGGCGGTTCAGCACCGTGCCGAGCAGGTCGTCGTTGAGCCGCCAGAACGCCGGCCGGGCGGGCACGAACTGCTCGTACAGCTGCGCCACGAGCGGCTCACGCACTCCGGCGTCGTGGATGAAGCCGCCCACCTGCCAGGCGTACAGCCGTTTGTCGAGGTCGGGCCGGCGCCGGACGACGGCGCGGGCGGCGGTGCGGACCAGCGGCGTGGAGTACAGCGCGATGGCGGGCGGGCGGCGCAGCCCGGGAGTCCAGTGGTAGTAGGTGTTGAGCAGCACCAGCCGCTCGACCCGCTCGGGGTGGGCCAGCGCCCAGTCGATGGCCGGCGGGCCCGAGGCATCGTGCGCGACCAGCACCAGCTTGCCGGTGTCGACCCGGTCGCGGACCGCGTCGACGACGGCCTCCAGGTCGCCCACCTGGTTCGCCGCCGTGTACGGGTAGCCCTCCGGCTTGTCCGACCGGCCCCAGCCGAGGAAGTCGAAGCGCACCAGCGGACGCCGTCCGGTCACGTAGGGCATGAGCCGGTCGTAGAGGTGGGTGCTGTCGGGGAAGCCGTGCATCAACACGATCGGCGCCCCGGTTCCGGGTACCACCTCGGCGTACATTTCGTACGGCCCGCGCGGCACCTTCAACGCGTCACTGGTTACAGCCATGACAAAACCCCTCTCCCGGGGCGGTGACGTTGTCACTTCGTTGACGCAATCGAAACGGCGGAAATGCCCCTGACTGCGTTCTAGCACGGCGCTGCTTCGTACGAGCGTCACCGTTGGCGCGGCGGCGCGAACTGGCGTCACCTCGGTGCGTCGGCGCGGACGAGCGTCACCGTTGGCGCGGCGGCGCGGACTGGCGTCACCTTGGTCCGGCGGCGCGGACGAGCGGCAATCGCAGCGCGACGGTCAGCGCTCGTGGCCGGCGCGCAGCCAGTCGACGTAGTCGGCGACGGCGCGTTCGGTGTCGTAGCCGGGTGCGAAGCCGGTGTCCTGGCGGAGCCGGGTGATGTCGAGGTAGATCTCGTGGCCGGTGCCGTTCGGATCGGCGCCGTCGCGCAGGTCGACGGGCGCGTCCGGGACGACCTTCGCCACGGCGGCCGCGAGCTCCTTGTTGGTCGTGGCCCGGCCGCTCGACACGTTGTACGTGCCGTACCGCAGCCGTTCGGCCAGCTGCAGCAGCGCGATCGCCCGGCCGCAGTCCTTCACGTAGATCAGGTCGATCGCGTCGTCGGCGTAGGCGGGCGGAGCGGTCTCGCCCCGGGCCGCGGCGTGCACCAGTTGCGGCGCGGCCATGAACGGGGACGGGGTGCGGCCGAGCGGGCCCCACGCGGCGCCGATACGGATGTTGTAGATCTCCATGCCGGTGCCGCCCGCGATGTAGCCGGACAGCAGCTCGGTGACCTTCTTGCCGAGCGGGATCGGGTGGCCGGCCGTCAAGGCCAGCGGCATGTCCTCGCGGAGCGGGTTGGCGCCGGGGCCGGCCACCTCGGCGTAGACCCCGATCGTGCTCGCGACGCCGACTCTGGGCACCCGCCAGTCGCCGGCGGCCTCGAGCACGTTGAGCAGGCCGTCGGCGCAGGCCCGCGCATCCGCGATGGACGCCGCCCCGTAGCCGAGACCGGTCGCAAGGTGCACGATGCCGGTGATCCGGTGCCGCTCGCCGAGCTCCCGGATCGACCGCTGGTCGGTCACGTCCGCCTGCTCGACGACGACCCGGCCGGCCGGCTCGCCGGCGAGGAACGCCGGAACCGATCCGGTGCGGCGCTGGGCGAGCACGCACGACTCACCCAGATCCAGCACCGCGCGGGCGACGTGCGCGCCGATGAAGCCCAGACCACCCGTGATCAGAATCATGTCCTCGACCTCTCCGTCAGAAATACAAATCGTCAGCACAACTGACGATCAGAGTAGCGGAGGGTGGGGCGCTGTCCAAGGACGGACTAGTGGAGGGCGCTGCCCTTGCGCCACTTCTTCCAGGGCATCTCCCAGTACGACCAGCCGTTGTTCCAGTCCAGGCCGCGCCGGGTGCCGGTGACGATCACGATGTCGCCGGGCTGGACGGTGCGGTAGAACCAGATGGCGTCTTTGGCCGGCTGCCGTACGCACCCGTGGCTGCAGTTGGCGTGGCCCAGGCAGTACTCGGCGCCCGGCGTCTGGTGGAGGTACTCGCCGCTGTTGGAGATGCGGACGGCGTAGTAGATCAGCTCGTCGTAGTAGCCGGGGTCACCCTTCTTGCGGTTCGGCGAGATCATCCGGGTCGGGTTGCCCTTTTCCATGGTCATGTGCACGCCGCTGGTGGTCGTGTACTCCATGGTGCTGCCGTTGCCGCCGCTGACCGGGACGGTGCGCTTCTTCTTGCCGTCGATGCGCACGGTCATCTTGTGGCTCTTCAAGTTGATCTTGGAGATGCGCGCGGCGCCTATTTTGAACGTACGGGTAAAGTTCTTTACCCCATAGACGCCTTTGGCCGCCCGTACACCGGCGAGGTGGGCGACGAGCGTGACCTTCTGGTGCGCCGGCCAGTACTTCTTCGTCCGGTAGATCACCTGCTGGTCGCCGACCCAGCGCCACGCGCCCTCGACCGGCTTTTGCGCCTTGACCTCGAGCGCCTTCTCCACGTTGGCCTTGTTGTAGACCGGCTGGTCGAAGTTCAGGATGATCGGCATCCCGACGCCGTACTTCTTGCCCTCGTTGCCCTCCAGGATCCAGTCGAGCGAGGTGGAAATCGCCTGGTCGGGCTTGAGGGTCTTGAACTTGCTGTTCACCAGGGTGGGCCGGCCGTCGGCGTTCGTGGCCGTGGCGGCGACGGCGTAGGAAGTGGACGGCGTGAGCGCCCACGTCGACCGCCACTCGGTGCGGGCGGTGTTGAACCCGCCGGCGACGTCCTTGCTCCCGGCCTTGACGCTGACCGTGCCGAGCCTGCCGTTGGTCGCCGTGACCACCACACCGCGATCGGGCCGCACCTTCTTGGCCCCGTTGGCCGGGGTGATCTCCACCTGGGCGGCGGCGGCTCGGGCCTTCGCCTCGGCGCGGGCGGCGGCCGGCAGCGAGTCGTTCGAACTCACCACCGACCCCGAGACCACTAGTGCCGTCAACAACAAAGAGCCGGCGAGAACGCCGCCGGCCGAGCCCTTGATGACGCGCACTGCCTACCTCCGCTAGAGGCCCGATCGTGAACAACCTGTCCCGGGCCGGCCTGCCAGAAACGGCCACCGAGCGCACCGCCGAGACCAGTCGCCACGACGGAGGCGCTCCCCTCCATTTTAGGAGATTCGGGCCGGTTACTTTTAACGCATTGATCTCGATCGAGGGGCCATCCTCACAGATTCTTCTCCGATCGGCCCGAAAGCGTTCGGGCGGGGCAGGCTCAGTCTCTAGGGCTTGCGGCCGACGCCGCCGACGCCGGCCACGATGGGAGGCGCGGCGCCGGCCCCCGGCTCGAGCCGCCAGCGCGAGACCGAGACGATGCCGGGCTCGATGAGCTCCAGGCCGGCGAAGTAGCCGGCGATCTGTTCGGTGCTGCGAGCGGTGTACGGGACGGCCCCGCTCCGCTCGTTGAAGCCGCGGAGGGCCTCCACGTATGCCGGGTCGATGTCGGCGCCGTCGTATAGCGCGAGGTAGCTGCCCGACGGCAGCGCCGCCAGCAGCCGGCGCACGATCGAGCGCGCCTCGTCGTAGTCGCCGACCAAGCCCAGGATCCCCATCAGCATGAGCGCGACGGGGCGGTTGAAGTCGAGCGTCCGGGCGGCCTCGGCCAGGATGCGTTCGGGGTCGCGCACGTTGGCCTCGATATAGTCGCAGGCGCCCTCCGGACTGCTGGCGAGCAGCACCTGCGCGTGCACCAGCACCAGCGGATCGTTGTCGACGTATACGATCCGCGACTCCGGTGCCAGCCGCTGGGCCACCTCGTGCGTGTTGTCGGCGGTGGGCAGCCCGGTGCCGATGTCCAGGAACTGCCGGATCCCCGAGTCCCCGGCCAGGTAGTGGATAACGCGAACAAGCATGTACCGGGACTGGCGGGCGACGTCGGCCATGCCGGGGAAGACCTCCATGACCTTGTCGCCCGCCAGCCGATCGACCGGGTAGTTGTCCTTGCCGCCCAGCAGGTAGTTCCAGATCCGCGCGGAGTGCGGCACCGACGTGTCGACCGGGGCCATCACGTCCATCTGCGGGTCTTCCCAGGCGAACTCCGTGTCATCGCGCCCGGGCGTCGGGTCGTCGGGCATGAGGGCCTCCCACCTCGCGACAGGTCTGCCGCGCAAGCTACACCCGTAAGGACGGGTCCTCAGACGAAGCCGCCGACGACGGCCGGGTCGAGCTCGGGGTGGGTCACGTACGCCCGGCGCAGGTTCTCCGTGGCCGCCACCCAGTCGGCGTCGTCGTCGAGCACGACGCCGCCCGAGCGCTGCCGGTAGGCGTCCGGGTTGTCGACGCCGGGCGGCACCGCGCCATGCTCCGCGAGCGCCCGCGCGCTCGCGATCAGCCGGCGGCGGGCCCGGATGACCATGGCGTCGCTGCTGCCGAGATGCTCTGCGGACCGGTCGTAGATCGGGCCCATGCTCTCGGTGATCGCCTGGTCCTGGGTGTGGATGCCCTCGATCCCCGAGTACTCCTCGTGGCGTTCCTGCCGGTCGCGATCGAGGTGGTAGTCGTTCGACTCGTTCGCGTCGAGCCGGAAGCGGCCCAGCCAGTCGGTTGTGTTCGGCAGGAGCTTCGGCGGCTTCACATGCTGCCGGATGAACGCCAGCTGCTCGGCGCCGGGCTCGGGCCGCATGAAGAACATCATCATGTGCTCGTCGTCCATCGGCACCCAGGCGCGGGCGATGATCTGCCGGCCGAGGAGGCCGGTGGGGGGCATGGTGAAGAACGGAAACAGGAACTGGGCGATGCGCCAGTACTGTTGCGCCGCCCCGGCCGGACGATAGGCGCCGTACATCGCGCCGTAGTCGGTGTCCAGCACGGCGTACCGCGGGGCCCGATCCTTGAGCGTCCAATAGCGGAACGTGTCGGGCGGTGCGTCCGCCGGGTCCTCCGAGCCGAAGTGCAGGAAGCCGATGTGGGCGGTGTCGATGTCGCCCTCCAGGCCCTGCAGCCAGTTGCAGTCGCGCGCGTACGCCACGGCGGAGCTGTTCTCCAGTTGGTTGGCCTCGAGGTCGGGCAGCGGCGGCGGCACTTCGCGCGGCCCCAGGTAGGCCCAGACCACGCCGCCGCGCTCCGCACAGGGGTACGCGGTGGCGCGGACCTTGTTCTTGAAGTTGCTGTCCGGAGGCTCGCTCGGCATGTCGACGCAGCGCCCCGTCACGTCGAACTTCCAGCCGTGATAGACGCAGCGCAGGCCGCACTCGCCGCTGCGCGCGTAGTACAGCGAGGCGCCGCGGTGCGGGCAGTGGTTGCCGAGCAGGCCGACCTGGCCGCTCGTGTCGCGGAACCCGATGAGCTTCTCGCCGAGCAACAGCACGCGCACCGGCGGGCAGTCGGGTCTGGGCAACTCCGACGACAACATCGCCGGCACCCAGTATTGGCGCATCAGCGCGCCCATCGGAGTACCAGGTCCGACCCGGGTGATGTACTCGTTCTGCTCCCTACTGAGCATCCTTCTCGCCTCCACCGCGATTGTCAGCCCGTACTGCGGCGCGGGCAAATGCTCTTGCATCATGAGTAGATGACCCGTGAGGAATATCTGAGGGTGCCGTACGTACTGGTCGTCGAGTCCATTGAAAAGCCGGGCGGGGAATGGCTGCGCCGGGCCTCCTATCCGGAGCTGGCCGGCGCGCTCGCGGAGGCGGAGTCGGTGATCGAGGCGATCGAGGAGGCCGACGACCGCCGCGCAGAGATCATCCTCGACCGGCTGGACCGCGGCCTCCCGGTCCCGGTGCCCCGCCCTCCGCTATAGTTCACCGCGCGTATAGACGCGATGTATACACTCAGTGTATTGTCGTCGGCATGAGCGTTCCACTAACTCTCCTCGGCCTGCTCGAGCGTGAGCCGAGCCACGGCTACGACCTGAAACGCGACTACGACACATACTTCGGCCGGGGCAAGCCGCTGCCCTTCGGGCAGGTGTACGCGACCCTCGGCCGGCTGGCCCGCGACGGCAAGGTGCTGGCCGCGGAGTCCGAGCCGGGCGGCGGCCCCGACCGCAAGCGCTACATCATCACCGAGCAGGGCGTGACCGAGGTCGAGGCGTGGCTGGCCGAGCCGGTCGCGGCCGAGCCGCACCTGCAGACGGTGCTGTTCACCAAGGTGGTGCTGGCCCTCATGCTGGAGCGCTCCGCCGAGAAGTACCTCGACGCCCAGCGGGCCGCGCACCTGGCGCGCATGCGCGAGCTGACCGAGATCAAGCGCACCGGCGCGCTGGTCGACGCGCTGCTCGCCGACCACGGCCTGTTCCACCTGGAGGCCGACCTGCGCTGGATCGACCTGACCGCAGCCCGGCTCGACGCGCTGGCCGAGGCGGTACGGCGATGAGCACGGAGCGAGCCCGCCGAGTGAGCGGAGCGGCCGGCGAGCCGCCAGGCGAGCCGTCCGCGCAACGAACGAGAAGGGCAAACGACCCGATGAGCGGCGCAGCCCAGGTCGAGGCCCGCGACGTCGTGCTGTCCTTCGGGCAGACACCGGCACTGCGCGGAGCCGGCGTGTCCGTGGCCGCCGGCGAGATCCTCGCGGTCATGGGGCCGAGCGGGTCGGGCAAGTCGACCCTGCTGCACTGCCTCGCCGGGATCCTCGTCCCCACGTCCGGCGAGGTCACCTTCGCCGGCCGGCGCGTCGACACCATGTCGGAGCCGGAGCGCAGCGCTCTGCGCCGCGGCAGCTTCGGGTTCGTGTTCCAGTTCGGCCAGCTCGTGCCCGAGCTGACCGCCGAGGAGAACATCGCACTGCCGCTGCTCCTCGCCGGCACCCGCCGGGGCGCCGCGCTGACCGAGGCCGGGGCCTGGTTCGAGCGGCTCGGCCTGGACGGCCTGGAACAGCGCCGGTCCGGCGAGCTGTCCGGCGGCGAGGCCCAGCGCGTGGCCTTGGCCCGCGGCCTGGTCGCCCGGCCCGAGGTGCTGTTCGCCGACGAGCCGACTGGCTCGCTCGACTCGCTCACCGGCGAGCACGTCATGGACCTGCTCGTCGCGGCCGCCCGCGAGCAGGGCACCACGGTCATCCTCGTCACCCACGAGCCCCGTGTGGCCGCGTACGCAGACCGCGAGGTCATCGTCCGCGACGGCAAGGTGACCGCGCTCACCGCCGGGCCGGTCGCCTCATGATCCGCTTCGGGCTGCGGCTCGCTCTCGCCAGTGGCCGAGAGGCCGTCGTACGGCTCGTCATCATCGCGGCGGCCGTCGCGCTGGGGGTCGGCCTGCTGCTCACCACCCTGGCGGGCGTCAACGCGGTCAACTCCCAGAACGCCCGGTACGCCTGGCTCAACACGGGCGCGGGCACGAGCGCCGGACCGTCGGCGTCCGACCCATTGTGGTGGCGGCTCAGCGGCGACTATTTCCACGGCCAGACCATCGGTCGCGTGGACGTCGCCGCCACGGGGGCTCGGTCGCCGGTCCCGCCCGGCATCCCGCGGCTGCCGGGGCCGGGCGAGTTCTACGCATCGCCGGGGCTGAGCCGGCTGCTCGCCGCCACCCCCCGCGCCGAACTCGGGGACCGCCTCCCCGGACGCCAGATCGGCACGATCGGCCCGTCCGCGCTCCCGGCCCCGAACTCACTGATCGCCGTCGTCGGCCACACCCCGGACGAGGCGTCGCGGCTGCCCGGCGCCGCCAAGGCCACCCGCATCACGACCACTCCGCCCAGCGAATGCCAGGATTTCTGCTACGTCGGCATCCCGGCCGAGGGCATGGACCTCATCCTCTCGGTCGTGGCGCTCGCGCTGCTCTTCCCGGTGCTCATGTTCATCGGCACGGCGACCCGGCTCGCGGCGACCCGCCGGGAGCAGCGGTTCGCCGCGATGCGCCTGGTCGGGGCCACGCCGCGGCAGGTCTCGGTGATCTCCGCCGTCGAGTCGACCGTCTCCGCGCTCGCGGGCACGGCCATCGGCTTCGGGTTGTTCTTCCTCTTCCGGCGTCCGCTCGCGGCGATTCCCTTCACCGGGGCACCGTTCTTCCCGGCCGACCTGTCCCTCGGGCCGCGCGCCGTCGTACTCGTCGCGCTCGGCGTTCCGGTGGCGGCGGCGGTCGCGGCACGGGTCGCGCTGCGCCGCGTCCAGATCTCCCCGCTGGGCATCAGCCGGCGCGTCACGCCGCGCCCGCCGCGGGCCTACCGGCTGATTCCGCTCGCCGCGGGCGTCGCCGAGCTCGCGTACTTCATCGGCAGACGGCCATCGACCACGACCGGGCAGATCTGGGCGTTCATCCCGGGCTTCCTCGTGATCATGGTCGGGCTGCTGATCGCCGGGCCGTGGCTGACCATGGCCGGATCGCGGGTCATGGCCCGGCATACGCGCCGCCCGGCTGCCCTCATCGCCGCCCGGCGGCTCTCGGACAACCCGCGGGCCGGCTTCCGCTCGATCAGCGGACTGGTCCTCGCGTTGTTCGTCACCAGCGTGGCCGTGGGCGTGATGGGCACGATCGTCGCCAACCGTGGAACCCCTGTGGACAAGGCCCGGGCCGGCAACCTGGTCGACATCTTCCGGCCCGACCCGTTGCAGGCGACCCCATCGGTTCCGGCCGGACTGACCTCGATCTCCGGTGTGGGGGGCGTGGCACAGGTGCACGTCGCGCCGTCCGCCATGCGGCCCTCGGCCCGGGACCGCCACAAGGGCCCACAGCCGTCGTCCCTGGCCTCGTGCGCCGAGCTCGCCCGTTCTCCGGTCTTCGGCCACTGCGCCGCCGGTGCCGAGGTGGCGTGGGTCTACACCGACCTCGTCGGTCCCGACAGCTCGCCTCCGCCCGCGGTATGGCCGACGGCGGCGATCTCCACGGCACGCATGCGGCAGCTTCCCCTCGAGTCGGTGGTCGTGGGTACGGACGGGTCGCGGGCGGCGATCGAGCGGGCCCGGACGGTCCTCGAGGCGGCGTACGCGCAGCGGTACCCGCCCGCCACCGAGGCCGACTGGAACGGCGATACCCGCCGCACCCTCAACCAGTGGCGACAGCTGGCCGATGTGGTGATCGTGGCCAGTCTGGCGATCGCCGGGTGCAGCCTGACGGTGAGCGTGGCCGGTGGTCTCAGCGAGCGCAAACGCCCGTTCAGCCTGCTGCGACTGACCGGCGTCCCGCTCGCGGCGCTGCGTCGCGTGGTCGCACTGGAGAGCGCGGCCCCGCTGCTCGCAGCCGCCGTGGTGGCGATCGGCACCGGCTTCCTGGCGGCTCAGCTGTTCCTTCGAGCGCAGATGGACTACACCCTCCGCCCGCCGGGGGTCGCGTACGGCGTGATCGTGCTCGCCGGGATCCTCGCCTCGCTCGGGATCATCGCCTCCACGTTCCCGCTGCTCACCCGTATCACCGGCCCCGAGACCGCCCGCAACGAGTAGGTCTCAGCGCCGGGCGAACCGTAGGGCCGCGACCAGACCGAACACGACGGCGATCGCCGCGGCCCACAGGAGGGAGCTCACCACGTAGTAGGCGGTGCTGTGCGGCAGCAGCGCCGCCACTCGTGGTCCTCCGGTGAGCGCGCGCACGGCGTTGGTCATCGGCGTGATCGGCTGGTGGTTACGCCAGCGCGCCGGCCACCGAACCGTGCGTCCGGAACCCGGCGGCGAAGCCGAGCGCTATGGACGCCAGCAGCCCCCACGTCACCAGGGCCGTGTCGGCGCGGCAGCGGCCGGCCATCACCGACAGACCGGAGATCGGCAGCGAGCGGAGCCGGTCGAAGAAGCCGTGCTCCATGTCCTCGGCCACCCCGGTCGCGGCGCCCATGCCGGACCACAGCGCCATGGTGACCACGAGCCCGGGCACGAGGAAGTCGACGTACGGCAGGCCGCCCGAATCGATGGCACCGCCGAAGACGTAGCGGAAGATGAGCAGCCGGTCGTCGGCTACGGCGCTGTCCGCGGCCTCCGGCCGGTGCTCCTGCGCCTCCAGCCGCGCCAGCTCGGCCAGCCGCGCGGCGCGGTCGGCCACGGCGCGCTCGCGCCGCAGGCGGTCGATCGCCTTGCGCCGCGCCGTCACCATGATCCACGCACCCGGGTTGCCGGGGATCCCCTCGTGCGGCCAGGTCGCCATGGCGGCGGCGAACGCGTCCTGGACGGCGTCCTCGGCCGGCTGGAAGGCGCCGAGGTGGCGGATCAGCGTCGCCACCACCGCACCCTGCTCCTCGCGGAAGACCCGCTCGGCGACGGCGGCCGGGTTCTGGTCCGGGCCCAGCCGCCCGTTGTCAGCCGCGGTCACTGCTACCGGACACCGGTCGCACCTCGACGGATCCGTACCGGCTGTTCGGCAACTCCGTCGCCCACTTCAGCGCGTCGTCGAGGTCGTCGACCTCGATCAGGAAGAACCCGGCGAGATACTCCTTGGTCTCGGCGTACGGCCCGTCGATGATCTGCGTCTCCTCGTCGAGCACCCGTACGGTCGTCGCGGTGTCGGTCTTCCGCAGACCGGCGCCCATCACAAGGACCCCGGACTCCTGGATGGCCCGAAGTTGTGCCTTCCAGCGGCCGACCTGCTCGGCGGTGGGCGGCTCACCGTCGACGGGCAGGTAGCTCAGCAGCATGTACCTGGGCAGGCGATCTCTCCTCGGTGTGCGATCGCCGCGCGTTTCGCGGCGCCCCCGATGACGACGCCGCACGGTCCCCGGATTCGACACCGCGCCCTCCTCGTCTCGGGGCTCGCGTCGTCACCGTAGGACGGGGGTCACGCGGACGGCTTCTCCGTTCCTGACCGGTCACCGGTTCTTCGTGAGGTCTCCTTGCCGCCCTCACGCCAGATCGGGTCAGAGCCGGCCGTTGCGGCGGAGGATGTCGATGGCGCGGACCGTGATGTTGCCGCGCCAGTCCAGCGCTCCGGCGGGTGAGATCTTGGCGTAGTCGACGATCCAGCCGCCGTCGTCCTGCTGCAGGGCCGCCAGCCGATCGAGGTCGGCGGAGATCACCGCGGGATCGAACAGCTCCCGCGCCGGGCGATCGGGGTGGGGCGCGAAGTCGAGCGGGTTCAGCGCCTCGTCCTCGGTACCGCCCATGACGCGCACGCGGCCGTCGGCGGGCATGTACTTGGCCAGCCGCCGCAGGAGATCGGCCGCCTCGGGGCGGTGGTCGTACACGGCGTCAAGGAAGTGCACCGCGAAGGCCAGCACGTACGCGAAGGGCGCCTCGTCGAACGCGTCGATCGCGTCCAGGCAGTACCGGGTGGCCCGGTCCAGCCAGGGGTGGCCGGCGACGGCCGGATCGTGGACGGCGACCCGCCAGGCGGCGGCCGCCGTCACCGAGGTGATCTGCAGGGCCGATACGGCCGGGTCGGCGCCCTGCCACCACGGCGCCGTCGCGGCGGTCGTGGTCAGCGGCAGCGCGAACGGCACTCCCCCGTCCGGCAGCGTCACCGACTCCAGCCAGTCGCACAGGGCCACGGCCTGCGGCGCGGTGGCCGGGGCGATGCCCTCGAACACCTCGAAGGCGTGCAGCGCGGCCCCGGGCTGGCTCTCCGGCGAGCGCAGGTCGGCCTCCAGGCCCCACCCGTAGCCGCCGTCGGGGTTGCGGTAGGCGTCCACGGCCGCCAGCAGGGCGGCGGGATCGGTCTCGCCCATCAGGAGCTGGAAGCGGCGGCGGTCCAGGATGCGGGCGTGCCCGGCCATGAAGTCGGCCGCCGCGGACAGATCGACGCTCATGCGATCATCCTGCTCTCGTATTGCCGCGGGCCGTCGCCCGGCTCCGATCCGAACTCCGGCCAGGCCTCGTGCAGCGCGTGGGCCAGCAGGCTCACCTGCTCCAGGCCGCCCGCGCACGGGTACAGCAGCACGTCGTCGCAGCCGACGGCAGACAGCCGCTGCAGCTCGGCGCGGAGCTCCACGACGTCGGTCACCGTGTCGGTCCGGGCGATGCGGTAGGAGTCCGCTCCGTAGTAGTGGCGGAGGTACGCGTCGGCGACCGCTCCCGCGTCGGCGCCCAGGCTGACGTAGCGTCCCGTCACGATCCGGGGCCGGCCCGCGCGTCCGGCCGCGACCCAGGCCCGCGCGACGGCCGCAGCGCCCTCGCGCAGCAGCGGCTGCCCCATCAGCGGGGCCACCCAGCCCTGGCAGCTGTCCGTGGTCGCGGCCCGGGTGAAGGCCGCGCCGACCGTGCCGGCCAGCACGATCCGCGGCCGGTCGCCAGTCTCCCGCCAGCTGCGCCCCATGGTGGCCAGCATGCTCTCGAACAACGCCGCCCGGCCCGCGAACGGCACCCCGGCGGCCTCGTAATCGGCGGGCCAGCCGCCCATG
The DNA here is from genome assembly GCA_036555725.1 of Streptosporangiaceae bacterium. Lineage (GTDB taxonomy): Bacteria > Actinomycetota > Actinomycetes > Streptosporangiales > Streptosporangiaceae > CALAED01. The sequence goes on along the minus strand of DATBKU010000146.1, from coordinate 32,303 downwards.
CCGAGACCCGCGGTGAGCCGTCCGCCCGACAGACGGACGACCGACGAGAGCTGCTTGGCCAGCAGCACGGCGTTGTCGCGCCAGCACACATTGATCACCGTCGACATCAGCTCGACCCGGCTGGTGGTCACGGCCGCCGCGGCCAGCGCCGTCAGCGGATCGAGGTTGTCGTAGACCAGCCGGTCGATGACCCCGACCGACCGGAACCCGGCCCGCTCGGCCTCGGCGGCCCAGCGACCGAGCTGTGTCATGTCCGTTTCCGGCACCGCGGCCGGCAGCCCAATTCCTACTCTCATGCCAGGCATCGTGCGCCGCCCGGCCCGAGTTGGTCTTGTCGAAAACGGCCACCCGTGGTGTCAGGCGATGGTCGCCTCGATGACCGCCCCGCGCATCGACCCTGATACCGCGGCGCGCTGGCGGGCGCCGAGCCCGGTCAGCGCGAAACCGCCGTCGGTCAGGCGCTGCCGTATATGAGCCGCCGCCGGCGCCGGTAGGAGCGGCGCCCCACCAGCCGCCACGCGATGCGCGCGGGCAGTGGCACCTTTGACATGAACTTGGCCCGCTCGGCTTCGCCGGCGCCGTCGAGAATGGCGCTGAGCGCCCACAACAGGCGGCTTCTGGCCACTCCGTCGAGACCGCGCTCGCCGAGCTCCTCCCATTCCGCCACCGTGAGGTGCTCGGTGGCCAGCGGCAGGATCTCGGCCTCCTCCTCGCGCAGATGGATGTCGAGCTCGGAGGCGAGCCGGTCGAGGGTGTCGGCGAGCCGCTCGGCCGCCGCGGCGTCCGGGTCCTTCCGCCAGGCCGGCAGCACCGCGTTCGCCTCGTCCATCAGGGCGCTGATCAGGTCATGCTGGGTTTCCATGCGCCGGATCAGCGCCGGTTCCACATCCGTACGCCGCCGCAGCCTGGGCCACAGCAGCTCGTCCTCTCCGGTGTGGTGATGGTGCAGATCGACGAGGAGCAGGGCGACGTGCTCGGCGATCACGGCGGCACGTTCCCGATCACCCGACCGGACCCGCCGCACGAGCTCCGGCGCGGCCCCCAATTCGCGCCGGAACACTCGGTGGACGAGCACCATGTCGTACGTGTCAGGCCGTGCTGTCGTGGTCGGCATCCGTTCCCGCTCCCCGTCGGTCCAACGCACTCAGCCTCGCGTTATCCGGATAAATCCGGTATCCGGCGAAACCCGTCCATGTCGCGGGAGTACCTACGTACGGGTGCGTCAGCGGCCGGGCTTGCGTGCCACGCCGGCGTACAGACCGGAGGTCTCCGGCTCGGGGACCTCGTCGTACGGGCGCCACTCCGCGGTGAACACCAGCCCGGGATCCACCAGCTCGAGGTCGCCGAACAGCGCGCCGACCGCTGCCTTCGATCGCGTGATCATGGGCGAGGCGGCCCGCCGGTAGAGGTCCCTGGCCTTGGACGCCTTATCCGGCTTGACGTCGTGGGTGGCGTGGGACAGCACCAGGTAGCTGCCGGGAGCCATCGCGTCGACGTATTGGGCCACGATCCCGGCGGGGTCCTCGCTGTCGGGGGTGAAGTGGAAGATCGAGACGATCAGCACCGCCGTCGGCCGGGAGAAGTCGATCAGCCGGCGCACCTCGTCGTTCGCGATGATCTCGGCGGGCCGACGCAGGTCGCCGTCGACCGCCACCACGCCCGCGCCGTTGGCCAGCAGTGCCCGAGCGTGCAACACGGCCATCGGATCGTTGTCCACGTACACGACGCGGCTGGACGGATCCACCCGCTGCGCGACCTCGTGCACGTTCTCCTGGGTGGGCAGCCCGCTGCCGAGGTCGAGGAACTGCCGGATGCCGTGCTCGGCGCAGTAGCGGACCGCGCGGCCCAGGAACGCCCGATTCTGCCGGGCGATCCATGGGCTCTCCGGGGCATTGGCGATGAGCTGCTCGGCGAGCTCGCGGTCGGCGGCGAAGTTGTCCTTGCCGCCGAGCATGTAGTCGTACACGCGCGCCGCCGTTGGCACACGCGGGTTAAGGCCCGGAATCGGCCCCGTGCCGGTCATCCGGTGATGCTACCGAAACAGGGCAAGTCCCCTGCCGCTCCTATGTCTCCGGAGCCAGGGCGTCGAGCGCCTGGGTAAGCCGTTTCAGCGCGGCCACCACATGCTCGAAGTCGCGGCGGCTCAGCTCGTCGGCCAGGCGTTTGGCGAAGGCCGCGTGGGCCGGGTCGATGCGGTGCACCGCCGCCAGCCCCCCGTTCGTAGGGCGGAGCAGCTTGGCGCGCCGATGCGCCGGGTTGGTCGCGTACTCCGCCAGGCCCCGCTCGACGAGGAGGTCGGCGATCCGCTGAACGCTTTGGCGGGTGATGCCCATCTCGCGCGCGATGCCGGCGACCGGCAACGGCCGGTCCAGCACCGCGCCGAGCACCTGCCACCAGGCCGCGGTGAGCCCGACGGGCCCGGCCAGGTGCTCGGCGACCTCCAGGAACTGGCCGTTCAGCCGGAACGCCGTCAGCGCGGCGGTGCTGAGCAGCTGCTGTTCGTACGTCACGGCCGCGCGGCCCCTGCCAGCTCGAAGAACCCGGCCGGGTCGCCGAGCCCGTACAGCTTGTACCAGGAGGCGAGCACGTGCGGCTCGTAGACGCCGAGCCGGGCCAGCACCTCGCGGGCGAACGCGGCGGGCGCGGTGCCGCTGGCCGTGATGAGGTCGCCGTCGGTCATCGCGGGCACGTCGCGGTAGCGGGAGGCGCCCCGGTATCCGGTGGCGGCGAGGAACTCCGCCGCATTGCTCGTGTGGTCGCGGTCGTCGAGCAGGCCGGCCGCGGCCAGCCCCCCGGTGGCCCCGCAGATCGCCGCGACGGGCACACCCGCGTCGAGGAACTCGCGCGCCTTGTCGGCGAACGCCCTGTTGCCTCCGGGGATCAGCCAGGAGTCGGCACCAGCCAGGATCAGCATGGCGCTGTCGGCCGGCCGGAGATCGTCGAGCACGGCGTCGGGGAGGATGCGCATGCCGCCCATCGTCGTGACGGGGCCCGGCGTCTCGCCCACCGTGACGACATGGTAGCGGCCCGGCTCGCGCTGCCAGCGGGCGCTGTTGACGTGCGCCGTCGCGAAGCCGACCTCCCAGTCGGACAGGTCGTCGTAGACCGCCATGTGCACCTTGGTCATCGTCATGGCTCCTCCTTAATTATGACAGCATACTGTCATATCGACAATCTGCTGTCAAGAGGAATCGACTGGAGAACCGTCCGATGGTTGGCTACGGCCGTGACCGAGTACCGCGCCTCCTTCGACGCCGCCATCACCTTCGGCAACGGTGGCGACCTGGCCGTGCACGGGTTCCGGGTCGACGTGCCGGGGGCCGACGCCGGCGAAGCCGAGATCGCCGCGCTGTTCGTCGCCTCGCTCGGATTGTTGATGACCGACAAGGTCGAGCTCAGCAACGTGGAGGTGTTCGCCGAGCCGCACAAGGGCACGCGGGGCGGCCCGTCGGATCGCGGCCGCGCCCCAGCCGCCGCAGGCGGGCGTCTGGTGGAGCTCAACCATGTGATCCGCGCCGGGATGACGACCTACTCGGGGCTGCCCGGCCCGACCATCACGCCATACCTGACCAGGGAGGCGTCCCGCGGGCACTATGCGCCGGGCGTCGAGTTCACCATCGACTGGCTGACGATTCTCAGCAACACGGGGACCTATCTCGACACGCCCTTCCACCGCTACCCGGACCGCGCCGACCTCAGCGCCCTCCCGCTGGAGCGCACGGCCGACCTGCCGGCGGTCGTGGTGCGCGTGACCGGCGCCGCCTCGCGCGGCGTCGACGTCGGCGCGCTGGCTCCGCTCGACGTCGCCGGCGCGGCCGTGCTGCTGCACACCGGCGACGCCGCCCGCTTCGGCACCCCGGCGTACGCCGAGGAGGCCCACTTCCTCACCCGCGCCGGCGCCGAGTGGCTCGTCGACCACGGCCCCGCGCTGGTCGGCATCGACGCGGCCAACATCGACGACACCGCCGACCCGGCGCGGCCGGCGCACACCGGGCTGCTCGCCGCCGGGATCCCGATCGTCGAGCATCTGACCGGCCTCGATCAGCTGCCGCCGACCGGCGCGCGGTTCACCGCCGTGCCGCTCCGCGTGGCCGGCCTCGGCACCGTTCCCGTACGCGCCTTCGCCCGCCTCCCCGAGTAACCCCTCCCGCGTACGGACTCAATTGAGTAGGGGCTACTCAGGTCAGGTGGCGTCCGTCCGGCGGACGATCGGCGGAAAGGAGGCTGCCATGTCCGAGACACGCGACGAACTCACGGCCGCCGTGACTCTGCCGGAGTTTCTCAGCACGCACGAGGTCGGCGAGCTGTCCGTCGACGACCGCCGGCTGATCGTGGAGCAGGCGCTGTTGCTCGTGGAGCAGAACTACGCGCTGCTGCCGTTCAAGGTGGCGCGGTACGGCATCAACCCGCTGCAGCGGCTCCGCCTCATGCAGCAGCGGCTCGGCCGTCCGGAGGCGCCGGAGCCGGAATGGCTGTTCCATAACGAGCTGGTGGACATCTTCAACTCGCTGCGCGACCTGCACTCCCGCTACACGCTGCCGCGGCCGTTCAACGGCGCCGTCGCGCGGCTGCCGTTCCTGCTCAAGGAGTTCACCGAGGACGGGCGAACGCGCTACCTGGTGGGACGGTTGACCGCCGAACAGCCAGAGCTCGACGAACACTTCCGCTTCGGCGTCGAGGTGACCCACTGGAACGGCGTGCCCATCGCGCGGGCCGTCGAGCGCTTCGGCCAACGGCTGCCCGGCGCCAACCCCGACGCCCGGCACGCCCGCGCCGTACAGCTGTTCACCGTACGTTCGCTCGCCTTCGGGCCGCCGCCGGACGAGGACTGGATCACCATCAGTTACATCGACCTCGAAGGCCAGGCGCGCACCATCGAGCCGGTCTGGAACGTTCATCCGTTCGTGCCCGAGTCCGCCGCCACCCGGGGCGACGCCCGCGGCGTCCCGCTCGGGCTCGACGTCGAGGGCGCCCAGCTCTCCCGGCTGCGGACCATGCTGTTCGCGCCCGAGTACATCGCCGCGGAGCGGTCCGGCGAGCCGGTTGCCACCGGGCCCGACGGCATCGACGTCACCCCGGAGTTCTCCACCATGTTCGAGGCGCGCCGCGTGTCGGCGGGCGGCCGGATCTTCGGCCACCTGCGGATCCGTACCTTCGTCCCGCGGGCGAGCGGCGACGCGACGGTAGGCGACGTATTCAACTTCGTCCGCGAGTTCATCCGGCTGCTCGGCAAGCTGCCGCCGGACGGGCTGGTCGTGGACATCCGCGGCAACCTCGGCGGGGCGATCTGGGCGTCCGAGATGTGCCTGCAGGCGCTCACCGCACACACGGTCGAGTCCGAGCCCGGGCAGTTCGCGGCCACCCCACTCAACCTGCGGATCTGCCGAGCGGACGACGGCCTGGCCGACTGGCGCCCCTCGATGGAGCAGGCACTGGAGTCGGGGGCGACCCACTCGGCCGCCGTCCCGTTCACGCCGGCGGACCTGCTCGCCGCGGTGCCCCAGTCGTACTTCGGTCCGGTGATCTTGGTCACCGACGCCCGTTGCTACTCCGCGGCCGACATCTTCGCGGCCGGGTTCCAGGACAACCGGATCGGGCGGGTGCTCGGCGTCGATGGCAACACCGGCGCGGGCGGCGGCAACATCTGGCAAATGAAGGAGCTGCTCGGCGCGCTGCCCGCGACCGGCGACTCCCCCTACCGGCCGTTGCCTGGCAACGCCGACCTGTCCATCGTGATCCGGCGCGTGCTCCGCGTCGGGCCGCACGCCGGCACGCCGCTCGAGGACTACGGCGTGGTCCCCGACGAACGGCACCCGATCACCCGCAACGACATCATGAACGACGACGCCGACCTGATGGCCGCCGCCGCGGTCTTGCTCGCCAAGAGCGAGCCGCGCCGCTTCGACGTCACGCTGTCCGAAGCGAGCGGTGAGCTCACCGCCACCTTCGGGGTGCTCGGCATCGACCGCGCCGACGTCATCGTCGACGGCCGGCCGCGCCTCACCGCCGACCTGGGCGGCAACCCCGGCCCGCTGGTGGTACCCGGCGCCGGCACGCCGGACGTGGTCCAGATCGTCGGGTACGACGGGGCCGACCTTGTCGCGGCCCGCACCTTCGTCCGGCAGGGCCCGGAGCTGAAGCTGCGCACGACCCTCTCCGCATAGCGGCCGCCAACGAGGCCGTACGATCACAAGTCGTACGGCCTTCGGCGGACAGGGAGAGGCGCGCATGTCATTCGTCAGCCCCAACGAGGCGGTGGTCGTGCGCGCGGCCGAGGCGGAGATCGTCGGCGGTGAATCGACCACCGTGCGCCTGCTCGCCGACGCCAGCGCCATCGGTGGCGCCTTCAGCAGCCAGCGGGTGACCTTGGCCACGGGCGCCGACGGTGCGGTGCCGCACTACCACGCGACCGCGACCGAGCTGTTCTACGTGCTGGCCGGCCGGCTGCAGGTGCTGGCCGGCAAGGACGTCGTCACCGCCGGCGAGGGCGACCTGCTGGCCGTGCCGCCGAACATGGCCCACGCCTTCGGCGCGGCGCCGGGCGCTCCCGCGGACGTGCTGATCGTCATCACCCCTGGCGTCGAACGGTTCGACTACTTCCGGCTGCTCGCACGCCTCGGGGCCGGCGAAGCCACCCTCGACGAGCTGCTGGAATCCCAGGACCGCTTCGACAACCACTTCCTCGACAGCGCCGAATGGCGCCAGGCCCGCTCCGGCTGACGGTCTCAGGGGACGAAGACGACGCGCCGGTCGCTCGCGGCGTGCGGCCAGACCCGTTCGACGTCGGTGAGCGGCACCGGCTCGGTGTCGAGCGTGATCTCACCGGCGGTGACCTGCCCGAGCAGGCTCGCGAAGGCGGCCGCGGCGTCGGCGAGCCCGGCCTGGCCGCCGATCCCGCTGCCGGTCAGCTCGATGGGCGCGGCCCGCAGCGTCATGGCGGGCAGGCTCGCCGCCTCCCCCGCGGTCATGCCGACCTGGATGTAGCGGATTCGCTTGGGGGTGGCGGTACCGGTGGTGGCCAGCGCGGCGAAGACCGCCTCCGCCGGAGCGCCCCACAGGTAGTCGACGACCAGGTCATAGGGTCCCTCGGCGACAAGCGCCGCGACCAGCTCCGCGCGCGGGCGGTCGACCCTCACCGCGGCGGCCGCACCGCGCGTCACCAGCCGATCGAGGACGCGCTGGTTGCGCCCGGCCGCGACGACATGAGCGCCGCTGCGCGCGGCGAGCTGGACGGCGATCCGGCCGGACGTGCCGGTCGCGCCGAGCACGAGGACCCGCTGCCCGGCGGCGAGCTCGCCCTCCCAGACGAGCGTCTTCCAGGCGGCCATGCCCGGGTTCAGGACCGCCGCGGCGATCACGTCGTCGACCCCGTCGGGAACCGGGAACCACCGGCCCTGGCGCACCAGCGTCCGCTCGGCCATGCCGCCGTAGGGTCGCTCCGGGGCGAAGAACGCCACCCGGGTGCCGTCGTCCAAGCGGCCCACGCCGTCCAGGCCGACGACGGCCGGAAACGCGGCCGGGGCGTAGTGCACGCCCTGGGCCATCAACCGGTCGGACGGCTTCAGCGCCGCCGCGGTCACCGTCACCACCGCCTCGTCGTCGCGGGACATCGGCGCCGGGAACGCCTCGTAGCGCGGTGTCTGGCCGATCCCGTGCAGGACGGCGGCGTGAATCTGTTGAGTGGTCATGGCTGTCCCCAAATCCGTTCAATCTGAACGGATAATGTACCAGAAATTCCGTGCATAATGAACGGATGGCTGACGAGGACTACTACGACGTCTGGCTCGACATGCTCGCCCGCGTCTCGCGTCCTCGGTTCCGGGCGCTGATCCTCGACCGCGCGGGCGTGGCGCTCGACGCCGACCTGGCTCAGTATCTCGTCACCATCGAGCTGCGCGGCCCGATCGGTGTCCTGGAGCTCGCCGATCTCGTGGAACAGAACCACCCCAAGGTCAGCCGTACGCTCGCCCGGCTGGAGCGGCTCGGCCTGGTCGAGCGCGCCCCGGCGGCCCACGACCGGCGGATCAAGACCGCGTCGGTCACCCCCGAGGGCCGCCGGGTCGTCGAGGCGATCAACCGAGGCCGGCGGCGCCTCCTCGAAGAGGCGTTCGCCGGCTGGAGCGAGCCCGACCGCGTGGCGCTCGCCCGCCTGACCCGCCGCTTCGCGAACACCATGTTCGCGCTGATCGACTCACTCGACGCCGCCCCCGGCGGCGCAGCGGTCAGCGAATCGTCAGGGTCACCGTGACCTGATGGGTCAGGCTCCCGCTGGTGCCCGCGACACGCAGCGGGCTTCGGCGGCCGGCGGCTAACTGGCGCGTCGTGCCGCGGCGGCCTCCACAGAGGAACGCCCACGCCGGCGCCGGAGGGCCTCGTCGATGTCCTCGTCGAGCAGGTCCTGGTTGATGTCGATGCCGGCCTTCGCGCCCGCGGCGGCCGAGGTGATCAGCTGCGCCCGCTGGTCGGCGACGTTGCCCACGGCCCACACACCAGGAACGCTGGTACGGCCGGCGGCGTCGGTCGTCACCCAGCCGTCCTGGTCCCGCTCGCAGCCGAGGCTGGTCAGCAGGGAGTCGTTGGACACCATGCGCGGCCCGACGAACACAGCGCTGCGCGGCACGACGAGGCCGTCGGCCAGTTCGACCCCGCGCAGCCGGTCGCCGTCCACCACCAGCCGGCCGACCTCGCCGTCGACGATCCGGATGCCGCAGGCGGTCAGCCGTTCGCGCTCCTCGCCGCACACATCCACGTCGTGCGCGAAGAGGACGACGTCGGCCGACCACTGCCGTACCAGCAAGGCGTGGTACACCGATGCCGGACCCGTGGCCAGCACCCCGATCGGCTGATCCCGGACCTCATAGCCGTGGCAGTACGGGCAGTGCAGGACGTCGCGGCCCCACCGCTCGCGTACGCCCGGGATGCCCGGCAACTCGTCGCGCAGCCCGGTGGCCAGCAGCACCCGCCGGGTCCGCAGCGGCGCGCCGTCGGCCAGGTGTACGACGAAGCCGGGGTCGACGCGGTCCACCCGGCCCTCGATCAGGCGGCCGCCGTACCCGGCCACCTCGGCACGGCCGGCCGCCAGCAGCGCCGCCGGGGCCATGCCGTCCCGGGACAGGAAGCCGTGCAGGTGTGCGGCGGATGCGTTGCGCGGCTGCCCGGCGTCCACCACGGCCACCCGCCGCCTGGCCCGGGCCAGCACCAGCGCCGCGTTCAGCCCCGCCGGGCCGGCCCCGATCACCACCACGTCGTACTGCTCGTCCATGTCCATCACCCTCAATCGAAAAGGACAACGGTTTTCATTTTCACTCATGGACGAGATGAACGCAAGCACGTGACGGCCGCCTCAGCCCGAGATCGGTGCCCAACGACAGGGCGGCCAGCGGCTCTACCAGCCGCACCCCGTCCCCAGTCCCCATGCGGCCATCCGGACACCCCTAACCGTTCGGTTAGAGAGGTGTCATGGCGTCGCTGGTGTGAGAAACTCAAGAGGTTCCTAGACCAGATTCTTTGGTTCGGCGTTCGCTGAAATGGGGCTGCAGGAGCGAGGAATGGGCATTGGCCACGTCGCAAATCGGGCGGACAACCACCCGTTCGATTACCGGCAGGCTGGGCCGACCGCGGTGCGGATGCTGGTGGGCGCCCAGCTGCGCCGGTTCCGGCTGGCGCGCGGGATCACCCGCGAAGACGCCGCCAAGACGATTCACATGTCGGCGTCCAGGCTGAGCCGGCTGGAGCGGGGCCGGATCGCGTTCAAGGAACGCGATGTCGCCGGTCTGCTGACCCACTACCAGGTGACCGACCCCGACGAACGCCATGCCGTGCTGATGCTGGCCCGGCAGGCGAACGCGCCCGGGTGGTGGGCGCACTACCCCGACGTGGTGCCGCACTGGTTCGAGCCCTACCTCACCCTGGAGCTGGCGGCCCGCGTCATCCGCACATACGAGGTGCAGTTCGTCCCCGGGTTGTTGCAGACCGCCGACTATGCCCGCGCGGTGATCCGGCTCGCCCACGACGAGCCCGAGCGGCAGATCCAGCGGCGGGTGAGCCTGCGCATGGACCGCCAGCACATCCTCACCCGGCCCGACCCGCCCCAGCTGTGGGCCGTGATCGACGAATCGGCGCTGCGCCGGCCGTTCGGCGGCGTCGCCACCCACCGCGCCCAGCTGCGGCGACTGCTGGAGATCACCGATCTGCCGTACGTCACGCTGCAGGTCATGCCGTTCGACTCCGGCGGGCACGTCGCCGCCGGCGGGGCGATCACCGTGCTGCGGTTCGCCGAAAACGACCTGCCCGACGTGGTCTACCTCGAACAGCTCGCCAGCGCCCTGTACCTGGACAGGCCGGGCGACGTCATGCACTACCGCGACGTGATGAACCGCCTGAGCGTCCAGGCCGAGCCGCCGGCCGCCAGCAAAGACCTCCTCCACCGCGCCCTCGCGGAGCTCTAGGGCCTCGAACGCTGCAGGGCTCGAACGCCGGCATGGAACACTGCCGGCATACGGCGATGACTATCGGCTCGCCGGCGGGTCTACACGAGCATGACGACACCAATGCAGCCGCAGATCGTGGAGCGGGCGGAACAGCCGTACGTGGCCATCCGCAGCACGGTCACCATGCAGACGATCAACGAAATCGCCGATCGCATTCCGGAGCTTTTCGGCTGGCTGGCGGCCCGCGGCGTGGCGCCGACGGGGGCGCCCTTCCTCAAGTACAACGTCATCGACATGCGGCGACGACTGGAGATCGAGGCGGGCATACCCGTCCCGGCCGACGTCGAGGGCGACGGCGACGTGCTGTCCCGGGTACTGCCCGCCGGACGGTACGTGACGGTGACGCACGTCGGTCCGTTCGACAAGCTGCTGGACGTCACCACCGCGCTGCTGACCTGGGCGGAGACGCACGACCTCGATTGGGACATGACGGAAACCCCGGCCGGCCAGGCCTGGGGCTGCCGTCTCGAGGTGTACAAGACCAACCCCGCCGAACAGCCCGACGTCGGCAAGTGGGAGACCGAGATCGCGTTCAAGTTGCGCTGATTCCCAAAGCCGAGATCTTACATACATACCGAATGTATGTTGTACTTGCCGTACGACATACAGGAGGTCGGCATGGCACGGAGTGCGTCGCTGGGCGTGCGGAAGACGGTGGAGCTGCCGCAGGGCATGATCGGCTATCGGGAGGTCGGCGCCGGGCCGCCGGTGGTGTTCGTGCACGGCCTGCTGGTCAACGCCGACCTGTGGCGAAGCGTGGTGCCCACGGTGGCGGCCGCCGGCCACCGCTGCCTGAGCCCGGACTGGCCGCTCGGGTCGCACGAGATCCCGCTGCGGCCGGGCGCGGACGTGAGCCCCGCCGGGGTGGCCGACCTGATCGGCGATTTCCTCGACGCGCTGGAGCTGACCGACGTGACGCTGGTGGGCAACGACTCCGGCGGCGCGCTGGTGCAGCTGCTGATGGCGCGGCGCCCGGAGCGCATCGGCCGGGTGGTGCTCACCTCCTGCGACACGCTGGAGCGGTTCTTCCCGCCGCTGTTCGGGTTCCTCCCGGTCGGCGCGCGGCTGCCGGGCTCGACCTGGCTGCTCGCGCAGGTGCTGCGGCCGCGGCTCGCCCATCGGCTGCCGATCACGTACGGCCGGCTGTCGCGGCGGCCGATCCCCGGCGAGGTGATGGCCTCCTACCTGCGACCCGTCCGCCGGGACGCGGGTGTACGGCGTGACCTGCGGGGCTTCCTGCGCGGTGTGCATCGCCGGCACACGCTCGCCGCCGCGAAGACGTTCGGCTCGTTCGACCGGCCGGTGCTGCTGGCCTGGGCCGAGAACGACCGGCTGTTCCCCAGGTCGCTGGCGCACCGGCTCGCCGGCCTGCTGCCCGACGCGCGCGTCGCCACGGTGCCGGACTCGGCCACCTTCATCCCCGAGGACCGGCCGGCCGCGCTGGCCGACCTCATCGTCGAGTTCACCGCGGCCCCACGCGCCGCCGCACCGCGCCCGTGAGCCCGGCGAACCCCCGCCGTACGCAACAGGACCGCACTCGCCGTACGCGGGAGACGCTGATCGCCACCGCGCGGCAGCTGTTCGCCGAGCGCGGGTACGCGGCCGTCCCCGCAGAGCAGATCGTGGCCGCGGCCGGGCTGACCCGCGGCGCGCTGCATCACCACTTCGGCGACAAGAAGCAGCTGTTCCGGGCGGTGTTCGAGGAGCTGGAGGCCGAGATCACCGAACGGGTCGCCGCCGCCATCGGGTCCGCCGCCGACTCCTGGGCCGCCGCCGTCGCCGGCCTGTCGGCCTTTCTGGACGTCTGCGAGGACCCCGAGGTCATTCAGATCGCCCTCACCGACGCGCCCGCCGTCCTCGGCTGGGCCGACTGGCGCGCCATCGAGGCCGACCACGGGCTCGGCCTCATCAAGGCCGGGCTGGAGCTGTCCATGGCCGAGGGACTGCTGAACCCGCAGCCCGTCGACGTGCTGGCCCACCTCATCCTCAGCGCCGTCATCGAGGCCGCCCTGCTCATCGCCCGGGCACCAGACCACGCCGCCGCCCGCACCGAGGCCGAGCGCACCCTGCTCGCCCTGCTGGCCGGCCTGCGTACGTAACGGAGTAACGCCATGCCGAAGCCGTACGACGCCGTCATCGTGGGCACACGGGTGGCCGGTGCCGCGACCGCCATGCTGCTGGCCCGGCGTGGGCTGCGGGTGCTCGCGGTCGATCGCGCGCGGTTCCCGAGCGACACGCTGTCGACGCATCAGATCCAGCTGCCCGGCGTCGCCTGCCTGCGCCGGTGGGGGCTGCTGGATGAGGTCGTCGCCGCCGGCACGCCGGCCACCCGTCGGCTCCGCTTCGATGCCGGCGATGTGGTGCTGAACGGCAGGTACCCCGTGTACGAGGACGTCGACGCGCTCTACAGTCCCCGCCGCACGATCCTGGACCAGATCCTCGTCGAGGCCGCCCGGGCCGCCGGCGCCGAGATCCGGGAGAGCTTCATCGTCGACGAGCTGTGCTGGGCCGACGGCCGGGTGACCGGCATCCGCGGCTTCGAGCGAGGCCGCCCCCCGGTGACCGAACCGGCCCGGCTCGTCATCGGCGCCGACGGCAAGCACTCCTTCGTTGCCCGCGCCGTCGGGGCCCGTCGGTATCGCGGCCACGACCCCCGTACGGTGGCGTGCTACACCTACTGGTCAGGTCTGTCCGGTGAGGCCGGGGAGATCTACCGGCGGGCCGGTCGCGCCGCCGCCGTGTTCCCGACCAACGACGACCTCACCATGATCTACGCGTCGATGCCGGTCGCGGACTTCGCCAAGGCCCGCGGCGACCTGGCGGGACACTACCTGAAGATTCTCGATGGCTGCGGCGACCTCGGCGACCGCTGCCGCGACGCGGCCCGCGTGGAACGGCTGCGCACCACGCCCGACCTGCCGAACGCGTTGCGCACCCCGTACGGACCCGGCTGGGCGCTGGTCGGCGACGCCGGCCAGGTGCTCGACCCGATCACGGCGTACGGGATCACCAACGCCTTCCGCGACGCGGAACGCCTCGCCGACGCCGTGACCAGGGACGGTCCGCGGAGCGCGGCGCTCGCCCGATACCACCGCGACCGCGACGCCGCCGGCACGGCGATGTACGACTTCACGATCGACCTGGCCGCCCTCGCCCGGCCCGGCGCCGCCGAACGACAGCTGTACGCCGCGCTCGCCGACCGGCCCGCCGAGATCAGCCGCTTCTTCGGCGTGCTCACCGGAGCCATACCGATCATCGGCTACTTCACCGCCCGCAACATGATCCGCCTGCTCGGCCCACGCCGACTGGCCCGGCTGGCGCGACTCGGCCTCGCTGGAGCACGGCCGCAGTGCGCCCGCGTTTGACAGGGGGCTCCCGGCGCTCGGCTCGTTGCACGCGGCTCGCGACGACGGGCGACGGGCATACGGGGCACGGGCTAAGGGCCGAGGCGCAAGAAGTCGGGCCGCCAGCGCGGGAAACCCGTCGTCGTCCTCGCCCGTGTGGTGTCGGCGTACGGCCGCGCAGAAGACCAGGCAGTGCGCCCCGAGCGACTGCGCCGCCGACGGCCGCGCGCCGCGACCATCGAGGTAGGAGTCAACGTCGTCACGCAGCCGGGCCAGCTCCTCGCGGAGCCAGAGGTGCACTTCGATCAACTGATGGCCGACGGCCGCGATGCGCCCACCTGGTTCGGCGGGTCGTTCCATGATCGTCCCGTGGTACCGCGCCTCCATGCCCTCGGCGGTCTCCTCGCCGGGTACACCGCGACGCTGCCCAGAATCCGATCACTTCTACGCCGGGACCGTCAAGGAGACGGCGGCTGTTCGGAGGTGGGTGCGGCGCGGATCACATTGGACCGTGTCACATCCCGACGGAGGCTCTCGGTCATAAGGGGTGGCAACCGAACGAGCGAAGGAGAACCACCATGGAGCCCCGTCTCAACATCATCGACAACGCCGTTTTCGCGAAGATCGTGAAGCACATCAACTCGGCGAGCAAGGTCTTGGCGGAGTCGACCCTGCCCGCCGCGACACAGGAGCTGGTCAAGCTCCGGGCCAGCCAGCTCAACGGCTGCGGCTACTGCACCGACATGCATTACAAGGACGCCGTGCACGCCGGTGAGGACCCCCTGCGGCTCAACATGGTCGCGGCGTGGCGGGAGGCGAAGGTCTTCACCGAAGCCGAGCGAGCCGCCCTGGAGCTCGCCGAGCAGGGCACCCGCATCGCCGACGCCGCCGGCGGCGTGACCGACGATGCCTGGGCGAACGCGGCAAAGCACTACAACGAGGAGGAGCTCGCCGCCCTCGTGTCGGTGATCGCGCTCATCAACACCTACAACCGGGTGAACGTCATCACCCAGCAGCCCGCCGGCGACTACCAGCCGGGGCAGTGGGGATGAGCCCCGCGTCAAGGTTGGCGGGGCATCGGCCCCGCCCATCCTGACGTACGACGCCGGCGTCGCGCCGAGCACCGACCCGAGAAAGCCGCGCCGCCCGTCTACGTTCACGGCGCACATGATGCCAGCGCCGCTCCCGCCGATCCCCCGATCCGCTCGGCAAAGAGTCTTCGTTTCGCGTCACCCGCCACAGACGGGGCGGCGGGCATCGGCGAAGGTCAAGGTGAGCCTGAGTTGAGGAGGTTCACCATGACTCTGATCATCCTCGCCGGTCTGGCCGGACTGATCGCCGCCCCCGCCTACCTCGTCTACTTCGCCCTGGCCAGCCGCCGGGATCCGCTCACGCCCTTCGCGCACGGCCGCAGCGCTCGCTGGGCCCGCCGTGCGGCCGGCGTATCGGTCTCCCGCACCTGGTAACCACGCCGCAACCGCCACCTCGTGGGGCGGGCGGGACTCGAACCCGCGACCGATGGATTATGAGTCCACTGCTCTGACCGGCTGAGCTACCGCCCCGCAGGCGATGAGCTTACCGTGCAGGGCCGCCGACGGGATCCGATCTCCGCCCGCCGACGGACTGCAAGCACATGGTCGCGTTCCGGCATAAATCGCGGATGGGGCAAATTCCAACAGCGAACGGTCGTTTCGAGAAAACAACTGGCGACTCGCGTCTTTATCCACTGGCGATATTCAAAGGCGGCCGGAGCCCCGAATCTCGACGCGGACAATTTCCGGTGAAATGTCCGCGGAAACCGCTATCTTACTTCGGGCCTGGCGGCTGGTTCGGTGAACCTCAGCCGCCCACGGGGTGAGGAGATTCGGGTGAAGATCTCGCTGCGGGAGCGCGTGCGGTATTGGTTCGACAACACCATGTCCAGGGGCACGCCGGCGCTGGTCGGCTGGCTCGCTCTGGTGTTGATCTCGATGATCATCCTGTTCGCGGTGATGGTGGAGATCTTCGATCCGGGACATGCCGACTCGGGCAAGAGCCGCAACATCTTCGCGATCTTGTGGATGACGCTACTGCGGGCGATGGATCCCGGCACCATCGGCGGCGACAAGGAGGGCGTGCCCTTTCTCACGCTCATGCTCGGCGTCACTCTCGGCGGCATTTTCGTCTTCAGCGCCCTCGTCGGCGTGATCGCCACGGGTCTGGACAACAAGATCACCGAATTGCGCAAGGGCCGGTCAAGGGTGCTCGAACGCAATCACACGGTTCTGCTCGGGTGGTCGGATCAGGTGTTCACGATGATCTCGGAGCTGGTGGAGGCCAACGCCAGCGAACGGCGGTCGGCCATCGCCATCCTCGCCGACAAGGACAAGGTGGAGATGGAAGACGAGATCCGAGACCGGATCGGCCGCACCGGCCGGACCCGGATCGTCTGCCGGACCGGAACGCCCATCGATCCGAGCGATCTCGACATCGTCAACCCGGACGCGGCCCGCTCGATCATCGTGCTCACCCCGCAGGACGACGACCCCGACGCCCATGTGGTCAAGGCGCTGCTGGCGATCACCAGCCGGAACGGTTCCCGGCGCCGCCAGGCGTACCACATCGTCGCCACGGTGAGCGACGGCCAGAACCTCGCGCCCGCGCGGCTGGCCGGCGGCGCCGAGACGCAGGTCATCGACGCCGGAGACGTCGCCGCCCGGCTGGTCGTCCAGTCCGCTCGCCAGTCAGGGCTGTCGGTCGTCTACACCGACCTCCTCGACTTCGGCGGCGACGAGATCTACATGAAGGCCGAGCCGATTCTGACCGGGCACACCTTCGACCAGGCGCTGTTCGCGTACGACATGTGCACGGTCATCGGCCTGCAGCGGGGCGACGGGACGGCGATGCTGAACCCGCCGATGCACACCCGGATCACGGAGGGTGATCGCATTATCGCGATCGCCGAAGACGACAGCACGATGCGGCTCGCCAGGACGGTCCCGCCGATCGACATGAACGCCATTGTGATGACGTCGCTACCGGAATCCGCCATACCCGAGCGCACCTTGATGCTCGGCTGGAACGCCCGCGCGTCGACCATCATCACCCAGCTGGACAATTACGTCGCACCGGGTTCGGTGCTCGACATCGTCGCCGACAGCCCGGAGCCGCACGAGGTGCTCGGGCCACTGGCCTCGCAGATGAAGAACATGATCATCAGATCCAAGGAGGGCGACGCCACCGACCGTACGGTGCTGGAATCTCTGGGCGTCGGGACCTATCAACATGTGATGGTCCTCGGCTACGACCACCTCGGCGCCCAGCAGGCCGACTCACGGACGTTGGTGACGCTCCTGCACCTGCGCGACATGGAGGCCACGCTCGGTGAGCGCTATTCGATTGTCAGCGAGATGGCCGACGACCGAAATCGCACGCTGGCCCAGGTGACGCAGGCCGACGACTTTATCGTCAGCGACAAGCTGATCAGCCTGCTGATGACGCAGATCTCGGAGAACCGGCATTTGGCGCCGGTGTTCGCCGACCTGTTCGACTCCGCGGGGTCCGAGATCTACCTCAAGCCCGTCGAGGCCTACGTCGCGCTCGAGCGCCAGGTCACCTTCGCGACCCTGATCGACGCGGCCCGCCGCCGCGGTGAGGTCGCCATCGGCTTCCGGATCCAGGCCGACATCGCGCAGCCGCCCACGCACGGCGTCGCGCTCAACCCGCCCAAGAACACGAGGATCTCGTTCACCCGGGGAGACCGTGTGATCGTCCTCGCCAAGGAGTGACGAAGGACCGGCCACGTAACAGAGCGGAGCGTACGGATGACGTATGCGGGGAGTCGTCGGTAGGGTCCCGCTATGTCGTTGACCTGGGGCCGTCTGACCGGCCTAGTCCAGCTCGTCGTCGCCCTCGTCCTCGCGGGGTGCTCGAGCGGCGGCTCGCTGCCCGACGGGGACAAGCTGTTGCAGCAGGCCGCCACCGCGATGAGCGCCGTGAAGAGCATTGGATTCGCGATCCGGTCCGAGGGGAACCCGCCGATCTCGGTGAAGAGCGCCGACGGCAAACTGCTCCAGAGCGGCGACGCCACTGGCACGATCCAGCTCAACCAGGCGGGTCAGCCGGTCGAGATGGCCTTCACGCTGGTGGGCGACACCGTGTACTTCAAAGGCGCGACTGGCGGCTACCAGAAGCTGCCCAAGGCGACCGTGCTGGCCGTGTACGACCCGTCGGCGATCCTCGACCCACAGCGCGGCATCGTGGAGCTGCTGAAGACGGCCACGAAGCCCGAGTCCGAGGAGAAGGAGAAGGTCGGCGGCCAGGACGCCATCCGGATCAAGGCGACGCTGTCGAAGTCGGTGGTGCCCGCGCTGGTCCCCGGCGTGACGTCCGACATCACGGGCGGCCAGATATGGGTGTCCGCCAAGGACAGCAGGGTGCTCAAGGTGCGGGTGCCGATCCCGAAGCCGGACGGCGGCGGGACGCAGGGCGCCGTGACCGTGACGTTCTCCGACTTCAACACCAACTTCACGATCACCGCCCCGGCGAAGGGCTGAGCCCCGTGCGACGGTCTCGTACCATCGCGATCGGCATCGGCGGCACGGCGGTGCTGCTCGCGGCGCTCGACGCGTACGTGATCGTGACCATCCTCGTCGACGTCGTCGAGGACCTCGGCGTGCCGGTGAACCACCTGGAGCGGGCGACCCCGGTCGTCACCGGCTTCCTGCTCGGGTACGTCGCGGCGATGCCGCTGCTGGGACAGCTGTCCGACCGGTTCGGCCGGCGTCCGGTCATCCATGCCTGCCTGGCCGGGTTCGCGATCGGGTCGGCGCTGACCGCGGCGGCGCACAGCATTCCGTTGCTGGTCGCGGGCCGTGCCGTCCAAGGCGTCGCGGGCGGCGCGCTGCTGCCGATCACGATGGCGCTGGCCGGCGACCTGTGGGAGGAGGAGCGGCGGCCGGTCGCGCTCGGCGTGGTCGGCGCGGCGCAGGAGCTCGGCAGCGTGCTCGGACCCCTGTACGGCGCCGGGCTGGCCGCCGTCATCGGGTGGCGCGGGATCTTCTGGGTCAACGTCCCGCTGGCCGTCCTCGCCATGGCGGCGGTCCACCGCGCCGTCCCGGACAAGACCGAGGACCCCGCCGGACCGCCCCGCGTGGACGTCGTCGGCGGCCTGTTGCTCGCCGTCGTCCTCGGCCTGCTGGTGATCGGCACCTACAACCCGGCGCCGGAGACGTCACCGCTCCCCCGCTGGGGTCTGTTCGCCGTACTCGCCGCCGCACTGGTGGCCGCCGTCTTCGTCGCGTGGGAGGTGCGCTGGGCGCGCGCCCGGCTGCTCGACCTGACCGGCGTACGGCGGAGCACGCTGTTCGGGGCGCTTGGCGTCAGTCTCGTCTCGGGCGCGGCGTTGATGGTGACGCTGGTGGACGTTCAGTTCCTCGCGCAGACGCTGCTCGACAAGACGGCGATCGGCGGCGCGCTCGTCCTGACGCGGTTCCTGCTACCGCTGGCCGTAGCCGCCGTGGCCGGCGGCTGGCTCGCCCACCGCATCGGCGACCGCTGGACCGCCCTGATCGGCCTCGCCGTGGCGGCCGCGGGCTATCTGCTGATCGCCGGCTGGCCGGTGCACGCGGCCGCCGCCGGCTACGGGCCACTCCCCCGCGTCGACACCGACCTCGCGCTGACCGGCCTCGGGCTCGGGCTGGTGATCGCGCCGATCTCGTCGTCCGCGTTGCGCGCCGTCCCCGCCGTACGCCATGGCGTCGCGGCGTCGGCGGTCGTGGTCGCCCGGATGATGGGGATGCTGCTCGGCGTCGCGAGCCTGTCCGCATGGGGGTTCCACCGCTTCCAGACCCTGACGGCGCACCTCAACACGCCGCTGCCGTTCGGCGTGCCGCACGACGTGTACGAGAAGCGGCTGGCCGCGTACACGGCCCGGCTCGACGAGGCCCTGCACATTCAGTATCGCGAGATCTTCCTGATCACCGCGTGCCTGTGCGCGCTCGGCGCGATCGTCGCGCTGGCGCTCGGCGGCCGCACGACGACCTCCGTCGCCGCCACCACGACTTCGACGCCCGGGGAACCATCCACCACGTCTGCACCGTTGCATGATCACGCCTGACAGATCATGATCGCACAAACGTAGTTAGCGAGGCCCAGCCCACACACGACCGACTTTCGTCACATTGACGGACCACGTTTGGGGACGTACGGTCCAATTGGAAAGCGCTTTCCCCTCTTGAGGCGCCACTGAAGCACTTCCAGCCCATAGAAGTGCGGACATGAGGAGAAACACTCGATGACCACAGACACGCTCGGCGTGGTGATGAACGGCGTTACCGGCCGGATGGGTCACCGCCAGCACCTGGTCCGGTCGCTGCTGGCGATCAACGCGGAGGGCGGCGTCGAGCTGTCCAACGGCCGTCGCATCCGGCTGTGCCCCGTTCTCGTCGGCCGCGGCGAGGCCAAGCTCCGCGACCTCGCCGAGCGCTACGAGATCACCGACTGGACCACGAACCTGGCCGGGGCGCTCGCCGACCCCGCCAACGTGATCTACTTCGACGCCCAGGTGACGCAAGCGCGGGTGCCCGCCGTCACGCAGGCGATCGAGGCCGGCAAGCACGTCTACGCCGAGAAGCCCACGGCCGGGAACCTCGACGACGCCGTCATGCTCGCCAAGGCCGCGCAGGCGGCGGGCGTCAAGAACGGCGTGGTCCAGGACAAGCTCTTCCTGCCGGGGCTGCTCAAGCTGAAGCGGCTGATCGACGGCGGCTTCTTCGGCCGGATCCTCTCGGTACGCGGCGAGTTCGGCTACTGGGTCTTCGAGGGCGACTGGCAGCAGGCGCAACGTCCGTCGTGGAATTACCGCACCGAGGACGGCGGCGGCATCGTGCTCGACATGTTTCCGCACTGGGCGTACGTCATGGAGGACCTCTTCGGCCGGGTCGAGGCCGTCACCGCCCGGGCGTTCACCCACGTACCGCGCCGGGTCGACGAGGACGGTACGCCGTATGTGGCCACCGCCGACGACGCCGCGTACGGCATCTTCGAGCTCGCCGGCGGGGTCGTCGCGCAGATCAACTCGTCCTGGTGCGTCCGGGTCAACCGCGACGAGCTGGTGGAGTTCCAGGTCGACGGCACCGAGGGCAGCGCGGTCGCGGGCCTGCGCCGGTGCCGCGCCCAGCACCGCAGCGCCACCCCCAAGCCGGTGTGGAACCCCGACATCCCGGCCACCGAGCCGTTCCGCGACCAATGGCAGGAGATCCCGGACAACGGCGAATTCGACAACGGCTTCAAGGTCCAGTGGGAGCAGTTCGTCCGGCACGTCGTCGAGGACGCCCCGTTCCCGTACGACTTCGCCTCGGGCGCACGCGGCGTCCAGCTGGCCGAGCTGGGGCTGCGCTCCTCCACCGAGGGCCGCCGCCTGGAGGTACCCGAGCTGTGAGGATCACGCTGCCGGCCGGCGACGGCTCGCTGTCACCGTACGAGCTGCGCGGCGTGTTCGCCTGGCCGCCGGGCGGCCGGCCGGTGAGCCGGGTGGCGTACGCCGCGGCGCACGTCGTGGCCGACCCGCTCGGCGGCAACACCCCGGGCTCTCCCGCCGCCGTCGACTGGGACGCGACGCTGCGCTTCCGCCGCCACCTGTGGTCCTATGGCCTGCGCGTCGCCGACGCCATGGACACCGCGCAGCGCAACATGGGCCTGGACTGGGCGGCGACGCGCGAGCTCATCCAGCGCAGCGCCGCCGAGGCCAAGGCGTACGGCGACCCGGCCGAGCTGATCGCCTGCGGCGCGGGCACCGACCACGCGCCCTCGGCCGCCACCCTCGACGCGATCGTCGCCGCCTACTCCGAGCAGATGGAGGTCGTCCGCGGCGCGGGGGCCGCCGTCATCCTTATGGCCAGCCGGCAGCTGGCCGCGGTGGCGCGCGGGCCTGACGACTACCGCGAGGTGTACGGGGAGCTGCTGCGCCAGGCCGATCGGCCTGTGATCTTGCACTGGCTCGGGGAGATGTTCGACCCGAACCTCGCCGGCTACTGGGGATCGCGCGACGTCGAGACCGCCACGTCCGCGTTCCTGGACCTGATCCGCGAGCACGCCGCGAAGGTCGACGGCGTCAAGGTCTCGCTGCTCGACGCCGACCACGAGGTACGGCTACGGGCCGCGCTGCCGGCGGGCGTACGCCTGTACACGGGGGACGACTTCAACTACCCGAGCCTGATCGCGTCCGGCAGCGACGCGCTGCTGGGGATCTTCGACGCGATCGCGCCCGCGGCGGCTGCCGCATTCGCCGCGCTGGACGCCGGAGATTCGGATGCGTACGACGCGATCTTCGGCCCGACGGTGCCGCTGTCGCGGAAGATCTTCGAGCCGCCGACGTACCACTACAAGACCGGCATCGTGTTCCTCGCTTGGCTGGCCGGTCACCAGGACGCCTTCGTCATGGTGAACGGCGCGCAGGCGGCCCGGTCGCTCCCGCACCTCGCCGAGGTGTTCCGGCTGGCCGACGCCGCCGGGCTGCTGCCCGACCCCGACCTTGCCGTCAGCCGCATGCGGTCCCTGCTCGCTGTTTACGGAGTGGATACGTAGGCGAGCATATTGTTAGGCGAACGGACCAGTTGGTATGCGGAACCCGGGGATCAATTGTTAGGCGAACCGGCGAACCGGCGAACCGGCGGACCGGCGATGCGGGACCGGCGAGCGGCAGCGAGGAGACACTTTTGAACCGGCTCTCCCTCAACCAATGGACGACCCGGCGCTGGTCCGTGCCCGATGCCGTGGACGGCTGCCTACGGCACGGCATCGAGGCCATCGGGCTGTGGCGAGAGGAGGTGGCGGCGTACGGGCTCAACGCGACCGCGAAGCTGGTCAACGACTCCGGTCTGCGGGCGTCGTCGCTGTGCCGGGGCGGTTTCCTTACAAGCGATTCCCCCTGGCTCGATGACAATCAGCGCGCCATCGACGAGGCCGCCGAGCTGACCGCGGCCTGCCTCGTGCTCGTGGTCGGGGGGCTGCCCGGCGTGGTCCCCGGAGAGGCGCTGCCCGACGCCTTCAGCCGCGACCTGCCCGCCGCGCGCGAGCGGGTCGCCGAGGCGCTGACCACGCTCGTCCCGTACGCGGCCGAACGGGGCGTACGGCTGGCGCTCGAGCCGCTGCACCCGATGTACTGTGCCGACCGGGCCGTCGTGTCGACGTTGAAGCATGCCCTCGACCTCGCCGAGCCGTACCCGGCCGAGCGCGTCGGCGTGTGCGTCGACACGTTCCACGTGTGGTGGGATCCGGAGGTGTTCGCGCAGATCGCGCGGGCCGGTGCCGCCGGTCGGATCGCGAGCTTCCAGATCTGCGACTACCTCGTGCCGCTGCCCGCGGACGTCCTGCTCGGACGCGGCATGATGGGCGACGGCGTGATCGACTTCCCGGCCTTTTACCGCGCGGTCAACGACACCGGCTATGACGGCGACATCGAGGTGGAGATCTTCAACGCCGACATCTGGGCCGCCGACCCCGATTCCGTCGTCGCCACGATGAAGGCCCGCTACGCCACCATCCTCGAAGCCGCCGGCAGGTAACTCTCCACGAGCCGGAGTGTGCCGGCGCAGCGGTCGGGTCCGTTCCGCGAGCAGGTAGTTGGTGTGGTCGCATTGGCCGGCGATGAGCTCGTTGACTCCACCGCTGAGGGCCCCCTGGCGCCGGACGTAGGAGTCCAGTGCGGCACGGTAGTGTGCCTGCACATTGCGCCGGCAGGCGAGTTGCTCGGCGCTCAACGGGCGCGGCAGCCGGGCCAGTGCATTACACGGCCCGTACCGGTCAGCGCGTCGCGTCGCTGGTCAGCGTACGGCCCGTACGGCCGGGATGACCTCGCGGGCCAGGCGTTCGACCTGTTCGCGGGGGTTCGGTTCGACGGGCATGACGTTGAACGCCGTGAAGCCGAGGCGGGTCAGGTCGGTCAGGCGCTCGGCCACCGCATCGGACGGTCCGCTGATCACGGTGGGGTCGTCGTTGTCCGCGCCCACCTGGACGGTGACGTTGTAGGCGCAGGTGATCTCGGCTGGGTCGCGGCCGGCTGCGGTCGCGGCGGCCAGCAGGTGCTCGCGCATGGCCGCGGCCGCAGATGGCGGCGCGAAGCCGAGCGACGGGATCCAGCCGTCGGCGAGCCGCCCGGTCACGGCCAGCGCGCGCCTGCCGTACGTGCCGAGCCAGATCGGGATGTGGCGGCCGGGCTTGGGCTCGAGGTCGGCGGACTCCGTACGGTACAGCCGGCCCTCGAAGGTGAATCCCGGCTTCGACCACAGGCCGCGGGCGATGAGGATGGCCTCCTCCATGCCGTCGACCTTGTCGCGCGGCGAGGGCACCCCGAGCCCAAAGGCGCGGAACTCCTCGTCCGAGTAGCCGCCGCCCAGCCCGAGGATCAGCCGGCCGCCGGACAGCCGGTCGAGCGACTCGGCCATCTTGGCGACCATCGCGGGCGGGCGGTACGGCACGCCGAGCACTCGTGACGCGATCCGGATCCGCGACGTGCCGGCGGCCAGCCAGGAAAGCAGCGTCCAGGTCTCGTACGTCGGGTTCGTGCCGCACGGGTGGTCGGACGTCGAGACGAAGTCGAAGCCCAGCTCCTCGGCCTGCCGCGCGTCGCCAACGGGGTCGGCCCCGGGCGCGGCGGAGGCCGAGACGCCCAACCCGAACAACAGATCCGCCATGCGCCGCCCCTCCAATTGGTTTACATGTCAACTTAGAGCGAAGATTGGTTACACGTCAACCAAGTCGTCCTAAGCTTGCGGAATGGACACCCAGCCGCGCTGGCTGAGCGACGCCGAGATGAGCGCCTGGCTCGGCTACCGGCGCATGCGCCTGCTGCTCGACGCCCAGATCGCCCGCGACCTCGCCTTCGACTCGGGGCTCTCCATGCCCGACTACGACGTGCTGTCCGTCCTGTCGTCCGCCGAGGGTCACCGCTGGCGGCTCACCAAGCTGGCCGAGCGGATGCTGTGGTCGAAGAGCCGGCTGTCCCGTCACATCAGCCGCATGGAACAGCGCGGCCTGGTCACCCGCGAGGAGTGCCCGGGCGACGCCCGCGGCGCCTTCATCGTCCTCACCGCGGGCGGCTTGCGCGCCATCGAAGCGGCCGCCCCCGATCACGTCGAATCCGTCCGCCGCCACTTCATCGACCTGCTCTCCCCCGACCAGATCGCCGCCCTGGCCGCCGTATCGAGCACGGTCCTCGCCCACCTGACCACCCTCCCCCCGCCGCCGGCAGAGTGAAGGGCCCCGGCTCCGGACCCGGAGGTCCGACGGCGTCGGCGTTGCCGTGCTGGAGGCATTTCTCCAGAACGCCTGACCGGCCTAAACCTCGAAGCGTTCGATGGCCGGTGTGGTCCCGGGCGCCCACAGCGCAACGAGGGCGTCGATGGGCGCGGAGTTGCGAGTGCGCTCCGCCTCCATATGTTTGTCCAGCAACTCCTGGCCGGCCCAAAGTTCCAGCATTACGAACTTGTCGGGGTCGTCGAGACTCTGGAAGATTTCATACTGCTCGCAGCCGTCTTCCTGCAGCGCAATCTCCTGCACGGCCTTGAAAGCACCGGCAAAGTCGGCTGCCTTGCCCGGCGCGACCTGGATCGTAATGACATGACGAATAGCCATCATTCTCCTCCGGATCAAACTCGCCCCACTATGGCGAGGCAGCCCACCACACTAGAGCCAGGCGACCCGTGAGGGCGATCAAGCGGTGCCGGGGGTTACTTGGGCCGGGTTGGCGTACGGCTGGGGTGAGCAGGGTGCCGAGGATGGCGAGCAGCAGGGCGCGGATTCCCAGGTGATAGGCGATGTCGCCGGTCCGTGGGCCGCCCAGCGTCACAGGGGGGGTGCGGGCGCCGCTCGCCGGCAGGGCGGTCATCTCCGTTCCTTCCCAGGTACGGCGTGACTCGGCCTGGGCCCTCCGCCGGTGCGCGCCAGCAGCAGCGCGACGAGCAGGAGTACGGCGAGCGGAATCAGGACGACGTGGATGTCGCGGGCGAGGCCCTGCACCCGAGCGGAACTGAGGCCGAAGAGGATGCCGAGCACAGACATCGACCATGCGACCCAGGACAGTCGGACACGTCCGGTCAACCCCGCGGCCAGCAGCGTCGCGCCGATGATGGCCTCGCCGGTCCCCGCCTGCCAGATCGGATCGGCGAACCGCAGCGTGCCGAACCCGAGGGGGATTTCGACGCCCGCGTTCAGCAGCGCGGCCCCGAGGAACACGGCGGCGTCGATGAGGAGCACGATCCGCAGCAGCTTCGCGCTCCGGTCCGGTGTGATGGTGCCCATCGAAGATCGTCACTTCCTTCCACTCGAGGTCGATTCACGCCTCGAGATCCGTGTTCGATCTTGAAACCATCGTGCCGAACCGCCCGGGTACCCGTCGTCGGCTCCGGGTCGCGATCCCCGCTACTCCGGGGGACGAAGGCGCCGCGATGGCCGTACCACACACGGAGTAGGACGGCGCGCGGTCAGCCCTGCCCCGATGAGTTTTACGCGCCCGTACCGTCTCGACCGGTGATGGAAAGGAGAAAGGCATGCTGGTCTACTCGACGATCGCGTCGCTCGACGGCTACACGGCCGATGCGGAGGGCAAGCTCGACTGGGCTGAGCCGGACCGGGAGGTACACGCTTTCATCAATGACCTGGAGCGAGAAATCGGGACGTACCTGTACGGGCGCCGGATGTATGAGGTCATGGTCTCCTGGGAGACCGTTGGCCCTGACGTGCAATCGCCCGTGGCACGGGACTACGCCGAGATATGGCGCGCAGCGGAAAAGGTCGTCTATTCGAGCACTCTGCAGACCGTGTCGAGTGCGCGGACGCGGATCGAGCGGCGTTTCGACCCCGATGCCGTCCGGGCGCTGACAACGGACGGGAACGTCAGCGTGGGCGGCCCGGCGCTCGCCGCCCAGGCGATACGGGCGGGCCTGGTGGATGAATACCAGCTGTTCGTCACGCCGGTCGTCGTGGGCGGAGGCACACCGGTCTTCCCGGAAGGGGTGCGCGTCAGGCTCGATCTGGTCGACGAGCGCCGCTTCGCTGGCGGTGTGGTGTACCTGCGCTACCGGGCTCAGGGGTGAGCCGGGGGCTTGTCTGGGTTGACGAGGTGAGGTTAGCTTAAGCTAAGTTAGGGCCGCCTAACCGACACCTGTCCGTCAGGAGAGCCCATGCGCCCTGTCCACCCGATCGCGTTCGCTGGGGTTACCGTCCTGTCGATCTCGATGCTCACCGGTTGCGGCAAGGGGGATGACGCGGGCGCGAGCGACGCGGGCGCCGTCGAGGTCACCGCGGCCGACACCTCCTGCGAGGTCGCCAAGAAGCAGCTGCCCGCCGGGTCCACCACATTCAAGGTGACCAACAGGGGCAGTCAGGCGACGGAGCTGGAGATCCTCAAGGCCGACGGCAAGGTCGTCTCCGAACGGGAGAACATCGGCCCCGGTACGGGGGCGGAGCTCACCGTGCAGCTCAGCGCCGGGACGTACAAGGTGCTGTGCAGCCCCGGGATGACCGGCAAGGGCCCGACGCAGGACATCACCGTCACCGGCACGGGTGCCAAGGCGGACCCGCGGCTCGACAAGGCGGTCGCCGACTATCGCGTGTACGTGAGCGACCAGGTGGACGACACCCTGGCCACGGCCAAGAAGTTCGTCGCCGCCGTCAAGGTGGGCGACATCGCGGGGGCCAAGGCGTTGTACGCGCCGTCGCGCGTGGGCTGGGAGAGCATCGAGCCGGTCGCCGAGTCGTTCGGCGACATCGACCCCAAGGTCGACCTGCGCGAGGCCGATCTCGAACAGGGCCAGAAGTGGACGGGGTGGCACGTCCTGGAGAAGGCGCTGTGGAAGACCGGGTCGGTCAAGGGGCAGGACAAGATCGCCGACCAGCTGATCACCGATCTCGAGGACCTCAAGAAGCGGGTGGGCACCGCCGACATCACCCCGACGTCCATGGGCAACGGGGCCAAGGAACTGCTCGACGAAGTCGCGACCGGCAAGGTCACCGGCGAGGAGGAGGCCTTCTCGCACACCGACCTCGTGGACTTCAAGGCCAATGTCGACGGCGCCAAGAAGGTGTACGAACTGCTCAAGCCGGTCGTCCAGGAGAAGGACCCGGCCCTGGCCAAGAATCTCGATGAGGAGTTCGCGAGCGTCGAGGCCCAGCTGGCCAAGTACAAGAAGGGCGACGGCTACGTCTCGTACGACACCGTCGGCAAGGCGCAGCGCAAGGAGCTGTCCGACGCGGTCAACGCGCTCGGCGAGCCGCTGTCCAAGCTGGCCGGAGCGGTGGCGTGATGAGGCCCGTCCTAGGCTGGCAGGGGTGGATGGCTCAGTGAGTGCTGCCGACAACGAGCGGGCCGGCGTCAGCAGGCGCCGGCTCCTCGGCGTGTCCGGCCTCGGGGTGCTGGCCGGGGCCGCGGCCGGTGCGGGCCTGGTCACCGCGGCCGAGGCGGCGGACAGCGGGCCGCCCAACACCGAGATCGACTTCTACGGCGCGCACCAGGCCGGGATCGCCACGCCCGTTCAGGATCGGTTGCACTTCGCCGCCTTCGACGTCATTACGGACGACCGGGCCAGGCTGGTCCAGCTGCTCAAGGACTGGACGGCCGCGGCCGCGGCGATGACCGCCGGCCGACCGCACGGCGACGGCGCGGTGGGCGGGATCCTCGAAGCGCCGCCGGACGACACCGGCGAGGCGCTCGGCCTGCCGCCATCCCGGCTGACGCTGACGATCGGGTTCGGCCCGAGCCTGTTCGACAAGGACGGCAAGGACCGGTTCGGCATCAAGGCCAAGCGCCCGGCCGCCCTCGTCGACCTGCCACACTTCCCCGGCGACAGCCTCGACCCCGACCGGACCGGCGGCGACATCGCCGTACAGGCCTGCGCCGACGACCCGCAGGTCGCGGTACACGCGATCCGCAACCTGGCCCGCATCGGCTTCGGCATCGTGGCCGTACGGTGGTCGCAGCTCGGCTTCGGCAAGACGTCGTCGACGACGCCCGACCAGCAGACACCGCGCAACCTGATGGGCTTCAAGGACGGCACCAACAACATCCCGGGGACCGACGACAAGCTCCTGGACCAGCACGTCTGGGCCGCCGCCGGCGACGGCGCCCAATGGATGGCGGGCGGCTCATACCTCGTGGTCCGGCGCATCCGCATGCACATCGAGACGTGGGACCGTACGTCCCTGCGCGAGCAGGAAGACATCATCGGGCGCGACAAGAAGGCGGGCGCGGCCGTCGGACGTACGAAGGAACACGACCCGGTGATCCTCGCCCGGATGAAGCCCGACGCGCATGTACGACTGGCCAACCCGCAGAGCAACGCCGGCGTCCGCATCCTGCGCCGGGGGTACTCGTTCACCGACGGCACGGATGGGCTCGGGCGCCTCGAGGCGGGCCTGTTCTTCATCGCCTACCAGCGGGATCCGCGCAAGGGTTTCATCCCCCTGCAGCAGCACCTGGCGACCGACGCCCTCAACGAGTACATCCAGCACGTCGGGTCGGGCATTTACGCCGTACCGCCGGGCGTACGCACCGGCGGCTACTGGGGCGATACCCTGCTGGCCTGATCCGACCGGGGACGCACCGTCGACAGACGGGCGCCAAGGGGTCACTGTGGGGTGATGGGGCCCCGTCTGACCGGCGACGAGACCGCCCTCTGGCAGGCGGCCGCCCACGTGCTGGACGCGAACTGGACCGGCATGGCCACGGTTCCGTCGCCGGGGCTGTACCCGCACCAGTGGAGCTGGGACTCGGCGTTCATCAGCATGGGCCTCGCCTGGCATCGCCCGGATCGGGCGGAGCACGAGTTGTTTTCGCTGTTTCGCGGGCAATGGACGAACGGTCTCGTGCCGCACATCGTGTTCAACCGGGCGGTGTCGCGGCGCGCCTATTTTCCCGGCCCCGAGCTGTGGCGCAGCGGTAGGCATCCGGACGCGCCACGCGACATCGACACGTCCACGCTGATACAGCCGCCCCTGCATGCGCTGGCCGCGCTGCGCGTGCACGCCTGCGCCCCCGACGGCGAGCGCAGCCGGGCCTTCCTCGGCCGTATCTATCCGGCTTTGGTGGCCCAGCACCGCCACCTGGCGCGCGTACGAGACCTCGGCGGCGCCGGGCTGGCCGCGATCTGCCATCCGTGGGAGTCCGGGCTCGACAACAGCCCGGCCTGGGACCGCGCGCTGGCGGGCCTGCAACTGCCGCCGGCCGAGTACGCCCCGCAGTACATGCCGCGCGCCCAGCCCAACGGCGCCGACCACGACCGGTACGTGTGGCTCGTCACGACGTACCGGGACGCCGGCTACCGCGATGAGTACCTGCGTGAGCTCCACCCGTTCGCCGTCGAGGATCCGCTGTTCAACGCCACGTACCTGGCCTCCACGCACGCGCTCGCCGAGGTCGCCGTGATCGTCGGCGCCGATCCGGTACCGCATCGCGAGACCGCGCAGCGCATCCACGAAGCCCTCCTCACCCGGCTCTGGGACCAGGACACGGCCTGCTTCCGGGCCCGCGACCTGCGTACCGACCGGCTCATCCCGGTCGCCACGATCGCCGCCTTCGGGCCACTGCTCGACCCGGACCTGCCCGCCACCGCCGTCCGCGGCCTGGTCGACCTGCTGTTGTCGGCCCGGTTCGCCGGGGCCGCCGGCTACCCGATGCCGACCTGCGACATCCAGTCCGCAGCCTTCGACCGGAACGGCTACTGGCGCGGACCTACCTGGGTGAGCACGAACTGGCTGCTCTGGTTCGGCGCGACCGGCCACGGGCTGACCGTCGTCGGCGACCTCCTCTACGGCTCGACGCTCCGGCTCGTACGGCAGTCGGGCTTCCGGGAGTACTTCGACCCCTTTGACGGCACCGGACGCGGCAGCCACGACTACAGCTGGTCGGCGGCTCTCGTCCTCGACCTCCTGGCCGCCCGCCGCGCCCCGCCTTGGGCCGCCTAACCCGCCGCCCCGCCCGCGTCGTCGGCCCCCGCACGGCTCGGTACCGTGAGGCCATGCGCTTTCGCCTGGCCGGGCCCCGTCGTGGCGCGCTGCCCAAGGCCGTCCGGGATGAGCTCGCGCTGGAGCGGGGCGAGCACGTCATCGCCCACGCGACCACGCGGGACGGCTCCTATGTGGTGGCCACCGACGCGGCCCTGCACCTGCCCGCCCCCGCCGCCGATTTCGTACGGCTGCCCTGGGAGCGGATCGAGCAGGCGTCCTGGCAGAACGGCTGGCTGCATGTACGGGAGAGCGGCCGGGCTGGCGAGCATCACCTACGGCTCACCGAGCCGGGTTCGGTACCCGAGACCGTCCAGGAACGCGTCACCGCGACGATCGTCGTCAACCATCACGCCACCCTGCCCGGGGGGTCCCGGGTCCGCATCGTCGGGCGCCGGCCGCCCGCGGGTGACACGATCAGGTGGACGTTCGTCTTCGACGCGGGCCTCGACCCGAACGATCCCGGCCTGCGGGCGCAGGCCGAACAGGTCCTCGAGACCTTGCGCCGCCAGACCGGTCTATAGACGGGTTGCCCTCGGGTGGGCTCGCGTCAATGGTGCGACGGTGTCGACCGATTCGCATCCGGCGCCGAACCGTCGTCCTGCGACTTGCGCAGCCGCGGAATCCGGTCGCCGACCGTCTCGTTGAACTTGCCGGTGACCTTGTTTCGGGCGTTTCCCGCCAGCTCACCGGCCTGGGCGCGGATCACACCGGCAGTCTCCTGCACGGTCGGGTTCTCGGCGAGCCGCCGAGACGCCCGCTTCATCTGCTCATAGCGCTCGCGTCCGGCCTTGGTGCCCAGCACATAACCCAAGGCCGCTCCGGCGATGAACGTCACTCGGTACTTCAAGGTGCACCCCCTGTGCGTCGGGGCTAGCTATACCCAACGAAGGCATACCCAGTCGCGGCCTGCCTGGTCGGCACGGACACACCTGCGGATGCGCTAATCTAGAGCCGCCGGTGTGAGGGTGGACGCCCTCCCAGCACCGCGATCCCGCGTAGCTCAATCGGCAGAGCGTCCGGCTGTTAACCGGCAGGTTACTGGTTCGAGTCCAGTCGCGGGAGCCACAGACGCACTACTAGAACCCATAACCGAATGGACGCCAGCTAGTAGTACGTCCATGGTGTCGGCAGGGCTCTTTCCCGAACGGGAGAGGGCTCTGTTTGTGTTGTGCGGCGCTGAGACGCCGGTGTCGGGCGCTTCGCTTTCTTCGTAGGTGGAGTCTGTTGTGGCCTGCTGGTCGGCCTGTGGTGCGGCTTGGAGGGCGTGCAGGCGGGCGAAGGGTTCTTTGAGCTCATGGCTGGTGATGGTGTCTTCCTCGACGTAGAGGGCGTGGAAGATCGCCTGGTTGAGGAGGCGGCGTTGGTGATCATCGCAGCGCAGATACAGCGCTTGGGGATCTTCGAGGAAGGTGAGGGCCACCTCTACGAGCTGGGCGACTTGGGAAAGATCGTTGCCTGCTTGCCCTAGTCGTTCGGTGAGGTGCTGGCG
>DATBKU010000145.1:0-55229 GCA_036555725.1 Streptosporangiaceae bacterium | reverse complement strand
ACCGGTACTCGATGTCCACGGTCCGCTTGGAGTAGTGCGAGCGCTTGTCCGGCGGGTGCTCATACAGGCGCAGGTTGTCCTTGCGCACACCGAGGTCGGTGTACCAGCCGAACCGGGCGGTGATCCAGTACTCGTGCCATTCCTCGTCGCTGCCGGGCTTGACGAAGAACTCCATTTCCATCTGCTCGAACTCGCGGGTGCGGAAGATGAAGTTGCCCGGCGTGATCTCGTTGCGGAACGACTTGCCGATCTGGCCGATGCCGAACGGGATCTTCTTGCGGGCCGACTGCTGGGCGTTGACGTAGTTGATGAAGATGCCCTGCGCGGTCTCGGGCCGCAGGTAGGCCAGGCCGGACTCGTCTTCGACGGGGCCGAGGAACGTCTTCAGCAGCCCGTTGAACATCTTCGGCTCGGTGAAGGCGCCCTTCGTTCCGCAGTTGGGGCAGGTCAGGTCGGCCAGGCCGGCCGCCGGCGGCTTGCCGCCGTGCTTGTCCTCGTACGCCTCGATCAGGTGGTCGGCGCGGTAGCGCTTGTGGCACGACTGGCACTCGGTCAGCGGGTCGACGAAGGCCTCGACGTGGCCGCTGGCCTGCCAGACCTCGCTGGCGAGGATCACGCAGGAGTCGAGACCGACGACGTCTTCGCGGCCCTGCACCATGGCCTTCCACCACTGGCGCCTGACGTTGTTCTTGAGCTCCACGCCGAGCGGCCCGTAGTCCCAGGAGGCACGCAGCCCGCCGTAGATCTCACTCGACGGATACACCAGACCTCGGCGCTTGGCGAGGCTGACGAGCGTGTCCAACACATCGGAACGGCGAGCCATCGATAACTCCATCCGGCTGGCGGTCGGCGGTTCCGGGTTCGTACGTCCACGTCCAGCCCGGCAACGGCTCGGACGCGGAAGATCCCCGTTGAGTTCCGCCCGGCGGCGCCGCGCGTGGCGGGCGGTCAACGAGCACCCCGAGACGAAATCCAGCTTAGGGTACGACCACATCGCGCCCAGTGCCAACCCGGCGAATCCGCCCCGTCACCCTCCGCACGTTCCCGCAGGTGCATGCGGCGTGACTTAGTAGACCCGGCCGTTGACGACATCGCTGTCAATGTTGATCAGATAGCCGCCATGCCGTTCGTTGTGCGGGCCGCGGTACTGCTTGATCCGCCGGTGGCCGGGCCACCACTTGCTGGACAGGTACGGGCTGCGCGCGGTGGTGGCCCGGTTGTCCCAGTGGGCGAACCAGATCGACGTTGGCTTGCTGATGCCGCGGGCCCGGCCGAGGTCGCGGACCCCGGAGGCGGCGCTGCTGTAGACGCCCGGCGTGTAGCGAAGCGTGCGCATCCGCCGCGTCCAGCGGTTCAGGAACCGCAGTACGGCGGCCCGGCACGAGGCGTTGCCGCAGTCGTAGGCCTCCATGACGAAGTAGATCGGCGCACCGCGGCCGATGCCGAGCGCCTTCGCCCGCCGGACCGCAGTATTCGCCGCCGGCTGTCCGCCGCGCGCCGCGTTTCGCGTGGTGAAGCGGTGGTGGAAGCGCGTGCACGGAGCCTCGCTGGAAGCATGGTCACCGCTGGAGCGGGCGTTCAACCGGCCCCGGCGAGGACTTTCACACCTCGATGCGTTGCGTTGACCGACGTCAGTGGCCGGCGACCAAGCTCGGGCGGCACGGAGTACAGGGGAACCGCGATCGCGGGCTCTTCCCGGCCTCGCCCGATACGTTGGCCTCGAGCGGCCTGTCGATGGGAGGCATGGGTGACAGAGGGAGGGAGCGGCGTGCGGCGCTCGGTGGAGCGGTGGAGCGCCACGCCGTTGGTGTTCCTGCACCAACTGCCGCGGTGGGTGCTGCCGCTGGTGCTGGTCGCGCTGCTGGTCGCCGGGATGATCGGCACCGGCTGGGTGGGCGCGACCGCGCTGCTTGTGCTGGCCGCCCTGCTGGCCTGGCTTGCCTATCTGTCGTGGCCGTCCATGACGCCGTCCGGGCGGGCCCTGCGGCTCGGGGCGCTCGTCGTCCTGCTGCTGCTCGCGGCGGGACACGCCGTTGGGCGATTTTGACAACCGTTTTCATATTTGCCCATACTTGTGATGTGTTTCCGACTCGACGCCGTACGCCCGGACTCGTTGCTTTGGCGGCCGCCTGTGGCGCGCTGCTCGGTGCGGCGGCCTGCGGCAGCGGCGACGCGGGCAGCAACGACGGCAAGGTCGCGATCATCGGGTCGTTCTATCCGATGGCTTGGGTGGCGGAGCGTGTGGCCGGCTCGGCCGGGTCCGTATCGACGCTGACCAAGCCGGGCGCCGAGCCGCACGACCTCGAGCTCACGCCGCGCCAGGTGGTGTCGGTCGCCGAGGCCGATCTCGTCGTCTACATCAAGGGCCTGCAACCCGCCGTCGACCAGGCCGTCGACCAGCACGCCAAGGACAAGGCCATCGATACCGCCTCCCTGGTGAAAACGCTGCCGATCACCGGTGTCGAAGGGGGCACCGGCGGACACGACCCGCATCTGTGGCTGGACCCGACCCGGCTGGCCGCCGTGGCCCGAGCCGTCGGCGACCGGCTGGCCAAGGCCGATCCCGGGCACGCCGCCGCGTACCAGAGCAACACGCGCACGCTCGTCGCCGAGCTCAACACGCTGGACGCCGAGTTCCGGACCGGCCTGCGCGCGTGCGAGCATAAAACCATCGTGACCAGCCACGCCGCGTTCGCCTACCTGGCCGATCGCTATGGGCTCACCCAGGTGAGCATCGCCGGGATCGACCCGGAGAACGAGCCGTCACCCGGGCGGCTGGCGGCGCTCACCGAGGAGATCCGCAAGACCGGAGTCACGACGGTGTTCACCGAGACCCTGGTCAGCCCGAAGGTGGCCCAGACGCTGGCCCGGGAGGCGGGCGTCCGCACCGCGACGCTCGATCCGATCGAGGGGCTGCCCGCCGGATCGAAGGGTGACTACCTTTCCGTCATGCGGCAGAACCTCCAGACCCTGCGTACCGCGCTGGTGTGCTCATGACGGACGCTGTATTCAACCTGACCGCCGGCGAGGTGCGCCTGGACGGGCGTCTCGTGCTGCGCGGCGTCGACCTGACCATATGGCCCGGCGAGGTGCTGGCCGTCCTCGGCCCCAACGGGTCGGGCAAGTCCACGCTGATCCGCGCGCTGCTGGGCTTGATCCCGCTGTCCGGCGGCCGCACCGAGATCTACGGACAGCCGCCCGCACGGTTCCGCGACTGGCGGCGCATCGGGTACGTACCGCAGCGGCTGACCGTGGGCGGCGGCGTGCCGGCGACCGTACGCGAGATCGTGTCGTCGGGGCGGGTGGCCAGGCAGTCCCGGCTGCGGCCGCCGTCGCGGGCCGACCGGGACGCCGTCGACCGGGCGCTCGCGGCCGTCGACCTCAGCGAGCGCGGCCGGCATTCGGTGCACCAGCTCTCTGGCGGCCAGCAACAGCGGGTGCTCATCGCCCGCGCGCTGGCCGGCGAGCCCGACACGTTCGTCCTCGACGAGCCCACCGCGGGCGTCGACGCGGCCAGTCAGGCGGCGCTCGCCGCGGCGCTCCGCGGACTGGTCCACCGCGATCGTACGGTCGTGCTGGTCGCCCATGAGCTCGGGCCGCTCGAGCCGCTGATCACCCGCTGCATCGTGCTCAACGACGGCCGGATCACGCACACGGGAGCCCCGCCCAGGCCGGTCGGTGAGCACGCCCTGCCCGGCCACGACCATGTGCATCCGCACGGCCCGGCCGACTCCGCCGGCCCCCTCGCCACCTGGGAGCCGGGGCCGTGAGCGAGATGACGAGCCGCCAGGCGAGGAGCGCAGCGAACAATTCAATACGGCGAGTTTGTTCACGCGCCGACGAGCCGCCGGGCGAGGAGGGAGCCGCATGAGCATGCTTAGCTTCGACTTCATGCGGCGGGCGCTGCTCGCGGCCATGCTCATGGGGGTGGCGGCGCCGGCGGTCGGCACGTTCATCGTGCAGCGCCGGCTCGCCCTGATGGGCGACGGCATCGGCCACATCGCCCTCACCGGAGTGGCACTCGGCCTGCTGACCAGCACGTCGCCCGTACTCACCGCGGTGATCGTCTCCGTCATCGGCGCGATCGCGATCGAGGTGCTGCGCGGCCGCGGCCGGACCGGCGCCGACGTCGCGCTGGCGCTGCTGTTCTACGGCGGCATCGCCGGGGGTGTGCTGCTCACCAACATCGCGCCGGGCGGCAGCACGAGCAACCTGCTGTCCTACCTGTTCGGCTCGATCAGCAGCGTGTCCAGGCAGGACCTGTACGTCGTGGTGGGCCTCGCCGTCGCCGTGGTCGCGGTGATCACGCTGTTCGGCCGGGAGCTGTTCCTGCTCTGCCAGGACGAGGAGGTGGCGCGGGCCAGCGGCCTGCCGGTGCGGTTCCTCAGCATGCTGCTCGCGGTCACGGCCGCGCTCACCGTCGTGGTCGCGATGCGAGTGGTCGGGCTGCTGCTGGTCAGCGCGCTCATGGTGGTACCGGTCGCGGCGGCCCAGCAGCTCACCCGCGGGTTCAAGTCGACCGTGCTGGTGGCCATGGTGTTCGGCGTGCTGTCCGGGGTCGGTGGCCTGTACGCGGGCTACCAGCGCGACCTGTCCCCCGGCCCGGCGATCGTCGTGATCGCGCTCATACTGTTCGTGGTGGCCGTGGCGGCCCGTTGGCTGACCCGCGGCGGGCTGCCCGGACGGCGTCCCCGCCCCCGGGCGAGCCATGGCCACGAACGGGCTCGCGACCAGAGGCACGCCGTGCCGGCGCCGGTAGATTCTGACGCGGAGGTGACCTCATGACGGCCCGCCGGGACACTGTGCGCGGCGCGCTGGCAGGCAGCGACGGCTTCCGCAGCGCACAGGACATCTACGCGGCGCTGCGGGCGGACGGCACGAAGATCGGGCTCACCACCGTGTACCGGGCCCTGCAGGCGCTCAGCGAGGCGGGCGAGGTCGACGTGCTGCGTACCGACGACGGCGAGTCCGTGTACCGGGCCTGCCATACCGACAAGCACCATCACCACCTGGTCTGCCGGGTCTGCGGCCGTACGGTCGAGGTGGCCGGGCCCGCGGTCGAGCGCTGGGCCGAGGCGGTCGGGGCCGAGCACGGCTTCGTGGACGTGACGCACACCGTCGAGATCTTCGGCACCTGCCCCGACTGCGCTCGCTGAAGTCGCGGCGGAGGCCCTTCCCCCGGGGGAGGAAGGAGCCGCGTGGGCGGTAGAGTCACGCGGGGAAGGAGAAACGCACATGGCGACTATCCGCACCGCGAACGCGCACTGGGAGGGGCCGCTCATCGGCGGGCAGGGCACCGTCTCCCTCGACTCCTCAGGGCTCGGCTCGTTCGACGTGAACTGGCCGTCCCGGGCCGAGGACCCGAACGGCAAGACCAGCCCAGAGGAGCTCATCGCCGCCGCCCACTCCACCTGCTACTCGATGGCCCTGTCCCACGGGCTGGCGGGAGCGGGCACGCCGCCGGAGAAGGTGGACACGAAGGCCGACGTGACCTTCCAACCCGGCGAGGGCATCACGGGCATCCACCTGACCGTACGGGCGACAGTGCCCGGCCTGTCGGCGGAGGACTTCGAGCGCGCCGCTCAGGACGCCAAGGCCAACTGCCCGGTCAGCCAGGCGCTGGCCGGTACGAAGATCACCCTCGACGCCGGCCTCGCCTGACGAGCCGCCCCGGGCTTGATCCGGGGCCATCGAGCCGGACGGTCGCCCTCCCCAACACTGGCTGATCTCGTGCTGCCCTCAGGAGGCCGGGGGTGGCACGGGGTTGGGGGCGGCGCCGCCGTAGCGGCGGTCGCGACTGGCGTAGACCTCGCAGGCGTGCCACAGGTGGCGCCGGTCGAAGTCAGGCCAGAGCGTGTCGAGGAAGACCAGCTCGGCATAGGCCGACTGCCACAGCAGGAAGTTCGAGGTGCGCTGCTCCCCCGACGACCGGAGGAACAGGTCGACGTCCGGGATGCCCGGCTCGTCGAGGTAGCGGGCGATCACCTTCTCGGTGACCTTGTCCGGGTTGAGCCGCCCCGCGGCCGCGTCGCGGGCGATCGCGGCGGCCGCGTCGGCGATCTCTGCCCGGCCCCCGTAGTTCACGCAGAACTGCAGGGTCAGCACGTCGTTGTCGCGCGTCATCCGCTCGGCCTCTTCGAGCTCGGAGATGACGCTGCGCCACAGCCGCGGCCGGCGGCCCGCCCAGCGAACCCGTACCCCCATCGCGTTGAGCTGGTCGCGGCGCCGCCGGATCACGTCGCGGTTGAACCCCATGAGGAACCGGACCTCGTCCGGCGACCGCTTCCAGTTCTCGGTGGAGAAGGCATACGCCGACAGATATGGGATGCCGAGCTCGATCGCCCCCATGATCACGTCGAAGAGGGAGTACTCCCCCATCTTGTGACCCTCGATCCGGGGAAGGCCCCGCTCCTTAGCCCATCGGCCGTTGCCGTCCATGACGATGGCGACGTGCCGCGGGATCAGTTCCCCGGGGATCTTTGGCGGCTGGGCGCCGCTCGGGTGCGGTTCCGGCGGCCGGACGGCCTTTCTCAAACCTTCTCCCCTGACTCTTCTCGCTCGTCGTTTTGCTCCCCCGGCCCGCTCTCGCGCTCGACCTCGCCCGCGGCGCCGCGGCCCCGTGCTCGCGGCGTCTCGCGTTCCACGTGTTGCAACGACCTGATGCCATGCTCCAGGTGCCACTGCAGGTAGGCGGCGACCAGGCCGCTGCACTCTACCCGCTGCCGCGGCTCGCTCGCGTCGGCGAGGTCCCAGTCGCCGCGCAGCAGCGCCACCATCAGGTCGAGGGTCGGCGGCGTGGGAGTGGCCGCCCCCGGCTGACGGCAGGCCCCGCACACGGCGCCGCCCACGGCGATGGCGAAGGCGCGCAGCCCGCCCCGGGTCCCGCAGCGCGCGCACTCCTCCAGCGCCGGCGCCCAGCCGGCCACCGACAGCGAACGCAGCAGGAAGGCGTCGAGCACGAGGCGTGGGTCGTGCGAGCCGTCGACCAGCGTCCGCAGCCCGCCGATCAGCAGCAGGAACTGCCGCAGGGCCGGCTCCTTCTCCTCGGCCGTGAGCTTCTCCGCGGTCTCGAGCATGGCGGTGCCGGCCGTGTAGCGGGGGTAGTCGGCGACGAGCGGCTCCCCGTACGGCCGGATCGTCTCGGCCTGGGTGATCAGGTCCAGCGAGCGCCGTTCGTACAGCTGCAGGTCGACATGCGTGAACGGCTCCAGCCGGGCCCCGAATCGCGACGTCGTCTTCCGTACGCCCTTGGCCGCCGCCCGGATCCGCCCGGTGCGCCGGGTCAGGATCGTCACGATCCGGTCGGCCTCCCCCAGCTTCTGGGTACGAAGCACGACGCCCTCGTCCCGATAAAGACTCACGCGGCTCCCTGCTCGAACTTGTTCGCTACGCTCCTCGCCTGGCGGCTCGTCGCTCGCTCACCAGACAATTCTCCCGCACGCTACTGACAGCCTCGAAATCGGCGCTCAAACGCTCCCGGCAGCGACCGGTTCCGGTCTCGACACACTCTGGTCAAGAGAGTGGTCTGGATCACACTGGGAATGCGAACGTTGACGCTATGAGATGCACCATTGTGCCGCCGCACATACTGGAACGAGTGCTGGAGCGCACCGACGATCCCGAGATCCAGGCCCGCGCCCGCCGCTCCCTTGTGATCGACGCGAGCAACCGCGTCGAGCGCCGCCTCTCCCTGTTCGCCGCACCCCCGCCCGCGGCGGGCGCGGTCGAACCCAACCGTACGATCAACGACGCGAAGAACCACGAGGAGCTGCCGGGCGAGACGGTACGCACCGAGGGCGGCGCCGCCACCGGAGACACCACGGTCGACACGGCCTACGACTGGCTCGGCGTGACGTTCGAGTTCTACGACAAGGCGTACGGCCGGAACTCGATCGACGCCGCCGGCCTGCCGATGATCTCGACGGTGCACTACGGCCAGAACTACGACAACGCGTTCTGGAACGGCGAGCAGATGGTGTACGGGGACGGCGACGGCACGCTGTTCACGGCTTTCACCGGCCCGCTCGACGTGACCGGCCACGAGCTCACCCACGGCGTCACGCAGTACACCGCGGCCCTGGAGTACTTCGGGCAGTCCGGAGCCCTCAACGAATCGATGTCCGACGTCTTCGGCTCCCTGATCAAGCAGTACCACCTCGGTCAGACCGCCGATCAAGCCGACTGGCTGATCGGCCAGGGGTTGCTCGCCGCCAGCATCCACGGCGTGGCACTGCGGTCCATGAAGGAACCGGGCACCGCGTACGACGACCCGCAGCTCGGCAAGGATCCCCAGCCGGCGCACATGGACCACTACGTGCAGACGAGCCGCGACAACGGCGGCGTGCACATCAACTCCGGCATCCCCAATCGCGCGTTCTACCTGGCCGCGGCCGAGCTCGGCGGCAACGCCTGGGAGAAGGCCGGCAAGATCTGGTACGACACGTTGACCGGTGGCAGCCTGTCCACCGACGTCGACTTCGCGGGCTTCGCCGCGGCGACCATCGCGACGGCGACGCAGCAGTACGGCGCGGGCAGCGCCGAGCTCACGGCGGTGCAGAACGCGTGGACGGGGGTAGGCGTCTCCGCGTGAAAGTCATCGTTGTACGCAGCGGCGGGTTCGCCGGGCTGGAACGCCGCGGAGAGGGCGACACGTCCGGCGACCCCGTGCTGCGTGCCCTGGTCGACCAGGTCGACCTGCGCGCGCTGCCCACCAGGCCGGGCCCCGTGCCCGACCAGTACGTCTACGAGATCACCGTCGGAGACCACACCGCGGAGGTCGGCGAGACGCAGCTCTCCGGGCCGCTCCGCGACCTCGTCCACCACGTCCTGCGCTGACTCCGCCGTACCACGGCCGTACGACCGTCTTACGGCGGCGCATACGACCGGCGACGGGCCCGGCCGGAAGATCATCCCGGCCGGGCCCATGCGGCGACCACGCGCCGCGGTTCACGCGGTCATGATCGGGTTCTTGGCCGGCGGTCTCCCGCCGATCGGGCTAAGGCCTGTTTCATCAGCCCCGTTCGTCGCGAGCGGCGACGCGCAGCAGGACAGCGGCTTATGAAACAGGCCTTAGGTGCGGACGGCCCGGTTGATCGCGGACAGGACGGCCTTGAGAGACGCGGAGACGGTGTTGCCGTCGATCCCGACACCCCAGAAGGCCTGGTTACCGACCTGGCACTCGACGTACGCCGCCGCCTTGGCGTCGCTGCCCGCGCTGAGCGCGTGCTCGTGGTAGTCGAGGACACGTACGTCGATGCCGACCGTGCCGAGCGCGTCGCAGAACGCCGAGATCGGGCCGTTGCCCACGCCCTCGATCTCGCGGATCTCGCCGTCGATCCGCACGTCCACGTTGAGCACGTCCTTGGTGTCGACCGCCGAGGACGTACGGTGGGCGAGCAGCCCGGCGCGGGGACCGGCGGTGAGATACTCGGCGCTGAAGATCTCCCACATCCGGCCGGCGGTCACCTCGCCGCCGTCGGCGTCGGTGCGGTCCTGGATGACCCGGGAGAACTCGATCTGCAG
The DNA here is from genome assembly GCA_036555725.1 of Streptosporangiaceae bacterium. Lineage (GTDB taxonomy): Bacteria > Actinomycetota > Actinomycetes > Streptosporangiales > Streptosporangiaceae > CALAED01. Next base: position 45,707 of record DATBKU010000145.1, on the reverse strand, counting down.
CCGGCGCGGCAGGTCGAGCGAGTGCTCGCTCTTCATGATGTACGCCACGCCGCCCTTGCCGGACTGGCTGTTGACCCTGATGACGGCCTCGTACGTGCGGCCGACGTCCTTGGGGTCGACGGGCAGGTACGGCACGCCCCACGGGTAGTCCGACACCGGCACCCCGGCCTCGGCGGCGCGCCGCTCCAGCGCGTCGAAGCCCTTCTTGATCGCGTCCTGGTGGGACCCGGAGAAGGCCGTGTAGACCAGGTCACCGGCGTACGGGTGCCGCTCCGGTACCGGCAGCTGGTTGCAGTACTCGACCGTACGGCGGATCTCGTCGATGTCGGAGAAGTCGATCTGCGGGTCGATGCCCTGGGAGAAGAGGTTCAGGCCGAGCGTGACCAGGCAGACGTTGCCGGTGCGCTCGCCGTTGCCGAACAGGCAGCCCTCGATGCGGTCGGCCCCGGCCATGACGGCGAGCTCGGCGTCCGCGACGGCCGTGCCGCGATCGTTGTGCGTGTGGACGGACAGCGCGACGTGCTCGCGCCGGGACAGGTTGCGGCTCATCCACTCGATCTGGTCGGCGTACACGTTCGGCGTCGACCGCTCGACGGTGCACGGGAAGTTGAGGATGATCTCGCGGCCCGGGCCCGGCTGCCAGACGTCCATCACGGCCTCGCTGACCTCGAGGGCGAAGTCGAGCTCGGTGTCCATGAAGATCTCGGGCGAGTACTCATACCCGAAGCCGGGGTCGCCGAGGTACTGCTCGGCGTACTTGACGACGGCCTCGGTGCCCTGGACGGCGATCTGCTTGCACTCCTCGCGGTCCACCCCGAAGACGACCTCGCGGAACTCCGGCGACGTCGCGTTGTACATGTGCACGCTGGCGTTGCGGGCGCCGACCAGCGACTGAACCGTCCGCTCGATCAGCTCCTCGCGGGCCTGGGTGAGCACCGAGATCCGTACGTCGCCGGGTACTCGCTCCTCCTCGATCAGCTGGCGTACGAAGTCGAAATCGGTCTGGCCGGAGGAGGGGAACCCGACCTCGATCTCCTTGTAGCCCATGCGGACCAGCAGCTCGAACATCTTGAGCTTGCGGGCCGGGCTCATCGGGTCGATCAGGGCCTGATTGCCGTCGCGCAGGTCGGTGGACAGCCACCGGGGCGCCTTGGCGATCGTCTGATCAGGCCATCGGCGGTCCGGCAGATCGACAGGCCGGAACGGCTTGTACCGATGGAAGGGCATACCGCTGGGTTGCTGGGGGTGCATTTGGATCGGCTCCTAGCGCCTGGTGCAGGCGGCCGACGATCACGTCGAAGCTCCGCGACGAGGGAGCCGGCCTGTTACAGGCCCCCGCCGCGGCCGCTAAGGAGGAGCTGGCCCAGCACGTCTCGTACGTTAACAGAACCACGCCCGGATATCAGAAACGCTGTCCACAAGGTGAGACGAACTCCCGGGGTACGGCGGCTCAGATCAGCACACTGAGGCAGGTCACACAGCCCTCCACGGCCTCGAACTCGCTGATGTCGACGGTCGCGACGTCGTAGCCCTCCGCGGCCAGCTGCTCGGCCGTTCGGGGTGCGGACGCGGCGAGGAGGACCTTGTTGTCGCCCAGTGGGAGGACGTGCGCTCCCGAGGGCTCGGGGGCGACGCGCAGGCCGGGCAGCGTGGAGGTGTCGACGTGCTCCGGCCGCCCGATCAGCGTGCCGTCCGGCAGGGCCGTCATCGCCGACTTCAAGTGCAGACGGCCGATCACCGGCACCGAGACCACGCGGCGGCCGAGCGCCCCGAACAGGCTTGCCACCTGGCAGAACGCATCCTCGTTCGTACGGCCCGAGCGCCCCACGAAGACGGTGCCGCCGGCCTGCAGAACGTCGCCGCCGTCCAGCGTGCCGGGCGACTCGATCCGGGCCAGCTCCAGGCCCATCTCCCGTACGGCCTTCTCCGTCCAGATCGCCTCGCCGCGCCGTTCCTGCGCCCCAGAGCGGGTGATCACGGCGAGGCCGTCGCTCACCACGACGGTGTCCTCGACGAAGACGGCGTCCGGCTGCTCGTCGGCAGGCGGCAATTCGCGCACCCGCCAGCCCGCGGCCTCGAGCGCGGCGACGTACGCCTCGTGCTGCCGGACCGCGAGGCCGACGTCGACCGGACGGCGCTGGATGTGCGTGACGATGCCCTCCGCCAGCCGCGGTCCGGGCTGCCGGACCAGCGCCGTCCCCGTCGGCTGCGGCACCCCGGCCATCAACGCGGCCCCCGGCCGGCCGGCTTCGGACGCGGCGCGGTCATCTGGCCGCTCCCTCGGTCATAGAGATGACGCCGAGCGCATGCGCCTGGGTCATGCCGAGCTGCGCGGCGACCTCGTGCAGGGTCTGCCGCTCCGGCTCGCTCAACGGCCCGTCGGCCAGCCCCACGCGGACGGCCTGGGCCAGGAACCATTCCTTGGCCTCGACCGCCAGCTGCGCCCCGGCCCTGGCGATTTCCTCTTCGAGGAACGCGGGCGGCATGCCGAGGTCTCCGTCAAGGGCCTCGTCGTCGTAGTACTCCTCGCCGTACCCGCGTACCGACTCGACGGCGCGGCGACGCCCGGCGTCATCGCTCTCGACGCCGGCGCGCAGCACCAGCGCGGCGGCGGCGCGCATGCCCGCCGGGAGCGCCGCGGCCATCTGCTCCACGGTGGGGAGCCGCAGCACGGAGGTACGGAACCGGGTGCGGCAGGCCCGGCACTCGACGATCTCGCCGACGGAGCCGAGTGGGACGACGGGCAGGAAGAACACGGTGAACCAACGCCGGCCGATCCGGCGCCGGTAGCCCCGGTCGCCGCCGCAGTTCTGGCAGTGGAACACACCCTCACCGACCGTACGGAAGAACACCGATAGGCCGAAAACAAGCAACATCGGAGCTCCCCTCCCAAAACGGACTCCACGCCAAGGTACCGATCCTCCCGCACAGGTGTGGTAAGGGGAAAAGGATTGGCGAGATCGGTCTGGTGAGTGTTCATTGGCTCCGCGGGGGCCGCGCCGGCCCGGATCGGCCGACGGTAAGGGGCCGCGCGCACTCTGTGTCAGTGCTCTGTCGAGCTCGTGTCCGCGCAAATCTTTACCTTCGGCGGGCGAGCTGGTGTCCCCGGGAGGAACCTTCGCGGCAGCGCTCGGCCGCAGCAGTTTCCCGCAGCAGTCTCGGCCGAAGAACTCGGCCGAAGAACTCAGTCATAGAAGCCGAGGCGGCGGAGCTGCTTGGGGTCGCGCTGCCAGTCCTTGGCGACCTTGACCCGGAGGTCGAGGAAGACCTTCGCCCCGAGCAGGGCCTCGATCTGTTTGCGGGCCCGGGTGCCGACGTCCTTGAGACGGCTGCCCTTGGCGCCGATGACGATGGCCTTCTGGCTCGGCCGCTCGACGTACAGCTGGGCGTACACGTCGATCAGATCGTCCCGGCCCGTTCGGGGCGCCATCTCGTCGACGAGCACGGCGATCGAATGCGGCAGCTCGTCCCGTACGCCTTCGAGGGCGGCCTCGCGGATCAGCTCGGCCACGAGGACCTGCTCGGGCTCGTCGGTGAGCTCGCCCTCCGGGTACAGCGGCATGCCCTCGGGCAGCCGGGCGATCAGCAGGTCGGCGACGACGTCGAGCTGGAAGCCGCCCGCGTCGCCGCCGTCCGGGCCGGCCATCGCCGAGACCGGCACGATGTCGGCCCAGTCGCCCAGCGACCCGACCTTGAGCAGCTGGTCGGCGATCCGGCTCCGGTCGGCCAGGTCGGCCTTGGTCACGATGGCGACGACCGGAGTCTTCTTGACCTGGGCCAACTCGCGGGCGATGAACTTGTCGCCGGGCCCGACGGGCTCGTTGGCGGGCACGCAGAAGCCGATGACGTCGACCTCGGTGAGCGTGGAGCGGACGAGGCTGTCCAGCCGCTCGCCGAGCAGCGTGCGCGGCTTGTGCAGGCCGGGCGTATCCACGATGACGAGCTGGGCGTCCGGCCGGTGCACGATGCCCCTGATCGCCCGGCGGGTCGTCTGGGGGCGGCTGCTGGTGATCGCCACCTTCGTGCCGACGAGCGCGTTCATCAGCGTGGACTTGCCCACGTTGGGCCGGCCGATGAAGCAGGCGAACCCGGACCGGAAGCCCGCCGGGCGGCCGGACTCCGGTCCGCCGGTCATGGCCGGGGCCGCGCCATTGGGCTGGTCAGCAGAGGACGTCACGTAGCAATTCTCGCCTACCTGAGGCCCGGAAGATCCGGCGTCTACGGCCCGGGCTCAAAGCGTGGCACGGAGCGCGCCGTCCGCACCGGCCACCAAGATCGGAGCCTTGGCCCCCAGGTCTCGTACCACCGCGAGGTCGGCTGGCACCGGCTCGTCTTCGGTCACCAACGCGGCGGCCTCGAGCTCAGTGGCGCCGCTGGACACGGCCATCGCGACCGCGACCTGCAGCGCCGACAGCCGCAGCGTCGGCCGGTCGACGGTGGCGGCGGCGTACGTCCGGCCGGTCTCATCCCGGACGGCCGCGCCCTCGGCGGCGCCCGTACGAGCCCGTGCCGAACGGGCCAGCGTGATGATCTTCGCGTCGTCGGGGGGCAATTCAGCGCTCACGGGGTCAGCCTATCGACGGCGTGGCCGGAACCGGCGCGCAGCCGCCCGGCGGCGCGTGCGACGATCCGGGCCGTCAGCTCGGGCGGCCTGACGTGCGGCAGCAGGGCCAGATGGGCGATCGTCAGGAGCCGGTCGGCCAGGGCCAGCAGCCGTCCGCACTCCGGGGCCGTCGGCCGGACCCCGCGGAAGACCCGGGCGTTATCGGCCGGCAGGTAGCCGGCCGGCATGTCCTGGACGGACAGGGCGGCGGCGCTCGGGCGGGCCTCGGGTGTCCTGTCCGGTGTCCGATCCGCGCCGCAGCCGTGCCGACGAGGGCCGCTGCCGCCGACAGCGCGGCCGGCAGGACGAGACGGACGCAACGGACGCACGGCATGGGATCCCCCGAAACGTCCCGTCGCCATCGCCGATCATTCCTCGGTAACGCCCCGTAAACCATCCAATCCAGAACGTGTCGGCGGATGGACGTCAGGCGTCGGAGAGGGATTCGTTGTGGGCGGCGTTGCCAGTCTCGGGCGCCGGCTCGCGTTCGACCATGACGGTCCCGATCTTGTTGCGCCGGCCCTCGATGCTCTCGGCGGTCAGCCGGAGGCCCGCCACCGTCACTTGGGAACCGGCGATCGGAACCCGGCCCAGGGTGTGCGCCAGCAGCCCGCCGACGGTCTCGACGTCCTCGACGTCGATCTCCACGCCGAACAGCTGCGCCAGGTCCTCTGCCGGCAGCCGGGCCGTCACCCGCACCGCGCTCCCCGCCAGCCGCTCGACGCGCGGCGCCTCGACGTCGTACTCGTCGGCGATCTCGCCCACGATCTCCTCGAGGATGTCCTCGATCGTGACCAGCCCCGCCGTACCGCCGTACTCGTCGATGACGATGGCCAGGTGGGTCTGCCTCGCCTGCATCTCGCGCAGCAGGTCGTCGATCGGCTTGCTGTCCGGTACGTACGTGGCCGGCCGCATGACCGATTCCACCTTTTCGACCGACTCGCGATCGGGGGACTCGTGCGAACGCCGCACGACGTCCTTGAGATAGGCGATGCCGACTACGTCGTCCTCGTTCTCGCCTACCACGGGGATCCGCGAGAAACCGCTGCGCAGGGCCAGCGACATGGCCTGGTGCAGGGTCTTGTCCCGCTCGATGAAGACGATGTCGGTGCGCGGCACCATGACCTCGCGGACGATGGTGTCGCCGAGCTCGAACACCGAGTGGATCATTTCGCGTTCGTCCGGCTCGATCAGGCGGCGCTGCTCGGCCAGATCGACCAGGTCGCGCAACTCGGCCTCGGAGGCGAACGGCCCTTCGCGGAAGCCCTTCCCCGGCGTCAGCGCGTTGCCGATCAGGATGAGCAGCTGCGGCAGTGGGCCGAGCACCCGGGCCAGCGGGTGGATGACAGCGGCGGCGACGAGTGAGACGCGCTCGACGTGCTGGCGGCCGAGCGTACGCGGCGCGACGCCCACCACCACATAACTGACCACGATCATCACCGCGGCCGCCGTGACGTACGCCCGCCACGTCTCGTTCAGCCAGGCGATGCACAGGTCGGCGACGATCACCGTGGCCGCGAGCTCGCAGCTGACCCGCAGGAACATCGCCAGATTGAGGTAGCGCGCCGGGTCGGCGACGACCTCGGCCAGCCGCTTCGACCCGCGCCGCCTCTCGCGCCCGAGCTCCTCGACGGCGACCCTGGACACACGGGCGAGCGCGGTCTCGGCGCACGCGAAAAGACCACCGACGATCACCAGGCAGACCGCCCCCGTGAGCAGCCACCCTTGCGCTGTACTCATGATCTCGCTCCGCTCGGGCGGCACCCAGGGCCTGTCGCGCGCCGCGCGCTCGCCGGCCCAGTCGCCGCCGGGCTTTCAGCCCCACCCCGGCTCGAGGTCATGGCGTCCCGCGTTTCTCCTGCCAGGCGGTCAGCAGCCGCGCCTGCAAATCGAACATCTCCTTGTGCTCGTCCGGCTCGGCGTGGTCATACCCGAGGAGATGCAAAATCCCGTGTGTACACAGCAGATGAAGCTCGTCCTCCGTGCCGTGGCCGGCCTTCCTGGCCTGCGCCTTGGCCACGGCAGGGCAGAGCACGACGTCGCCGAGCAGGCCCGGGTCGGCCGCGTCCTCGTCACCCAGACCGCCCGACAGCTGTCCCGGGCGCAGTTCGTCCATGGGGAAGGCCAGCACGTCGGTCGGGCCCGGCTCGTCCATCCACTTCTCGTGCAGCTCGGTCATCGCCACCTCGTCCACGAGCAGCAGCGACAGCTCGGCGAGCGGATGCACGTCCATCTCGTCGAGCACGTGCCGGGCGAGCGCGACCAGGGCCGCCTCGTCTACCTCGACCCCGGACTCGTTCAGCACCTCGACGCTCAACCCTCAGCCCCCGAAGGCGGCGCGGCCGCCCGCCGTCACCGCTGCCCCCGCTTACGCGAGGCCCGCGCCGCGCCCTGCTTGATCTCCCGCGGCCGCTGGGCGGCGTCGTGGCGGTTGTACGCGTCGACGATGTCGATGACGAGCTTGTGCCGTACGACGTCGGTGCTGGTCAGCCGGCAGAAATAGATGTCGTTGATGCCCTCGAGGATGTCCTGGACGACACGCAGCCCGCTCTGCTGGCCGTTGGGCAGGTCGACCTGCGTGACATCACCGGTCACCACGACCTTCGATCCGAACCCCAGCCGGGTCAGGAACATCTTCATCTGCTCCGGCGACGTGTTCTGCGCCTCATCAAGAATGATGAACGAGTCATTAAGCGTCCTACCGCGCATATACGCCAGGGGGGCGACCTCTATGGTGCCGGCGGCCATGAGACGTGGGATGGAATCGGGGTCGATCATGTCGTGCAGGGCGTCGTACAGGGGCCGCAGGTAGGGGTCGATCTTCTCGTACAGGGTGCCGGGCAGGAAGCCGAGGCGCTCGCCGGCCTCGACCGCGGGCCTGGTGAGGATGATGCGGTTGACCTGCTTGTCCTGCAGGGCCCGCACGGCCTTGGCCATGGCCAGGTAGGTCTTGCCGGTGCCGGCCGGGCCGATGGCGAACACGATGGTGTGCTTGTCGATCGAGTCAACGTAGCGCTTCTGATTGACGGTCTTCGGCCGGATCGTGCGGCCCCGGGACGAGAGGACGTCGAGGGTGAGCACCTCGGTCGGCCGCTCGGCGACCTGGGACTGAAGCATGGCGAGGCTGCGCTCGACCGCGTCGGGGGTGAGCTGGGTGCCGCTGCGTAGCAGGGACACGAGCTCCTCGAAGAGCTTGGTGACGAGTTCGACCTCGGTCTCCGGACCGGTGACGGTGATCTCGTTGCCGCGGACGTGGATGTCGCTGTCGAAGGCGCGCTCGATCACATGGAGCAGCTCGTCGCGAGAACCGAGGAGGCTGACCATCGAGTGGTCGTCGGGCACCACGATCTTGATTTGCGGCCGCGCGCCGTTGCCCTTCCGCGCGGAACGTGTTGTCTCGACCATCTGCCGGCCTTGCGGCCCCCTAACCTCCAAAAGCGCTGCGCCGTCTGTGTCCGGCCCCCTTTCGGGTGCCTGCCCCCGACCGACCGGCGGCCATTTTCATCTTATCGGCGATACCGGCCATACGGGCGGTTCGGCGCGAGACATCCGAGCCCGGGTGAAAGCGCTGCGCTTTCACGTCATCCGGGAGGCCAGTTCAGGCCACGCCCGCCGAGCACGTGGGCGTGCACGTGGAAGACCGTCTGGCCGGCCTGCGCCCCGGTGTTGAAGACGACCCGGTACCCGCTGTCGGCGATGCCCTCCCCCGCGGCGACCTGGTGCGCCTCGCGAAGCAATTCGGCTAGCACGCCCTCGTCGGCGGCGGCCAGCGCGCCCACGTTTTCGTGGTGATCTTTGGTGACGACGAGAACATGAGTCGGCGCCTGCGGGTTGATGTCGCGGAAGGCCAGCGTGCGGTCGGTCTCTCGGACGATCTTGGCGGGCACCTCGCCGGACACGATCTTGCAGAACAGACAATCCGTGGGCACGGACACCTCCTCGCTCGTGGCCTGCGGCAATGTACGAAACCGTACGCGATCGCCGCGATGCCGGCGGGCCGGGCGGGCTGATCTGGGGCGGTCGCTTTCCGAAATCGTACGACCGCGAATCGAGACCACATCGTCGCCGCTCCGTCCGCGCGCGGAGCAGTCTCTGACTAAGGTTGCGAATCGGAGCGAACTTCTTGGCTCGGGACGTGATCTAATACATGTCCTTTCGCGTGCGGGCACACGGATGAGCCTGGTTGTTCGTGTACTACGTCGTACCGAGGGCGATCACCATCGGAGGGTGGACCGGGGGACGGCGGAGGCGGCAGAAGAGTGACCGAGGCGAGACAAGGAATGCCCTTTCGTAAACCAGCCGACGAGGGCGGGCGTCCCATTGATGTGACCGAGACCCTCGTGGCCACGGGCACGGCAGGTGCGGTGGCCGTTGCCTGGGACGCCGATCAAGCAGTGACGGCGCTGTACAGTGCGAACTATCGTTCGCTTGTACGGCTGTCCGTCCTGCTCGTTCGCGATATCGCGACCGCCGAAGAAGTCGTCCAGGATGCCTTCGTGGCCATGCACAACGCGTGGCGGCGGCTGCGCGACCCGGAAAAGGCCCTCTCGTACCTGCGCCAGTCGGTGGTCAACCGGTCACGGTCCGTGCTCCGGCATCGCGCCGTTGTGGAGAAGTACGCTCCCAAGGGTTTGCCCGACGCGCCCAGCGCGGAGAACGGCGCGATCACGGAGCTGGAGAGAACCGAGGTCATCAAGGCCCTCGGGGAACTGCCCACCAGGCAACGGGAAGCACTCGTTTTGCGGTATTACGCCGATTTGTCCGAAGCGGAGATCGCCAACACCATGGGGATCAGCCGCGGAGCCGTCAAGAGCCATACGGCGCGTGGCATGGCCGCGCTCCGTAGTGTCTTGGAGCAAATGTCATGACCGACCCTCTGGATGCATACGGCGACGCCCTTCGCCGTGCTCTGCACGCGGAGGCGGATCCGGTCGTGCCCGCACCGGACGGCCTCGAACGCATCCGTACCCGCATCGACGAACGACAGCACAGGTTCGGCTGGGTCTGGTTCACCGAGACCTGGGGCCGCCCGGCGATCGCGCTCGGCGCCGCCGTGTTCATCGCCCTCGTCGCGATCTCGGCAACGCCGGCGATCAACGCCATCGAAGGCATCACCGCCGGCGACCGCGGCGCGGCCGGCAGCGGCGGGCCCGACCACGAGGTGACCAACGGCGCGAGCGTGCCCGGCCGCAACGGCAACCCGGCCCAGCCCTACCCCGGCGAGTCCACCAGCCCCGGCCCCTCTGGGTCGGCTACTCCGCAGCAGTCCCCCGCGGTGGGCCAGCCGACGTGCGCCGCCTCCGGCGGCAACCCCAAGCCGGCCGCGACCGCCACCCCGCGGCGCGCCCGCGGCCCGGCGCCGTGCGCGCCGCCACAGGCCCCGGCATCGCCCACGCCAGACCCGGTCACCACGCCGACGACCCAGCCGACGTCGTCCGACGACACTCCGGCCTCATCCTCGGAGCCGCCGCCGGCCCAGGAAGGCCAAGGGGCGCAGTCCGCGCAGTGACCCTCGCCGCGGTTACCAGCGGTTGCCGCGGCTGAGCAGCACGGTCGCCGCCACCACCCCGGCGGAGGACGTGCGCAGGATGGTGGGGCCGAGCAGGGCCGGACGCCCGCCCGCCGCCGTGAAGGCGTCGATCTCCTCGTCGGTGAGGCCGCCCTCCGGGCCGACGACGACGACGATGTCGCCACCCGCGGGGAGGTCCAGCGAACCAAGCGGGGTGGCCGCCGTCTCGTGCAGCACGAAGGCGCCGGCCGCCGCCGCGATGCGCTCGATCACCTGCGCGGTCGTGGCGAGCTCCGTGACGTACGGCAGCCAGGCGCGGCGGGCCTGCTTGCCCGCCTCCCGTGCCGTGGCCCGCCACCTGGCGAGTGACTTGTCCCGGCGCTCCGGGCGCCACCGCGTCACACAGCGGGCGGCCGCCCACGGCACGATCTCGTCCACCCCGACCTCGGTCATGAGCTCGACCGCGAGCTGGCCGCGGTCACCCTTGGGCAGGGCCTGCACGACGACGACGCGGGGGTCCGGCGCGGGCCGCCGATGCCGGGCCACCACGTCGAGCCGCAGGGTGTCCCGATCCGACTCGGCCACGACGCACTCGACGAGCAGCCCGGCGCCGTCTGTCAGGTCGACGCGCTCCCCCGGCCGCAGCCGTCGTACGGTCGCCGCGTGCCGCCCCTCGGGTCCGTCGAGCACAACATGATCATCGGCGAGCCGGTCGGCCGCGGCGATGAAGACCGGTGCGCTCACGAGGTCCATTGTCCCGCTTCCCGCCGATCAGACGGAGGGTGCGTTCAGGTACTCGAAGCCGCGTCGTACGGCGTCCGTCAGCAGGGTCCGGCGGTAGGGCCAGCCGTCCGTGGCGAGCGCCTCGTCGGCGGTCATACCGAGCGCGTGGAGGTCGCGGATGAGCTGTGCGACGAGGGCGAGCTTGCCCGCCTCCTGGACTACGAAATCGCGGCCGACGACCTTGCCGTGGCCGGGCACCACCGTGTCGAACGGCAGGTTGAGCAGCTGAATCACGGTCGCCGGCCAGTCGAGCGGGAAGCTGTCCGGGCCGTACGCCGGGGGACCCGACTCCTCGACCAGGTCCCCCGCGTACACGCAGCGGGCGTCGGGCACCATGACGACCAGGTCGCCGGAGGTATGGCCGCGGCCGAGGTGGTGCAGCTTCACCAGGCGATCTCCGACGTTGATGACGGCCGCATGATCGACCAGCCGGTCCGGCGGCACGATCGGGGCCGTCCGTACGTCGCCGGCCCACTCCGGAAACTCCGCGGCGAGCGCCTCCCGGTCGATCTTCTCGAGCTCGCCCGGCACCGAGACGTGGCCCCACAGCTCGGCCGCCGCGAACGTGCGGTTGCCGAAACAGTGGTCGAAGTGGGCGTGGGTGTTCACCACCCAGCGCGGCTCCCGCCGTACCCCCAGCCGGCGCAGGTCCATCCGCAGCCGTTCGGCCTCGCGTGGGCTGCCCAGCGTGTCGATCACGAGGGCACCGTCCGAGCCCAGCACGACGCCGACCGTAACGTCCAGCGAGCTGTACCGGCGCTGGAAGCAGCGATCGGCGATCTCGGCCCAACTCACGACAAACGACTGTCCCACACGGGCCGTACCGACGCGTACACACGCCATCCCGTCCGTACCCGCCGCCGGCCCGCGAGACCCCTCCGGCGTACCGTACGCGAGCGTCGCCCCGGCCGGGGCGGCAGGCTTGTGGGTGAGCGGGAAAGGCGTACGCTCACGTCAACCCGCCGCTCGCGGATCTGGCCTCCAGTCTGCTCTTGGGCACGTAGACTTGGCACTCATAGGGAGGGAGTGCCAGCGGCGCGGGCCCCGGAAGATTGAGCGCGCCAATGGCGGCTGTGCGGCGGGAGCAGGGAGGTGAGCACGTGCTCGACGATCGTAAGCTGGCGGTATTGCGCGCTGTCGTCGAAGACTATGTGTCCACCAACGAGCCGGTAGGCTCCAAGGCCCTCGCGGACCGCCACAACCTCGGTGTATCGCCGGCGACGATTCGCAACGACATGGCCGTGCTCGAGGAGCAGGGTTACATCACCCAGCCGCATACGAGCGCCGGGCGGATCCCGACCGACAAGGGCTACCGCCTCTTCGTCGACCGGCTCTCCACGGTCAAGCCGCTGTCCGCGCCCGAGCGCCGGGCGATCGAGACCTTCCTCGCCGGTGCGTACGACCTCGACGACGTGGTCGGCCGCACCGTACGGCTGCTCGCCCAGCTGACGCGGCAGGTCGCGGTGGTGCAGTACCCGTCGCTGACCCGCTCCTCCGTACGGCACGTCGAGCTGGTACCCGTGGCGGCGCAGCGGCTGCTGCTCGTACTGATCACCAACACCGGGCGGGTGGAGCAGCGGGTCATCGAGACCCACATCGACATCTCCGAAGACTCCATCGCCCACCTGCGCGCCCTGCTCAACACCTGCCTCGACGGGTGCTGGCTGGGCGACGTCCCGACCGCGGTCGCCGAGCTCCCCGGCCAGGTGCCGGTCGAGGACCGGTCGGTCGCGGCCGCGGTGCTCTCGGTGCTGCTCGAAACCCTGGTGGAGAAGCACGACGAGAAGATCGTGTTCGCCGGCGCGGCCAACCTGGCCCCCGTCGACTTTTCCCAAGGGCTGCGGCAGGTGCTCGAGGCCCTGGAAGAACAGGTTGTCCTCATGCGGCTGCTCGGAGAGGTCGGCGACTCCTCTACCCTGACGGTACGGATCGGCACCGAGAATCCGCACGAGGGCCTGCAGACGACTTCCGTGGTCGCCGCGGGCTATGGCGTCGGCGATCAGGCTCTGGCCAGGCTGGGCGTGCTCGGGCCGACGCGGATGGACTACCCCGGAACGATGGGAGCAGTACGGGCAGTGGCACGCTACGTCGGTCAGATCCTGGCGGAGTCGTAAGTGGCCCGCGACTACTACGCCATCCTCGGTATCCGCCGTGACGCGAGCGCGGACGAGGTCAAGAAGGCGTACCGCCGTCTCGCGCGTGAGCTCCACCCGGACGTCAACCCCGATCCGGAGACGCAGGAGCGGTTCAAGGAGATCACCCAGGCCTACGAGGTGCTCTCCGACCCGAAGAAGCGCGAGATGTACGACCTGGGCGCCGATCCGTTCGCCACCGCCGCCGGGGCGGGAGCGGGGGCCGGGTTCGGGGCCGGGTTCCCCTTCGGCGACATCATGGACGCCTTCTTCGGCACGGGTGCCGCGCGCGGTCCGCGCAGCCGGGCCCGGCGGGGCCGCAACGCCACGCTCCGCGTCGAGATGGACCTGTCCGAGACGGCGTTCGGGACGACCCGTGAGCTGACCGTCGACACGGCCGTGGTCTGCCCCACCTGCACGGGGGCCGGGACGGCACAGGGCACCCACCCCGACACTTGCGACATGTGCAACGGCCGGGGCGAGGTGCAGCAGGTCACGCGCTCGTTCCTGGGCCAGGTCATGACCTCGCGCCCCTGCCCGCAGTGCGGCGGGTACGGCAGTGTGATCCGTACGCCGTGCCCCGAGTGCTCGGGCGACGGACGGGTCCGCACCCGGCGGACGATCAAGGTCCGCATTCCGGCCGGCGTGGAGAACGGCACGCACATCCAGCTCGCCGGCGAGGGCGAGGTCGGCCCGGGGGGCGGCCCGGCCGGCGACCTGTTCCTGGAGATCGTCGAGCGGCCGCACGCGATCTTCGAGCGGCAGGGCGACGACCTGCACTGCACCGCGCAGATCCCGATGACGGCCGCCGCGCTCGGCACCATCGTCACGGTGGAGACGCTGGACGGCCCCGAGGAGATCGACATCCGGCCCGGCAGCCAGTCCGGACAGGTCATCCCGTTGTACGGGCGTGGCATCAAGCACCTCAATGAAAGCGGCCGCGGCGACCTCATGATCCACGTCAACGTCGAGACGCCGGCCAAGCTCGACGAGGAGCAGGAGGACCTGCTGCGCAAGCTGGCCAAGCTCCGCGGCGAAGAGCGGCCGCCGGGCAAGTTCGCCCCGGGCCAGCAGGGCCTGTTCTCCCGGCTGCGGGACGCCTTCAACGCTCGTTGAAGAGAGGTGGCCCAGGCCTACGACGAAGGCCTGCGCGGCACCCCGCCTGACCCGCCGGCCCCGGCCTGACCTCCGCGACCCGCGTTATCCTCGCGACCCGCGCTGGGGTGTGTTGGTCCGGGACTGCGCCGGTTCCGCTGGGTACGGTGCCTCGGTCGCCACTTCCCCGAGGCATTGAGGAAACGGACGCCCATGCGCAGCAAGGACTACGGCCATGACGTGCTCGCCGGCGACTGGCGGCGCCCCCGGCGCGGCCAGATCCCCGAAGTCCCGGCCGAGCGCGATCTTGTCGTGGAGGATCCGTCGAGCGGGTTCTGCGGCGCCGTCGTCGGCTGCGAGAAGGACGCGGTGACGCTGGAGGACCGGTTCGGCAAGCGGCGCGTGTTCCCGTTGGCCAAGGCCGGTTTCCTGCTGGAGGGCAAGCCGGTGACGCTGGTCCGGCCGATGGGCGCCAAGCCGAGCGGGCGACCCCGCTCCGCCTCGGGATCGATCGCGGTAACCGGGCTGCGCGCGAAGGTGGCCAAGGAGAGCCGCATCTACGTCGAGGGCGTACACGATGCCGAGCTCGTCGAGCGGATCTGGGGCCACGACCTGCGGGTCGAAGGCGTCGTCGTGGAGTACCTCGAAGGCGTCGACGACCTGCCGGCGATCGTCGCGGAGTTCGGGCCGGACCCGGACCGGCGGCTCGGCGTACTCGTCGACCATCTCGTCGAAGGTTCGAAGGAGAGCCGGATCGCCGCCCAGGTGACCTCGCCGTACGTCCTCGTCACGGGGCATCCGTTCATCGACATCTGGGCCGCCGTCAAGCCGTCCGCGGTCGGCATCTCGGCCTGGCCGTCCGTGCCGCGCGGCATCCCGTGGAAGGAGGGCGTCATCGAGGCGCTCGGCTGGGATCTGGAGCCGGGCGAGGCGTGGCAGCGCATCTTGGCGCGGGTCCGCAGCTACGCCGACCTGGAACCCGCCCTGCTCGGCAGGGTCGAAGAGCTGATCGACTTCGTCACCGCACCCGCCTGACCAAACGCCATTCTACTAAACGGGTATTGGGATCGATGACGTGCCGTTTGGGATATGTTTGGGCGGTACGTTAAATGTCTATTCGCCGGCAAGTTCGGCCGAACGGAGCAGGTAGCGCATCGTTACCATAGGGGCCCGTGACAGCACGTCATCCCGGCGTGACGATAAGACCGAACGGCCCCAAACCTCGGCAAAATAGGATTCTGCATGTGCGGCTACTTTATGCTGGAACAGCACGAACGGCTGCGGAAACAAGTCCGGGATTTCGCCGAGACCGAGGTGCTGCCTCGCGTACCGGAGATGGAATCGGTGCGTTCCGTACACCATGAATTGTCCCGGCTGATTGCCCGGCAGGGGTGGGTCGGCGTGACGATAAGCCGGCAGTACGGCGGTCTCGAATTGGGACATCTGGCGAAGACCATCATCATTGAGGAGCTGGCCCGGGTCAGCGGCGCCATGGGCGCCATGGTGCAGGCCTCGCAGCTCGGCGTAGCCAAGATCGTGCATTTCGGCAGCGCCATTCAGAAAAAGACCTGGCTGCCGGCCATCGCCGGCGGGGACTGCCTGCCGACGATCGCGGTGACCGAGCCCGGGTCCGGCGGTCACGTGCTCGGCATGACGGCGACCGCCGTGCCCGACGGCGACGACTACCTGCTGACCGGCCGGAAGGTCCACGTCGGCAACAGCCACGTCGGTGACCTGCACGGCGTCGTCGTCCGCACCGCCCGCGGATCCAAGGGGCTGTCGGCGTTCCTGGTGGAGTCGGACCGCCCGGGGCTGTCGCTGGCTCCGCACCGGCCCGCCCTGGGCCTGCACGGGTTCAGCTTCGGCGAGATCATCCTCGACAACTGCCGGGTGCCCGCGGCCAACCGGCTGGGCGCCGAGGGCGACGGGCTGGCGGTGGCGTACTCCTCGAGCGTCCTGTACGGCAGGCCCAACCTGGGCGCCGTCGCCCTCGGCATCCACCAGGCGCTGCTCGACGAGACCACGACGTACGCCGCCGAGCAGCGCCGTTATGGCAGGCCACTGGCCGAGCTGCCCACGATCAAGGCCAGGCTGGGGCAGATGCAGTCGCGGCTGATGACGGCCCGGCTTGCCCTCTACCATGCCGTCCATCTGCTCGACGCGGGCCGGCCCTGTGACCCGGAACTGATCAACGCCAAGTACCTCAACGTCGAGTCGGTGCTCGACTCGGCGCGCACGGCGATGGAGGTGCACGCCGCCTGCGGGCTGTTCCCCGACCGGCCGATCGAGCGGTACCTGCGCGACGCCCATCACCTGTTCGCCCCGGCCGGTACGTCCGACATCCAGCTGCTGCGGCTCAGCGAGGTGGCGCTCGGCACGGAGCGCCGGCACTGGTCGCAGCGGATCGCCGCAGCCGGCCGGCCCGCGGCAGCCGGCCCGCTCCCCGCAGCCGGCGCGCTCCCCGCAGCCGACGGGGCCAGTCCGCTGCCCGCGGCCAGTCCGCCAGCCGGAGCTAGTCCGCCGGCCGCCGTTCCCGGTCGTGGATGAGCCCGATCATCTCGACGGCCCGCGCCTTGATGAGGTCGAGCCCGGCCCGGCCCCAGGGGCGCGGCTCGGTGTCCACCACGCAGATGGTGCCGAGGGTCACGCCCGTACGGTCGATCAGCGGCGCCCCCAGGTACGAGCGAATGCCGACCTGGTCGACCACCGGGTTGCCGGCGAAGCGGGGATAGTCGCAGACGTCCTCGAGGACGAGCGGCCTGCGCCGTACGACGACGTGTGGGCAGAAGCCATAGTCCAGGCCCATCTCCCGGCCCACCTGCACACCGGTGGCGGATCCGGCGACCACCGACGAGTCCGCGGGCGGCTGTACGGCGACGAACAGGCCGGCGAAGTACTGACGTTCCCGGCTGATGAAGTTGACCATCGCGTACGGGCTGTCGCTCGCGCCGGTGAGTGTCCGGGCGCTCTCGGCCAGGCTCCAGGCGAAGCCGTCGAACTCCACGTCGGGGCGTTCCCCGAGGCCGAGCTCCCGCAGCCGTACGACACGTCGCGGCGCCTCCCGGTCATCGGGAGTCAGCAGCTGTCCCGGCGGGGTGTCGAAGGTCAGGTCGGCGGGTGGTCGGTCGTGCGTCACGACGGGCTCCTTATCTGAACGGCGGCGAGCAAGTGCTCGACCAGGGCGGCCAGGGCGGCGATCCCGGAGCGGCGGTCGCGGGCGTCGCAGGCCACGATCGGCACGTCGGGGCCGAGCTCGAGGGCGACCCGTACTTCCTCGGGGTCGTAGCGGACGGCCTCGTCGAACTCGTTGAGGGCGACAAGGAAGACGATGCCGCGGCGTTCGAAGAAGTCGACGGCGTCGAAGCACGCCTCGAGACGGCGCGTGTCGGCCAGCACGATCGCGCCCAGCGCCCCGTCGGACAGCTCGTTCCACATGAACCAGAAGCGCTCCTGGCCCGGGGTTCCGAACAGGTAGAGCACGATGCCCGGATCGATGGTGATGCGGCCGAAGTCGAGGGCCACCGTGGTGGTCGACTTGCCCGCCACGCCGTCGAGGCTGTCGGTGCCGACGCTGGCCGCGGTGATGACCGCCTCGGTGCTGAGCGGCTCGATCTCGCTCACCGAGCCGACGAACGTCGTCTTCCCCACCCCGAAGCCGCCCGCGACCAGGAGTTTGAGCGCGAGCGGGAGCGCCCGTGAATCAACGCCCCCAGCGGCCCTTTCGCCGGCCTCAAAGCCTTCGTAGGCCATTGAGCACCACCTCCAGCAGCGCGGGGTCGGTGAGGTCGGCGGCCGGCTCCGGCGGTCGGGCCGTCGCCGCGCCGCTGTCGATGAGATCGGCGAGCAGGATCTTGGCGATCACGAGCGGCAGTCGCAGCCGCGCCGCGACCTCCGCTACGGAGGTCGGAGCACCGCACAGGTCGAGGGCCTGCGCGTGTTCGAGGTCCAGCCGATCCGGATCGCCCTCGTTGGTGGCGATCACCATGGACAGCAGGTCGAGCTCGCAGGTGGGTACGGTGCGCCCGTTGCTGATGACGT
The DNA here is from genome assembly GCA_036555725.1 of Streptosporangiaceae bacterium. Lineage (GTDB taxonomy): Bacteria > Actinomycetota > Actinomycetes > Streptosporangiales > Streptosporangiaceae > CALAED01. Next base: position 27,547 of record DATBKU010000145.1, on the reverse strand, counting down.
ACGGGCGTACCAGGCGGCCTGCCTGCTCGTCGAGCCACGCCCCGCCGGGCTGCGCGTCGCCTGAGTGCGCGTCGCCTGAGTGCGCGTCGCCGGCGGCCGCCGCGCCGGGCCACACCGGGCCGTCGGGTTCGATCATCCGGGCGAGGTCGAGTCCCGATGGGCGGCGGCCACCGGCCTGGCCGGCGTGGCGAGGAACGGCCGGACGCTCTTGATCAACTGAGCCATCTCGTAGCCGAGGACGCTCGGGTCCGCGCTCCGGTCGGCGAGCACCGCGAGGACCGAGCCGAACCCCGCCGACGACACGAACAGCGTGGCCTCGTTGAGCTCCGCCACCACCTGCCGTACGACGTCGCTGTCGTCGAACTTCTGCGCGGCCGTACGCGCGAGGGACCAGATCGGGGCGGCCATCGCCGCCAGCTGGTCGGCGCCGTCCGGGTCCAGCCCGTGGCACGCCTTTGGCAGCCCGTCGGAGGAGAGCAGCACGACGCTGCGCGTATGGGGCACCCGCTGGGCGAGGTTGCGCAGCAGCCAGGCGGGGTCCGAATCCTGGTTCGGGGGGATGATCACGTTGGCTCTCCTCCTTCGGGCCTGCGATTCGGGTCAGCCGGTGCCGTCCGCGAAACGGCTCTCCTCGTCCGACCGGCCGACACCCCGCAGAAAGTCGGCCATCAGGCCGGGCGTGTGCTCTGCGTCCTGATCGTCCTGCCGGGGCGCGGGGGCCCCTCGCAGCTGCGGTGCCAGGCTCTCCTGTACGCGGCGGCGCGGCAGCCGAGGCCGTTCGCGGCGGGGCCCCGGTGTACGGGCGGCTTGCGACGCGGCATCCCGCACCACCGAGGCCGTCCCGTCGGTGGTGTCTTCGGGGCGCGGCTCGGCGGGGCCCGTGGCGGGAGTCGCCGGGCCGTTGGCGACGATGGCCGGTCGGTGCCGGGCCGCCGGATCGACGAGGCTCTGCGGCAGTACGATGACGGCCTGGGTGCCGCCGTAGACGTTTCGCTGCAGCTCGACCCGTACGCTGTGGCGGCGGGCCAGCGCCGAGACGACGAACAGGCCGATGCGGCCGTCCCGGAGCAGTTCGCCGATGTCGACCCGGCCGGGGTCGGCGAGTACCTCGTTCATCCGATGCCGGTCGCCGGACGGAATGCCCAGACCGCGGTCCTCGACCTCGATGGCGAGGCCGGCGCTCACGTTCTCGGCGCGGATCAGCACCTGGGTGCCGGGCGGCGAGAACTTGGTGGCGTTCTCGACCAGCTCGGCGACCAGATGGATGATGTGGGCCACGACGTCGCCCCGCACCATCCCGTCGATCGGCAGCACCAGCTTGACGCGCGCGTACTGCTCGACCTCGGCGACGGCCGAGCGCAACACGTCGTACATCGTCACCGGGCTGCTCCAGCGCCGCCGCGACGCGGCACCGCCGAGCACGGCGAGGCTTTCGGTCTGGCGGCGGAGCAGGGTGGCCAGGTGGTCGACGGTGAACAGGCCCTTGAGCAACTCCGGATCCTCGACCTGCGACTCGAGTTCGTCGAGCAGCTGGATCTCTCGGTGCACCAGCGACTGCATCCGCCACGCGAGGTTGACGAACACCTCCACCCGCTCATCGGCGGTGGGCGTCAGGTCCGCGATCTCGAGTACGGCCTGCCGCGCCGCGAGGTGAACGCGGCGCACGTCGTACGCGAGCAGCTCGAACGGGTCGCTCGTGTTCGCGGGCGGTAGACCCGGGCCCCGCGGAGGACGTGCACCGCGCCGCCCGCCCTCCGCGGGTTGATGTGGTTCCCCGTGCCGTACGCCCGCCGCGAGTTCCTCATGCCGCATGCCCGCCGCGAGTTCGCCGTGCCGTTCGGCGTCGGTAAGGCGGCGCAGGTCGTCGAGGCCGCGGGCGTGCAGCGACCGCAGGCCGGCGAGCCGATCGTGTACGGAGCGCGCTGCCGCCTCGGCCCCCACGCAGGCGCCGGCCAGGATGAGCGCCGCGCCCGCGGCGGCGGCCAGGACGACAACCCGCGTCATCGTGAGCGACGGGCCCGCGACCTGCAGGAACCCCACCGTCACGCCGCCCAGCAGCGCCATGGCGGCGGCGGGCAGGACACCGGCCCGCACCAGGGCGGCGCGAGTGCTCCCGCGCCGATTCGCGGACCCGTCACGTCCTCGGCCGTCCCGGCGCTCGGCGGGCGCCTTGACAGGGGCGATTTCCGGCATCAACGTCCTCGGAATGGTCGACGCGAATTGGCGGGGCAAGCCTGCGGCGGCCGCCATTCCACGGCCAGGGCGAAGCCGGATTCTGGAACGGACGGACACCGTCACGGCACGGATCCCACCGGGGTCAGAAACTCACCGCAATCAGGGTTATGTATGGGTTACTCGCGGTAGCGAGGCTGGTGAGGAACCATTGACTGGCTCTTGTCAGGGTTTAATATGGGCGATGCCCGATTCGTCCGATATCACAGTTTATAACACCGTTATCAACGGCTTGCCGCCCTGTCCCAGATAACCTCACGCCGGTGGCGCAGCATCGGGAAGTCTTGTGTAATGGCCGGGTGATCTCCCGGCCCGGATTGGCCGACGCGCGCAGGCGCGCCGGCTTCAATCAAGAAGCGTTCGCCGAAGAGGTGGGCGTTACCAAACACACCGTTTCCCAATGGGAAACGGGCGCCACGGGCATTAACGCGAGACGGCGCCCCATCATCGCCGCTGTGCTCGGCACCTCGCTCGGCGAGCTCGACCGGCTCATCAACGGGGGCCCGCTCAACCCGCCCGCCGACTCCTCGGCACCGGAACGGAGCGCGCCGATCGCGCCGGGCGACGCCGAGGTCGGGTGGCTCATCATCGCCGATCGCCTGCCGCGCCGCCCGTACAGCGCCGTGCCCGCACCGGCCACCCACCTGATCCTCGACGTCAATCGCGAGGAGGGCGGCCTGTCCAGGGCCCGCCGGATCATCGGCCACCTCGCCCGGACCAGCCGCATCACGACCGGTCCGCACCGCTGATCATCGGATTCCGGCCGGTCAGATCATCGCCTCGGCGGCGGGCGGCGGGACGCCGAGGAGATCTCCGATCGCGCCGCAGGTGACGGTGATCTCCACGCCGACGTCGCCGCCGATCGGCACCACCAGCGCCGCCACGTAGACCGCGGTCGGGAAGGCGTCGCCCGGCAGCCGTACGATCCGGCGAAACGCGGGTCTGCCGTTCACCATTACCCGATGGGCCTCGATCAGTTTGCCGCCCGCGGCGGCGACCAGTTCAGCGACCTCGCGGCGAAGTCCCTCTTGGTCTCGCTCCAACCGGTCGACGAAATCGGCGGGCAATGGGCACGACCAGACCTGCACGACGTCGCCGTCCCGATTCGCGAATCCCACTGGCCACCAGGGAGCGGCGGCGGGCTCGCGCAATTCGCCTTCGACCGCGTTATCCACCATGCCGCTTACCGCCGCGTACCGAAGGCGGAAGAACACGTGCCGCGTACCTCATCCCGGTGGCTCCCGCCTTCACCGTTAGAAACTTCAGCCTGTTTCCACGTCGCCACAGCGTCACTTCCCGTTTGCCCGGCCACCGGCGGCGCGCGCGTTCTTGATGGTGGCGGGCTACTGCCTTTACCGGTGCGGTGAGGGTGTGGAGCATGCTCGTCAATTGTACGTACATCCCCTTAACCACGCTGTCGATGTCGTGCGGCGGGGTCAGGTGAGGTCGCGGATGACAGCGTCGGCGAGGAGGCGGCCGCGCCGGGTCAGGACGGCGCGGCCCTGGTCATACGCCGTGGCGTCCAGCAGACCGTCGGCCACGGCGCGTACCGCCGCCTTGTGACCAAGTTCGTCCAGCAGGTCGAGCGGGCACCCGTCGGCGAGCCGCAGCTCCAGCATGATCCGTTCGATGCGCCGATCCTCGACGTCGAGAACCTCCCGCGCGTGTGCCGGGCCGGCGCCGGCGGCGAGCCGGGCGGCGTAGGCGGCCGGGTGCTTGACGTTCCACCACCGGGTGCCGCCGACGTGGCTGTGCGCGCCGGGGCCCGCGCCCCACCAGTCCGCGCCGGTCCAGTACAGGACGTTGTGCCGGCACCGGGCGTCCGGGCCGGCGGCCCAGTTGGATATCTCGTACCAGCCGAGGCCGTGCCCGCCCAGCACCTCGTCGGCGATCAGGTAGCGATCGGCCATCGCGTCATCGCTCGGCGGGGTGAGCTCACCGCGGCGCACCTGGGCGGCCAGCCGCGTGCCGTCCTCGACGATCAGCGCGTAAGCCGACACGTGGTCGGGCCTCGCCTCGAGGACGGCGTCGAGCGACGCCCGCCAGTCGTCGTCGCTCTCCCCCGGCGTGCCGTAGATCAGGTCCAGGTTGACGTGCTCGAACCCCGCCTCACGCGCCCACCCGACGACCTCCGGGACCCGCCCCGGCGTATGCGTACGGTCCAGCACCTGCAAGACATGCTCGCGGGCGCTCTGCATGCCGTACGACACGCGGGTGAACCCGGCCTCGCGCAGCCGTACGAGATAGCCGGCGTCGACAGTCTCCGGGTTGGACTCGGTGGTGACCTCTGCCCCGTCGGCCAGGCCGAACTCCTGGCGGATCGCCTCGAGGACGCGGCCAAGGTCGTCCGGGGACAGCAGGGTGGGGGTGCCGCCGCCGACGAACACGGTCTGCACCGGTACGTCCGCGTCGCCCAGCACGCGACGGGCCAGCCGGATCTCCCCGATCACCGTGTCGGCGTACGACTCGCGCGACGCGCCGGGCCCCAGCTCGGCGGCGGTGTAGGTGTTGAAGTCGCAGTAGCCGCAGCGCGTCACGCAGAACGGCACGTGAACGTAGAACCCGAACGGCCGCGAGCCGAGGCCGTCCAGCGCGCTGCGGGGCAGCGCGCCGTCGACGGGCACGGGTTCGCCATCGGGCAAGGTCGCGGGCACGTTCTCCATTCTCCAACCGGTTGGCCGATGCTCGGGCCGCCACCCGCGCCTCGGCTCAGCCCGGAAATCCCCGAGCTTCCACAGCCGGAACGCCCGGCCCAAGCGCGGGCCGCGGAGCCGGCTGCCGGGGCCATCTCTTCGGCCGGCTGCCTGGGCCGGGACTCTGGGCCGCTCAGCCGGGCGCTCGGGCCCGCGCTTCGGTGCGGGCCGGCGCTTCGGTGCGGGCCGGCGCTTCGGTGCGGGCCAGGCGGCCCGGCCACCAGAAGCGGCGGCCGACGTCCAGCGCAAGCGCGGGTACCACCACCGACCTGACCAGGAAGGTGTCCAGCAGTACCCCGAGCGCCACCATGACGCCGATCTCGACCATCATCGTGAGCGGCAGCACGGCCAACGCGCCGAAGGTGGCGGCGAGCACCAGCCCAGCGCTCGAGATGACGCCGCCGGTCACCGTGAGACCACGCAGCACGCCGTCGCGATGGCCGATCCGCGCCGCCTCCTCGCGAATCCGGGAGACCAGGAAGATGTTGTAGTCCACACCGAGGGCCATGAGGAACAGGAAGCCGATCAGCGCCACCTGAACGTCCACGGCGGGGAACCCGAACACGTGGTTGAACAGCAGCCAGCCGCCGCCGAGCGCGGCGAGGTACGACAGGATCACCGTCGCGACCAGCAGCAGCGGTGCGACCAGCGCCCGGAGCAGCAGCATCAGTACGGCGAGCACCACGACCAGTACCAGCGGGATCACGACCCGGCGATCGTGTGCCTGTGCCCTGGCGCGATCGAGGGCGGTGGCCGCACTGCCGCCGACAAGCGTGCCCGGAATCTTGTGAACGGACGAGCGAATCCGGTCGACAGTGGCCGCGGCCGCCCGGCTGTCCGTCGAATCGGACAACACCACGTCGGTCTTGACCTGCCGTCCATCCGCGGAAGCGCGGGCCGCGCCGATCTTGGCCACGCCGGGCACCGTACGGAGGGTGGCGGTGACCTGGGGCGCGGCATGAGCGTCCGCGATCACCTGGACCGGACGGCTTTGTCCGGCCGGATAGTGCGCCGTCAGCAGCCGCTGGCCGAGCACCGATCCGGGCGTGGTGGTGGCGATGTGCGCGTCGTCAAGTCCCGTACGGATGCCGAGCGCACCAAGGGCGAGCAGGCCGAGGGCCAGGGCGGATCCGATCCAGACCAGCCTCGGGCGCCGGCCGATCCGCGCCCCGACGCGGCCCCACACCGAGACGCGTCGCCCGCCCCGCGTGCCGGACGAACCGGCTCCGCCGTCCGCGCCCTCGTCGCGGTGAGTGCCCTGCTCGCCGTACGTGCCGTACCGCGGGATGCGGGGCCAGAACACCCACCTACCGAAGATCGCCAGAAGCGCAGGCAGCAGTGTGATCATGACGGCCAGCCCGCCACCGATGGCGAGGGCGCCGACCGGGCCGAGCGCGTAGTTGAAGCCCATGTCGGCGGCGAGCAGGCAGAGCAACCCCAGACAGACGGTCGCGGCGGAGGCGGCGATCGCCGGTACCGCGCGGCGCATCGCGGCGGCCATCGCGACGTGCCGATCGGGGTGCCGGCGCAGCTCCTCTCGGTACCGGGCGAGCAGGAGCAGCGCGTAATCCGTGCCGACGCCGAACACGAGCACGGTCAGGATGCTGGCGGCGCCCGGCGCGACGAACATGCCGGCGTGCGCGGCCAGCAGGTAGACGACGGCGTTGGTGACCTGGAGGGCGATGAACGCGCTGAGCAGCGGCAACAGCCACAGCACCGGGCTGCGATACGTGACCAGCAGCACCAGGATGACGACCGCGAGCGTGACCAGCAGCAGCTTGACATCGAACCGGTCGAATATGTCGCCTGTGTCGAGCGCCGCGCCGGCGGGTCCGGTGAGCCGGGTCTGGAGACCCGGTGGCAGGCCTCGGTCGGCTTGGGAACGGACCTGCTTCGCGGCGTCGGAGAGGCCATCGTCATCGCGCAGCGGAACGGTGATCATGAGGGCCCTGCCGTCGTCGGACCGCGTCGCCGCCGGGACCTGCCCGACGGCGAGCGACGCGACCGCTCGCCGGTCGACCTCGACCTTGGCCCGGTCGGCGGCCGTTAGGCCACTGTCGCGGACGTACACGAGGATGCCCGGTGCGACCTCGCCGTCGGGGAACCGGTCGGCGAGCTGTACCACTCGCGTCGACTCCGCACCCCGCGGTAGCTCCGCGGCAGGGTTGTGCTCCACGACCCCGGACAGCTTGCCGGCCAGCGGAAATGCGATGACGGTGATCGCCAGCCAGGCCGCCAGGGTCAGCCATTTGGTGATCAGTCCGCACGGCAGCCACGCCGACTGCTGCGGGCCAGGCCGCGCGGTGGGTTTGCTCGAGAGCAGCACGAGGTGCTCTCCTTTCCATGGAGGTACGTACAGGTGAAGGCACGCCCTGTGGCGTCGTTGTGCGGCTTCCACTCACCTGGGCCGTCGAGTTGCCGCTCGGCGGCCCAGGACATCTGTCGTGATCACCCTCCTCCCAGCCGGTCGCCGGTCATCGAGCCCGGAGGCTTCCCACCCGTATCCGGGCGCGCCAAGTCAGGCCACCCCCCGGTCTGGGTCACTTATGACCCTGGCCTGCATCGAGTGAGCCCGAGCCTGGATCATCCTGGTCTGGTGGCGTGTCGGGCTCCGGGAAGGCGAACAGCCGTACGCGAACGTCACGTTCACCGGGCGAGCCGTCGTCATCGCGCTTGTAGCGGTAAAGCAGCGCGATGTAGTCCTCGAAGAAGTCCTTGAGCTCCTCGAAAGTCAGCCGCAACGTCGAATGCGACCACACGAGCGCGTCGGCCCACTCCCCCATCTCGCCCCGCCGCAGCTGGAATCGGGTGAGCTTCTCGAGGTCGTCGGCGTAGTCGAGGCGAGCCATCTCCTCCAGCGCATCCCGCATCTCGGGTGTCTGGCGCGAGTACGGCGGGAATCGCCGGTCGGCCGGCACGAAGCGCCACCAGCGCTCCCGGCCGCGGGCCAGCTCGGGGACCTCCTCGACGAATCCGTGCTTGGCCATCTGGCGCAGGTGATAGCTGGTGGCCCCGGTGCTCTCCCCCAGTGCCCGCGCCAGCGTCGTCGAACTGACCGGGCCGCGCCGCATCAACTCCGCGATTCGATGTCGCAACGGATGCGCAAGCAACCGCAACGCCGCCGGATCGGTGATCTCCTGCCTCGGCTGTGAATCCGCCATGTCCACACACAATAGAAGTTACAAAGAGCTTTTGCAAGGATACTATGCAAGCATGCTTTGCAACTACGCGGGCCGGCGTGACCGGGTTAACCGCCGGATGGTCCGGGCGGGTGCGGCATACCGGTGGAGGTTCAGGCTTAATGGGGTGGCGCCGGGTTCGTCAGCGGGTGGCGTGGGCGAGCAGAGCGCGGGCGGGAAGGGCGACCAGGCCGTCTTCGATGGCGTACGCAGCCGCCTGCTCGTCGTACGCCTCCTTGACCCGGGCGATTGTGGCGTCGTCCTGACGCGTGAGTACGTATCCGGTGGAGCCCACGCCGGCCATCGGCCCAGCCCACCAGTCCGCGGGGTCGACGACGTGCTCCCAGAGAACCTCGTCGACCGTCGCGTCCGAGAACCCGGCGGCGGCGACCAGACCCCGGTACGCGACCGGGTTGCCGTGGGTGAAGAAGGGCGTGGTCGGGATCTTCTCGGTCCAGAAAACCCCGGCCTGTTCCATCGCGTCGTTGACGATCGACTGGGCCTTGCTACCGGGTAGAGGCCAGCACGTCAGGGCGAGCCGGCCTCGCGGGCGGAGCAGGCGCCGCATCTCGGCGAGCGCGCGCTCCGGCTCGCCGACATGGTTGATCATGAAGTTGCCGACAACGGCATCGAAGGCCGCGTCGGGGAACGGCAATTCCTGCGCGAGCGCCAGCTGGACGTCGAGCCCGGGGACGTTGCGCCCTGCCATCTCGACCATCTGCGGCTCGGCGTCTACGGCCTTGACGTGCGCGCCGCGACGCCGGGCGGCCGCGGCGACCGTGCCCGGGCCGGTGCCCACATCGAGTACCTCGGTGCCCTCCGCGACGTGCGCCGCGTCGAGGAGAGCGTCCGCGGTGTGGGCCGCCAGCCGCGCGAACCCCCGCTCGTAGGCCGCCGCCCGCCCCTTCCACATATCGCGTTCAAACGCATCGAACTCAGTCGTCACCCCGCTATACCAACACGTGGCCGGGGTCTCGTGCAGGTGACGTACGGCTCCGAGCGATCGTCCGAGCGGAGCCGCACATCGCCCGCTCAGGAAGGAACGATCTTGTCGACCTTGCTGGCGATCTTGTTGGTCTGACTGGCGATCTCGCTGACCTGAGTAATGATCTTCTCGAGCTTCTCCGTATGCGACGCGAGCTGTTCCGCATGCGACACGTGCATGGCGCTGTGCGCGTGGAGCAGTGTGCCATGCGCACGGAGCTGCTCGGTTTGCACTTTGAGGATCTTGTCGTGGCCGTCGAGCTTTCTCCGTACGTCGGCCATGTCCTCGTTGAGGCCCAGGATGTGCTCCCGCACCGTGCCGATGTCCTGGCGGACCTCGCTGAAGCCGTCGCGCATCTCCTTGAAGCCCCGGTCGACCCGGGCGGCCAGGTCCTGATGGTTTAACTCGACAGTGGTCACACTCTCCCCCCAGCTTCGTGAACTCATCTCGCGTGACTGAACCGGCCATGACCGTACCTTTCTCCGGAGAGCGACACGCGAGGTTTGGTGACCTCACGTTCTGTCCCTCGGAACGGTGCCAGCGCTACGTACCGTGGTGAAGAGGTCACGCGAACTGTGGATAAGGAGCCTCAACAGGGCCCCGCAGGCCAACTCGGCCCACGAGGTGGTGCGGTCGCCGACGGGGATGTAGCCCCAGCGCACGGTCAAGGCATCGACGATGTGCCGGCCGCGACCGCTCTCTGCGTCCGGTTGCCGCAGGCGTGATCGCGCGCCGCCCGCTCCGTCGTCGGTCACCTCGATCCGGAACGCGCTCGTGGTCTGAGCCAGCTTGATCGCTATTCGTCCGCCCTGCCCTGACTTGGTATGGCGAAGTCCGTTGTTGACCAGCTCGCAGGCGCAGACGCGAAGATCAGCGAGCGCGGCGTGATCCGGGTCGAGTATGTCGCGGAGGAACTGGCGGACGCGGCCCGCCGAGCGTTCCACGCCCGGCAACGTGATCTCGCCGAGGGCCGGTGCTCTGCTTCACCCAGCCCGAGTGGTCCACGTTTCTCAGTCGAATCAAGGGTGCCGGCCGCGCCTGATACGCGCCTGATACGCGCCCGATACGCGCGTAGAACGCTCCCGGCGGGCCATTTCGCGGTCATCGGGCCGCAGCTCACGAAACCTGCGGTCGTCGGCAGTTTGTGATCTTTCCACGTCCTGACATGTCAGGCCGCTGTCGCGGTGGCAAACGCGTGCGTTTCCGCCACCCACCGCTCGGGCTGGTCCCGGTGCAGGCAGTGCCTGCCGTCCATAACGATGAACCTGCCGTGGGACAGTCTGTCGTGCAGCCAAGACCTGTCTGGTTCGGCCAGAGCGGACCCGGCTCCAGCGGGGAAACTGTCGGGGCCGAGCGGTGCAGCCAGCACCAGCATCGGTGTCGCCGACGCGGCATCCACCAGGCCGGGCAAGTTCCACCGCAGCGGGCCGCGCAGGCCGCTGGTGATCGCGGAGAGGTCGGCGCTCGCGATGCCATCCACAGAGCGTTCGGCATCGCCGTCGAGCCAGCGTGGGTTGGCGTCCCGTTCCTCTCGTACGAGCCCCTCGGGGTCGGCGTGCGCCAATGCCGCGGCCTGGGCGATGCCTTCTGCGAGCGCCGGGTCTGCGGCCACGGCGGTGGCCGGCGGCTCCTCGAGTACCAGGGCTCTCGCCAGCGCCGGGTGACGAGCGGCCAGCGCGAGCGCCGTAATGGCCCCCAGGCTGTGCCCGGCCAGCACGTCGACCGGCGCGGTGAGCTGGCCGACGATGCCCTCGACGAGGGCGTCCAGGGTGAGCGGCCGGCCGAGCGGGGCACTGTCGCCGTGCGCGGACAGGTCGAGAGCGTCCACCCGCCAGCCGTGGGACGCGAGCGCCGGGCCAATGCGCCACCACGTCGCCGCGGACGACATGACACCGTGCAGCAATACCACCCGTCCCCGGCCAGGCCGGGGGGGCGTCCAGGCGATCTTCACTCCGCCAGTATCAAAGGGGCGCACACATTCCGCCAGCGACGCGTAATCCGGAGCCGACCCAGCACCAGGCGTGACGGCTACACACGGTGGCCGCGGATGTCATAGCTGCGGGCTGACCGAGACCGGAGTCGACCGCGGCCCGGACGGCCCTCAGGTCGGTCCCGACGAGTGGATCAAGCGGCTCGGCGCGTTGCCGCTCGCCTGCCAGCCCGGCACGACGTGGATGTACCACACGGGGGCCGACGTGCTCGGGGTGCTGATCGCACGCGTCACCGGCCGGACGCTCGGCGAGTTCATGCGGGAGCGCATCTTCGAGCCGCTCGGCATGCGGGACACCGGTTACCACGTGTCATCCGACAAGGTCGACCGGATCCCGGTGTCGTACACCGCCGATCCGGAGACCGGTGCGCTCGTGCGCCGCCCCGATCCGCGCGACGGCGCGTGGGACCGCCCGCCGGCCTTCCCCTCCGGTGGCGGCGGGCCGGGGTTGGTTTCGACCGCGGACGACTACCTGGCGTTCTGCCGCATGCTGCTGAACAAGGGCCGGTACGAGGGCGGCCGGATCCTGTCGCGGCCGGCCGTGGAGGTCATGACCACCGATCACCCCACGCCTGAGCAGAAGGCGGGCAACGAGCTGTTCTTGGGGTTGGGCGGCTGGGGGTTCGGCTTCGCGGTCGAGGGCGGCCGAGACAACCTCTGCACCCGGCCCGGCCGGTTCGGCTGGACCGGCGGCCTGGGCACCACGGCGTACACCGATCCGGCCGAGGAGCTGATCGGCGTCCTGATGACCCAGCGCGCCATGACCTCTCCTCAGCCGCCGCCCGTGTACCAGGACTTCTGGACCTCCGCCTACGCCGCCATCGACGACTGACAGCGTGTCTCCCGGTCGGGTATTTCGCCGGATCTTCACGCCAAAGCCATGTGGGTTCTCTAGCGTTGGCGATCATGAAGCAACGCCATGCCCTGTTGCCGCTGGCCGGCGCGCTGAGCGCGATCGCCGCCGCGTCCCCCGCCTCCGCCGCAACCGGCCACGGTCACGAACCCGCGACGATCGTCGTCAAGCGCGGCGGACCGGCTCGTACAGTGTCGTTCACCGTTCGCCACGCAGGTGAAGCGCTCGTCCGGTTCACGGTCGCGGCGCCCGGGGTGTCCTGGGCGCGGGCCGGCGACGAGTCGGCGGTCGTGTCGATCTCGGTCGACGGGCACCATGTCACCGACCTCGTGGTGCCGTCGGCCGATCCGGGACGCCACGATGCGGTTCTTCCTCGACACGACGCAGACCAGGCCGGTCGACCGGGCCCGCGAGGTGCTGATGGACCGCAATCCCTGGACGTATCCGATCACCGCCGAGGAGATGCTCCGCGAAGGCAAGATCGAGAGCCCGTCCGCCCCCGCGACCGTGGCCGTCGGGGATGAGCGGACGTACCTCTTCCTGGAGATCAAGAAGCAGACCGGCCCGCCGGCCGGCATCGGCTCCGCGCCCGGTGTCTCGGTGGGCGTACGGCTGAAGAGCGACCCGGCCACGCTCTACCGGTCAGACCACTCCGTGCCGACGTCGTCGATCGCGCGCGACGACCCGGCGGCGACCACCGTCGAGCTGCCCGAGGGGACGACCGGCGACGACATCGCGAGCATCGATGCGATCCGGCAGCCGATGGGCGAGGGCGACAACGGCGCCCCCACCACGGTCACGTCCATCAACCGCGGCTTCTTCCTCGACCGGTCCTACCTGCCGCGGGCGTCGTTCGTTACCTGGACCGGCCCCATCACCCTCACGCCCGCCCAGCCCACCGCCGTTCTCTGGCAGGACGGGGCGGCGGGTTAGGCGGAGTCGCGGAGGACACGTTCGGCGATCTCGTCCCAGTCGGCGGCGTGGCCGGGGAGGGCGAGGATGCGGCGCATCAGGGCCCGGTCGCCGTGGAAGGCGCGGAACGACTCGACGATGGTGACGCTGTCGGCGGGCCGATGCTCGACGGTGGCCGGATCGCCGGCCGCCACCTCGCCCTCCTCGAGCACACGCAGGTACGCGCCGGTGCGCTCGACCTCGGTGAACCACTTGACCCAGCCCGGTATGTCCAGCCAGTTACGGAAGACGCTGCACGGCACGCGCGGCGCGGTGACTTCGAGCAGGGCGCCGCCCACCCGCCAGCGCTCGCCGAGCAGGGCGCCGTTGACGTCGATGCCGGACAGGGTGAGGTTCTCGCCGAAGGTGCCCGGCGGCAGCTCACGCTGGAGCTGGTCGATCCACCAGTCGAGGTCCTCGCGGGCATAGGCGTATACGGCCTGGTCATGTCCGCCGTGATTGTCCTTGTCCGCCTGCTCGTCGTCGCCGACGCCGAGCGCGTGGACGGGCACCCGGCCCGCGACCGGACGCTTGTCGATGGCGGTCCGCTTGACGCGGCCTGCCCAGTCGGCGTCGAAAATGTGCCCGACGTTGACGGAGATGACCCGGCCCATGCGCCGGACGCTACCTGTCGGGTCGGACAATCGCGAACCGTTAATCCGACCCCGCGGGCAGCACGCGCAGGGTGCCGGGCCTGCCGGGCTCCTGGTCGAGCCGGACGACACGGCCGGGATAGGCCCGCTCGGCGATCGCGACGTCGCGTTCGTCCCACACGCCGTAGAAGACGGGGCAGCCGTCCCACAGCTCGGCCTTCTCGGCGCCGGTCGGCCACCGGAAGCCGAAGGTGTCGATCGAGATCGTCTCGTCGGCCGCGGGCAGGTCGCGGCCGGTCTGCTGCGTCATGGTCGTCCTCCCCTTGGCGGCGGCCGGGCGCTGGGCCGGCCGCCCGAAAATCTCGGCGGGCGCGAGCTCGATCTCGAAGGGCTCCTTCACGACGTACGGCTTGCCGCCGGTCAGCTCGGCCCGTTCCACGTAGGCATCGCCGTCGAGCTCGAAGACGTGCACCCTGGGCTGCTTGGCGCCGGGGTGCACCACCCAGTACGACGGCACGCCGAACCGCGCCCACAGGTCCTTCTTCGGCCCCAGGTCGTCGTGGCCCGACGCCTCCGAGGTCACCTCGATGGCCAGCAGCGGCGGCCCGACGACGTACCACCCGTCGGCCGGGATCCGGGTGCGCTCCACCACCATCAGGTCGGCGCGCAGGCAGGTGTCGTCCGCGAGCCGCGCGCCGAAGCGTGGCAGCGTCTCCTGGCTCGGCGGCTGCGCGAGGGCGAGTGGTATCACCAGGTCGGAGACAAGAATCTGGTGCAGGAGTGAATGCGCCACGACGTACAGTGTTCCGATAAATGCGCTAAGTCACCACCGCTTTGCGGAAAGGCCGCAGGGACACTGGTCGGCGGGCGCTACTTCTTGTCCGACGTCAGCCAAGCACTACTTCTTGCCTTTGTCGGCGGACGCGGTGGTCGACAAGGCCGCGATGAAGGCCTCCTGCGGGACGTCGACCCGGCCGATGGTCTTCATCCGCTTCTTGCCTTCCTTCTGCCTCTCCAGCAGCTTGCGCTTACGGGTGATGTCGCCGCCGTAGCACTTGGCGAGCACGTCCTTGCGGATGGCCCGGATGTTCTCGCGGGCGATGATCCGCGACCCGATGGCGGCCTGGATCGGCACTTCGTACTGCTGCCGTGGGATGAGCTCCTTGAGCTTGCCGGTCATCATCAGGCCGTACTCGCGGGCCTTGTCCTGGTGCACGATCTGGCTGAACGCGTCGACCGACTCGCCCTGCAGCAGGATGTCGACCTTCACCAGGTCGGCCTCCTGTTCACCGCTCGGCTCGTAGTCGAGCGAGGCGTACCCGCGCGTACGGGACTTCAGCTGGTCGAAGAAGTCGAAGATGATCTCGGCGAGCGGCATGGTGTAGCGGATCTCGACACGGTCGGCGGACAAGTAGTCCATGCCGAGCAGCGCCCCGCGCCGGCCCTGGCAGAGCTCCATGATCGGGCCGATGTAGTCGCTCGGCGACAGCACGGTGACCTTGACGACGGGCTCGAAGACTTGCGCCACCTTGCCCTCGGGGAACTCGCTGGGGTTTGTGACCGTGACCTCCTCGCCGGTCTCCATCACGACGCGGTAGACGACGTTGGGCGCGGTCGAGATCAGCGACAGGTCGAACTCGCGCTCGAGGCGTTCGCGGACTATCTCCATGTGCAGCAGGCCGAGGAAGCCGCAGCGGAACCCGAAGCCCAGCGCGAGCGAGGTCTCCGGCTCGTAGACCAGGGCGGCGTCGTTGAGCTGCAGCTTGTCGAGCGCGTCGCGGAGCTCGGGGTACTCGTCGCCGTCGACCGGATACAGCCCGGAGAACACCATCGGCTTGGGGTGCTCGTACCCGCCGAGCGGCTTCGGCGCCGGCCGTGACGTGGTCGTCACGGTGTCACCCACCCGGGCCTGCCGTACGTCCTTGACCCCGGTGATCAGGTAGCCCACCTCACCGACGCCGAGCCCATCGACCGGCTTGGGCTCCGGCGAGATCACGCCGACCTCGAGGGTGTCGTGGGCGGCCCCGGTCGACATCATCTGGCTCTTCTCGCGCCGCGACAGGCGCCCGTCGACGACCCGGACGTACGTCACCACGCCGCGGTACGTGTCGTACACCGAGTCGAAGATCAGCGCACGGGCCGGGGCGTCGGGGTCGCCGGTCGGCGCGGGAACGTCTTGGATGATCTTGTCGAGCAGCTCGGGGACGCCCGCGCCGGTCTTGCCCGAGACCCGGAACACTTCGGACGGCTCGCAGCCGATGACGTGGGCGAGCTCCTCGGCGTACCGATCCGGCTGCGCCGCCGGCAGGTCGATCTTGTTGAGCACTGGGATGATGTGCAGGTCGGCGCCGAGCGCCAGGTAGAGGTTGGCGAGGGTCTGCGCCTCGATGCCCTGCGCCGCGTCCACCAGCAGTACGGCGCCCTCGCAGGCCGCGAGCGACCGCGACACCTCGTAGGAGAAGTCCACGTGCCCGGGCGTATCGATGAGGTTGAGGACGTGATCGCGCCATGGCAGCCGTACGGCCTGGCTCTTGATCGTGATGCCGCGCTCGCGCTCGATGTCCATCCGGTCGAGGTACTGGGCGCGCATCTGGCGGGCCTCGACCACCCCGGTGAGCTGCAGCATCCGATCCGCGAGCGTCGACTTGCCATGGTCGATGTGCGCGATGATGCAGAAATTGCGGATGATCGCCGGGTCTGTGTTCATAGTCAGGGTCGGCTCGGCGTCGTGACCACCGAGGCGTGGTTTCCTTTGCGTCCTTGCGGCAGGTGATCGGGGTTCCCCTTGAACTCTATGGTCCCATGCCCGCCGCCGTGGCCGCGCCGCTCCGCTCGTACGGCCGCGGCGGCGGGAAGCGGCGCGAAAAGCGCTTGCCCGGAAAGGCGATCACTGGCGACGATGAAACGCATGTCTGATACGTCCTCGCCACAGCCCGCCACCGGGGTACGGCTGAGCTTCGCCGACCTGCCGGCGGGGGTACGCAAGGAAATCGAGACCAGGGCCGGAGCCGGCGTCGTCGAGGCGGCCGATCAGGCGGGCGGCTTCTCGCCCGGCGTGGCGGCCCGGTTGGTGCTGGCCGACGGCAGCCGCATCTTCGTCAAGGCCGTCGGCAAGGCGCAGAACCCGGACAGCCCCGGCATGTACCGGGCCGAGGCGCAGGCCCTCGGGGCGCTCCCGGCGTCGGCTCCCGCGCCGCGGCTGCTCTGGACGTACGACGACGGCGACTGGGTGGCACTCGGCGTGGAAGACATCGAGGGCCGGCAGCCGGGCGTACCGTGGCGCCGCGCCGAGCTCGACCGCGTGCTCGACGGCCTCGACGAGATGGCGGCCGCGCTGACACCGGCGCCGAGCGGGTTCCCGGAGGTGCGAAAGTCGCTGGCCGGAACGCTGTCCGGCTGGCGTACGCTCGCCGCCGATCCGCCGCCGGACCTCGACGACTGGACTCGGCGGAACCTGGGCCGGCTCGCCGAGCTGGAGGCGCGCTGGCCGGAGGAGGCGGGCGGCGACACGCTGCTGCACATCGACCTGCGGGCCGACAACGTGCTGTTCGACGGCGAGGGCCGCATGTGGGTGATCGACTGGGCGCACGCGGCCACCGGGGCGGCATGGGTCGATCTCGTGCTGTTCCTGGTCTCGGTGACTCGCGACAGCGACGCCGACCCGGACGAACTGCTGCTCTCGTGCGAGACGGGCCGCACCGCGCCGCGCGCGGGGGTGGACGCCCTGGTGTGCGCGTTCGCGGGCTTCATGACTGAGGCGTGCCGCCGGCCCGCGCCACCGGGGCTGCCGACGCTGCGTGCGTTCCAGCGGTCGTACGCCGAACCCAACCTGGAATGGGCACGCCGGCGCACCGGATGGCGATAATCCGTTTGGTTTGAGGGTTCACCAGGAGAATTGGTAACCTGTCTGACTGCGTGTGGCGCGCGAGGTGTGTGCCGGCTGAGCCGCGCGCCCCCATCCCTTACGACATATACCGAGGCTTCTTCGTGGCGAACATCAAGTCCCAGATCAAGCGGAACAAGCAGAACGAAAAGCGCCGCCTGCGCAACAAGGCCGTCAAGTCCGAGCTCAAGACGTACATCCGCAAGTTCCGCCGGGCGGCCGACGCGGGTAACGCCGACGAGGCGACCGCGGCCATGCGCGCGGCCTGCCGCAAGCTCGACAAGGCCGTCAGCAAGGGCGTCATTCACAAGAACCAGGCGGCCAACCGCAAGTCGGCCATCGCCAAGCGCGCCGCCGCCCTGACCAAGTAGGTCCCTCGATCTCGGGCAGCCGCTTAGCCGGCTGCCTTTTGGTGTGCTCAGGTTGCCAACATGGCCGCGATGACGTCCGCCCAGGTACGGGTTGGGATCACCCAGTCGGGAGCCGGTTCGTCTTGTGGGCCGAACAGGTAGAGGTTGGGCACCAGGCCGCGGAGGGCCCGGTGGACGTCCAGGCGATCGTCGATCATGTGCGTGATCCCGAGCTCGGCGCAATGCAGGGCCTTGTCGGCCCGCCGGCGACAGAAGCGCACGTTCCCACGCGGCAGCCCGGTCCGCTCGTAGAAGCGATGGTGGTCAAGCCAGCGCAGCGTCTTCTGCTCGGTACGCTCGCCGCACTTCGAGATGATCCAGGCCCGTCCGGCGAATCGCTCAACGAGCCCCGGCAACACCTCGTACACGCCCGCCGTTGCGGGAGTGCGCAGCGCGGTGGCCATGTCGCCGCTGAGGAAGACCGTGTCCTCGAGGCCGGACTCGGCGGCCCCGCCGTGAATCACCCTCCCGAAGTCGACGCCGAGGCGGGGGTCTCTTACTTCGTTCATGCGTCCAGGCTGAGGCCTCGACGCACAACCGTGCCACCCGTTTCCGGCGGGTTCGGACCGGTGTGATCGACTGGCGTACGCGGGATGCCGAATTCGCGGAGGGGCGCGTCAAACAACCTGCCTCGAGAATCCCCTGCCCGGAGGATCCCCTAGGCCTGGGGATCGCGGGCGAACCGTCACCGGATGGAGCGGGCGGCGACGATCTCGCTGACGGCCTTCTCCAGGGCGTACGTCGCGTCGGCCGATCCGCCCTTGACCTGTTCGTCGGTGTCGGCGATGACGCTGAGGGCGCGAGCCACTCCGTCGGGAGTCCAGCCGCGCAGCTGGCCGCGCACCCGGTCGATCTTCCACGGCGGCAGGCCCAGCTCCTTGGTCAACGCCGCGCCGCGCAGGTTGCGCGGCGCACCGCCGACCTTGGCGAGCGACCGTACGCCCTGGGCGAGGGCGCTGGTGATGAGGACGGGTGCCACCCCGGTCGACAGCGCCCAGCGCAGCTGCTCAAGGGCGGCGGCGAGGTTGCCCTCGACCGCGCGGTCGGCCACCACGAACCCGGTCACTTCCGCCCGTCCGCGGTGGTAGCGCGCGACGGTCTCGTCGTCGATCGCACCGCCGGTGTCGGACACCAGCTGACTGCATGCCGAGGCCAGCTCGCGGAGATCGGTGCCGACGGCGTCGATCAAGGTACGGGCGGCGCCCTCGGTGATGGAGCCGCCCGCGCGGCGTACCTCGGCCCGTACGAACTGGATGCGGTCGCTCGGCTTGGTGATCTTCGGGTAGCTGAGCTTGTTCACCCCGGCCTTGCCCAGCCCGTCGAGCAGCGCCTTGCCCTTGGCGCCGCCCGCGTGCACGACGACGAGCACGATGTCGTCGGCCGGGCTCTTCGCGTAATCGGTCAGCTCCGCCGACAGGTCCTTGCCGGCGTCCTGCGCCGCCCGGACGACGATGACCTTGCCGCCGCCGAACAGCGACGGCGAGGTGAGCTCGACCAGCCGCCCGGGCTCCATGGTCGCCGGGGTCAGCTCGACGACCTGCACCTCGGGGTCGGCCCGGCGCGCCGGGCCCACGATCTCGCCGATCGCGCGGTCCACGAGCAGCTCTTCGTCGCCAACGATCAAGGTCACCGAATCCGCAGCCACGCAAGCAGCATGCCACGGTCATCACGTCCGTGAGCCGCCGCCATCCGACTGCCCGGCCCACTCGTCACCGGCGTTGGGGGACGACGGCCAGGCCGTGTGCCGTAGCGAGTACGGCGACGGAGCCGTCGAGGTCGGTGCGGTAGATCCGCATGCCGAGCGCGCGGAGCAGCGTGACCGTCGCGGGGGCGGGGTGGCCGTAGTCGTTGTCCGCCCCGACCGAGATGATGGCGACCTTGGCCCGGGTGGCCGCGAGAAACGCCGCGGCCTGGCTCCTCGACCCATGATGGGGCACCTTGAGGACGTCGACGGGCGGGACCGTCCCGGCGAGCGCGTGCTGGGCCTCGGTCTCGACGTCGCCGCTGAGCAGCACGCTGAGCGCGGGCCAGCGGGCCACCATGACGACGCTGGCGTTGTTCACTGTGGTGCCGTCGTCGCGCGTCGACACGCGAGGACCCTGCGGTACGGGTGCGAGGACGGTCAGGCTCAGGTCGCCGACGGCCCATCGTTGACCAGGCGCCGCCGGGCGCACCTGGACCCGTGGCAGATGGCGCAGCTCCTCGCCGGCGCTCCGGCCGCTGGTCACGGCCATGCCCACGGTGCGGCCCGCGAGCACTCCCGGCAGGCCGTCGATGTGGTCGGCGTGCGGATGGGTGAGCACGATGAGCGGTACGACCCGCACGCCGAGCCGGGTCAGGCAGTCGTCCATCACGGATGGGTCCGGGCCGGCGTCGACCACCACGGCGCGGGCCCGTCCGGCCGCGAGGACCATGCCGTCGCCTTGACCGACGTCGCAGACCACGAACAGCCACCCGCGCGGCGGCCAGCCGGGTTGCCACAGATGCCCCCCGAGCACCACGACGATCAGCCCGGCCAGGAGCGCGGCCGCAAGCCGCCTGGGTGCCCGGCGGCGCAGGACGAGGAGCGCCACGGCCCCGGCCGCGATCAGCAGCGCGGCGCCCAGCAGCCCGGCGGGCCACGCCACGGTGGCGTACGGCAGGGCGGCTGCAGTGCGCGCGACGCCGACGATCCAGCCGACGGCCAGCCCAGCCGGCCACACGAGCAGGCGGGCCGGCGGCAGGGCGAACGGCGCGACGACGCCGGCTGCCGCGCCCAGCAGGGTCGCCGGTACCACCGCGGGCTCGGCGAGCAGGTTGGCGGCGAGCGCGACCAGGCTGAGCTCGCCGGACAGCATGACCAGGATGGGTGCGCAGGCCACCTGGGCCGCGGCGGCGACGGCGAGGGGTTCGGCGACCGGGCCGGGAAGCCATCGGCGCAGCCGGTCTCGCCAGGGCGGCGCGAGGATGAGCAGGCCGGCGGTCGCGGCGACCGACAGCGCGAAGCCGTACGAGCGGGCCAGCTCGGGGTCGGCCAGTACCAGCAGCACGACGGCCCCGCACAGGATCGGGACGCCGCGCCGCTCCCGGCCGCTGACCAGCGCGATCAGGCCGATCAACGCCATAACGGTCGCGCGCAGCACGCTCGGCTCGGGGCGGGCCACGACCACGAAGCCGAGGACGGCGATGGCCGCGAGCACCGCCGCCCGGCGCCTGCCCAGTCCGGCGACCCTGGCCAGCCAGAGCACCGCACCGGCCACGATGGCGAGGTTGGCGCCGCTCACGACCACCAGGTGACTCAGCCCGGCCGCCGTGAAGTCATCGTCGAGCCGAGGATCCAGCCGAGACGTGTCGCCGACGACCATGCCGGGCAGTACACCCCGCTGCGCGGCGGGCAGTCCGTCACAGGCCTGGCGCAGTTTCGCCCGCACCGTCTCCGCGGCCCGCTGCATCGCGGACGGACGGCCTAACGTGACCGGCGGGCCGCGGACGAGCGCCACCCCGGCGAGCAGCTCCGCGTGGTCTGGCGGGCCGAGCCGCGCGCTGAACCGCACCCGCTGGCTGACCACCAGCGACCGCCACTGCTGCTCGGCGGCCAGCACCAGCACGGGCACGCGAGTGCCGATCGCGGTGCCATGCCGGCGCACGGTCTCCGCTCTGACCCTGACCATGATGATCTCGTGTCCCCGGCTCTGCACCGCCTGCGGGCCGCCGGTGACCACGGCCTCGATCGTGGCCCGGCCGCCCGCGTCGGCGAGAGCGCGGACCGGCCCGGTGCCGACCGCGGACAGGCGCAGCCCCACCCCGGCCGCCGAGGCCGCCACGCAGGCCAGCGCCGCCCCGGCCAGCGCGCCGTGCCGAATGAGCAGACCCCCCGTTGGGCGATCGGCCCGGGCCCCGCCGCTGCGTGCACCCCACCGCCCCCGAACCCGCGCCGCCCACCGTCCGTCGCCGCTCCCACGGCAGGTGGCGGCCGCCCGATCGGCTCGCCGCCCGTCGGCGAGCTCGGTCGTCAGCAGCACGGCGGCGCACCCCACGCACAGCCCGGCGACGATGTAGGCCACGACCGGGCGGAGGCCGATCAGCACGAGCGCCGTCAGCCACGTCGCGCACGCGGGCAACACGAGCCGCAGATCGTGCCCGCCCTCCCCGTCACCCGGCACGTCGGCACACTCCGCCGCCGGCGGATTCCCGAAGATTCACCGGCGCCCCTAGACGCGGACGAGGTCTTTGAGCTCGGCATACTTCTTGTCGCCGATCCCGGAGACGTCCTGGAGCTCGTCGACGCTGCGAAACCCACCATGCTGCGTGCGGTACTCGACGAGCCGCTGGGCGAGGACCGGCCCGACGCCGGGCAGCTGATCGAACTGCTCCACCGTCGCGGCGTTGAGATCGAGTTGAGCGCCCGGCGCGGTGGCGGCCGACCCGCTCGCGCCGCCGGGCGCCGCGGGCACCGCCGGCGCGGGCTGCTGCCCGCCGACTCCCACCAGGATCTGCTCGCCGTCGACGACGTGCCTGGCCAGGTTGAGCTCTCCGAGGTGGGCACCCGGCCGCGGGCCACCGGCCGCCTTGATGGCGTCCGTCACGCGCGCCCCGGCGGGCAGCGTGACGACGCCGGGATGCCGTACCTTGCCCGCGACGTGCACCACGACCGTGGCGGACGCCGTGGTCGACGGAGCGGGCGGAGCGGCCGCCAGCGACGGGCGTACGTCAGCCGCGGGGACGGGCTGCGGCCGCGGGCGCGACAGCCACAGAAAGCCCACCGCAACGAGAGCCGCCACGACCCCGACCACCAGGAGGGCCCGAGCGCCCGGCGTCTCCAGATCGAAGCGACCGCTGAGCGCCGACCGCAACGCCGCTGACGGGGACTCGCGCGCCGACGACACCAGGTCGATGAGCGCGGGCTCCTCAGGTGCCGAACGTAACGTCGCCGCCGGCGGCGCCGCCCCGCCGATCTCCTCCGCCACGCCCCCGCCGGCCGTACGAGAGCCGCGGTTTGGCCGACCGCCGTCGGCCGAGTGGGAGGCGGCGTCGATACGGAAGGCGCGGTCTGGGCGATCGCCGTCGGGCCAGCGCGAGGCGTCCGCCGACCGGCGCACGGCGTTGGTGCGGTGGGCGCGGTCTAAGCGCGACGGGCTCGATGCGACAGAGGTGGCTGAAAGCAAGGTGGACAGGCGGCGTGCCGCGATCGCGGCGCGGCGGTCGCGCCGCCCGGAATGGGTGCCTCTCATGGCAGCCCAAGCTAGGCAAGCCCACTCGCAGGCGGCCAGAGCCGCCATTTTCTGTGGACAACTCCGAGTTGGCCGAGGTAACCGTGCTCCACACCGAACCGGCGACCTCCGCCGGCCCCCAAAGAAGGAGGTCAGCACCAAACTCCGAACTGTCCTTCGTGGGAGCGCTCCCACGATTCGGGCTTGCAACGCAAACCGACTTTAACGCTGGAGATCACGGCCGCGATAGCGCTCTTTCACGAGTTTTCATGGGTTTCGCGGAAGCGAACGATGCGGGTCCTCGCGGGTCTCCCCCGGCCAGAGCATCTCGTCGCCGGTTCTGACCACCACGGACCGAAACCTGCATCTAACACAATCGTCACACATCACTTGACAGTTATGGTGCTCGGCTTGATATTTGGGAGCGCTCCCACCACCCCGCCGCTGGGCCTTTCGCCCGGAAGGGAGTAGTCCCCGTGCCCCCCACAGGAACGGTTGCCGAGCCAGCGACTGTAACGGTGCCGACGCTGGCGCAGGTGGCCGAGCTTGCCGGTGTCTCCCCTGCGACAGCATCACGCGTGATCAATGGTTCGGCTCGCGTCAGCCATCATGCGCGCGCCCAGGTGGAAGACGCCATCCGCCGGCTCGGCTACGTCCGGCACCGGCCATCCTCACGTCCCGCGGGACGATCGGCCGGCTCAATCGCCGCGGTGATCTGTGAGGACAGCACTCGCATCTTCGCCGACCCGTTCTTCGCTCGCGTCCTGCACGGCGCGCGCAGAGCGCTCGGCAAGTCCACCCAGCTAGTGATCTTGATGGCGGGGGGCGGCCAGCAGGCCGTCGCCGGCTATCTGCGCGGTGGGCACGCGGCGGGTGTGTTGTTGATCAGTACTCGCGGGGACCATCCGCTGTTGCACGCGGCCGCCGGAGTGCCCGTCGTACTCGCGGGCCGTCCGCAATCGGACAGCTGGATCCCCCACGTAGACATCGACGACCGCGGCGGGGCGCGGGCGGCGGTGGAGCACCTACTCAACTCCGGACGTCGCTCCATCGCGACGATCGCGGGACCGCCCGACACGGTCGTGGGGGCCGACCGGCTCGCCGGCTACCGCGACGCCGTCGCCGACGCGGGCATGCTCAGCTCCGGACTCGTCGCCTACGGCGACCTTCGTCAGGCGTCGGGCGAGCATGCGATGAACCGCCTGCTCGACCGCTGGCCCACCCTGGACGCGGTTCTGGTCGCCTCCGACCTGATGGCCGCGGGCGCGATGCGCGCGCTGGCCAGGGCCCGGCGCAAGGTCCCGGACGACGTCGCCGTTGTCGGATTCGGCGACTCGGCCGTCGCACAACATTTGCGCCCACGCTTGACAACCGTGCACCAACCACTCGAAGAAATGGGTGCGCGCTCGACCCACGAACTGCTTTCCCGAATTGCCGGAAAACCCGTCTCCGGGCAAAGCATCGTGCTCAGCACAAAATTGATCATCCGAGAGTCCGCCTAGCCCAGGAATAATCCGGTCGCGTTCGTACGAGCGCGCCACCGCGAGTTTCAGCCTGCCCGCGGTCAGCTCCCCCTCAGGAGGAAAATCCGATGAAAAGACGCCGTCCGTGGCGGCCGATCATGGCGCTGGGAGCGGGATTGTCCCTGGTCCTCAGCGCCCTCGTGGCGACCGGAACCCCGGCGTCCGCCGCCGTCCAATGTAGTGTCAATTACACGAAGAACGACTGGGGAACGGGCTTCACTGCAAACGTTGCTATCAATAATCTTGGTGATCCGCTCACCGGCTGGACCTTGCGGTTCTCCTTCACGGGCAACCAGACGCTGCAGCAGAGCGGCTGGAATGGCACCTGGACCCAATCAGGGCAGAACGTCACGGTCGTCAACGCGCCCTACAACGGCAACATTGCGACCGGCGGATCCGCCCAAGGGATCGGCGCCAACTTCACCTACAGCGGCACGAACGCCAACCCGACCAGCTTCTCCATCAACAACGTCGCCTGTAACGGCGCGAACTCTCCCCCGACGGTCTCCATCACCGCCCCGACCAACGGCCAGCACTTCCCGGCCGGCAGCAACGTCGCGGTGAACGCGACCGCCGGCGACGCCTCCCCCGGAAACGTGGCTCAGGTCGACTTCTTCCGCAACGGCATGCTCGTCGGCACGGACACCTCCTCTCCCTACAGCTTCACCAACACGAGCCTGCCCGCGGGCAACTACACCTTGCAGGCGCGGGCGACCGACAACCTCGGGGCCACCGCGACCGCCGAGGTTGCGATCGTGGTCGACGCTGGCCCGACCCTGGTGGTGAGCCCGACGGCGGTGAGCGTGCCCGAAGGCGGTACGCAGAGCTTCGACGTGAGCCTGTCCGCACAGCCGTCGAGCAGCGTGACCGTTACCGCGGCCAAGACCGCGGGCGACGCGGACATCACGGTCTCCGCCGGCGGGTCCCGTACATTCACGACGTCCAACTGGAACACGCCGCAGACGGTGACGCTGGCGGCGGCCCAGGACGCGGACCAGTCCAACGGCCAGGCGACCATCACCGTCAGCGCCACCGGCTTCCCGTCCGTACCGCTGACCGCGACCGAAGAGGACGATGACGCGCCGGCGGTCAGCTCGTACATCGACGAGTTCACCGAGCAGTACAACAAGATCCACTCACCGGCCAGCGGATACTTCTCGCAAGAGGGCATCCCGTACCACTCCATCGAGACACTGCTCGTCGAAGCCCCTGACTGGGGTCACGAGACCACGTCCGAGGCGTTCAGCTTCTGGCTCTGGCTGGAGGCGCAGCACGGCCGCGTCACCGGCGACTGGGCGCCGTTCAACCAGGCGTGGACGACGATGGAGACGTACATCATCCCGAACTCGGGCGGCCAGCCGGGCGGATCGACCAGCTACAACCCCAACGACCCGGCCGACTACGCACGCGAGTTCCCGCAGCCGAGCAGCTACCCGGTGTCGCTCGACACGGGCGTCGTCGCCGGCCAGGACCCGCTCGCCAACGAGCTGCAGTCGACCTACGGCAACCGGCTGGTGTACGGCATGCACTGGCTGCTCGACGTGGACGACACCTACGGATACGGCACCGGACGCGGCAGCAGCCTGTCCGAGTGCGGTGACAACACCAAGCGGGTGACCTACATCAACACCTACCAGCGGGGTCCGCAGGAGTCCGTCTGGGAGACCGTGGCGCACCCGTCGTGTGAGACCGGCCGGTTCGGCCAGTCCGGCTCGGGCTACCCGCCGCTGTTCATCTCCGGTTCCGGGGCGAACCAGTGGCGCTACACCGACGCGCCGGACGCCGACGCCCGCGCCGTGCAGGCCGCCTACTGGGCGCTGCGGTGGGCGACCGACCAGGGCAACCAGTCGCAGATCTCGACCACGGTGGCCAAGGCCGCCAAGATGGGCGACTTCCTGCGGTACTCCTTCTTCGACAAGTACTTCAAGAACCCCGGCTGCACGTCGACGAACTGCACTCCGGGCACCGGTAAGAGCAGCTCGTCGTACATGCTCACGTGGTACTACGCGTTCGGTGGCGACATCGCCAACGCGTGGTCCTGGCGGATCGGGTCCAGCTCCTGGCATCAGGGCTACCAGAACCCGCTGGCCGCGTGGGCGCTGTCGCCGGCCGGACCGGCGGCGCTGCGTCCGCAGTCGCCGAGCGCCGCGACGGACTGGCAGACCAGCCTGAACCGTCAGCTGGACTCCTACCTGTGGCTGCAGTCGGCCGAGGGCGGCATCGCCGGCGGCGCGACGAACAGCTGGAACGGAAACTACGAGCAGCCGCCGGCCGGTACGCCGACCTTCTATGGCTGGGCGTACGACTTCCAGCCGGTCTTCCACGACCCGCCGTCGAACCGCTGGTTCGGCTTCCAGGTGTGGTCGCTGGAGCGGGTCGCCGAGTACTACTGGGTGACCGGCGACGCGAAGGCCAAGCAGATCCTCGACAAGTGGGTGCCGTGGGCGCTGTCGCACACCACGTTCGGCGCCGGCAACGCCTACTCCTTCCCGTCCGACATGACGTGGTCGGGTGCCCCGGCCGGCAACTACAGCGGGAGCGCGAGCGGCCCGCCGGCCAACCCGGGCCTGCACGTCACCGTCTCCAACTCCACCAACGACGTCGGCGTGGGCGCCGCGTACGCGCGGCTGCTGACCTGGTACGCGGCCAAGTCCGGCAACGCCCAGGCGCAGACGGCGGCGAAGAACCTCATCGACGGGATCCTGTCCCACAAGGACGCGCAGGGCGTCGGGATCCCGGAGACCAAGGATGAGTACAACCGGTTCGACGACGTGTGGAGCTCCTCGTCGCAGACCGGCCTGTACATCCCGCCGGGCTTCAACGGCACGATGCCCGATGGCAGCCCGATCAACTCCAACTCCACCTTCCTGAGCATCCGGCCGTTCTACCGGAACGCCCCCGGCTGGGCCGCCGCTCAGGCCTACATGAACGGCACGGGACCCGCGCCGACGTACACCTTCCACCGGTTCTGGGCACAGGCCGACGTCGCGATGGCCGCGGCGGACTTCGGCACCTTGTTCCCCGACGGGTGACCCCTCTCCCGGGGCGGGCGACTCACCGTCGCCC
>DATBKU010000144.1:0-10602 GCA_036555725.1 Streptosporangiaceae bacterium | reverse complement strand
TAGCAGCAATGAAGGCGAACTGAAGCCGAATTGAAGCTCGGTGCTGGTTAGATCTCGCGGCCGTGGGGTCAATCGGCTGATCCGCATTTTCCACAATCCCGGACATTCCCGGACGGAGAAAATGAAGAGGATTCGTTTCGGCCGGCGCGCGATGGCGCTCATCGGAGGCTTGGCGGCCCTGTCGGTCTTTTCCGCCGTCTGGGCCACCATTGGTGATAAGCCCGTGGCGGCCAAGAGCCCGGCGTGCGCCAGTACTCCGGGACATCAAAGCGATACCGACATCGCGGCCCTGCAGTGGAAATACCTCCAGCTCGCCCAACGGCAACCCCGCGTCATCGGCCTGCTCAACTTTGGATTCTGGACCGGAACGCCGTGGACCGGCGGCGGCCATGGCGCCTCCGACCTCCCCAGTACGGTGGACGCGCACGAGCGCATCGCCGCGCGCGTCCTGAGCGCGGCCGGCGAGTGATCGCGGGCGACGCCGCAGACCCTCGAACAGGAGAAGCATCGTCTTGCAGCGCTCGGCCTGGGAAGGTTGATCAACCCAGGATAGGGACGGATCGTGGCCGTGTTGTGACAATTTGTCTATGACGGCTAGGCCCACCCGGTCGCCGCTGCCTACCATGCCAGGGCGGCATTGAGGAGACCGGATGAGCTGGATCGAGGGATTGCTGCACGTCGGCCCCGACAGCGGGAGTGGTGCGACCGAGCTGGTCTATCTGGTCGAGGCCGTTATCACCGTCGCCGCCGTCGCCGCCGTCGTCGCGCTCCGCCCGCTCCGCAGCGTCAATAGCTCGTCGCCGGCGGGTATGGCCGTACCGGCGATGATGCGCGGCGAGGGGCGGCAGCCGGAGCCGCCCGATTCCGGCGGACATGCCAGGGACCGGCGTCGTCAGTTCGAGGAGGAGCGGGGCCTGTCCGACCGTCCTCGAGAGCTGAACCTCGATGACGAGAACGACAACGACGAGGAGTCTCCGGGCGGCAAGCCGGAGTGACGTTGGCGGAAGGCCGTCTTCAGACGCGGTCAGCCGGTCGCGTCCGGGAGCCGACAGGGGGTGCGGGGATGGTGCAGGGTCCGGTCGAGACCGCGAACCGAGCCGACCGGCCGTTCGCGGCAGCGCGGGAGGTCCGGGAGCGGCCGCCGGTGTCGGGGAAGGCCTTCCTGCGACAGGAGGAGTTCCTGGAGCAGCGCGGGCTCAGCAGCGCGCCACGGTCGCTCTCGATCGGCATGCCGCTGGCCGTCGGCGCACCGCTCGACATCGGCGACGCGGAACGTGGCGACAGCCTGGCGGCGGCTTCGTCGCCGTATCTCCTCGGAGCTCGGCAGAAGGAGACGCTGGCCGGGGAGGCCCCTCCCGAGGTCGCCGCCATCGTGTGGCGCCCGCTCGGCCCGAACGGGATTCCCCGCGGCCAGACGTACGGCAGCGGGCCGGGCAGCACGACGACCGTGGCCGGCCGGGTGGCGGCGATCGCCGTCGACCCGGGCGATCCCGCGCACATCCTGATCGGGGCGGCGGCCGGCGGCGTGTGGCAGACCCGGGACGGCGGCCGGACGTGGACGCCGCGTACCGACGACCAGCCGACCCTGTCGATCGGCGCGCTCGCGTTCGACCCTTCCCATCCCGCGACGGTGTACGCCGGGACCGGCGAGGCGAATTCGGCGTACTACCACCTGGGCCAGGGCATCCTCGCCTCACACGATGGCGGGACCACCTGGGCGCTCATCGCCCGTCAGGTCTTCGCCGACATCGGCTTCTACCGGATCGTGGTCGATCCGCGTGACGGCCGCCGGCTGTTCGTCGCGACGACCGGCGGGGCGGCCGTGTCCCCCGACGGCGGGACAAGGTGGGGGCTGCTGTACCCCGGCGAGACCTGGGACGTGTCACTGGCATACCCCGGCGACGAGCCGGAGATCCTGCTGGCCACCCCCGACGGTCTGCTCGTCTGGACCGGAGGCGGGAACCTCGACCGCATCCCGATACCGTTCCCCTGGCTGCCCGGCGCCCCGCAGCGTATGGCCGTGACGCACGTACCCTCGGATCCGGGCCAGGCCTTCGTGTTCGCGGCCGACGACCGCCGGGCGTACCTGTGGCACCGCGCCGCGGCCGACGGACCGTTCCGGGCGGTGGCGCTGTCGGCCTTCCCCATCCCGCCGTACGTCGACGACATCCTCGACGTCGACCAGGCCTTCTACGACTGGTACGTCGCGGTCCCGCCGGGGTCGGCCGACGTCGTCTATCTCGGCGCGAAAGAGCTCGTCAAGGGCGAGCGGACCGGCGCGACATGGCAATGGAGCGACATCTCCAGCCGCGAGGAGCACGGCGACTCGATCCACCCGGACCAGCACGCCATGGCGTTCGACCCACGGAATCCGTCCATCGTCTACGCCGGCAACGACGGGGGCATCTTCCGCAGCCCTGACGGCGGCGCTTCGTGGCAGTCGCTCAACGCCGGGCTGGCGATCAGCGAGGTGGAGTACCTCGCGCAGCGCCCCGACGAGCCCGACTGGCTCCTGGCCGGACTGCAGGACAACGGCACGGTACGCCGCCAGGGCGAGGAGGGCTGGACGCAGGTGGCCCTGGGCGACGGCGGCGACTGCGGCACCGACCTGGACACCCCGGATGTCTGCTATCACTCGTACTACGGGATGTCCCTGGAACGATCATCCAGTCGCGGCGACCGCGACTCGTGGGACTGGGTCACGCCGCCCAACGCCGGCCGCGACCAGTTCAAGCAGCTGTTCTACCCGCCGGTCGAGGTGAACGGGCAGGTCGTGGTCAAGGCGGGCGAGGTCGTGTGCGCCTCCGCGGACGGCGGCGACACTTGGATCAGGGTTCCGCTGCCGCCGACGCCGCAGGGCCCGTCCGTCGCCTCCGCCCTGGCCATCCCCACTCCCGAACGAATCCTCGTCGGCACCGTGCGCGGCGACGTCTTCCGCATCGACCGCCACCCCCAGTGGGGCGCCAACCCGACCCTGCTCACCCGGCCCGGCGACGGCTGGATCAGTGACCTCCTCGTCGACCCCGCCGTCCCGCACCGGTACTGGGCGACCTATTCCAACCCCGGCGCGGTGTTCCGCTCCGACGACGAGGGTGTCAGCTGGACGGACGTGACCGCGGGCCTGCCCGACATCCCGGTGAACGCCGTCGTGAACGACGCGGCCGACCCCGACCGGATCTGGGTGGCCTGCGACGTCGGGGTCTTCGAGTCCCGGGACTCGGGGCAGACCTGGTCGGTGTACGGCACGGGACTCCCCAACGTCCTTGCCGAAGACCTGCTGTTCTACGCGCCGGGCCGACTGCTCCGCGTGGGCACCCGCAGCCGCGGCGTCTGGGAGGCCACGGTCGGTTGACTCGGCTTCGCCCGATACGCCTGGCCTCGGAGCCGTACGATCGTCGCGTGAGCCGCTGCCCCCGGGCAGCGTGCTCGGCCTGTCGGTGGTGCCAGACGCGGAACAGGGAAGCCCGCTGGCCAAGGGCGCAGCCGCCTACCGGTCCCAGGGCATCGCGGTGAAAATGCGCACCAGGGCCGAGACCGAGCGCTTCTTCGACGGCCTGGATCTGATCGACCCGGGCGTCACCCCCGTCACCCACTGGCACCCGGACCGGCCGGTCGACCCCGACGACCCCGTGCACCACATGTACGCCGGCGTCGGGATTAAACACTGACGCCCCCGCCAGCCCCCGTGGCTCTGCACGCTACGAACCGGGGAAGGGATCGGCGTCACTCGAAGGTGGCCCATGCGGGTGGAACCTTTCCGCGACGGCGACGGCACGATGGTGCCGCCCCGATCAGTTCCCCGAGCTCAGGCCGGGCGACTCATCGCTACGATGGGTTCCGGCAGCGACGCAAGATCGCTGGAGGCGCCGATCGTGCAGCTTAGCGATGGGTGAGCCGGCCGCCGAGGTCGCGACGTCAGAGCGCGATGTCCTGCTGGCCACCAAGCTGAACGTGCCTGGGTTGCGGCCAGATCTGGTACCGCGCCCGCGACTGGCGCAGCGGCTCGACGAGGGCCGGGGACGAGGACTGGTCCTGGCCTGCGCGCCGGCCGGGTACGGAAAGACTGTCCTGCTGGCCGAGTGGGTCCGGCGCGGTCGGTATCCAGTGGCCTGGCTGTCGCTGGACGCCGGCGACAACGACCCGGCCCGGTTCTGGCGGCATGCGGTGGCCGCGCTGGACCGGGTGCGGCCGGGGATCGGCGAGCGGCTGGGGCCGCTGCTCGGGCCTCCCCCGCCACCGTCGTTCGAGCCGCTGGTGACGGCCCTGATCAACGAGCTAGCCGGCCAGCCTGACGCAGACGAGGCGCTGCTGCTGGTGTTGGATGACTATCACGTGATCAGCTCGCAGCTGGTGCACGAGTCGCTTGGGTTCCT
Source organism: Streptosporangiaceae bacterium (assembly GCA_036555725.1). GTDB lineage: Bacteria > Actinomycetota > Actinomycetes > Streptosporangiales > Streptosporangiaceae > CALAED01. The sequence goes on along the minus strand of DATBKU010000144.1, from coordinate 6,229 downwards.
GCTCGAGCACCGGCCATCAGGGCTGCACCTGGCGCTGACAAGCCGCAGCGACCCGCCACTGGCCCTGGCGCGGCTGCGGGCCGGCGGGCAGCTGACCGAGCTGCGCGCCGCGGAACTGCGGTTCACACCCGGGGAGGCCGCGGCGTTGCTGCAGCAGGTCACGGCTGCGCCCGGCGGAGCGCCCGGTGCGCCACTTCCGGACGCGGTGGCCGCGACGCTGGCCGCGCGGACCGAGGGCTGGGCGGCCGGGCTGCAGCTGGCTGGCCTGTCGCTGCGCGGACAGAACGACGTCGACGGCTTCGTCGCCGCGTTCACCGGCAGCCACCGCTACGTCCTGGACTACCTGGCCGGGGAAGTGCTGGACCGCCAGCCCGATCAGGTGCGGGAGTTCCTGCTGGAGACCTCAGTGCTGGAGCGGCTGTCGGGGGAGCTGTGCGACGCGGTCACCGGCGGCACCGGCAGCCAGGCGATGCTGGAGGCCATCGAAGCGGCCGGCCTGTTCCTGACGCCGCTGGATGAGGTGCGCGGCTGGTGGCGCTACCACCACCTGTTCGCCGACCTGCTCCAGGCCCGCCTGCGGCAAGAACAACCCGGAAGACTGCCCGGGCTGCATCATGCGGCGGCCGCGTGGTGCGACGCTCACGGGCTGGCTGACGAGACGATCCGCCACGCCCTGGCCGCTGGTGATGCCACCTGGGCCGCTCGACTGATCGAGCGGCAGTACGACGCGATCTTCCTGCGTGGTGAAAGCGCGACGATTCAGCGGTGGATCTCGGCGCTGCCCGTGGAGCTGGCCCGGTCCCGCCCACGGCTGTTGCTGGCGCAGGCGTGGATGGCGCTCGTCGGCGGCGATGTGGAAGCGGCCGGGGCGCCGCTGGATGCCGCCGAGCGCGCGTTCGCCGATGCCGCCAGCGAGCCGTTCGAGCCTTCCGTGGGCCGGGGGGCGAGCCTGCTGGCGAACGTTCCCGCGGCGATCGCGCTCGGGCGCGCCTATCTCGCCGTGCTCCGCGGCGATGCCGATGGGACGGCCGCGTCCGCGTCGCGGGCCCTGGCCGCGCTCGGCGAGGGAGAGCGGGTCCTGCATTCGGTCGGCCTGTGGATGCTGGCCATTGCCGAGTGGGTGAGCGGTCGCCTCGATGACGCCGAACGCGGCTTCGCCGCCGGCGTCGCCGGATGGCGCGCGGCGGGTCAGCGTCCCTTGGCCGCATGGGCGTGCCATGACCTCGGGCGGGTGCAGCGTGCCCGGGGCCGCCTGGACTCGGCACGCGCCGCCTACCAGCAGGCGCTTGAGATCACTGCGCCGCCAGGCCGGGCGGCGATGCCCGCTGCCGGCATCGGATATGTGGGCATGGCCGAGGTCGCCTACCAGCGGAACGAGCTCGATGCCGCGTACCGGCTCGTCACTGAGGGCATCCCCCTGTGCCGGCAGCTGAACTGGACCCAGCCCCTGGCCGCGGGCCTGGTGACGCTGGCGTGGATCCGGCAGGCCAACGATGATCCGGGCGGGGCCCGGGAGGCGATGGGCGAGGCCGAACGGATCGCGCCGGACCCGGCGATGACCGGCCTGTTCAACCCCGTCCCCGTGCAGCGGGCGCGGCTGCTGCTGGCCCAGGGCCACGTCGCCGCCGCTACCCGGTGGACACAAGAGACCGGCCTCGCCGCCGGCGACGAGGCGGACTACCCCAGCGAGCAGGGCCTTCTGGTGCTGGCGCGCGTCCTGCTGGCCCAGGACCAGCCCACCGACGCGCTGGCGCTGCTGGGCCGGCTGTACGAAGCGGCGGCCGCGCAAGACCGGGCCGGCAGCCTGATCGAGATCGGCGCGCTGCGGGCGCTCGCGCTGGCAGCCGCAGGCGAGGAGAACGCCGCGGTGGAAGCGCTGGCCGAAGCGCTGACCCTGGCCTGCCCGCAGGGCTATGTCCGGGTCTTCGCTGACGAGGGACCGCCGATGGCCGCGCTGCTGGCCCGGCTGATCGCAGCCCAGCGATCCGGCGGGGCGGTTGCGGAGGTCCCGCTCGGCTGTCTGGCCCGGCTGCAGCGCGCGCTTGGCGCGCAGGGCGTCGTTCCGGATGCCGGGCGGAGCAGTGTCACGGCGGTGCCGGGCCTGGTCGAGCCGCTGACCAGCCGTGAGCTGGAGGTGCTGACAATGTTGGCGGCAGGCCGGTCGAATCGAGCCATCGCGAGCCAGCTCGTAGTCACTCTCGACACCGTGAAGAAGCACGTCAGCCACGTCCTGGGCAAGCTCGGCGCGGCCAACCGCACCGAAGCCGTCGCCCGCGCACGTGAGCTCAGCCTGATCCCCTGACTGATCCCCTGACGAGGAGCGACGCTACCCGGACGCTCCCAGCTGGACAGGCGCACGCACCACGTCGTTCCGAAAAGATCCCTTAATCCCGAACGGGCCGGCTGCTACGGTCCCCGGCCCCTGGGCGCCGCACGAGCGTCTCACGCACGCCGGCACCTTGGTGCCACCGCTGCCTGCGGAGATTCCACCGTGGATGTCCACTTTCGGGTGACGACCGCCGTGGGCGGCCCGCATACCGTCCTCGCATGACTTGCCGCCCGCGTCCGCGGGGTGGGGTCATCACCCGCCGGCCCGCGGTGACTATCAGGCCCCGGGCCAGTTCGGATAACGAGGATTCTCCTGTGTGGAAGGAACGTCATGAGCTCAACGCTTGAAACCCTTCGCCGTGACTTCGGCGGCGACATCATCGAACCGGGCGCAGCGGAGTACGAATCGGCTAGCCGCACGGTATTGGCTTCGGGTAGCCCTGCCCATGTTCTGCGGCCCAAGAGCGTCGGGGACGTGCAAGCAAGTGTCAGATTCGCTGCCAGTGCAGGGCTTGTGCTGTCCGTGCGAGGCGGCGGCCATAGCTATGCGGGCTTCGGCACCAACGACGGCGGCGTCGTGATCGACCTCAGGAACCTCGCGAACGTGGAGATCATCGACAAGGAACGTCACCTCGTGCGGATCGGCGGCGGCGCCACCTGGGGTCAGGTCGCGTCCGTCTTGGCCCCGCATGGCCTGGCGATCTCCTCGGGCGACACCAAGAGCGTCGGTGTCGGTGGGCTGACGTTGACCGGTGGCGTCGGCTGGAAGGTCAGAAAGTATGGTCTGGCCCTGGACAATGTGGTCGCCGCAGAGGTGGTCACTGCCAACGCGGAGGTCGTGCATGCCAGCGCCGAGGAGAACCCGGAGCTGTTCTGGGCGATTCGCGGTGGCGGCGGCAATTTCGGGGTCGTGACCGCCTTCGAGTTCGCGGCACACCCGACGACAGACGTCTTCTTCGGCAAGATCGCCTTCCCGGCATCGCAGGCGGCCACCGTGCTCCAGGGTTGGGCGGACTACCTCCGCGCCGCCCCCGAAGAGCTCACATCCTTCGTGGACGTTGCCAATCCATTCGCCGGCGGGCCTGAGGCGCCGGTCGAGATCTACGTCGCCTTTGACGGCGATGATCCGCAGCTCGCCGCGAAGGCACTCGATCCGATCCGCCGGCTCGGCACGGTGATCGGCGACGATGTCGAGCTGAAACCCTATGCGGACACGCTCGTGGATGGCACACCCTTGCCGCCTGGCATCCAGGTCGTACTCCGAAGCGCATTTGCCGGCAAGGAATCGGTGTCCGAGGTCCTGCGGATCCTTGCTGAGGTCAGGGCATCGGAGCGGCCGCCGTTCATCGCCGTTCGCAGCGTCGGCGGTGCGGTATCCCGAGTCCCCGACGACGCCACCGCCTACGCGCACCGCCTAGCGGAGCTGATGGTGGTGATTACCGTCGCGGGTCCGAAGCCGGCCGTCGAGGCCGCCCGCCCTGCCCTGGACGCGATCTGGGAAAGACTCGCACCTCACGTCAACGGCGCCTACGCGAACTTCCTCACTGCTGCCACCGAGCAGGACGTCGCCGCCATCTACCCAGCGCAGACCCATCAGCGGCTTGCGGCGGTCAAGCGCCGATACGACCCAGCCAATCTGTTCGCCGGCAACCACAACGTCCGGCCTCAGCAGGCCACGGCGGACGGGCACAACGGCCCGCCCGAGCGATCCGCCTGATGCCGGCGACCATCATCTGCTCGCTTCGCAAAAGATCACAACAGCGGCGCCTCAAGGCGAATGGCTACGCGGTGGCGAGCCGAGTGAGGGTGGTGACGAGCCACCGTTCGTAGTGGTCCGGGGTCCAGTCGTGCATGCGGGTGCCGAGCAGGTAGGTCTCGGCCTGCGTCAGGATCGCCGAGGTCTCTGTCAGCCAGTCGATGTCGCTGCCGCCGGGCGGGAGCAGGTTGTCCTCGGCCATCTGGGTCCAGAAGAGCCGCAGGTTGTCGCGTGTCGCTTCACGGCCGGCCTGGGCGGCTGCGGCCAGTTCCGGTTCCACCGGCGCGGCCTCCAGGGCCACCGCGAGCAGGCCGCTCGCGCGGACCATCATCTCCCGCCCACCGCGGGCCAGGGCGGCGATCCGGTCGGCCAGGGTAGGGGCGGTACGGGCCAGGACGAACCAGGGCCGACCGCGCACATCGACCGGCGCGGTGTCGCCTACGAGAGCGACATCGACGACCCGCTTGAGCAGGGCGGCCTTCGTGCCGAACCGTATATAGACGGTGCGTGCGCCGACACGGGCCTGTGCGGCGACGGCGGACAGCGTCGTGCGCGCGTAGCCGCGTTCGAGGAACAGCCGGGTCGCGGCACGCAGGATCTTTGCCTCGGTGTCGGCGACCCGGGCAGCGCGCAGGTCGGCCTTGACGTTCTGCGCCATATGTTGCAGTGTAGCTGCAACGATGCAGTCTTACTGCATGACAATGGGGGGATCATGGTGAACGTGCCGACCTTGGCCGGCGTCCATCACCTGAAGCTACCGGTCAGCGACCTCAACCGATCGCTCGCCTGGTACGAAAGCCGCCTCGGCTACGAGCTCATGATCGAGTTTGTCGAGCGGGGCAGGCTGATGGGGGTGGTGATGCGGCATCCACGCGGCGGACCCGACCTCGCCCTCCGACTCGACCCCGACCGCGCACAGGCGGCGGCCGGGTTCGACTACTTCGCCATCGGCGTCCCGCACAAGGAAGCGCTGGAAGAACTCGCCGCCCGCCTCACCGGCCTGGGAGATTCCCACGCCGGGGTGCACTTCGCCACCATCGGCTGGATCCTGCCGGATCTGCACGACCCGGACGGCCACGAGGTTCGCTTCTACACGGTCGAGCACCACACCGACCCGGCCGGTCCGATGACTGTGCACGACCCGCGCGATACCGCCGAACACCATGAGCGCGACCTCCAACAACAGTCGGGCTGATCTCCCGGACTGCGCGAACCCACCACGCCTCACGAGACAAGTCCGTCCGGATGCAGATGTCGAAACAACACGACATCGGCGCATCCGCATGGGCGAGCATTGGCGGCTGTCAGCCGACCGCGAAACGTCCGTCACCGGCTCACACCTGCGGGCCATGAAGGGCAGGCCCAAACCGGACCGAGCCCGGTCGACCGTGCCCGAACTGGCGCGAAACATCACCTGATCACGGAAGCGCTCGGCATCCCGTTGCAGGCGTCGCTGACCGGCGGCAACCGCCACGACGTCACCCAGCTCCCGCAGGCGTGATCCGGGCCGGATCAACGAGACAATGCACCAAAGAGACATATGACCGAGGAGACAATTCCCATGAAAGCGATCGTGGTGACGGACCAGGCTGCGGGAACGGCCGGGATGACGCTGTTGGAGCGGCCCGAGCCGCCGGCGGCGATTAACGACGTCGTCGTTGCGGTTCATGCGTCGGGATTCGTCCCGACTGAGATGGCGTGGCCCTCGACCTGGACCGATCGCGTCGACCGGGACCGAACACCGTCGATCCCTGGGCACGAGCTGGCCGGAGTGGTCACCGCCCTCGGCTATGGCACGACGGGGCTGTCGGTGGGACAGCGGGTCTTCGGCCTGACGGACTGGCATCGCGACGGCACCCTGGCGGAGTATGTGGCCGTCGAGGCACGCAACCTCGCGCCGCTCCCGGGCGACGTCGAGTTCACGGTGGGCGCCAGCCTGCCGATCTCGGGACTGACCGCGTGGCAGGGACTGTTCCACCACGGCCGCGTTCAGTCGGGGCAGAGTGTCCTCGTGCACGGCGCGGCCGGCGCAGTCGGGTCGATGGTGACGCAGCTCGCACGAGAGGCCGGCGCTTACGTCATCGGCACGCGCTGCCGACCGTCAGAAGGCGCTCGACTTCGGCGCGCAGGAGTTCGTCGACCTCG
>DATBKU010000143.1:0-17783 GCA_036555725.1 Streptosporangiaceae bacterium | reverse complement strand
CGGCAGGGTGCACATGATCTGGCGGTCAGAAGCGGTGGCGTGTGTGGCTGAAGTTACCCTTGCCAAAGGCAAGGATCTTGGTGGGTGTGACCGAGAACACTAGGGCCACACCGCCATCTTCGTGGTGGAAACTACCGTTGCGGACCTGGTAGTTCCATCGTCCGTCCCACTTCGCGGTCCACGCCGCCGCGAGGCGTTCGAGCGTGTCGTCGTCGGTGACCTGGACGGCATCACCTTCGACCACGACGTCGAGCCCACGGTCCCAGAGGTTGCAGCCGGTTGTCAGGGTCACGTGCGGGCTGCCGCGCAGATTGATGGCCTTCTGCTCGGCGGGGCCGGTGGAGAAGTGGATCGCCTCGTCGAGCCACACAGCAACCAGGGGGGTGACGTGGGGCCTGCCGTCCGCCCGGACCGTGCAGATCCAGAACAGCTCGGCCGTTTCGAGCACCTGGCGGGTCTGATCCCAGCTCGTGGCCACCGCGCCTGGTTCGCTGAACCGCGTGTCGATCTCAGTAACCGGCTCGCTCATGAAGCGCTCCTTTCTATGTCTGGGTCGCTGGCACAGCTTTGCCGGGGCGCTCAGCGCGCCATGCCACCGGGCCGGAATCGCATGGCCTGCCGTGCGGATCACGACACCATCCCAGCGACAATCCGGTCGATCCGCGCCACCATCTGTGCCTCAAGGCGGCGCTCGCCAGCGCGATCGTCTCCGACATCTTGGTAGCCTTCCCGGACTCCCCACCGAAGGGCCAGTTCGGTCCCTCACCGCTCAGACCCAGTGACGGCGGCAGATTCATCGCTTGCCCGCGATCCTTTCTGCACACCGACGGCCGAATCGCCAGGCGCGCTCACCGGCCCAGTGGCCGCAGACCCCTGCTTAGGAACTGGCCGTTCCTCATCCCGGCGGCGCGGAGCAAGGCCTGGGCTTGACCGGGTGCGGGTCGACGTTCAGCATGCGGCTCGACCCGGAGGTCTTCGGCGGTGGGGTAGACGCGGACGGCTCCTCGGCGGGTGCCGGGCGCGGCGCCGGCTACGCCCGCAAGGAAGGCACATGCGGCCAATCTCCACGGGCGGTCCACCGGCCGTGCATTGAGCCTTTTCATCCTCCTTATGCCGGCAACACGCCGCACATCACCAGAACGTGACAGGCCCACTACAACCAGGATGAAAGGGCTTCAGTCCTGCATGGCTTCAGTGAAGAACTCCGGCGGTGCCTGCAGGTCGTGGGCGCGGAACAGAACGGCGTGCTCGACGCCCATGGCCTTGCCGCTCATCGCGGTGAACTTCGGGATGATGTCCTCGGGGGCGGGGTGGCCGGGGAGCGCGGCCAGGTACGCGGCGTGCGCCTCGAGCGAGGCGACGCCGCGGCGCAGCGGCTCACCCGTGACCTCGACGCCGTGGGTGGCGCCAAAGCCGGCGAGCCCGGGGACGATCAGCCAGCGCACGGCGTGCGGTTCGAGGTCCTCGTCGTCGACCTGCTCCGGGAACACCCACCGGTTGCCCGCGTCGCGCACCGCGTCGAGTGTCGCGAGCCCGGCCGCGCGGTGGTCGGCCTGGTCGAAGCCATAGGGCGTCTCGACGTCGTAACCGGTGCCGAGTACGACATCGGGCTTGAACCGGCGGATCTCCCGGCAGATGTCGCGGCGAAGGTCGAGGCCGTAGACGAGCACGCCGTCCGGATGTTCGAGGACGGTCAGGTGCTTGACGCCGACGACGGCGCAGGCGGCCTGCTGCTCGGCGACGCGCAGGCGTGCCGTCTCCTCGGGACGGTTCGGCATGCCGGCCTCGCCGCGGGTGAGCAGGAGATAGCCGACCTCGATGCCGCGCGCGGTCCAGCGAGCGACGGCCGCGGACGCGCCGTACTCCATGTCGTCAGGGTGCGCGACGACGCAGAGCACGCGCTGGAAGGACTCCTCGGGGAGGGTAGGCAATGTCATGCCGGCCATCCTTCCGGTGCCCGGCCGGCGCTTCGGTCACTTCTTTGGGCCGAATGACGCCCATTGCTGGATGAGATAGACGATCAGTGAGGCGAGGATGCCGGTGACGTACTGCACTACGGATGTGGTTTTGACGGGCAGCCGCCGCAGCGTCCGGAAGTGGCTGTAGGCCCGGAAGGCGCCATCGAGATCGTTGTGCAGCAGCAATTCACCGGGCGGGTGGGCCATCTGCGCCATGAGCGGATCGATGATGTGGTCGATGTGGTGCCGGACGAGGTGGGACAGCGTGATGTACGGCTGCACGCCGACGTACAGCGCGGTCGCCACCGCGAAGACGGGGAACCCGACGACGAATATTTTCATGAGCTGGCCAGGGTGGTCGCTGGTGACGGCCAGGAGGCACAACTCGATGAGGATCACGCCCAGGCCCGTGGCGGCGGCGACGCGCGTGTACACCCGGCACAGTTGCACCACCGCTGGGGTGTGCGCGGGGTCGATCCAGGCCATCTGCAGGTCGTTGCAGCGGTGCAGGCGTGGCGGGATCTCGGCGAGGGTGTACAGCCAGTAGACGACGTCGCCGCCGATCACGCCCGTCCATGCCGCGATGAGATAGATCCACACGCTCGCCGAGACCGAGTCCGTCTGCTGGTGGGAGACCGCGTACACCATTCCCACCGCGAGCGCGGCGCCGACAGCGCAACTGACGAACTGGCCCAGCAGGTGGAACCGACCGGTCAACCAGGCCACGAAGGAGCCGCGGTCCGGTGAGGTGGCCAGCAACTCGGAGAAGGACTCCGCGAGTTGTGTCGTCCAGCGCCACGCGGTCCAGCCCGACGCGAGCATGACCACGCAGATCACGGATGTGGCCAAGGAGAACAGCAGCCCGGTCGTGCCGCGCAACGGGTTGGCGACCGGCCCGGCGGCCGCGATCAGCGCGATCAGGAGCGGCCAGGTCCCCATCACCGCGACCGACAACGCCGCGGTGACCGGTCGGACCCGTCCGGGCAACGCCACGGCGATCAGCCGGGCCACCACCACGGCCAGCGCCCGGGACCGGCCCCGCTCCGCGAACTCATGCAAGTCCACCTGACCCGCCGGGCTCTGCTCGGCAAGGCGTGCACGGCGCCGCTGGTCAGCTGCGCGCAACCCGGTCAGGATGTCGTCCGTGCCCGCCAGCTCACCCGGCCCCATCGCCTGCTGCGAGTCCACGACAGCCCCCGCTCACCACCGTTTCGACCCCCGAGAACACGGTGACCGGAACACGGGGTGAGCACAACCCCCCGTGGCGTGACGGACACGACGCGAGCCCGGCAGTCCACAATCCGGAACTTCCCGCGGCGCGGGGTTACCACAGCCGCAGCGAGCGGGTGAAGATCCCGGACAGTTCGTCCGGGCCCGCCTCGCGGGGTGCGGTGGCCAGCAGCCGCTGCTGTTTGAGCGTCCCCTCCACCAGGTCGGGGACATCGCCCTCGGTGTATCCGACGCCGCCGATGCCGTCGGGGATGCCGATGTCGCGCATCAGGTTCAGCAGGGCGCGCGGCAGGTGCTCGGCCGGGTCGTCCGGGCGGTCGAGGCCGGGGTCGAGCAGTTCGGCGGCGCGGACGTGCCGGTCGGGGCGGGCCTGGAAGGTGTAGCGGAAAGCCTCGGGCGCGGTGAGCGAGACCGCCATCCCGTGCGGCACCATCGGCTCGACGTCGGGATAGCCGTCCGGGCGGAAGTCGCGCACGCCCCCGGCGATCGGGTAGGCGTTGGCGTGCGGGATGTGCACGCCCGCGTTCCCGAATCCCAGGCCCGCGAACGTGGCCGCCAACGCCATGTCGGCACGGGCCTGCCTGTTCTCGCCGTCACGGACGGCCGTGCGGAAGGACCCCGACAGCAGCGCGAGCGACCGTTCCGCCCACATGTCCGACACCGGGTTGGCACCGCAGTACGGGACGCGCTCCTCGGGCTTCTTGCGGTCGTAGGAGTCGTACGGGCGGGCCGTGTAGCTTTCCAGCGCATGGCAGACGATGTCCATGCCGGAGGCCGCGGTCACCCCGGGCGGCTGGGAGATGGTCAGGTCCGGGTCCACAACCGCCAGCGTCGGCCGCATCCGGGGGTGGCTGATGCCCGTCTTGACCTTTAGCTCCAGGATGTCCAGGACACAGACCGTCGTGCTCTCCGCCCCCGTGCCCGTCGTCGTCGGCACCGCGACGAGGGGCAGCAGCGCCTTGGCCGGCGCCCGTCCCGCGCCCACCGGCGGGTTGAGGTAGTCGGACAGGTCGCCCTCGTTCGTGGTGAGCAGGTTGATCGCTTTGGCGGTGTCGATGCTCGACCCGCCCCCGACCGCGACGAATGCGTCGTATGGGCCGGCCGTCCGCCCGTAGTCGGCCGCGCGCCGCAGGCTCTCGTCGGTGGGTTCGACGCGGACGTCGTCGAAGAGTTCGGCCTCGATGCCGTATGCCTTCATCGCCTCCGCGATCCGCTGCGGCCCGCCCGTCGCGGCGACGCGCGGGTCGGTCACCACCAGCACGCGGCGCGCGCCGAGCTGCGCCAGGTCGAAGCCGATCTCGGCGGCCGCGCCCGCACCGAACTTCAGCTGCGGCGATCCGTAGGTGAAGACCGATTCCCTCGTCATGACACCGACCCTTCTCAGGAGTAGAAGCCGTCCAGTGCCTGGCGCCGGCCTCCGCCCCCGGGACGACCGCCACCCGGACGACCTCCCCCCGGCAATCTCCTCCACCGCGCTCTACGCGACCGCAGCCGCACGCCAGTCTGCACCACCTGATCCCCGCTTTGGCCAGGACGGCATCGAACAACTCGGGAAAACTTCCCATCCCGGTTCACGCTGGACCGGATCGTGGACCCTCAGGCGGTCAGCACGACCTTGATCGCCTGGTGCTTCGCGGCATTGCCGAACACGTCGTAGGCATCGGTGATGTCGTCGAGCTTGAACCTGTGCGTGGCGAACCGTTCCGGCGCGATCTGGCTCTTGGCGATCCCATCGAGCAGTTCGGGGATGGTCGTGCCGCTGACCAGCCCGGTGCGCAGCGTGATGTTGTGGATCCACAAGTTCTGGATGGGTAGCTCCACCGGCACCCCGTGCACCCCGATGTTCGCGATCGTCCCTCCGGGCCGCACCGCGTTCATAGCGGTGGTCAGTGTCTCGGGAATGCCGACCGCTTCGATCGCGACGTCTACGCCGAGCCCGTCACCGGTGAGCGCCTTGAGTTGCTCGACCGGGTCGCCCGAACCGGCGGTGATGGTGTCGGTTGCCCCGAAGTCGCGGGCAGTTTGGAGGCGGAACTCGTCTTGATCAACAGCGATGATCTTCGACGCGCCCTTCATCTTGGCGGTCATGACGGCCGCGAGCCCGACCGGCCCGACCCCGATCACCGCCACCGTGTCGCCGTCCTTGACATCGCCGTTGAGCACGCCGATCTCATAACCGGTAGGCAGGATGTCGGTCAAGAACAGTACCTGCTCATCGGTCATGCCCGCGGGCACCTTGACCAGGCTGGACCCGGCAAAGGGCACCCGGGCGTACTCCGCCTGCAGCCCGTTGATCAGGTGGCCGAAGATCCAGCCGATGCCGCCGGCCTGCTGACAATGCGCCGGCATGCCGCGCGTGCAGTAGTTGCAGCTGCCGCAGTTGGTGATCGCTGGGATGATCACCTTGTCGCCCACCGAGAGACCCGTCACCGCCGGGCCGAGTTCGGTGACGGTGCCGATCGCCTCGTGGCCCAGTATTCGCCCGTCGGTGACGGCAGGCACGTCACCCTTGAGGATGTGCAGGTCCGTGCCGCAGATGGTCGTTGTATCGATCCGGACGATCGCGTCGGCGGGATCCTGGATGGCCGGGTCCGGCACGTCCTCCCACGCCTTCGTTGCAGGCCCGTGGTAGACAAGCGCTCTCATTGCAGCCTCCTTCGATGAGCACGCTCAGGACGAAATCCGCTTGCATGAATCCACAGACCTCAATCGTCAGCCGCAAGTCCGCCGGAGACTGTCGCAATGTGACACACCGCCCGTTCGGCGCGACGGCCCGCGTGATGGCGAACCGGGCCGCTCATTGGTCAGCGTGGGCATGGTCGCTTCCGCCAGGGACAGCGACGGGCTCATCACCGAACAGTCTCGGGGGGTCGGCCGGCCAGAGCGTGATGGCGGCGGGGTCGAGGTCGACGTGGCAGGGGTGGCCCGGGCTGAGCCCGTCAGGGTCGGTGGTCTGTGCCCGAAGTTCGGGTCCGCCGTCCAGCAGCAGTGTGACCGTGGTGCTGGTGCCGATGTCGGCGATGTCGTCGACCACGGCCGGGTACGCGCCTCGTGGGGTGATGGCGACGTGATCTGGGCGGATGGACCAGAGCACCTCGCTGCCGGCCGGCAGGTCCGGTGTGCCGACGATGATCTGTGTCTCGCCCGCGGTGAGCACGCCGGGCACCGTAATGGTGGCCCGGTTGATGTTCTGAATGCCGAGCAGCCGCGCGACCTGGGGCGAGGCGGGTCGGTTGAATACCTCGTGGCGCTGCCCGGCCTGGAGCAACTGGCCCTCGGCGATGACGAGGATCTCGTCGGCCAGCAGGGCGGCCTCCTCCGGGTCGTGGGTGACCAGGACCGTGGACAGACCGGTCTCGCGTTGGAGCCGCCTCAGCTCGCGGCGGAGTTCGTGGCGGACCGGCGCGTCCAGGGCGCTGAACGGCTCGTCGAGCAGGACCAGCCGCGGACCGTGGCTCAGCGCCCGGGCGAGCGCGACTCGCTGCCGCTGACCTCCGGACAGCTGGTCGGGGAGTCGGTTCTCCAGTCCGTTCAGGCCCAGCGTGCGCAGCCACCACGCGGCGAGCGCGGGGTCGGCGTCGGTGGCGAACGTCACTTGCTGCCACACGGTGCGCCCTGGGAACAGGGCCAGGCTTTGCGGTACGTACCCGATGTGCCGATCCTCCACTGGGATGCCGGAGACCGGCCGCCCGTCGTAGCGGACCTGGCCCGCGTGCGGCCCGAGGAGGCCCGCCAGGGCGCGCAGCGCGATCGACTTTCCCGCCCCTGACGGGCCGAGGATGGCGATCCGGTGGCTGCTCGCCTGGTGGTTCAGCTTCATCCCGAACGTGCCGACGGCTAGGTCGAGGTCCAAGCCGACGACTGTTGGCGCGCTCAGCCCGGGTTGCTTGGGGCTGGGCAGGCGACCATGGGGCCGCGGCCGGACCGGCCGCCGGATCAGGGTGAACAGTCCGATGACCACCGCGGCGGCGAGCGCGAGCGCGGTCGGCGCCTGCGTGCCAGGGACCCCCGTGCTCGAGAACTGCACGTAGGTCAAGACCGGCAGCGAGTACGGATGGTAGGCCAGAAATACGACCGCACCGTATGCGCCGAGCGCGCGCAGCCAGGTCATCAGTGCCCCGGCGCGGATGCCCGGGGCGGCGATGCGCATTCGCACCAGCCAGAACCGGGCCATGCTGCGGTGCCCGAGGCTCGCCGCGAGGTCGTCGAGCGCGGGGTCGATGGCCTCGAAGGCCGAGCGCGCCGCGATGATGAGGAACGGCCCGGCTTCGAACGTCTGCGCAAGGACCACTCCGGCCACGGAGTCGGTGAGATGGCCGCCGAAGAACTGCCCGATGTGCGTGTACGGGCCGACCAGGTAGATGAGCACGACGCCGCTCATCACGGACGGCAGCGCCAGCGGCAGCAGCACGAGAACGCCGACGGCGCGAGCCACGGGGCCACGGGAGCGGGCCAACCAGTTCGCCAGCGGAATGCCGAACAGCGCTACCAGCAGCGTCGAGATCGTAGCGGCCTCGACGGACACCCAGACCGCGGACCACAGGCCGGGTTCGTCGAAACCGCGCTGGTCGGAACCGGCCAGACGGACGAGGAAGGCGACGAGCGGGACGATCAGGTAAAGGGCCAGCAGCCCGCCCAACCAGGTGAGCGGGCTGCGCGACGCTCTGTACGCCACTACTGCTGCCCCAGCACGCCTTTCAAGTCGGCCGGGATGTTCGCCCCGGCGATCTTCGGCGGCGTGATGACCTGGAAGTTGTCCTGCTTGAGGAGGCGCAGGCCGTCAGGTCCGAGAAGGTAGGAGACGAACGCCCGGGCCGCGGCTTGATGCGGACCCTTGTTCAACACGGCCACCGTGTAGGTCGCCCCCAAGTTCTCACCGGTCAGCGGCACGGTCGGGATCTTGGCCACGGCCGCCTCGCTGGCGTAGAAGTAAGCGGCGTCGAGCTGGCCGGACTGGACCCTCCCGACCAAGGTCTCCTCGGGGAACATGGAGGAGGTGTCGGTTGCCAGCTTCTTCAGCGCGGGCAGGTTGTGCACGGCGGCGGCATGGTTCATCGCCTGTACGGATTTCTCGCCCTTCGGGTCGGTCTTCGGGTCGCTGAACCCGATCCGGAATCCGGGCTCGGTGATGACCGTGTACCACGGCTTGCTCTTCAGGTCGGCGGCGAACTTGCTGCTCGGCTTGTACCCGATGACCACCGGCGAGGTGGCGTACGTGGCGTACCAGGAGATCAAGTTGTCGTTGGCCGGCCCGATCAGGGTGTTGTTGACCGCGGGAGCCGCGCTCATGAAGATGTCCCCGGCGTGGACCCCCGCCTTGATTTGGCTCGCCACATCCTTGTCACCTGCCGTGAAGCCGGTGAAGGTATGCCCGGTCGCCTTCTGGAATGCCGGCCCGACGGAGTCCTTCATCAAGCCCACCATGGACCCGGCGTACAGCACGTTGACCGGACCCGAGCCGCCCGAGCCGCTCGAAGAACCGCTCGAAGAACCGCAGCCCGCCGCAAGCGCCGCGCCAAGGAGAGCCGCAATGGCGACCCTGACGGGCCGCGGGGCACGATTCAGCCACCGAAAGTATCCGAGCCGGCGGGCGAACATCCCCAAGACCGGCTTGCGTCGCCCGTCCAGGTCGTTGGCCAGTACGTTGACCATAACGCCTCCTGGTCTTTTGCCGAGCGGGTATTGACGCGCGGCGGCAATACCCCGTGCCCGCCCGGGAGACTGTTGGTTAACGATGGATTACAGCAGAATGACATGAAATGACGACTAAGGCAAGATTGCTCTGTGCAAAGGATAATTGTTCGCGACGTTTTGATTTAGTTCCGATCCCATGGAACAAGTTCCGATGTTCTGGATCCTGATCTAATTCAATGGAACCTAATCACGGTGCGAATGGGCGATCATGGCGCCCCAGGCCCGCAGGAACGGCGGCAGCTCCCTGTTGGTAGGCGTATGCCGCTGGCGTAAGGCGCACCAGGTAGTGAACCTTTAGCTCTACCTTCACGTTGTCGGTCACGACGGGCGCGAGGTAGGTCGGGATTCCTCGGAAGAGTTGGCATGATTTATTCCTCTCTATCACTGCCCAGACTCGAATTGGGTGCTGCACTTCTTGGGCCAGAGTCTCAGAACATTCGATTCTGGGAAGCTGCTGAGGCCCGGCTGCCGCGATCGGCGGCTCCGGAAAACGGTTCGACGGCTTTGCGGGATCCTGACACAGTGGCGCTTTATGGCGAACGTCGAGCTTGTGACGGCCGTGGACGTGCAGCTCATGCAGGGTCTGGCGCAGCGTGTCACCGCCACCCGTCCGGACCTGGCGAACAGCGATGCGACGTTCGGCGAGCTGGCCTGGAACTGGGGCAAGGGGCACGCCGGCCACGGCGCAAGCTGGCGGCGTCGGTTGTGGTTTTCTGGCGGGGATCTGGTGGCGTGGAGCTGGGCCTATCTTCCGCACCAGGTGAGGCGGACCGACGGGTCGGTGAAGGACGTCACCGGCGCCTATCTGGCGTATCAGGTCCACCCCGACCACGCAGGGCTGGTCGATGAGGTGATCGACTGGTACGACCGTACGGCGGCGGACCTCGAGCGGACGGTGATGCCGAGCGCCGCCGATGAGTTCGCCTTGCAGCGATGGGCGGCGCACGGCTATGAGACCGCCCCGGCCTCGCTCGGCGACGCCGGATCCTGGACCCAGCTCAACGAGCGGGACCTCACCGACGTGGAACAGCCGGTCCTGCCGGACGGATTCCGGTTCCGCACCGCCGACGAGGCCGGGCCGGAGGCCGCGGTCCAGGCCCATCTGGACGCATGGGCGCCATCGACGTACACGGCCGAGGGCTACCAGGGCGTCCGGCAGACGGCGGCGTATCGCGGCGACCTGCACGTCCTGGTGGAGGCGCCGGAGGGGACGATGGCCGCATCGACGATCATGTGGCTCGACGAGGCGAACAAGACCGCAGAGTTCGAGCCGGTCGGGACGCATCCGGACTACCGGCGTCTGGGGCTGGGAAGGGCGATGCTGCTGCACGGGATGCATCTGGCGCGGGCGGCCGGGGCCACTCATATGACGGTCGCCTGCCTGGGTGCGCCGGGGCATCCCCAGGCGCGCGGGCTGTACTACAGCGTCGGGTTCCGGGAGTTCACGCGGGACGCGCCGCTCATCAAGACCAAGACCGCGGGCTGAGGACTGGTCGTTCCGTTAGTCGCGGTCAGGCCACATCGGCCCGGGCGACCTGACGTAGGCGGGTGTCGTCGGCGTGCCGGTTCCGCCAGACAGTCAGCCGCCCCTCCAGCCCTGTGCGTCGGAGCAGTTGCACGACGCGTTCTTGAGGATTGACCAGCACAAACTCGCCGCCGGCGCGACGCAGGCGCCGCCAGATACCAACAATCACGCCCAACCCGGACGAATCACAGAAGGTCAGCTGCGACAACTCCAGCGCCACTCGCAGCCGACCGGCGGAAACCAGTCGGTCAGCGTGTGTCGCCAGTTCCGGCGCGGTGGCAACGTCTAGCTCGCCGGCCACCGCGACGATCACCCACCGTTGCACGACCCGGACCCGCACCGAGAAGGGCTCGACCCGGCTCGGAGCGTTCATCATCGGCACCTGCCTCCCCTCCGCCCACTGGCGGCCGGTCGGCCTCTGATCCGACAAGCAGCGGAGGAAGAGAACCACCCCACCGCGCGCCTCCTGGGCCACGACGTCCACGCAGCAACCCGCTACGGGAGGGGGAGTGCCGAAGCCAGGCAATCGCACGGCGGGGCAAGTCCCTTCATCCGCCACCTACCCCGCCACCCGGGTCCAAACGGGCCTGAGACAGGCTTTCCTCCAAGACGCGGGCGATCCCACCCGCGGCACTGCAGGGCGACTGCGACGCCGAGATCGGCGCAGGTCAGGCGCTACCCCGAGCGGCGCAACCGTGCGCGGGGCGCTCAACCGATGCGGATGATGCCCCGCTCGACGGCGGTGGTGACGGCGGCGGTGCGGTCGGTTACGCCGAGCTTGGCGTAGATGTGCAGCAGGTGGGTCTTGATCGTCGCCTCGGACAGGTGGAGGGCGCGGGCGATCTGTTTGTTGGTCTGTCCGCGGGCGAGGGCGGTCAGTACGTCGATTTCCCGGGCGGACAGACCACCGCCGACTTCGCCGCGCATCCGGTTGAGCAGCTTGGCGGCCACGGTTGGGGACAGCGCCGATCCGCCGCTTGCGGCGGTGCGGACGGCGGCGCACAGTTCGTCGCGTCCGGTGTCTTTGAGCAGGTAGCCGGCCGCGCCGGCGTCGATGGCGGCGGTGATGTCGACGTCTGTGTCGTAAGTGGTGAGGACGAGTACCCGCACCTCGGGGTGGGTGGCGCGGATGGCGGCGGTCGCCGCCGCACCGTCCATCCCGGGCATCTGCAGGTCCATGAGCACCACGTCCGGGCCGCGCGCGGCGATCTGAAGCAGCGCCTCGGCGCCGGTGGCGGCCTCGCCGACAACCTGGAGGTCGGGCTGGGTGGCGAGCATGGCGGCGAGTCCGTCGCGGACCACAGGGTGGTCGTCGACGAGGAGTACCCGGATCGAGGTCATTTCCTGGTGAGCATCTCGTCGTCGTCCGCGTCGTCTGCGCTGCCGGCGTTGTCGGTGCGTGCGTGCGCCGTAGGTGCCGTGAGCGGCGTGGATACGGCGATGGTGGTGCCCTCACCGGGGAGGCTTTCCACTGTCAGGGATCCGCCCAGGGCGTTGACCCGCTCTCGCATGGCGGCGAGGCCGACGCCGGCCGCGGGCCGGGCCGCAGGGTCGAATCCCACGCCGTCGTCGGCGATATCGATCGCCAGTACGGCGTCCAGGTAGGTGAAGGTGACGGTGACGTCGGTGGCGCCGGCGTGCCGGCGTACGTTGGTCAGCGCCTCCTGGACCACCCGCAACAGCTCGCCCTCGGTGGCCGGGGCCAGCGCGATCGGCTTCCCCGTGACCACGGTGCGCGCCTGGATTCCCGCCTCGTCGGCGAGGTGGGTGGTGAGTTCGCGGACCGCGTCGGTCAGGTGCGTGCCGTCTAGCTGCGCGGGGCGCAGGGCGTTGATCAGCCGCCGGCTTTCGGCGAGGTTGTCGCGGGCGGTGCGCATGGCCTGGTCGACGCGGCGCGCTGCGGGGGATCCCGGCGGGAGGTCGTCGCGCGCGGCGTCCAACAGCATGGCGATGCTGGCGAAGCCCTGGGTGAGGGTGTCGTGGATGTCGCGGGCCAGGCGGCCTCGTTCGGCCAGCGTGCCCGCACGACGCTCGGCGGCGGCCAGTTCGGCCTGGGCGGCGGTGAGTTCGTCGAGCAGCCGCTGCCGTTTGCGGCTCTCATGGTCGAGGGTGGCGATGTAGCCGGCGATGATCACCGCCGCGGCCATGCCGAGCGCGCAGCCGAGAAAGGCCCGCACGTCCACCGAGCCGTAGGTGGCGCGCTGCCAGAGCCAGACCGCGCCGATGATGATCACCCCGCCGGCGGACCAGAGAGCGCGCCGCAGGCAGTACGGGGCCAGTACGGCGAGCCCGGCCGGCAGCAGTGCCGGGTCCACTGCGGTCATCACGGCCCACACCACGGCGGCCCCGATCAGATAGGCCAGGGGCGGGGTGCCGCCGCGCCATCCGACCCAGTATGCATACCAGGCGGCGAGCGTCACCGCCGGACCGATCCGCAGCATGACGGCGATGGCGGAGTGGTCCTGACCGGCCAGCGCGCCGAGGACGACCAGGGCGAGGACGGTGGCGAAGAAGGCGTGCTGCCAGGCCGCCTTCCACCGCACCCACGACTGGTCCCGCGCCTGCTCCCGCGCCTGTTCGTGCGGCATGGCCCCAGGGTAGACGGGAGCGTCCCTACGCGGATCGAACTGCCGGTTGGGGCGACATCCACCGATCGGTGGATTCGGAGAGCGCCCGCCGGTCGATGCGCCGTCGGGGCGGGCACGACGACGATCGGAGCGTGATCGAACTAACGGGTCTGACCAAGCGGTACGGGACGACAACGGCCGTCGACTCGCTGACCTTCACCGCGAAGCCGGGCGACATCACCGGCTTCGCGGGGCCGAACGGCGCCGGCAAATCCACGACCATGAGGCTGGTACTCGGCCTGGACCGGCCCGGCGCGGGCCGCGCGCTGGTCGACGGCCGCCCGTACCGGTCCTACCGGCGTCCACTGCACGTGCTGGGCGCGCTGCTGGAGGCCAAGAGCACGCATCCCGGCCGAACCGCCCGCGACCATCTGGCGTGGCTGGCCGCCACCCACGGGATCGGCAGCGGCCGGGTCACCGAGGTGCTTCGGCTCGCCGGTCTGGCCGACGTGGCTCGTCGGCGGGTGGGGTCGTACTCGCTCGGCATGACCCAGCGGCTCGGGGTTGCCGCCGCGCTGCTCGGCAACCCCGGCATCGTGATGCTGGACGAGCCGATGAACGGCCTGGATCCCGAGGGCATGGTATGGATGCGCGGGCTGCTGCGAGATCTCGCCGACCGGGGCCGCACCGTGCTGGTCTCCAGCCATCTGATGAGCGAGATGGACACTCTCGCCGACCGGCTCGTTGTGATCGGGCGCGGCCGGCTGCTCGCCGACACCACGCCCGCGCAACTACGAGCCGGGTACGCCACGCTCGAGGCCGCCTTCTTGGCGCTGACCCGCGGAGACGTCGAATACCGGGGGAGGACGGCCCGGTGACCCCGCCCGCAGACCTCGGCCGCGTCGTGCACGCGGAGTGGATCAAGTTCCGCACCGTACGCTCCTCCTTCTGGGCCCTGCTCACCTCGGCGGCGCTCAGCATCGGCCTCGGCCCGGCGTTCTTGCCGACCATCATCGACAACTACGACGGCGACCCCGGTGAAGCGGCGGATGTCGCTGCGGCGAACGGCTGGTGGTTCCACGGCCTGCAGGTCGGCACCCTCGCCATGCTGATCCTGGGTGTGCTGGTGGCCACCGCCGAGTACGCCAGCGGAACGATTCGGGCGACCCTCGCCGCCGTCCCCTCTCGTACGCGAGTGCTGGCCGCCAAGGTGGCCTGTTTCGCGGCGGTGGCGCTCGTGGCCGGAGCCGTGCAGGCGGCGGGGGCCTTCCTCATCGCCCGGCCCTTCCTGTCCGGGCGCGGGATCGACGTGCCGCTGACCGACCCGGCGGCCTGGCGGGGCGTGGCGATCTCGACGTTGGCCGTCGCCGCAGCCGGCCTACTCGGCCTCGGAGCTGGAATGGCGATCCGGCATACCGCCGGCGCCATCGGCCTGGCGGTCGCCGTCGTGATGGTGGTGGTCCCCGCCCTGGCGCACCTACTCCCGGCCGGCTGGGACCCGCTCCGCATTGCGCTCCCGTCCACCGCCATCGACACGATGATCACTCCCACTGCGAGCACGCTCGGCCAGGGACCCGCCACCGCGGTGACCTTCGGCTACGTGGCGGCCGTGCTCACGGTCGCGGGCGCGCTGTTCGCGAGGCGGGACGCGTGAGGCCGGTGAAACCGACCATGAGGCTGGCCTTCATGCCGAATCCTTCAGTCAGGGGATCCCACTCGGGCCGCTGCCGGTTAGTTGTTTCCGCCATCCCTCCTGGGTGAGCCGTTGCGACGCTCGTCGGCTCGGGCGGTCAGCAGCGGGCCGAAGATCTGGCTGCCGAGCCGGACGGCGTCGACCTGGCCCAAGATCCGGCCGGTGATCTGCGGGTGCGACTCAGCCCAAGTAGCGGCACCGGCCGCCGTGGCGAAGAAGTTGACATACGCGCAGCACACGTCGGCAGCCGCCGCCGGCGGCATCATAGGCGGGGCCTGATCCGCGGCCACGGCGATGGATTCGGCGATGGGATCGGCGCAGGGATCGGCGCAGGGTACGCAGTCGGCCTGCCGTCCGGCGAATACCACCACGGTGACCGGATCCCACACCGCGTTCAGCCCTTGGGCAGGCACGGTGACGGTGATCGGGTTGTCGGCGGCGGGGTCGGCAGAGCGGATGGTCACGTCGGTGCCGAGCATCGCCGCGATCCCCAGCGCGTCGATTGCACACATTGCGAATACCCGCGGCCCGCCGGCGATGTGCACCACGTGCGCCGTACGGTCAGCGGAGAAGGGATAGGCGGCGCGGATGCGGCCCGCCTCATCCAACCGCAGGAAGTCCGCGGCGTGCAGGTCGGCCAGCACCTTCTCCGGATCGGCGTCGTACGGCTTGACCGCTTGGGCGAGCTCGGCCGCCGAGGGCGCCTGACCGATGGTCGCGAACGACCGCAGCACCAACTGGTGCCCCGCTTGCAGCCCACCCATGACCGGCGCCACTCGGCCCGCGCCGAACCGGCCGAGCGGGTCGGACCACGGCTCGGGCCGAGGATCGGGCATCGCGGCTATTTCCAGTGCCTCGCGCAGAGCGGCCACCGACGGTACCGGCTCCATCCGGCCCGCGGAGTCCCGGTAGATGCGGCACGACATGCTGGGCGGATCGGCCGTGTCGTCAAACGGGTCGACACCGTCGATCAGCAGTGTCGGCGATCCGCGCATCCCGGACCGCGCCGCCGCCCGCCCATCGGTGATCACCCGGCGTACCACTGACACATCGGGCCGACCGGCCAGTACCTGGGCCAACCGCTCGTCCAGCACCGGCGTGTGCGGGCAATCCGGCACCGTCAAGATCGTCAGTTCCACAGCCATACCCCCACTCGTCTCGAGCACCGGGTCGATGTCGCGTGCGGAGTCGACGGTAAAGCTTCCACCGCACTAGAAGGTCAAGCCCGTAGCCTGGAGACATGCGCATCGGTGCCCTCGCCGCCACCGCCGGACTGACCACCAGGACCATCCGGTTCTATGAGCACGCGGGTCTGCTGGCGCCGCCACCCCGCACCGGGGCCGGCTACCGCGACTACCCAGCCGAGACGGCCACCCGGCTCGCCTTCATCCGCGACGCCCAAGCCGCCGGTCTCACCCTCGCCGAGATCCGCAGCATCCTGGCCATCCGAGACGGCGGCCACCCTCCGTGCCGGCACGTCACCGACCTCATCGACCAGCACCTCGCTCAAGTCGATGAACGGATCGCCGAACTCACCCAGACGCGCGCCGCGCTCGCCAGCCTCCAACGCCGCGCCGCGGCCACCGACTCCGCCGACTGCCACGACACCGACATCTGCACCATCCTCACCGGATAAGCCACAGATTCAGTGACGGAGGACTGCCGAGACCTCCATCGATCGTCTTTCGCCGATTAACGATGGAGACTGTAGAGCCACTCGATCGGGGCCTCGCTGTGGAGTACGCCTCGTGGTTCAAGGCGCTGGGCGATGCCACCCGGATCCAGATCGTGTCGCTGCTGGCCCGCCGCGGCGAGCCGATGAGCGTGGGTGCCATCGTGGCCGCCGCCGACGTGGTCCAGTCGACCGTGTCCGCCCATCTCAAGCAGCTGGCCGAGGTGCGCTTCGTGCTGGTCGAGCGGCGGGGTACGGCCGCGTTCTACCGGAGACCCGGAGAGCATTATCATCACGATATGGCGATTGATTCCAATTCTGGAATGAAGTCCTTGGATGGGCTGACGCCGGCGGCCGCGTTGTTTCATTCCCTGGCCGACCCGGTGCGTTTGTCGATCGTGCAGCGGCTGGCGCGTGGGGAGGCCCGCGTGGTCGATTTGACGCGCGAGCTCGGGCTGGCCCAATCGACGGTGTCAAAGCACCTGGGCTGCCTGCGAGGCTGCAAGCTGGTGGACTACCGGGCCGAGGGTCGCCAGTCGTTCTACTTCATCGCCGCTCCCGAGCTGCTGGACCTGCTGCGTTCGGCTGAGCTACTGCTGTTGGCTACCGACCGCGCGGTCGCGCTGTGCCCGACGTACGGCGTCGGTGCCGGCCCAGTCTCTGCACGGCCCGCCCCCGGACAAGCCGTGGCACGCACGGGTGCGCAGTCTGCCGAGACGGCGGTGCCGTGATTACCGCGCTGACGCTGACGCCGGCGGCCAGGCGGCAGGTGGTGCTGACTCGCCGGGTGCGGCTGTTGGTGGCCGTCACGATCTCCTACAACCTCATCGAAGCGGTCGTCGCGATCACCGCGGGGACCCTCGCCTCCTCTGGTGCGCTGGTGGCCTTCGGGCTGGACTCGGTCATCGAGGTCGCGTCCGCGTCCGCGGTCGCCTGGCAGTTCTCCGCCCGCGACCCAGCGGCCATCCGTCGGCGGGAGCGGCTGGCCTTGCGGATCATCGCGGTCTCGTTCTTCGCGCTCGCCGGCTACGTGGCCGCCGATTCGCTGCGCGCCTTGATCGGCGCCGGGCAGGCCCATTCGTCCGTGCCCGGGTTGGTCCTGGCCGCGCTGTCGCTGGTGATCATGCCGGGCCTGTCGTACGCCCAGCGCCGCGCCGGCCGCGAGCTGGGGTCGGCCAGCGCGGTCGCCGATTCCAAACAGACGCTGCTGTGCACCTACCTGTCCGCGGTGCTGCTGGGCGGCCTGGCCATCAACATCTTGTTCGGCTGGGGCTGGGCAGATCCCGTCGCCGCGCTTGTCATCGCCGCCGTAGCCGTCAGGGAAGGCCGAGATGCCTGGCGCGGCGACGCCTGCTGCACCCCGCCGGTCAACCCGAAGGCCGTCATGATCGACAAGGCGGCCGTAGCGCCAGGGTGCACGACCTGTGGCCCGACCTGCGGCTGC
>DATBKU010000142.1:0-1929 GCA_036555725.1 Streptosporangiaceae bacterium | reverse complement strand
GGGCGGGTAGCGTCGGGGGGTTGTGGGCGAGCTTAAGATTCGGCCGTTGACGGCTGAGACGTGGGCGGCGCTGGAAGATCTCTTTGGGCGGCCGGGAGCCTCGAACGGCTGCTGGTGCATGTATTGGCAGCTGGGTCCGCGGTATCGCGACCGTTCTCGTGATGAGAACAAGAGGGACCTGCGTGACCTGGCGGAATCCGGACGGTCGGCCGGGTTGGTCGCGTTCGAGGGTGATCTCGCCGTCGGATGGTGCCGGCTGGCTCCCCGGGCCGATCTGGCCTGGTTGGCTCACGCGCGCTACCTCGGGCCCGTCGACGACGTGCCGGTCTGGTCGATTCCGTGCTTCTTCATACGCCGCTCGCACCGGCACCGCGGGGTGACCGGCGCTCTCATCGAGGCGGCGGCGGACGTCGCGCGGCGGGCCGGCGCCCCGGCACTCGAGGCATACCCGATCGACACCGACGTGCCGGGGCATACCACGAACACCTTTCCCGGCGTCGCAGTTGTCTTCGCGCGCTGCGGCTTCGAAGTGGTGGCGCGGCGTAAGGACGACCGGCCCCTCATGCGGAAAGTCCTTCAGTGACCGGGATCCCCCTCGTCAGGGTTGTTGGAGGAGGGGGCAGGGGGCGCCGGGGTTGACCCTGACACTGTGTGAGGGGCTACACCGGGAGGCGTCATGTTCAGCATCGGAGATTTCGCCAGACACGGGCGGGTGTCGGTGCGCATGCTGCGCCACTACGACGCGATCGGGCTGCTGCGTCCCGCGCACGTCGATCCGGTGTCGGGGTATCGGTCGTACGAGGCCGGGCAGCTGAGCCGGCTGAACCGGATCGTGGCGCTGAAGGACCTGGGGTTCGGGCTGGAGCAGGTGCGCACCATCCTCGACGACAAGGTGAGCATCGAGGAGCTGCGCGGCATGCTCAGGTTGCGGCACAGCGAGCTGCAGGCGCAGATCGCGGCCGACACCGCCAGGTTGGCGCAGGTCGAGGCGAGGCTCCAGATCATCGAAGGCGAGGGCGTCATGCCGGCCGACGACATTCAGATCAAGCGGATTCCGGCCGTACGGGTCGCCGAGCTCACCGGCATCGCGGCGAGCTTCGAACCGCAGTCCATCGGACCGGTCATCGGGCCGCTCTACGACGAGCTGACGTGCGGCCGGCTCGAGCGGGCCGGGCTGGTGCCGGCAGGCCCCGGGATCGCCTACTACGAGGATTCGCCGGACGGCATCGTGGTGCACGCCGGCATCACCGTCGACGCCGAGCCGGGCGACCACCAGGATGTCTCGGTCGTGGACCTGCCCGAGATCGCGCGGGCGGCCACGATCGTGCACCGCGGCTCGATGGACAACGTCATGGCGACCATTCAGACGCTGGCCCGCTGGATCGATGCGCACGGCTACCGGTCGGCCGGGTACAACCGCGAGCTCTACCTCGAAGTCGGCCCGGACCGGGACACCTGGGTGACCGAGCTCCAAGAACCGATTGTCGCGGGCTGATGGACGTGCTGAAGCGGTCGGCGACCGATGCGGCGGGCCTGCTGCGACGCGGGGAGATCTCGTCGCGCGAGCTGACCGAGCTGCTGCTCGCCCGCATCGAGACCGGCAACCCCGCGCTCAACGCCGTCGTCGAGGTGCGGCGGGAAACGGCGCTCCGGGATGCCGTGACCGCCGACGAGATGCTCGCCAGCGGGCAGGACACAAGGCCGCTGCACGGCGTGCCGATGACGATCAAGGACTGTTTCAACGTCGCGGGACTGCGTACGACCTGGGGCAACCCCGCGTTCAAGGATTACGTGGCCGACGCGGACGCCACGGTCGTACGGCGGCTCCGCGAGGCGGGCGCGATCATCGTCGGCAAGACGAACGTGCCGTTCATGCTCGGCGACTTCGGGCAGACGGCGAACGAGCTGTACGGCATCACCAGCAACCCG
>DATBKU010000141.1:0-2336 GCA_036555725.1 Streptosporangiaceae bacterium | reverse complement strand
GCTGCAGCGCGGCCACATCTCACCAGCCACCCCCAAGCGCGGCATGGGCGCGGGTGCCCGGGCCGCCGCCGGCCTCATCGCTCCCGGGAGCCGGCGCGTCATCGTCAAGGCGCGGTACACGCGCATTGTCGCCGGCGACCTGGGCGCGGCACGGGCGCACATGAAGTACATCGTGCGCGACGGTGTCACGCGCGAGGGCGCCCCCGGCCGGCTGTACGATGCCAACGGCGACGACGCCGACGGCAGCGCCTTCCTGGACCGGTCCGAGAAAGACCCGCACCAGTTCCGGTTCGTCGTCTCCGCCGACGAGGGCACACGGCTTGCCGACCTCAAGCCCTTCATCAGGGACCTGCTCGCCCAGATGGAGCGCGACCTCGACACCAAGCTCGACTGGGTGGCCGTGGACCATTTCAACACCGGCCACCCTCACACCCATATCGTGATCCGGGGGCGCGACCGGAACGGCGAGGACCTGGTCATGGCACGGGACTACATCTCCCATGGCGTCCGCGCCCGCGCCCAGGCCCTCATCACCCTGGAGCTCGGTCCCGAGACCGAGGTGGAGCGCGTCCAGAAGCTCTTCAACGAGGTCGGGCAGGAGCGTTTGACCCGGCTCGACCGGTCCTTCATCGCCCGAGCCAAGGACGGCATCCTGGTGGTGTCCGCCACCGAAGAATCGGACCCGGTCCAGCAGACCCTCCGCGTCGGCCGCCTCAAGACCTTGGAACGCCTCGGCCTCGCCAAGGAGCGGCAGCAGGGCGTGTGGGCCCTCGACGCCGGAGCCGAAAGGAAACTGCGCCAGCTCGGCGAGCGGGCCGACAAGTTCAAGATGATGCAGCGCGCCCTCAAGGAAGCCGGCATCGAGCGCGCCGCCGCCAGCATGGCGCTGTTCGAGCGCGGGCCGCGCAAAGCGCCGCTGATCGGCAAGGTCGTCGGCGTCGGGCTGGTCGACGAGATCACCGACCGGACCTGGGTCGTCGTCGATGCCGTCGACGGTCGCGTGCACTATGCCGAGCTCGGCCGGCTACAGCCCGGCGAGGTACCGGCCCGGGGCATGCTCGTGGCGCTCGGCGCCGACGGCCTTCAGGTCAAGCCGTCGGTTCATCCCAGGGTACAGGTCCTCTCGCCTGTGGAGCTGGAGCGGCAAGCCGCCTACGACGGTCCGACCTGGCTGGACCAGGCACTCCTCTCCAAGTGGCGGCCGGACGAGTCAGCACGGGGATTTGCAGTGGAGGTCGGCGGCGCCATTGTCGCGCGGGGTCGCTGGCTGGTTGCGCGCCAGCTCGCGGAAGCCACGCCCGGCGGCGACATCGCGCCGAACCCCGACATGATGCGCCGCCTGCGGCAGGCCGAGACCGAGCGCCTGGCAGGCGACCTGGCGCGCCGTCTCAGGGCCTCCTATGTGCCCGCCGAGCCGGGCCGCCAGATCGCCGGCATCTACGACCGCTCGGTCACGACGCCCACGGGCAAGCTCGCCGTCATCCGCCACCAGGACACCTTCACCCTGGCACCTTGGCGACCTGCCCTCGAGCCCTTCAAGGGCCGCGCGGTCATGGGGCTCGTCGGGCCGACCCGCGTCACCTGGAGCCTCGATCGGGGCCGCACGCTGCCTGGGCGGGGGTGAGCACAAGCACCGCTCACCGAACCAATCGGGCCCTGCCGGGCAAGCGCGTCACCCGCAGGTCTCGTTCAGCAAGGAAGAGACCCATCATGAACGACACCAATCCTCCGTCATTGCCCGCAGAGTCCCCTCGGCCAGCCCGCAACAAGGGCAAGCTCACCGGTCCCAAGCCGCCGCTGCGGCCCGGCCACGTGTGGTCCATCCGGGCCAAGTTGCAGCTGGAGCGTCGCGTCCGCGACCTGGCCCTGTTCAACCTCGCCATCGACAGCAAGCTGCTCGGCTGCGACCTGGTGGCGCTGCGCGTCGACGACGTAGCGCCCAACGGCTACGCCGCCGACCGCGCGACCGTCCGCCAGAGCAAGACCGGCCGGCCCGTCCGCTTCGAACTGACAGAGGTGACGCGCCATTCGCTCGACGAGTACCTGCGGGCCACCGCCCGCAGCCCAGGCCAATGCCTGTTCCCCGGCCGGCGCGGCCCAGGTCGGCATCTGACCACTAGGCAGTACGCGCGACTCGTCTCAGAGTGGGTCAGCGGGATCGGCCTCGACCCGCTCAAGTACGCCACGCATTCGATGCGTCGTTATGCCGAGTCTCGGATTATGCAGAGGCATCTGTGAATTGCGGTGATAAAAGCCAATTTTGCCGGGACTTGCTCGGCATAATCCGTAACCTCTCCCCAGGCGCCGCTCGGGCGTTGCGATTGGGGTCTATAGGT
>DATBKU010000140.1:0-50302 GCA_036555725.1 Streptosporangiaceae bacterium | reverse complement strand
CGATTGACATCGCCGCGATCTTCCGCGCCGAGTCCGGGCGCGCGGTCGCGGCGGTGATCCGCGCGTTCGGGGACATCGACCTGGCCGAGGACGCCGTCCAGGAGGCGTTCGCGATTGCCGCCGAGCGCTGGCCGCGGGAGGGCATGCCGGACAACCCGGGTGCCTGGCTGGTGACCACGGCGCGCAACCGGGCGATCGACCGGCTGCGCCGCGAGAAGAGGCTGGCCGCCAAGGCACGGATGCTCGCGGTGCCCGGGCCGGTGGACCCCGATATGAACGAGACGACCATCCCGGACGAGCGGCTGGAGCTCATCTTCACCTGCTGCCATCCGGCACTGGCGACCGAGGCGCAGGTCGCCCTGACGTTGCGCGGCCTCGGCGGCCTGACCACGGAGCAGATCGCGCGGGCGTTCCTGGTGTCTCCCGAGACCATGAAGCGCCGCCTGTCGCGCGCCAAGGCCAAGATCAAGGCGGCCGGCATCCCGTTCAGCGTGCCCCCGGCCCACCTGCTGCCGGACCGCCTTGCGGCCGTGCTCGCCGTGATCTACCTGATCTTCAACGAGGGGTACGGCGGGCGCGGCGACCTCGCCGCCGAGGCGATCCGGCTGGGCCGGGTGCTGACCGAGCTGATGCCCGACGAGCCCGAAGCCCTTGGCCTGGTCGCCCTCATGCTGTGCCACGACGCGCGGCGGCAGGCGCGGTTCGCCGGCGAGGACGGTGCGGAGCTGGTGCTGCTCGCCGACCAGGACCGGTCGCTGTGGGACGCCGCGCAGATCGAGGAGGCCCGGGCGGTGCTCGACCGGGCCCTCGGCCGCGGCGGCCGCGGCCAGTACATCCTGCAGGCGGCGATCGCCTCACTGCAGACCGAGCCGGAGGTCGACTGGTGTCAGGTCGCCGCGCTGTACGGCGAGCTGGCCAGGCTCACCCGATCCCCGGTTGTGGAACTGAACCGGGCCGTGGCGGTCGCCCAGGCCGGGTCGCCCGAGGCGGCGCTCGAGATCGTCGAACGGCTCGCCCTCGACGACTACCCGTACCTGCACTCGACCCGGGCGGAGCTGCTACGGCGGCTCGGCCGTACGGCGGACGCGCGCGAGGCGTACCGGCGCGCGCTGGACCTCATCGGCGACGAGCGGGAACGCCGGTTCCTCGAGCGGCGGCTGGCCCGCCTTTAGTGCGCGCCCGCACGCGGCACACGGGCGAAATCCCCCCACCCGGCTTCATCGCGAACACCTGCGGAATCTTGACGCTGCGTGCACTATCGCCAAAGACGCGTGCACATCCGCTCGCCTGGCGCTCGGATCAGCCTGCCTACGGCTCCCAGTGGGGGCGGCGGCCCCAGGCCGAGACGAGGGGCGGGGAGGCGAGGCCGAGACCGGGGCGGATCGCCTCCAGGTGCGTGTCGATCTCGTCCGCGGTCGCGAGGCCCTGGCCCAGCAGGGCGTCGCGGACCTGCTCGGTGTTGGCGAAGTCCAGGGCGCCCATGGCCGGATGCGCCACCGGCAGATAGGCATCGGCCGTCACCTCGACGAGCCCCTCGTCCGTGAGCAGTCGCGGCAGCTTCCTGCCGTACGCGAGGTCCACGCCGCGCTGCGCCAGCAGCTGCCGGAAGCCGGCCGTACGGCGAACCAGGTGACCGGCACTGGCCAGGCCGCCGTTCCTCCCTACGGTACGCCCGCCTCCGGCCGTCCCGGCCGCTCGAATAAGCGCAGGCGCCCGGTCCCCGGCGTCCCCATAGGGGACACTTGAAGCCTGTTCGGGGCCGGACTTCGGCGAACGGGGAGGAGCCGGCAATGGGGATCGTCTCGCCTGGGTTTCACGGCCGGCGCCGCCCGGCCGATGTGAAGCTGCCGCCGGGCCAGTACTTGACGGAGGACTTCCCGGTGCTTTCCGCCGGCCCGACACCGCGCATCCCGGTCGCGGAGTGGGAGTTCAAGATCACCACCGAAACCGGAGAGGAACACAGGTGGTCGTGGGCCGAGCTGCTCGCCCTGCCCCCCGAGCTGCCACACGTGGACATCCACTGCGTGACCAAGTGGTCGAAGCTCGGGACCGACTGGCAGGGGGTGTCGCTCGACACGCTGATGGCCGACGTGGAGACCACGGCCGACTTCGCGCTCGCGTACTCCTACGGCGGCTACACCACCAACCTGCCGTTGGAGGACCTGCTCGACGGTCAGGCGTGGATCGTCTACCGCTACGACAGCGAGGAGCTGGCGCCGGAACACGGCGGCCCCGCCCGGCTGCTCGTCCCGCACTTGTACTTCTGGAAGTCGGCCAAGTGGGTGCGCGGCATCCGCCTGCTCACCGAGGACGCGCCGGGCTTCTGGGAATCCGTCGGCTACCACAACTACGGAGACCCATGGCGCGAACAACGGTACTGGGGCGACTAGGACACGCCGGCGCCGTGGGGCGGTCGGGCGCAGCGCCATGGCGAGCCGTGAGGCGGCCGGTCGGGGAGTCGTGGCGAGCCGTGGGGCGGCTGGGGGCGGAGCCGTGACGGGTCGTGGGGCGGCTGGGGGCGGAGCCGTGACGGGTCGTGGGGCGGCCGGCGTGAACCCGCTGGTCTGGCGGGTCGCGCGGCTGGCCGCGGTGCGCGACGAGACGGCGACCGCCCGCACGCTGATCTTCGATGTGCCCGACTGGCCGGGGCAGTTGCCCGGGCAGCACGTCGACGTACGGCTGACCGCCGAGGATGGCTACAGCACGCAGCGCAGTTACTCGCTCGCCGCGCCCGATCGGGTCGAGCTGACCGTGCAGTGCGTATCGGACGGGGAGGTCTCTCCGTATCTGACGGAGGTGCTGAGCGTCGGCGATCCGGTGGAGCTCCGCGGCCCGGTCGGCGGCTGGTTCGTGTGGCGCCCCACACGGAAGGCGCCGGTGCTGCTCGTCGCCGGCGGCTCCGGCATCGTGCCGCTGATGGCCATGGTCCGCGCCCGCCGCCTCGCGGGAGCGGGGACGCTGTTCCGCCTCGTCTACTCGGTCCGGACGCCGGCCGACCGCTTCTATACCGACGAGCTACGGGATCCGGAGCCGGGCCTGGACGTCTCTTACGTCTACACCCGGGCGGCCCCGGACGGGTGGCCGCGCCCGCCCGGCCGCCTGACCCCCGCCGACCTGAACACCGGGCTGGGCGCGACCGACCTGACCGGCAAAGACATGGGCGCCGGCCGCGACACCGACTGCTTCGTCTGCGGGCCGACGGGGTTCGTCGAGGCGGCCGCCGACATCCTGCTCGCTCTCGGTCATGATCCGCGCCGGATCAAGACCGAACGCTTCGGTCCGACCGGAGGCTGATGGACATGTCCCAGCACGACCAGGACGGCTACGTCGACGGCAACGTGCTCGCCGGGCCGCTCGGCGAGGTGTTCGCCGTGGACATCACCGCGGCCACCGCCCGCTGCGTCAACTGCGGGCGCACCGGCCCGGTCGCCGGCCTGCGGGTGTATGTCGACGCACCCGGGCAGGTCGCCCGCTGCCCCGGCTGCGATCACATCGTCCTGCGCCTCGTCCGTGCGCCGGACGCCGCGTGGCTCGACCTCAAGGGCACCTTGTCGCTGCGGGTCCCGCTGCCACCCGCCTGAGAGACGGTCACAGAGCGTTGAGCGCGGCGACGAGCTGCTCCTCCTCGCGGTGGAAGTGAACGTCGAGGTCGGCGGCCAGCCGCCGCAGCGCTCCGTGGATCCTGTGCGCATCGCCGGTGCCGAAGGTCTCCTCGACCCGCCGGCGCATGGCCGCCAGGACCTCATGTTCGCGCCGGAGCTGGTCGAGGACCGGCGCG
Organism: Streptosporangiaceae bacterium; assembly: GCA_036555725.1. Taxonomy (GTDB): domain Bacteria; phylum Actinomycetota; class Actinomycetes; order Streptosporangiales; family Streptosporangiaceae; genus CALAED01. The sequence continues at coordinate 46,524 of DATBKU010000140.1, read as the reverse complement.
AGCTCGGGGAACCGCGCCTCCAGCCGGGTAAAGCCGCGACCGGCCTCCGTGGCGTGGTGGACGCGGATGTCGCCGCACACCGCCACGCAGCGCTCGGACAGCTGGGCGCCGAGGCCGGACGCCGGCGCCGGCAGGTCGGCGGAGCGTCCCGCGAGGACGTCCTCGACGTCGGCGAGCAGCCCGGCCAGTTCGCGGCGGAGCCCGTCGTGAATGCGGACCAACTCGGCCCCGAGGGCCCGGGCCCGCGCCGGCGGCGCCGCGATGATCTCGTCGTTCCCGTCCGGCATGGGACGATGGCCCTCCGCTGAGAAAGGTTATTTGCTTTCACAGCAAAGATATTTTGGAGACCAAGGCATGTCAACAGAGGACGGCGGCATCACCGTCGATGACGGGGTGCGGACGCTGCTGCTGCTCATGCCGCGCCTGGTGGGACGGGCCAAGCGGCTCCCCGTTCCGGAGTCGCTCCGGTCGCTCGACCTGGCGCCCCGGCACCTGTCCCTGCTGGCGTACCTGCTCTTCGACGGCCCGCAGAGCGTCAACGAGCTCGCCGGCCGGCTCGAGGTCGCCCCGACGACGGTGAGCCTGATGGTCGGCGAGCTGAGCCGGAAGGGCGTCGTCGATCGCCGCGAGGACGACGCGGACCGCCGCCGTACGATCGTCAGCATCGCCGCGGCCAGCCACGCCGCGGTCGACGCCTGGCTGGCCATGGGAGCCCGGGCCTGGCGGACGGTGCTCGAACCACTGACCGCCGACCAGCGGAAACTGTTCGTCGACACCCTGCTCGCCTACGAGCACGAGGTCTCCGGCGACCGCGACTGACGCCCGCAGGCAGGTGGCTGTCGGGCATCGCCTGGGCGGCTCCGCCGGGGGGCCTCAGGTTTCCTCGGGCGTCCCGGCGCCGGTGTAGGCGGCCGTGGTGCGCTCCGCCGCGGCCCGTGCCCGGGCCTCGTCGGCGCCGGCCGCGATGTCGGCCTCGCACCAGGCTTCGCTGCTGAGGGTGATGAACTGCTTGCCCTCCTCGGAGGCCGCCCATGCCTCGCCCTCCGCCGGGTCGACGAGGGACTGCCCGGCCGATAGGTAGCTGGCCAGGCCGATGATCCCGAGGTCCCAGCCGATGCCGACCGCGCCTGGGCCGAACTGGTCCCAGTGCTCGTCGACGAAGGCGATGTGCTCGAGCTCGAACCGCGTGTGGTCGTCGTCCTCGGGGGTCAGCCGCAGCTCGATCCAGCTCACCTGCCCGCCGTACTCCCAGGTGGCGAAGAAGCCCTTCGGCGGGTCGCACCGCTCGATCGTGCCGCCCGCGTTGCCCTCGAGCTGGTACCGCCCGCCGAGGCGCAGATCGCCGGTGACGGGCAGGAACCAGCGCGGAATGCGCTCGAGGTTGGTGCACGCGTCCCACACGTCGTCGATCGTGGCCGCGTACGTCTGGCTGATGGTGACCGTGCGCGCCTCTCCGGCCTCGAGCACGCGGCTGCCGACCCGTCGGCGTACGGCGTTGATCTGTGCGGTGACATCGATCATGGAGTGCTCCTCCGATTGGTCTCGTCTTTTAGGCGGCGTTCCCGTTTGCCCCGGGCCAGTTCCGTCGCCAGCGCTTCCAGGTGCGGAGTCCAGAAGCGCCGGAAGCGGTCGAGCCAGACGTCGACGTCGCGCAGCGGCTCCGGATTCACCGCGTACAGCCGTCTTGTGCCCTCGGGTCGTACGGTGGCGAACCCGCTCTCCCGCAGCACCTTGAGGTGCTGTGACACGGCGGGCTGGGAGATCCCGAACTCGTCCTGGATGACCGCGCACACCGCACCGGAGGTCTGCTCCCCGTCGGCGAGCAGCTCGAGAATACGGCGCCGCACCGGGTCGCCGAGCACGTCAAACGCCTGCATCGTGCGACAGTACTAGCGTCTGCTTATATAAGTCAACGCCTATACATTCGCCGACGTGTCCTGGGCGGAGGCCGAAGTCATACGACGCAACGGGCGGAGGAGGACGTAGAGCGTCGCCGCGATGAGGAATCCCGCCTCGAACGTAAGGTCGCCCACGGAGCTGACGTGGTCCGGGACCAGGCCGACGTACTTCTCCTGATTGGAGAACAGCCAGACCGACAGCACGACGCCCGCGGCCATCGCGATCGGTCCGGCCCAGTTGCGATGCCGGGTGTCATACAGCAGGTGGTCGATCGGTGTGCCGCGGCGCAGGTAGTAGTCGGCCAGCACCACGCCCAGCCAGGGGCCGATCCAGTACGTGATGACCAGCAGGAACGCCTCGTAGTTCTGACCCGCGTCGTGCAGCCCGAAGTACGCCACGACCAGGCCGACCGTGCCGAGGATCAGCGCGACCATGGCCCGCTGCACGCGGTGCGGCAACGGCAGCCTGATGCCGAGCGTGACGAACGACATCGAGCCCGAGTAGATGTTCAGGGCGTTGGCGCTCACCGCGCCCAGCGTGATGGCGAGCAGGGTCAGATCGGCGATCACCGAGGGCAGGTGTCCGGTGAATGCGCCGGTCGGGTCGTCGAGTGCCTTGCCGCCGATGGTCACCGAGGCCGCCCCGACGACCTCCAGAATGACGCAGCTGGCGAAGACGCCGAGCCCGGCGAACAGCCCTACAGCCCGCCGGTCGGAGTCGGGGGCGAGGTAGCGGGTGTAGTCCGCGGCGTACGGGTTCCAGCCGGCGGTGTAGCCGAACGTCGCAGCGACCATGATCAGGAAGCCGCCCACCCCACCGGGGCCCGGGGCGGCCGGCGCACCGACGTCCGCCTTGGACAGGATGATCACCGAGGCGATAACGAAGACCACGGCCAGCACCGGGAAGGCGTACCGCTCGAAGGCCTGTACCAGGTTGTGCCCGAAGAAGGCGATGGCCACCTGCACGGCCACGACGATCAGCAGGCACAGCGGCTTCGGCAGGTCGGTCAGGGTGTTGAGCGCGAAGGTGGCGCTGACGCTGTTGACCGCGAACCAGCCGATGCCGGCGGTGAGCGAGTTGAGGCCGGCGGGCAGTACGTTGCCGCGGAAGCCGAACGGCACCCGGCTCAGCACCATCTGCGCGACCCCGTGGCGCGGGCCCCGCGCGGACAGCACGGCGTGGGTGATGGCGCCCAGGCCGGTGCCGACCACGATCGCGCCCACCGCCTGCCAGAAGCTCAACCCGAATGCGGCGACCGCGAGCACGCCCAGGAAGATCGTGGCGAACTCGAGGTTCGGCGATGTCCAGGTCCACAGCAGCTGGAGCGGGCGGCCGTGCCGCTCGTTGAGCGGGATGAAGCCCACACCGCCGGGCTCGACGGCGGCGACCTTCTCGCCGTACACGCCCTCGCGGACGACGACGCCGGGCGGGGTGGAGTCTCTGCCGACTGCGGTCATTTCGGGTTTCCCACCGTGATGGCGTTGAGCTTGTCGAGCAGGTACTCGTGCGCGACCACGGGCTCGTACGTCGCGTGGCCGAGCGGCGGCGGGAGCGACTCGACCCGCGCGTACGGATTGCACTCGTAGAAGAAGATCAGCGACAGCAGTTCCTCGTCGGGCGCGCTCGGGTCGGGCGGCAGGACGCGGTGCCGGTTGGACTTCCAGCGGTCGCCGGTCCAGCGGGCCAGCAGGTCGCCGATGTTGATGGTGAACGAGTCGGCGACGTACGGGGCGTTCACCCACTCGCCGTCGAGGGTGCAGACCTGGAGGCCGCCGACGCCGTCCTGCCGGTCGAGGATCGTGACGGTGCCGAAGTCGGTGTGCGGGCCGATGCGGAACTGGCCCGGCTCCGGCGGCCCGACCTGCGACATCGGCGGATACCAGTTGATGTTCATCGTGTACGACGGGTGGTCGGTCTGCGCGGTGAAGAAGTCCGGGGCAAGGCCGAGCGCGGTGGCGCACACGACCAGCAGCTCGTCGCCGAGGGAGCGCATCCGCGCCAGGTAGCCGGCCAGCAGTTCCGCCAGCTCAGGCACCTCGCTCGGGTACACGTTGGGCAGGAACCACTCCTTGTCTATGGCCGGGTCGCCGATCGGCCGGTCGGCCCCGACGGCGAAAGTCTCCTTGAGGTCGGGCGGGCTCTCGCCGCCCTCCTCGGCGTACGCGTTGGCCTCGACGCCGGGTGGCAGCCAGCCGCGCTCGCCGACGGTCACGGCGTACGGTCGCTTGTCCGCGATGGGGAGGGAGAAGAAGCGCTTCGCGGCCGTACGGATGTCGTCGCGCAGGTTCGCCGGGACGCCGTGTCCGGTGATCACGAGGAAGCCGATCTCGCGCAGCGCCTTGTCCACCTGGGCGGCCACGCCTGGCCGGTCCGAGCCGTCGAACCAGGGCGTCAGATCGATGATCGGAACTGTGCCGCTCATGGGTCGACTCCAATGTCCTCGTGCCAGAGTTCGGGACGCTCCTTGATGAAGACGGTCATCAGCTCGACGCACTCGGGGTCGTCGAGTACGACCACGTCGACACCGTTCGCGGCGAGCCACTCATGCTGGCCCTGGAAGGTCCTGGCCTCGCCGACGACCACCCGGCCGATGCCGAACTGCCTGATCAGGCCGCTGCAGTACCAACACGGCGACAACGTGGTCGCCATCGTCGTACCGCGATAACCGCGCTGGCGGCCCGCGGCGCGGAAGGCCGCGGTCTCCCCATGGACAGACGGGTCGTCGTCCTGAACCCGGCGGTTACGGCCGCGCCCGAGCAACCGGCCATCGGCGGCGAACAGGGCGGCGCCGATGGGGATCCCGCCCTCTGCGTACCCCGCCCGCGCCTCGGCCAGCGCGACGCTCAGCATCGTGGCCGGATCCGTGTCACCGCTGATCACGGCCTCAACTATCCACCGGCTCCGGCGAATCGGCTAGAGGGAGAAACAACCCTGCAACAGGATGAGAACCGGATTAATCATCCTGAAACAGTCGCGTTGGGTCGGCGGCCTGTCAGGACGTTGCGGTCCCGGTGGCGGCGAGCAGCCGTTCCATTGCCGTGATCTGCTCGTCGGGTGGGCTGCTCATCGCCCAGAGCACCTCGGTCACGCCGAACGGCTCGAGCTTGGGCAGGTCGTCGGCGACCTGGTCGACCGACCCGGTCAACGGCTCGCGCTCATCCAGCGGCTGCTCGGTGATGGTCCCGTTCACCCGTACGACGACCGGCAGCACGTTCGGGTCGTGGCCGGCCTCCTCGGCCGCGCGGCGGAACGTCTGGATGTAGTCGCCCAGTGCATCCAGCGTCGCGAAGACGGGGTTCCCGGCGATCGGGTTGAGCCCGACGCCCATCCGGCCCGATCGTTCCGCGGACGGCACGGCGGCCGCGCCAACGATGACCGGCGGCCCGCCGGCCTGCACCGGCTTCGGGCTGATCTCCGATTCGGGGATCTGGTAGAAGCGGCCGTCGTACTTTACGGGGTCGGGACCCCAGCAGGCGCGCATGGCCTCGATGTGCTCTTGGAAGCCCGCGCCCTTGCGCTTCATCGGCACTCCGGCCACCGCGAACTCCTGCGGCATCCAGCCCTGGCCAACCCCCGCCACCACGCGCCCGCCGCTCAGCCGGTCAAGGGTGGCGAACCTGCGTGCGAGCGCCACGGGCGGGTGGAAGAGCGAGTCGATGACGCTCGTGCCGAGCCGGATGCGCTCGGTCCCGGCCGCCACGTACGCGAGCGTCTCGATCGGCTCGTACACGCTCGCGTAGTACTCGGGCACGATGAACGGCTCGCCCTCGCCGAACGACAGCGGCTGCGTCGGGCGGAGCAGCCGCTCGAACGTCCAGACCGACGCCAGGCCGATGCGCTCGGCCGCCACCGCGACATCGACGATGACCTCCGGAGACGTCGAGGTGCCGGTTGTGGGCAGTGCCAACCCGAAGTCCATCGCGACCCTTTCTCGTGCTTTCGTACATCCTCGTACGAAACATCAGAACCACTCCGCCCTGCAGACTACGTCGTCCCCGTCGTTCGGCGGCTCGGCGGGCACAGCGGCGGCTCGGCGGGCACAGCGGCGGCTCGGCGGGCGGGGCTCGGTGGGCTGGGCTCGGTGGGCTGGGCTCAGTGGGTGCGGTCGATGAGGAAGCGGGCCAGGGTGGCGAGCTCGTCGGCGGCGCGCTCCTTCAGCTCGGCGGTTTCGATGATGCGCAGTGCGTGCTCGAGGTGCAGGTCGGCCTGGGACTGTGCGAACGAACGGCCGCCGGCCTCGCTGATCAGGTTCGCCGCCTGCCGCAGCGTGTCCGCGTCATCCGGGCGGCCGGCCAGCAGGTCCGCGAGCTCGGCCCCGACGTCGTCGAGTACGGCGACGAGCGGCAGGGTCTTCTTCCCCTGGCGTAGATCGTTGAAGACGGGCTTGCCGGTGATCTGCGGGTCGCCCCAGATGCCCAGCACGTCGTCGATCGCCTGGAAGGCGACGCCCAGGTGGCGGCCCATATCCTGCATCGCGTCGGCGACCTGCGGGGGTCCGCCGCCGAGCAGCGCGCCGACGGCCGCGGCGCAGCCGAGCAGCGCGCCGGTCTTGTGAGCGGCCATGGCGTGGTACTCGTCGACCGTCACGGCGTCGGGGCCGTCCCACGGCCGGTCCTCGAAGGCGACGTCCTCGGCCTGGCCGTGGACCAGGTCGATGAGCGCGGTGGCCAGCGGCTCCAGCGCCGCAATGGCGTGCGCCCCGCCGCCCTGGGCGAGCGTGCTCATCGCCAACGCCAGCAGCGCGTCCCCGGTCAGCACGGCGGGTCCGACCCCATAGGCCTTCCACACGGTCTGGCGGTGCCGGCGCTGCTCGTCGCCGTCCATGATGTCGTCGTGGACGAGTGAGAACGCGTGTACGAGCTCCACCGCGGCCGCGCCGGGCACCGCCGCCGTCGCCGGGGCCCCCACCGCCTGGGCGCACAGCAGCGCGAGCGCCGGCCGCAGCCCCTTGCCGGCCCGATCGGTTCGCGGCGTGCCGTCGGCCTCGGCCCAACCGAAGGTGAATGTCGCCATCCGGCCCGCCCACGGATGCAATTGCGCGATCGCATCACGCAGTGTGGGCTCCACCAATTGCCGGCAGCGCGCCAGGATTTCGGCTACACCATTTTCGGCCTTCTCGGATTGGACGAAATCGACCGTCGTCATGAGGCGCTCTCTCCGTGCAGGGCTCACGGACCGAAGGACCGAAAGCTATGATTGCCCGGCTCGTCAAGTGGGCGGAACCCACACATGGCACTGGGTTTTGTCACCCACCGGTTGGGTTGCCGGTCGTCCTGGACGAACGCACAAGCACCGGTCGGATGATCGATTCCGCCCTCCGGCGGCCCGCTCGCAGCGGCCGCCTGACCGGCGTCCCCGCAGCTAGCAGAGCCTTCGGCCACCGTTGATCACGGCTCGGCCTGCCCCGTCAGATGCCCGATCTAACAAGACCGAACACCCGAACATCTGACCGATTCCGACACTCGGCCACGAAACAGGACTATAGCCACCAGAACTACTCAATTATCACCTTGAAGATCCTAGTCGAGCCCGAGTTGGACATGTGAAATCACGGTAGGTAAGGCCTTACTGATAACGCCGCGCACATTGTTACAGAAGTGTTTCCAGTGGTGAAGATGGGTGATGGTGCTCGAGTACACCTAGCTCTGGCCCGCACCGCACCGCCGCAACTCTAGGCGGCTCTAAGGTAGGGTAGTTACAAATTGTCGACTGACATTGACCGCCGCCCGGCTCAGGAAGCCACGACCTTTCCTATTCATCGAATTCTCCCGGGTCTCGCACGCGATCCGCTTTCGGGCTTCGCGGACATAGGGCGACGGGCGAACGGCGAAATCGTACGGCTGAATATCGGCGCCTTTCGCCCCTATCTGGTGACGCGCCCGGCCCATGTACAGCACGTGCTGCAGGACAACGCGGCCAACTACCGGCGCGAAGGGCTGATGTGGAAGCCGCTCAGTCGGCTGGTGGGTCAACCATCTGATTCCGATCCCGCATGGCCGATTAAGCGGGAAGTCTTTCATTCGTTGTTGTCGGGCCCCAACATCGCGTCGTTCACCGACGCGATGGCGCGGACGATTACCGAAACCGTCGACGAGCTCGCCGACCGCGCCGGCGACGGGCGAGCGGTGGACGCCGGTGCGGAGATGACCCGAGTCGTGTACCGCGCGATCACGCGCGTATTTGTCGGAGACAGGATCTCTATCTCCGACATAGACGAGCTCGGCCGGGCGGTGGTTACGGCCAGTGCGTCGTCCTTCCGATCTCGGATGTTGTTGCCATTCGTGCCGCACTCGATACCGCTCCCGGGGGATCGGGCGTTTCACCGCGCCGTCCAGGATGTCGACGACCTCATCTTCCCCATCGTGCGCGAGTCGCGTCGCCAGATGGAGGATGGCAACGACATTATGTCCATGCTGCTGAGAGCGCAGGACGATGAGGGCAACAGGCTCAATGACCAGCAAGTCCGCGATGGCATTGTCGCTTTGTTCATGGCGGGCACGGAGACCACGGTTACGGCGCTCACCTTTTTGTGGCCGGTGCTTGACGCCCATCCCGAAGTGGCGGCCAAGCTCTATGCCGAGATCCACAGCGTGGTGGGCAAGGAACAGCCTTCGCGCGCACATCCGCCGAAGATGACTTACACCAAACTCGTCCTGCAAGAGCTACTGCGGATGTATGCCATCGCCTGGATCACCCCGCGAACGGCTTCGGCCGACGACGTTATCGACGGGGTTCGCATAAAGGGCGGCAGCACTGTGATTGTTAGCCCTTTCCTGACGCATCGGTTGGACGACGTCTGGCCACAGCCCCAGATCTTCGACCCGCAGCGGTTCGCTCCGGGTCGTTCCCGGCACCGATTCGCTTATCTCGCGTTCGGCGCCGGCCCGCATCAGTGCCTGGGGCGCGTCTTCTTCACCATAGAGGCTCAGCTCATCCTGGCCGCCTTCAGTCGATACCGGCCGCGACTCCGCAGCTCGCCCGTGATCGAGCCGCAGGTGGGCTTTACTTTGAAGCCTCGCGAACGAGTGGAGATCGCCCTGCGGCCCGCTGGGTAGTCCGAAGCCTGAGGAGTGGTCGTCATCGAGCCCGATACGGATGCCGTTAACGTGCCTGCGATCGTAGAGAGTGGAAGGATATGCGCCGTCGCCGTCCAGGCTTATCGAGAGCTGATGGAGTGGACCGCACAATACAAGAATGTGTTTTCCGGCGGCCCTTTCGATTCGTCGCTATTCAATGCCGTTTGTCTTTGCACCGCGTTCAGCGCGCCCTGGGCCAAGAGCGCTGAACTTCGGATGGCCAATCGCTCCGCGGTGTGGGGGTTTGTCCCCGATTGGCTCATCGACTACGTCGCGACATCGCGGTCCGAGGTCGACGACGTCGTAGGGAGATGCCTGGCCGTTGCGGACGGCGATCAGCCGGCCGCCGATGACGACCTTGCGCGGTCGCTGGCCGATATTCGCGACGAACTCGCGACATCGCGAGCCTTCCCGCCATTGCGCGATGCCTGGGTCGATGATCTCCGCCGGTATCTTCTTGGCATGGCACGTGAGTGGGATTGGAAGGAGGCGCGCACGAGCGGAGTAACGGACGGCCCGACGTTTGCCGAGTATTTGCAGAACGCCGATAACTTCGGCTTTTCGTTTCCGTTCGTGTCGCACTGGATATATACCACTCCGCTCCCGGTCACCAATATCGAGGCGATACGACAGGCGAGCTGGGCGACGCAGCGGGCAATGCGTCTCGTCAACGATCTCGGCACCTACCAGCGGGATCTTAAGTGGGGGGACCTCAATGGACTCATGCTCGGTATTACGCCGGAGGAGATGCACACGCACATCGCCGAACTTACTGCGCAATTTCGGGACATTGCGCGACCGCTACGGGCGGATCATCCACGCCTGATCAGCTACCTGGAGCGGCAGCGCGATTTTTGCATTGGTTTCTACCAGGCCGCGGACTACTGGGGCGCGATATGAGCGTCGGCGACGCCGTCTCCGCTCATGAAGCCCGCAAAGCCGCCACTACCGAAGCCCGAGAACTGATCGCTGGGCTGAGGGAAAAACCTTGGGGCCAGGTCTCTCCCTCGATTTACGAAACCGGGCGCCTGGTGGCCTTGGCCCCGTGGCTGACCGGGCACGAACGGCGCGTGGAGTACCTCCTCGAGGCACAGCGAACGGACGGTGGTTGGGGCGCTGCCGGTGGCTATGCCCTGGTGCCGACGCTGAGCGCCGTGGAAGCGCTACTGACGACCCGTTGGATCGCGCCGAGCGGCGCGAGCCCAAAGCTCTTGGAGGCGGCCCACCGAGGGCTGCGGGTGCTGTTCCGGGCGATGCCAGATCTCGGCGTCAACGATCTTCCCGATATGCCCGCCATCGACCTCATCGCCGCGTCGCTGATCGAGGCGGTCAACCTGCAGCTCGACGATCTTCCCGGCTGGTCGGGCCGTCGGCTTCCGCTGCCCCCCGGCGTGACCGGCGATAGGCTGATCAAGATCAAGGCGGGGTTGGAGGCAGACGTCAGCCTGCCGGACAAACTCCTGCACGCTCTCGAGGTGGCGGGTGCCGCCGCGCGCGGTGCGAAGAAAGTCAGGCCCGGCACCACGGGTGCGGTGGGCGCCTCGCCGGCGGCCACCGCAGCATGGCTCGACGAGCAGGGAGTGCGCGATCCCGGCAATCCCGCACGGTCCTTCCTCGCGACCGTCGCAGAACAAAACGGCGGGCCGGTCCCGTGTGGTATCCCCATCACTGTGTTCGAACGGGCCTGGGTGCTGGCCGCCCTGGCACGGGTCGGCATCATCATGTCCGCACCCCCGGACTTGCTGCGCAGTCTGGAGGCGGCGCGCCGCCCGGGCGGCACACCGGCCGGGGACGGATTGCCCGCCGACGCCGACACCACGTCCGTGGCGCTGTACGCCCTTGGCCTGCTGGGCCACGCCCACCCGCCCGACAGTCTCTGGGCCTACGACCTGGGCACGCATTTTTGTACCTGGCATGGCGAAGACGGGTTTTCTGTCAGCGTCAACGCCCACGTGCTGGAGGCCTTCGGCCAATACCTGACCATGTCCGTACAACCGGCGCGGCGATATGCGGAAGTCGTGGCGAAGCTGTCCGCGCTGCTGTGCGATCGGCAGAGGGCGGACGGCAGCTGGCTCGACAGGTGGCACGCGTCCCCGTACTACGCGACGGGCTGCTGCGCCCTGGCGTTGGCCCGGTTCGGCGGCGCGAGCTCAGCGGACGCGGTCCACAAGGCCCTGCGGTGGATACTCGCCACCCAGCGTCCGGACGGCTCGTGGGGGCATTGGGATGGCACGGCAGAGGAGACCGCATACTCGATCCAGACTCTGATGCTGACCAGCTCGGAGAAGGACGGCGGAGCCCGCCGCGAGGCGGCGGAGCGCGGTTACACATACCTCTTGCGCTCAGGCGATTGGCCGGGCGGTCCATCGCTCTGGCATGACAAGGACCTTTATCGGCCTACCGCCATCGTGAACGCGGCCGTCCTCGCTGCGGTACATCTCATGCGCCCGGCGACTGATACGCCCGATGCGCGAGATAGTGCAATTCGCAAATAATAGGACAAAGGTTAGAAATTATCCTAAAACAGACACATATTTTTGTTGTGAGAAATTCTCCCGTGAACGCATCGTGGCGTTGCTAGGGTTCCCGGGGAGCGGCGGGGAGCTATCGTCTCGTCGCCGTCCGATACCGATGCTTGGCAACCGTTACTTACTTCAATACGGGCTGCGAGTTTTCTGGATTTTGTTGGGACGGATGGATGCGCTTCCGGAACACGCGTCTGCGGACCAAGATCACTGCCCTGCTCATGTCGCTCGCCGCCTTGTGGGCCTTCGCCGCATGGGTGACCCTGCGTGAGGGCCTGAACCTGCTCGGCGTGAGCACGTTTGACCAGAAGGTCACGCGGCCGGCCGTGGCGCTGGTGACAGAGCTACAGAAGGAACGCCGGCTCTCAGTCGTCTACCTGGGCAGACCGATTCTCCAACAGCGCCAGGCGCTGGACACTCAGCGAGCGGCGACCGACCAGGCGCAGAAACGATTCCGGACGCTCGCCAGCGGCGGTGACGTTGCGCGGGCGGCGAGCGACACCCTGGAAGCCCGCATCAAGGACACATTCAGGCAGCTCGACGGCCTAGCGCCGGGCAGGGCCGCCATCGACACTCTCACTGTCAGCCGTGGTGCCGCGGCAACGCCCTTCAACGCCATCACCGACGCCGCCTTCCGGATCTTCGGTTCGGCGGGCAGCGTGGACGATGAGGCCATCGCCAAGGACAGCCGTACCCTCAACTCGTTGATCCGCGCCAAGGAGATCCTTTCCAGAGAAGACGCGCTGCTCGCCGGCGTAATAGCGGCGGGACGATTCACCGCGGCGGAGCACGACCAGTTCATCGAGCTCGTGGGCGCCCAGCGATTCCTCCACGATGAGGCCGCCGCCGAGCTGCCGCCCGCCGACCATGCGCGATACGAGAAGCTGGTTACCGGCCAGACGTTCGTACGCTTCCGGACCTTGGAAGATCGCGTCATCCAGCGAGGTCGAGCCGGTGCCCGTCCGCCCGTGACCGCCAAGGATTGGCAGTCAGCGCTCGAGCCCACGTTGACCGGACTGGAGCAGGTAGTTCTGACCGGCGGCGAAGACCTAGTGCAACGGGCGAAGCCGGTGGGTATCGGCGTTATCGTCCGGCTCTTCCTGGCCGGAGGGCTGGGGCTTATCGCCGTTATCGCGTCTATCGTCGTTTCGATTACGACGGCGCGTGCGTTGTTCCGGCAATTGCAGAAACTCCAGGAAGCGGCCTGGGAGCTGGCCCGGAAACGACTGCCCGGCGTGGTCGAACGGCTGGGACATGGAGAGGACGTCGACGTCCAGGCCGAGGCGCCGCCATTGGCGGTCAGCGGTGACGCCGTCGGCCAGGTCAGCCGCGCCTTCAACGCAGTGCAGGAAACGGCCATCCGCAGCGCCGTCGAGCAGGCGGAGCTTCGGCGCGGCATCCGCGACATTCTGCTCAGCCTCGCGCGCCGCTCGCAGGCGCTCGTCCACCGGCAGCTCACGCTCCTCGACAAGATGGAGCGGCGTGAGATGGACACCTCGGAGCTGGAAGACCTCTTCCGGCTCGACCACCTGGCCACCCGGATGCGGCGCAACGCGGAGAACCTCATCGTGCTGTCCGGCGCCACCCCGGCTCGTGGCTGGCGACGCGCGGTGCCGATGATGGACGTCGTCCGGGCGGCGGTCGCCGAGGTCGAGGACTACACCCGGGTGACGGTGCTGCCGATGGGCCCGATCTCGCTGTCCGGACGGGCCGTGGGTGACATCACGCACCTGCTCGCCGAGCTGATCGAAAACGCTGTCTCGTTCTCGCCGCCGCCGGCGATGGTGCAGGTCAGCGCGCACTTCACCGCCCGGGGGTACGCGATCGAGATCGAAGACCGCGGGCTGGGCATCAACGAGGAGCGGCTGGCCTCCATCAACCAGCGCATCAGCGACCCGCCGGAGTTCAACCTGTCGCGCTCGGTACAGCTGGGGCTGTACGTGGTCGGCCGTCTGGCCCAGCGGTACGGCCTCCGTGTGACCCTCAAGAACTCGGCGTACGGCGGGACGACGGCGGTCGTCCTCGTCCCCAACGATCTGCTGATCGAGGAGGACGACTTCGAGGCGCGGTCCGAGCTCGGCTCCAGCGAGCGGATGGCGGTGGCGGCCGTCGTAGCCGGCCCCGTGGCGATCGGCAGCGGCACGGACGCGCCGGTCACGATCGACGACTCCGCGGGTATCGAACCCATGGCCGACAGGCCCGATCAGCCCGAGTGGCCGGACGAGCCGATCCCGCCCGCGTCCGTACCGGACCGGCGGATCGGCACCGAACCAACGGTGGTGGGCGCTGCCGTGCTCGGGGAGACCCCGCCGATCGATGGCCCGCGGGCCGGGGAACCCCCGGCCGAGGGCCCGTTCCAGGAGAGCGGAGAGTCCATGCAGCTCACGCCCTCGGGCCTGCCGTTCCGGGTCCCGCAGGCGAGCATCGCGCCGCCGCTGCGCAACGAGGGCCCGTCCGCGGAGGAGCAGCAGCCGTCGGCCGACGACGAGCGTCGCTCGCCGGAGGAAGTGCGCAAGCTCGTGGGTTCGTACCTGACGGGCTCTTCGCGCGGACGGTCCGACGCGGCGGCGCTGCGCAACAGCAACAACAGCTACAGCAACAGCAACGACACCGGCCCCGTACGACCCGTACCACCGGTGGACGACGAGCCGCCGGAGTGACCGAGCGACACCATCCTTCGCACAGCACTGTCGGCCGACCACCCCCGCGCACTGGCCGACGAACGGCAAAACTGCCAGCAAGAAACGGAAGAAGGACATCGAGTGGTGCAGAAGCAGGAGTCTTCCGTTGATCTGACCTGGTTGCTGGACGATCTGGTCAGTCGGGTGAACGAAACGAGGCACGCGGTCGTCCTCTCCGCGGACGGTCTGCTCATGGCCTCGTCAGCAGGATTCGGCCAGGACGACGCCGAACACCTGGCCGCCGTGGCCTCGGGCATCCAGAGCCTCGCCAAGGGCGCGGGGGAGCGGTTCGCAGGCGGGACAGTACGGCAGACCATCGTCGAGATGCAGTCGGCCTTCCTGCTCGTCACCGTGGCGGGCAAGGGTGCCTGCCTCGCGGTGCTGAGCTCGGAGAAGGCCGACGTCGGCCTGATCGCGTACGAGATGGCCATGCTCGTCACCAGCGTCGACGAGCATCTCAGCACGCCGACCAGATCGATCGGCGCGTCCATCACCGGCAAGAATTCGCTATGAACGCAGACGAAGAGCCGCCAGAAGAGCGGCTGCTCGACGAGGACGCGGGACCGATGGTACGGCCCTACGTGATGACGGGCGGCCGGCTCCAACCCGTCCGTGGCAAGTTCGACCTCATCACCCTCGTGGTGGCCACGCGCGACGTACCCGGGGTCCAGCCGGGTCTCGGCCCCGAGCACCTCGCGATCGTGGCCCACTGCCAGGAGCCGATGTCGGTGGCGGAGATCGCCGCGGGGCTCGACCTCCCCGCCGGCACCGTACGCGTTCTGCTCGGGGATCTGCTCGACAAGGGTTTCGTGATGACGCAGGAGCCACAACCGGAGGTGGATGTGCGGGACCAGCGGATGTACGAGGTGGTGCTCGATGAGCTCCGGACGCTCTGAACGCCCGGCCGGCATCCGGATGATGCCGAATGCGATCAAGATTCTGATCGCGGGCGGCTTCGGTGTCGGCAAGACCACCCTGGTCTCGGCGATCTCCGAGACGCGCCCGCTGCATACCGAGGAAATCCTCACCGACCAGGGCGTCGGCGTCGACGACCTGTCGGGCGTGGAGGCCAAGAACACGACCACGGTCGCGATGGACTTCGGCCGCATCACCATCCGCGACGAGTACGTTCTGTACCTCTTCGGCACGCCTGGCCAGAAGCGGTTCTGGTTCATGTGGGACGAGCTGTCCCTGGGCGCGCTCGGCGCGGTGGTGCTCGCCGACACGCGGCGGCTGGCCGACTGCTTTCCGTCCGTCGACTACTTCGAACGCCGAGGCACGCCGTTCATCGTGGCGGTCAACTGCTTCGACGGCGCCAGGCAGTTCAAGCTCGACGAGGTCGAACTCGCGCTGAACCTCGGGCCGAACATCCCGGTCATGCTGTGCGACGCGCGGAAACGGGCGTCCTGCAAAGAGGTGCTGATCACCCTCGTGCGACACGCGATGAACGCGCACGCCGAGCCGCCCAAGGCCGTTCAGGGGAGCGCCTAGCCGCTCAGCGGATCGCTTAGCCGAGGGGCCGGAACGACGAGCCGCGCAGGCCGTCCAGCCCGAGCGAGGCTACGCAGCGGTAGACGCGGACGCCCCGGTCGAAGGCGCTCCGCGAGGGCGGCAGCACGCCCGGCGTCCAGTCGCCTGCCGGTTTCGTCAGCCCGGCACCGCGCCGGGAGCTGAGCAGCGTCGTACGCGAGCAGACCTTCTTTACCGTGGGGTTTTGCTGCAGTTCGGAGTCGTTCCACGTCTCGCCGTCCGGGGGCATCACGGCGATCGCAAAGGTCTCCCAGGTGTGCTTCACCCGGCAGTCGTAGCGCGTCGCGCGCGTATCCCCGGCGATCGAGACCATGCCGCCCCAGCACTCGGCGGTCTGCGTGCAACGGGCGCGGGCCGCGGCGATGGTGGCGGCGGGGCAGTCCTGGGCGACCGTCGCCACGCCGTACGCGCCGGAGCCGCCCTGTGTGGAGCCGCCCGGCGACCGTGTGGCCCCCGCCGACGTGCCGGTGCCGCCGCCCCCGTTTCGCCCGCCGCCGTTCCAGGGGGAGATCGCGATCAGCGCGCCCGCACCCACGAGGGCGGCGGCCAGGAGGGCCCCGGCGCCCAGCAGCACGCCGCGCGGGACGCCGGGGCGTGGCTGCCGCGGTGGTTCCGGGGCGGACGAAGGCCGCATGGGCTCTCGCGTCGAGCGCGGTGTCACCGACGGCCAGGTCGACGGAGCCGGTACGGACGCGTATGACGGCGCCGGTACGGATCCGTATGACGGCGCAGGTACGGATCCGTACGACGGTGCGGCCACGCTGGGCGGGGCCGCCGACAGATCCGGCGCGGCCAGCGCGTCCCGGAACGCCGCCGCGCTCGGCGGCCGGTCGCCCGGCTCGTACGCCAGGCCCTGGCGAAGTACGGCCGTCAGCGCCGGCGGTGCCCCGGGCACGTCGGGCACCGGACGCAGGTGGGCGGCCATCAACTGGGCGATATTCGGCTGCCGGCCGGGCGGGAAGTGCGGCGGCCGCCCGGACAGCAGTGCGTAGAGCGCGGCGGCCAGGGAGTACACGTCGCCCGCCGGAGTGGGCTCGGCCATCCGGAACGCCTCCGGTGGCGCGTACGCCGGGGTCAGCGCCTCGCGGGTGGCCGACGACTCGAGCCCCGGCCGCGGCATGGCCGCCAGCCCGAAGTCGGCGAGCGCGACGTTGCCGTACCGGTCGACGAGGATGTTCGCGGGTTTGACGTCGCGGTGCAGCACCCCGGCCGCGTGTGCCGCGGCGAGCGCGTCGGCGATGCGCACCCCGATGTCGCGCACCTCGGCGGCCGGGAACGGGCCCGTGTCGCGCAGCCGGTCGTTCAGCGACCCGCCCGGGCACAGCTCGAGCACGATGTACGGACGGCCGTCGCCGAGCACGCCCGCGTCGTACACCGCGACCACGTTCGGGTGACCGGACAGCCGGCCCGCCGCCGTGACCTCGCGCATGAAGCGCCGCCGGTCGCGGTCGGTGGACAGCAGGCGGCTGTCGACCTTCAGTGCCACTTCACGCTGGACGGCCAGCTGACGGGCGCGGTGCACGGTGCCGAACCCGCCGGAGCCCAGCAGCTCGACGATCTCATAGCCGGGAATGTCCATTACGCCGCGAACTCCTGATACGCCGCGAACACCTGAGATGGGAGGACGGCAGCACCCTAGTTGACGTGGATACTCATACGGTCGGGTAATCGGATTCCGGTGGATTCCAGGGGACGCGTATGGCGGCACAGGGGCAGGCGGCGGTCGTGGCGCTCGGCGCCGGCGACTGCGAGGCGTGGCGGTCCGGGCTATGGCATCAGCCGGTCAACACGCTGTCCAGCCTGGCCTTCGTCGTCGCCGGGGTATGGGTGGCGACGCGTCCCGCGGCCGACCGGGCCGACCGGGTCAGCGGGGTCGTGTACGCGGGCGCGGTGGTCGGCAACGGCATCGGCAGCCTGCTCTACCACGGGCCGGGCTGGCCGGGGTCCGCGTTCGTGCACGACGCCGCGATCCCGGCGGCGGTGCTGTTCATCGTGGCCGACGATGCCGCCCTGCTGCGCGGCTGGTCGCTGCGGCGGAAGCTGGCCGCGTACGCCACGGCGCTGGGTGTCGCCGGGCTGGCCGTGGCCGTTGTGCCGGGCGTCAGTGGCGCGGTCACGACGGCCTCCGCGGTCGCGGCGGCGGTGGCCGAGGGGGCGGTCGTCCGCCGCGGCCACAAGGCCCCCACGCATGTGCTGCTCACCCTGGCGCTCGCGGGCGTGGCGGGGCTGGCCGGACGTACCGGCTCGCCGCTGTGCCATCCGTACACCCCGCTGCAGGGCCATGCCGCCTGGCACGTGCTCACCGCCGTGGCGCTGCTGCAGTGGGACCAGGTGCGCCGCGCCCGCCGGAGGCTCAGGCGTCCTGCTCGGTGGGGCGGACCAGCATCTCGTTGACGGCGATGTGCCGCGGGCGGGTGACGATGTACGCGATGGCGTCGGCGATGTCCTCGGCCCGCAGCCGTTCCACCCCCTCGAAGCGCCGCAGCGACGCCTGCCGGGCCTCCGGCCGCATGTGGCTGGACAGTTCGGTGAGGGTGGCGCCGGGCTCGACGAGCGATACCCGTACGTGCCGGCGGGTGACCTCCAGGCGCAGCGACTCGCTGAAGGCGCCGACGCCGTGCTTGGTGAGGTTGTAGACGCCGCTGCCGTTGCGTACGGTGCGGCCGGCGACCGAGCTGATGTTGACCACGTCGGCGACGCGTCGCGGGTCGCGCTCGGCGGCGGCGAACAGATGGGGGAGCGCGGCATGGGTGACGTACAGCAGGGCATGCACGTTGATGGCGACCATGCGGTCCCATTCTTCGGTGGGCGCGTCGACGACCGGGCCGAGCAGCATCACGCCGGCGTTGTTGATCACCGTGTCGAGCCGTCCGAACTCGCCGACCGTCTGGTCGACGGCCATGATCGCCTGCGCCTGTTCGGTGATGTCGGCCTCGATGACCAGCGCCCGCCCGCCCGCGGCGCCGATCCCGGCGGCGAGCTCGTCCAGCCGGTCCTTCCGCCGCGCCGCCAGCGCCACTGCGGCCCCGTGGTCTGCGAGGACGCGTGCGGTCGCCGCCCCGATCCCGCTGCTGGCCCCGGTGACGAGGGCCACCGTGCCGTCCAGCCGCTCCGCCATGACTCCCCTTTCGCCGCCCAAGCCCGGACGGCTTCGAGCCTACGACAGGGATCCGAACGGCCGGGCATCCAGGTGAATCGTTCGATGCCTAAAGATTTGACAGCTAAATATCTGGGGCCTAATAATCTTCCGCGTGGACGCCAAGAAGCTGGGCTTCGGGGAGCTCACCGAGCTGGGGCCGATCGAGGAGTGGCCCATCGGCCGCCTGTTCGCCGCGGCGTCGCGGCTGGCCGGGCCGGTGATGTGGCGGCTCATCGAGAAGCACGGCACGAGCCCGGCCGGGTTCTTTGTGCTGCGCTGCCTGGTCAGCGAGGACGGGCTGCGCCCCGGCGAGCTGGCCAAGCGCCTGTTGATCTCCCCGGCCACCGTAACCTCCGTGGTCGACACGCTGGAGCGCAACGGCCACGTCGAGCGGCGGCGCGACGAGCGCGACCGGCGGTCGCTCCGGGTCCACATCAGGGAGTCCGGGCTCGCGGTGGTCAAGATCACCGGCGAGTCCATGAAGGACGATATCTGGCATCTCTACGACGTGGTCGACGAGGAGGACGAGCCGGCCGTGCGCAGATTCCTGATCCGGTTGATCGAGCGGTTCGACGAGTTCTCCGAGGCAGCGGGACCTGAGGCAGAGGGAGACGACGCGTGACCGAACCACCCCAGGACATCGCCATCGGCGCGGTGGACCTGCGCAAGACGTACACGAGTCCGCGCGGCGACGTGCCCGCGGTCCGCGGCATCGACCTGGAGGTGCGCCGCGGGGAGTTCTACGGCCTGCTCGGCCCGAACGGCGCCGGGAAGTCCACGACGATCGGCATGCTCACCACGCTCGTGGTGCCCACCGGCGGCCAGGCGTACGTCTGCGGGCTCGACGTAGTCTCCCGCCCGGTCGAGGTGAAGCGGCGCATCGGCATGGTGTCGCAGCACAACACGCTCGACAACGACCTGACCGCCGCCGAGAACCTGGAGTTCCGCGGCCGCTACTTCGGGCTGAGCGGGCGGGCGGCGCGGCGCCGGGCCGACGAGCTGCTGGAGCTGTTCAACCTGAATGACCGGCGTCACGGCAAGCCCCTCGAGCTGTCCGGCGGGCAGGCCAAGCGGCTGATGATCGGCCGGGCGCTGGTGCACCGGCCCGAGGTGCTCTTCCTCGACGAGCCGACGGCCGGTCTCGACCCGCAGACCAGGGTGAACCTGTGGGACATGCTGCGCACCCTGCAGGCCGAGGGGCAGACGATCCTGCTCACGACGCACTACATGGAAGAGGCCGAGGCGTTGTGCGACCGGGTCGCCATCATCGACCACGGCACGATGCTCGCCACCGACACCGTCGAACGGCTGAAGGGCGCCACGGGCGCCGACACGGTCATCACCGTGACGTACGACGGCTCGGCCCCGGACGCCATCAAAGGGCTGCGCGACCGCGACGGGGTCAGCAAGGTCGAGGTCGCCGACGGGCAGGTCCGCGTGTTCGCCCGCGAGCCCGACGGCCTGCTCGGCGAGCTCGTCACCATCGGCACCTCCGCCGGCGTCGGCGTCAACGACGCGGCGCAGCTGCGCCCCAGCCTCGAGACCGTCTTTCTCAACCTCACCGGACGGGAGTACCGGGAATGACCGCCACCGTCACCGCACCGGTCGCGCCGCGGCCGACCCAGCTACATACCTTCCTGGCGATGATGGCGCGGGAGGTCCGGGTGATGCGCCGGAACGCCGTGTCGACCTTCCTCCGCGTGCTGATCCAGCCGTTCCTGTTCGTCTTCGTGTTCGCCTACGTGCTGCCGAAGATCGGCCCGGGCGGTGGCAACGCGATGTTCGCCGCCGGGCGGGGCGGGCCGACGTTCTCGACGATCCTGCTGCCCGGCCTGATCGCGTCGTCGATCGTCATGCAGGCCATGATCGCCGTCACCTTCCCGTTGATGATGGAGCTGTCCTGGCAGCGGTCGATCACCGACCGGGCCCTGGCGCCGGTGCCCATTCCGCTGCTCGGCGTGCAGAAGATCGTCGCCGCCGGGCTGCAGGCCTTCATCGCCGGGCTGATCGTCTTCCCGGCCGTGCTGTTCATCCATGCGAAGGGGGAGGCGCCCAGCATCCACGTCGGCAACTGGCCGATGTTCCTGCTCGCCATGGTGGTGGGCTCGCTCATGGCCGCGGCCGGCGGCCTGTTGCTCGGCACGCTCATCGACCCGCAGAAGGTCCAGGTGCTGTTCGCCCTGGTGCTGCTGCCGATGACCATGCTCGGCTGCGTGTACTACCCCTGGGCCGCCATGGACCACATCCGCTGGCTGCAGATCGCGGTGCTCGCCAACCCGCTGGTTTACCTGAGCGAGGCGCTGCGCGCCGCGCTGACCCCGCAGATCGATCACATGCCGGTGTGGGTGATCTTGATCGTGCTGATCGGCGGCACCGCGGCGCTGGTCTGGTCCGGGACCCGCGCCTTCACCCGCCGCGTGCTCACATAACCACGAGTGATGGCCGGCAGACGGACCGGCTCTTGGACTTCTGCCCACGCGGCGGCGCAGCCTGGAAAGGTGATCGACCAACGCACGACCACGGTCGCCGTAGTGGCCGGGGGCCTGTTCCTCGCCGTGACGTCCACAACGGTGGTGAGCGTGGCGCTGCCCACGATCGGGCAGGCTCTGCACGCTAGGCCCACGGACCTGCAGTGGATCGTCGACGCGTACGTCATCGTGTACGCGAGCCTGCTCGTGGCCGGGGGAGTGCTGGGCGATCGGTGGGGGCGCAAGGGGCTGTTCCTGATCGGCCTGGTCACGTTCGGGGCCGGATCGCTGGTCAGCGGCCTGGCGCCGACGGTGGGCCTGCTGCTGGCCGGCCGCGTGCTGCAGGGCCTGGGTCCGGCGATGGTCATCCCGGGCAGCCTGACGATCATCCGGGCGACGTTCGAGGACCCGCGGCGGCGGGCCGCGGCCATCGGGCTGTGGTCCATGGCCTCGGGCCTCGCGCTGGCCCTCGGGCCGATGCTGGGCGGCGTGCTGGTCGAGGGCCCCGGCTGGCGCTGGGCATTCTTGTTCAACGTTCCGCTCACCGCCGTGCTTCTCGTTCTCGCCGCCCGGTACGTCCCGCGGCTCGCCCGGACCCGGGCGGCGGGCCGCTTCGACTGGCCCGGCCTGCTGCTGAGCACGGCGGCGGTGGCGGCGATCTCGTTCGCCCTCATCCACGGCCAGGCCGCCGGCATGACGTCACCGGTCGTGCTGGCCACCGTCGCGGCCGCCGCCGCGGCCCTGGCGGCGTTCGTCGGCTGGGAGCGCCGGATCGCCGAGCCGCTCATCGACGTCACGCTGTTCCTGCGGCCCGGCTTCGCCGTCGCCAACGCGGCGGCGCTGGTCGTGTTCTTCTCCTTCGTCGGCGCGCTCGTCTACTTCAGCGCGTACCTGCAGCAGGTGCGTGGCCACGCGCCGATCGCGGCGGGCGCCGACGTGTCGGCCATGGGCGCCGCCTACGCGATCGGCGCGCCGCTGTCCGGCCGGCTCGTCGGCCGGGTCGGGCCGTGGCGGCCGATGCTCGCCGGGTTGGTCATCGGCGGCCTGGCCACTCTGGGACTGTTGCGGCTGGGGCCGCAGACCGGCATGAGCGCGATCTGGTGGAACTTCGCGCTGGTCGGCGTCGGCATGGGGCTGTGCCTGACGCCGATGACGCAGATCGCGGTGTCGGCCGTCGAGGCGTCCCGCGCGGGCATGGCCTCGGCCGTGCACAACGCGCTGCGCCAAGTGGGTCAGGTCCTCGGCGTCGCCGTGCTCGGCCTGCTCGTCTTCGCCGGCCTGCCCGAGGCGAGCGCGGGGGGCCGACGGCTCGATCCCTCGCACGCCGCGCTGTTCGTACGGGGCCTGCACCACGCGTTGTGGGTGTCGGGCCTGGCGCTGCTGGCGGCTGCCCTCGCCACCGCCGTCGCCGGGATCAAGAACCGGGCCTAGCCGCCGCCATCCGGCAAGATCGTTCATCGGCGGATCCGAGGTAGTGTCTCGATTGATGCACACCTCGCCTCCCGGCGATCGTCCGGAGCCGTTCCGCGGCGGCCTCCTCCGCCTCCAGGGCTTCCGCATGCTGCTCGGCTCGGTTGTCGTCAGCGAGGTCGGCACCCAGGTCAGCCTGGTCGCGATGCCGCTCGTCGCGGTGCTCACGCTGAGCGCCTCGCCGTTCGAGGTCGGTCTGCTGACGACGGCCGAGCGCGCCGCCTTTCTGCTGATCGGCCTCCCCGCCGGGGTCTGGGTCGACCGTATGCGCCGCCGTTCGGTCATGGTCACGACCGACGTGCTGCGCGGGGTCATGCTGCTGTCGATCCCGATCGCGGCCTGGCTCGGCGTGCTGTCCATCTGGCAGCTGTACGGCGTGGCGCTCGCGCTCGGGGTGGCGACGGTCTTCTTCGACGTCTCGGCGCAGAGCTACCTGCCGTTCCTGATCGGCCGGGAGCACCTGCTGGAGGGCAACGCCCGGCTCGAGACCGTCCGTGTCACCGGGCAGATCGCCGGGCCGAGTGCCGGCGGCTGGCTGGTCCAGCTGGTCACCGCACCGATCGCGATCTTGGCCGATGCGACCAGCTACCTCGGCTCGGCGGTGTTCTTGGCCGGGATCCGGACCCCGGAGCCGCGGCCCAGTCCCGGCGGCCGCCGCGGACTGTGGCGGGAGATGCGGGAGGGCCTGGCCTTCGTCGTCCACCACCCGATCCTGCGGGGAATCGCCGGGTGCACCGCGATCGCCAACCTCTTCAGCGCCATGGGGACCGCGGTGGAGATCGTGTTCCTCGTCCGCGTCGTTGGCCTGACCGCAGGTCAGATCGGCATGCTGATGACGGCGGCCCCGGTCGGCGGCCTGGTCGGCGGCCTGCTCGTGCCCCGGCTGAGCAAGCGCATCGGCACCGCCAGGACCATCTGGGCCGGGTTCGCCGCCTGGACCTTCGGTGTCCTCATGCCGCTCGCCGCGCCCGGCTGGCGGGCCGGGCTCTTCGCGGTGGGTCTGTTCATGTTCGCCCTCGGCGCCATGCTTTACAACGTCAGCCAGATCAGCTTCCGGCAGGCCGCCACGCCGGAGGCGATGCTGGGCCGGGTGAACGCCACCATCCGCTGCCTCGTCTGGGGCACGCTCCCGCTCGGCGGCCTGATCGGCGGCGCCCTCGGGCAGACGCTCGGGCTGCGGACGGCGTTGTGGATCTCCGTGCTCGGCGGTCTGCTGTCCTGCGTCCCCCTGCTGCTCTCGCCACTGCGCACCATGCGCGACATGTGAATCCGTAGATCTTCGGCGTGTCGCGCGCGCGGCACCGCGCGGTTGTGATCTTCTGGTTTTGCGCCCTCGTTTGAGGGGTCGAAACCGGAGGTGCGTGCCGTGGGTGCCGTATACAGCGCCATCGACGACGTGGTCGACCAGCTCGCCGGGTTCGGGCTGTCCGTGGACATGGTGCACCGTGTTCTCGCGCAGGCCGAGGTCGACGCGCGGTCGTGCACGCCCAACCATCCGGTGAACGCGGAGGGCTGGTTCCGGTGGGCCAACTCCGTGCGGTACCTGCGCGACGAGCTCGTCCCGGCCGGGTGGGCCAAGGCGCGGCAGCTCAACTTCGAGCTGGTCGTGCGGCCCGGCGGCATGACCGCGATCGCGGTGACCGCCGGTGACGAGGCGACCGGCGGCCCGGACGTCCAGCCGCGCACGCTCAACCCGAAGGGCGCCATGACCGTCGCGGCCGTGGTGGGCAACATCGGGCCGCAGACCCTGTTCGAGGTCGACGAGTTCCGCCGCCGCACCTGGTTCCTCCTCTACTACCGAGACGAGGCGGAGATCAGGGCGGAGCTGTCGCTGCCCGACAACGTGTCCAGCACCGGCTACGTCGACTCCTGGAGCGAGCGGATCATCATCCCGCCGTACGCCTTGGACGACCGTGTCCCGGTCGGCGGCCCGCAGCCGGCGCTGCCGGTCGACGTGCCCGTTCGCCGCCGTACGAGCCAGACGAGCTGAGCCGGGCCCGGCAATGGTCTCTGCCAATTTGGTCTGTGCGTCGCGACTGCGGCTGGCCCGCAAACGCCGGGGGCTGACCCTCGTACGGCTGGCCGAGCTCACCGGCATCAGCACGCGCAGCCTGTCGGCGTACGAGAAGGGCGAGCAGCGGCCGGGGCCGGGGCGCGTGGGCGTGATCGCCGCACGTCTCGGGTATCCGACCGGGTTCTTCTTCGGCGAGGGCATCGACGAGCTGGCCCCCGCGGCGGTGAGCTTCCGCGCGCCGAGCAAGCTGCCCGCCGTGAGGCGCGACGCCGCGCTCAGCGCCGGGCGGCTGGCGATGGAGGTGAACCGCTGGATCGTCGAGCGGTTCGTGCTGCCGGAGCCCGACCTGCCCACGCTCGACCGCCGCGAGCCCGAGTCGGCCGCCGAGGAGGTGCGGGCCCGCTGGGGCCTCGGCGCCGCCCCGGTGCCCAACATGGTCCATCTGCTGGAGGCGCATGGCGTCCGGGTGTTCTCGCTGCCCGAGTGCGCCGAGGTCGACGCGTTCTCCACGGTGTGGGACGGCACGCCGTACGTGTTCTTGAACGTCGGAAAGAGCGGCGAGCGCGGCCGCTTCGACGCCGCCCACGAGCTCGGCCACCTCGTGCTGCACAGCGAACGGCAGGCGGGGCCGGACGCCGAGCGGGAGGCCAACCGGTTCGCCGGCGCGTTCTTGATGCCGCGGGCCAGCGTGCTCGCCCACCTGCCGCCGGCGCCGTCGGTGGAGCGGATCCTCACCGCGAAGCGCACCTGGCAGGTGGCCGCGATGGCGCTCACCCACCGGTTGTACGAGGTGGACCTGCTGAGCGAGTGGCTCTACCGCACGACCTGCATCGAGCTGTGCCGGCGCGGCTTCCGCGTCGCCGAGCCCGGCGGCATCCAGCGCGAGTCGTCCCAGCTGCTGCACAAGGTCTTCCGGGCGCTCCGCACCGACCGGATCACCGCGGCCGACATCGCCGCCGACCTGCGGCTGCCGGCCGAGGAGGTGAACGGCTTCCTGTTCGGGCTGGTCCCCACCGCGGTCCCCGGCGACCGGCGCGGCGAGGGCGGGTCGACCGGCGGCTCCGGCGAGCGGCGGGGCGACGGCGCGCCGGGCGAGGAGCCGGACGGGCCGCCCGAGCCCCCCGAGGAGCGCCCGCGGCTGCGCATCGTCCGCTGACCGACCGGCGATCTATCGTGATGCCATGGCGAAGTCGCAGATCCTGCCGGTCGCCGGGCGCGAGGTGACCATCACCAACCCGGACAAGCTGGTCTTTCCGGCAGGCGGCCACACGAAGCTGGACCTGGTGCGCTACTACGTCGCCGTGGCTGACGGTGCGCTGCGCGGGGTCGAGGGCCGGCCGATGGTCCTCAAGCGCTTCGTGAAGGGGATCGACCAGGAGGCGTTCTTCCAGAAGCGCGCCCCGGAGAAACGGCCCGACTGGATCGAGGTGGCCGAGCTGAACTACGCCTCGGGCCGCTCCGCCGCCGAGGTCGTGGTCCGCGACGCCGCCCAGCTGGCCTGGGTGGTGAACCTCGGCTGCATCGATCTCAACCCGCACCCCGTCCGGGCCGAAGATCTCGACCATCCCGATGAGCTGCGCATCGACCTCGACCCGGTGCCCGGCGTGGAGTGGAAGCAGATCCTCGACGTCGCCGAGGTGGCCAGGGAGGTGCTGGCCGACCACGGCCTGACCGGCTGGCCCAAGACCTCAGGCTCCCGGGGCTTCCACGTCTACACCCGCATCGAGCCCCGATGGTCGTTCCGTGACGTGCGGCTGGCCGCCGAGAGCGTCGCGCGGGAGGTGGCCAACCGGGCCCCCGACCTGGCCACCAGCAAGTGGTGGAAGGAGGAGCGGCAGGGGGTCTTCGTCGACTTCAACCAGAACGCGAAGGACCGTACGGTCGCGTCGGCCTATTCCGTGCGGCCCAAGCCGGACGCCCGGGTCTCCACCCCGCTCGGCTGGGACGAGGTGCCGGGCTGCCGCCCCGAGGAGTTCACGCTGGCGGCGGTGCTGGAGCGCTACGCCGAGATCGGGGACCCGTGGGAGGGCATCGAGGGCTCCGCGGGGTCGCTCGAGGGCCTGCTCGGCCTCGCCGAGCGCCTGGGGCCGGCCGAGAAGCCGCCGAAGGGCACGGGGCGGCGCCAGTCGACGATGCCGCTCATCGAGATCGCCCGGGCCAAGACCAAGGACGAGGCGCTGGCGGGGCTGGAGCGGTGGAAGGCCAGGCATCCGGACGTCGTGCCTCGCCTGGAGCCGGCCGACATCCTGGTCGACGGCATGCGGGGCCGCAGCTCGCTGTGGTACCGGATCCGGGTCAACCTCCAGCACGTCCCGGAGGCCGAGCGCCCCCCGCAGGAGCCGCTGGAGGTCGACTACGACCCATGGGTCAACGCTCCGTGGGCAACTCCTCCCGGTGCCGACGGGCCGCCTCCGCAAAGGCCCGGCTGACGTCGGGAGCCGTACGAACCTCGGGCTCGCCCACCCGCCGCAACCGGCGGCGCACGAGCCTGGCCTGAGCGGTGAATTCCTTGGCGTGCGCCGGGACGTTCGCGGCCTGCGCGGGACCCATCGCTGCGGCGGTATGGGCCGATAGGTCGGGCAACTCCCGGTCGCGGCGCGGCTTCTCCAGCGTGAGCACGGTGTCGAACCGCGCGGCGTGCCGGTCGCGGCAGGTCAGCGGAGCGGCATCCGGCGCGAAGAGCTGCCGCAGTGTGGCCGGGATGCTGGCGTGGTCGTGTCGCTCATTGTCGATCTTTCCCTTGGCCACATACGGCGAGACCACCACGGCGGGCACCCGTGGGCCGAGCATGGTGAAGTCGAACGCCCGGGACCTCTTACGCAGGAAGACATGCAGCAACGCGCCGAGGCGGCTCTTCCGGTCACCGGGCGGGACCGCGTCCACCGGCGGCGGGACGTGATCGTAGAAGCCGCCGTGCTCGTCGTAGGTGATCAGCAGCACGGACCTCTCGAAGACCTCGGGCCGGCCGCGGAGCGACTCGTAGATCCTGGCGATCAGCGCCTCGCCGCGTACGAAGTCGTTGACCTCGTCATCGGGATAGTCGTCGTACTCGTCGTTGCCGACCTTGCTGTTGCCGGGATGCTGGCTGTTGGAGTCGCTTTTGGGCACGCCGTCCAGCGGAATGTTGTGGTCGGGCTCGATGAACGAGTAGTTCGGCAGCCGGTCTTCCTCGACGTGCCGGGCGAACTCACTGAAGGGGAACCACCTGGCGTGCCGCTTTGGGGTGTCCCAGAGCCGGGGAAACGCCCATGCCTGCGGGACGCCTCCGTGGTAGATGTGCCAGGTCCTTCCGTGCTTTTCGAGCAGCTCGAAGATGGTGGGATCGTCATAGACCCGTGTGTCGATGTCGGTTTCGCCGTCCGAGGTGGCCGCGTGCATGTAGTTGCGGTTGGGCCAGGTCTCCCCGGGCACCGAGCAGAACCAGCGCGTGCACACGGCGAACTCCGTCGCGAGCGTGCTCAGTACCGGTACGTGATCGGGCGGTTGGCACAGCATGATCAATGGGCCGCGGTTCTCGATCGGTTTCGGGTGGTGGCGGCCGGTGAACCAATTGACAATCGGGCCGAGTAGCCCGCCGTACTTCGGCAAGGTCAGCCCGCGTGCCTTGCGCTCGTAGCTGGTGACGAACCCCAGATTCCGCGGGCGCGGGCCCCCGTCGGCCTGCTCGACGGCCAGCTGCTCCATGACGGAGCTGTGCGAATGGTCGGGGTCGACCGGCAGCACTCGCTTGGCCGCGTCGGTCGCTCGAACGGACGGCGGCGCGCCGTTCCACCCCGGATTGGCGTGCTCCTCCAGTGCCGGCCCGGCGAAGCCCTCCGGATCGGGATGACGCAGAAAGCCGAGCATATGGTCGAAGGATCGGTTTTCGAGTGCCAGCACGATCACGTGTTCGATGTCCGCCATGTCGCCTCCTCGCTACAGCGATAGAACGACCCGCCCGTGGCGCACCAAATCCCCGGGTGACGTTACATCGACGCAGTGTGCCGGGAAGGCTCCTTGCCTGGCCTCTTGTGGTCGAACCTGCGGCCTAGGACCGGAGGTAGTGCAGCACCGCCAGCACCCTGCGGTTGTCGCCCTCGGACGGCGGCAGCCCGAGCTTGCCGAAGATGCTGGCCACGTGCTTTTCCACCGAGCCGGCGGAGACGTGCAGGCCGGCCGCGATGCCGGCGTTGGACCGGCCCTCGGCCATCTGGACCAGCACGTCGCGCTCACGCGGCGTGAGCGCGGTCAGGCCCTCGGCCTGCCGGCTGGCGCGGAGCAGACGGCTGACCACCTCGGGGTCGAGCGCCGTGCCGCCGGCGGCCACCCGGGCCAGCGCGTCGGCGAACTCGGCCACATCGGCGACCCGCTCCTTGAGCAGATATCCCACCCCGGCGGCACCGCCCTCCAGCAGCCGGGACGCGTACCTGGTCTCGATGTACTGGGACAGGATCAGCACCCCGGTCTCCGGGTGGTCGCGGCGCAGCTCGAGGGCGGCGCGCAGGCCCTCGTCGGTGTGCGTCGGCGGCATCCGGATGTCCACCACGGCGACGTCCGGGCGGTGTTCGGCCACGGCGGCGAGCAATGCGCCGCCCTCGGACACGGCCGCGCACACCTCGTGGCCGCGGTCGACGAGTAGCCGGATCAGCCCCTCCCGCAGCAGGGCGGCGTCCTCCGCGATCACGACGCGCATGATCGGCATGCTCTCACGCGCGGGGCGGCAGCTCGACGGTGATCAGCGTCGGCCCGCCCGGCGGGCTGGCGATGGCGAGCCGCCCGTCGACCGTGCTCACCCGCTGGCTGAGCCCGGATAGCCCGCTGCCGGCGGCCGGATCGGCGCCGCCCGCCCCGTCGTCGGCGACGGTGAGAACGAGCGAGTCGTCTCGTTCGGCTGCTCGCACCTCGATCCTGTTCGCGCGGCTGTGCTTGGCCGCGTTGGCCAGCAGTTCGGCGGCGCAGAAGTACGCGATCGTCTCGATCGCCGGTGTCGGCCGACGTGGGATGTCGATGGTCAGCTCGACCGGGATGGCGCTGCTCGACGCCAGCGTGGCGAGCGCGTCGGCCAGGCCGTTGTCGAGCGCCGGCGGGTGCAGGCCCCGGGCCAGGTCGCGCAGCTCGACGAGGGCGTCCTTGGCCCCGCGGTGCGCCGCGTCGACCAGCTCCCGGAGGGCGTCGAGGTCCGGCACCACGCCCTCCTCGCCGAGCTTCTCCTTCGCCATCCCGAGGTTCAGCGCGAGCGCGGCCAGCCGCACCTGCGCGCCGTCGTGCAGGTCGCGCTCGACCTGGCGGAGCAGCGCGGCCGTATCGTCGACCGCCCTTGCCCGGGTCTGTTCCAGGTCGCGCACCCGCTGGGCGAGGCCGACCGGGCCGAGCAGCGCCCGCATGAGCCAGCGGTCGACCGACGTGGCCGCCCTGGTCACCCAGGGCGCGCACAGTACCAGCACCACACCGACAACGAGGGCGCGCAACGTGCCGAACATGGTGACGATCTTGAACTGGCCGAGCGGGGTGAAGACCATGACGGGATCCAGCTGAACGTTCGGCGGGTGGTTGCGGAACAGCCCCCACCAGAACGGATAGGTCATGTTGACCGCGCCGGTGATCCAGAAGGCGAGCGCGTACACCTGGAGCAGCGCGACCGGGAGCTTGAGCAGCAGGCAGGCCGCGGCCCGCCAGCCCGCGGCGTCGCGGACAACGGCGGTCAGGCGGCCGGCGGGCCCCCTGCCGCGGCGCGGCGCCGGCGGGGCGGCGATCCATTCCCCGAGCAGCCGGGCGGCCAGGAAGCGGTAGAGGGCGCCGAACCGGCGGGCGACCGGAGGCGCCACAACGAGCACCACCGCCAGCCCGGCGGCCATGCCGACGATGGAGGCATTGTCGGGCTTGCCCGGCCCGGGCGTCATCCACCCCACGGCGATGGCGAAGCCGAGCGCCACGACCGGCACCGCGATGCCGAGTGGCGCCGCGATGACGCAGTACAGCAGCTCGACCAGGGACCGGCGGCGGTATAGCTCGCGTACCGCCGCGCGCAGGAGCGCCCTTACGCCCATGGGATCATTGTCCGCTCAGGCATCTCGCCTGACCAACAGCCAGCCGCCGATTGCCAGCGCGACGGCCGCGTACAGGACCAGCACCCCGAGCCCGGTCCACGCCGACAATACGTGCGGGCACGGGCCGTCGTCACAGGTCTGTGGCAGTGGCTTGGTCGTGCCGAGCGAGTTCGCGACGATCGAGATGGGGACGTACGCGAGCGCCGCGTGCGCGAGCGCGGCGACGAACTGGCTGGCGACGTACACGCCGCCGACGAGCACGCCGATGGCGGCCGGGGTGTGCCGGACGATCGCGCCCAGGCCCAGGCCGAGCAGGCCGATCAGGCAGAAGCCAACCCCGGACAGCACCACCGCCCGCAGCACCCCGGGCTGGCCGAGCGTCGGGGCCGGGATCGAGGACCGCAGGGTGAGACCGCCGGCGAAGAAGGCGACGAAGGCCGCGACCTCCCCGACGGCGAGCGCGACGGCGCCGAACACCGCCGTCTTAGCGGCCAGCAGCAGCGGGCGGTTGGGGATAGCGGCCAGCGTCGACCTGATCGATCCGGAAGAGTAGTCACTCGTCATGACCAGCACCCCCAGGACGCCGATCGTGAGCAGCCCGAGGGCGATGCCGGCGAGCGCGTTGTTGGTGAGGTCGCCGCCCGCGTTCTTGGTGTTGAGACCGACGGCGACCGCGACGCCGATCGCGCCGGCGGCGGTGATCGCCAGCGTCCACCACGTGGAGCGCAGGCTGCGCAGCTTGATCCATTCCATCCGGGCCGCCTGCGCGAACCCGTAGTGCCCTACGGTCGTCTCGGTCATGACGTCCCTCCTGTCATCCAACGTGACATCCCGCGATACTCGGCGCTGCCCGCCGTCAGCTCGAAGAACGCCTCCTCTAGCGAGGCCGACCGCGCCGCCAGCTCGGCGGTCGACGTGTCGGCGAGCAGTCGGCCCTGCCCGATCACCACGAGGTGGTCGGCGGTGAGTGCCATCTCGCTGATCAGGTGACTGGAGACGAGCACCACCCGGCCCTCGGCGGCCAGCGCCTTCATCAGGCCGCGGATCCAGCGGATGCCCTCGGGGTCGAGACCGTTGACCGGCTCGTCCAGCAGCAGTACGCCGGGGTCGCCGAGCAGCGCGGCGGCGATGCCGAGCCGCTGGGCCATGCCGAGCGAGAACTTCCCGGCCCGGCGGCGGGCGGCGTCGGTCAGCCCGACGAGGTCGAGCACCTCGTCGACCCGGCTCTTCGGGATGCCCCCGCCGGCGGCGAGCGCGGACAGGTGCGCCCGGGCGGTGCGGCCGGGGTGGAACGCCTTGGCCTCGAGCAGCGCGCCGACCTCGCGCAGCGGCCAGCGCAGGTCGCGGTACCGGCGGCCGCCGATCCGCACCGCTCCGGCCTCCGGCGTGTCCAGGCCCAGGATCAGGCGCAGCGTCGTGGACTTGCCGGAGCCGTTCGGGCCGAGGAAACCGGTCACCGTTCCGGGTCGTACGTCGAAGCCGAGCGCGTCGACGGCCACGGTCGCGCCGTAGCGTTTGGTGAGACCACGGGCCTCAATCACGGAGCCTCCTCTGCCGGACACGCGGGTCGTGCCCTCGCCTCCTCACGCTAGGAATCCGGCCGGCCGCGCAGAATCCGGCAACCGCCCGACTTCGGCTGGGGGTTTTCCACCCCCCGGCGAGCTGCTCGAACAGTTGTTTGAGTAGAGAGGTACACTCGATCGCATGACGGTTCCGTTCCAGGGTTCGCTGCTGGACTGCGGCGACGAGGTCGGCCTGGGGCCGCTCGGGCCGACGGTGCGGCGCACGGCCCTCGCGCGCGGGGCCTGGGTCGATCTGCGGCCCGGCTGGGTCACCGGCGCCGACGCGCTGCTCGACCGGCTGTTGCAGGCCGTGCCGTGGCGGGCCGAGCGACGCCGCATGTACGACCGGGTCGTCGACGTCCCCCGGCTGGTCAGCTTCTTCGGCGAAGGTGAGGCGCTGCCCGACCCGGTGCTCGACGACTGCCGGCGGGCGCTCGACGCGCACTACGGCGAGGAGCTCGGCGAGCCGTTCCGCACGGCCGGGCTGTGCCTGTACCGCGATGGACGCGACAGCGTGGCCTGGCACGGCGACACGATCGGGCGCGGCAGCACCGAAGACACCATGGTCGCGATCATCTCGATCGGCGCGCCGCGCTCCTTGCTGCTCCGCCCGCGCGGCGGCGGCGCAGCGCTGCGGCACCACATTGGCCACGGCGATCTCCTCGTGATGGGCGGCAGCTGCCAGCGCACCTGGGAGCACGCCATCCCCAAGACCGCCCGGGTCACCGGCCCGCGCATCAGCATCCAGTTCCGCCCCCGCGGCGTCCGCTGAGCGTTCGTACGGCCCCTTCGTACGGCCCCCTTCGTACGGCCCCCTTCGTACGGCGCTTTCGTACGGCGCTTTCGTACGGCGCGGTCCGGGCGTCAGGGCGGCGCGGGAGAGTCGGCCAGCACCGCCCGGGCTCGCTCGATGAGCACTCGGGCGGCCGGGCTGATCGGCCCTTCGGCCCGCCAGGCGAAGGCGATGCGCCCCCACATCTTGGGGCGGGTGATGCCGATGACGTGCAGTGCCGTCGGATGCGCGAGCGCGGCGCTCTCGGGCAGGATGGCCACCCCGAGGCCGCGGGCGGCCAGCTGGGCGAGCACGAACGGTTCGCCGGCCTCGAACGGGATGTGCGGGCGCAGCCCGGCGGGACCGGTGGCCTCGTCCAGGATGGCGCGCAGGCCGGTGCCTCTGGGCAGGCAGATCAGGGCGCGATCCAGCAGGGCCTCGAGGGTGATCGTGGTGCGGGCGGCCAGCGGGTCGGCGGGGCTGACCGCGGCGACGATCGGTTCGTTGACCACGATCTGCAACGCGAGCCCCGCGGGCGGCGTGCTCCCGATGCTGATGAACGCGGCGTCGAGCCGGCCCGCCTGCAACGCGCCGATCAGCTGCTCCGAATTGGCCTCCGAGAGCGTGATCTCCACGGCGGGGTGGTCGCGATGGAAGTCGGCCAGCAGACCGGGGAGATCGAGCTCGCGGGACGAGAACGCCCCGACCATCCCGATGGCGACGTGGCCGCGCACCAGGCCGATGAGCTCGTCGACGGCATGCCGGGCGCCCTCGGCCGCGCCCAGCGCCGCCCGTGCGTAGGGCAGCACCGCCGCGCCGACCTCGGTCAGCCGTACGGTCCGCCCGGAACGGTCGAGCAGGGCCGCGCCGAGCTCGCGTTCGAGCTGCCGGACCTGCGCGCTGACCCCGGGCTGGGCCACATGCAGAAGGGCCGCCGCCTTCGTGAAACTTGTCTCCTCCGCGACCGTGACGAAATACCGCAGCTGGCGCAGCTCCATAAGCAACCATGCTAGCTCGCAGAGAATCTATCTCTTGGACTTCTGACTCTGGATCGCGCACGGTGAAGAGGTGACGGAACGAGAAACGAGGGATCGGGATATGAACGTCGACGCGCTGATCGATCGAGTCCAGGGCCCGGTGACGCTGCCCGGCGCGGACGCGTACGACGCGGAGCGGGCCGGTTTCCAGACCGGCCGGCAGCACCGCCCCGACGTCATCGTCGGCGCGACCGGCGCCCCCGACGTGCTGGCCGCGGTGGAGTTCGCGGGTGCGCGGCGGCTGCCGGTCGCCGTGCAGGCCACCGGGCACGGGCTGGGGGCCGCGGCCGCCGGGGGCGTGCTCATCACCACCCGGCGGATGGACGGCATCCAGATCGACGCCGACGGGCGTACCGCCTGGGTCGAGGCGGGGGTGACCGCGCAGCGACTGGTCGATGCGGCGGCGGCGCACGGACTGGCCCCGCTGACCGGCAGCTCGCGCACCGTGGGCGTGGTCTCCTACACGCTCGGCGGCGGGCTCGGGCTGCTGGGCCGCCAGTACGGCTACGCAGCCGACCACGTCCAGGCCATCGACATCGTCACCGCGGACGGGCGGCTCCGGCACGTGACGGCCGACGCCGACCCCGACCTGTTCTGGGCGCTGCGCGGCGCGGGCGCGAGCTTCGGCGTGGTGGCCGGGCTGCGGATCGGCCTTGAGCCGGTCGCCCGCGTGTACGGCGGCGGGATGTTCTTCGCCGCCGAACATGCTGAGATCGCCCTCCACACCTGGCGGGAGTGGACGGCCACCGTGCCCGACGAGCTGACCTCGTCGATCGGGCTGATCCCGATGCCCGACCTCCCCGTGGTGCCGGAGCCGATCCGCGGTCGCCACGTCGTGCACGTCAGGTTCGCCTACACCGGCGACGCGGCGTCCGGCGAACGCCTCGTCGCACCGCTGCGGGCGATCGGGCCGCGACTCATCGACGACGTCAGGGACCTGCCGTACGCCGAGTCCGGCACCATCTACAACGACCCGCCGCAGCCGCACGCCTACCGCGGGAGCAACGCGATGCTGCGCGGCCTCGACGACGCCGCGGTACGGACCGTACTCGACCTGGCCGGGCCGGACGCGCCGGTGCCGTGCGTGGTCGACATACGCCACCTCGGCGGGGCGCTGGCCAAGCCGCAGGGCGTCGCCAACGCGGTCGGCAATCGAGACGCGGCGTACGTGCTGCGCGTGCTGTCCGTGCTGAACGGCGCCGGCATCGACACGGTCCGCGCCGCCCATCGGCGGCTCTTCGACGCGATGGCGCCGTGGGCGACCGGCGGCCGGAGCCTGAGTTTCGTCTACGACGAGAGCACGGCCGAGGACGTCCGGACGGCCTTTCCCGCCGGCGACTACCGGCGGCTCACCGAGCTCAAGGCCGCCCACGACCCGGCCAACACCTTCCGGCTGGGCCACACCATCCCGCCGGCCTAGCGGCTGGACGCCTGGTAGGGCGGTTTGTTGCGATTGCGCCCGGGTAGCTCATGACGGTGACGACCGACACGCCGCAGGCCACCAGCGACGACCCCGGCACCGGGATCGACGAGAGCCCGGCGGCCCGTACCGCGCGCAACTTCATCGAGTTGCTGCAGGGCTTCCGTGTGGCCGTGACCGGTGTTCAGGTGCTCTTCGCGTTCCTGCTCACCGTCCCGTTCGCGCCCGGCTTCGAAAGGCTCGTCGCGACCGACCGCTGGATGTACTACGTATCGCTGGTCGGCGCCGCGCTCGCCTCGCTGTTCTTCATCGCGCCGGTCGCGCAGCACCGGATCCTGTTCCGCCAGGGCTTCAAGGAGCGGCTGGTCAAGCGGTCCAACGTATACGGCCTGCTCGGGACCATCGCGCTCGCGGTGTCGATGACCGCGGCCACCCTGATGGTGGTGAACTTCCTGTTCGGCGGCCCGCTGGCGCTCGTCACGGCCGGCGGGGCCGCCGCGCTCGCCTGCTGGCTCTGGTTTGTCGAGCCCGCCCGCGACCGCCACCGTGGCAACGGCCGGCGTCGCTCATAGCGGAAAAGCGCAGGCCGGGGCGACGAGAAAGAACACGCTCTCCAGTACGGTGTTGATCGTACCTTTTGCGACGAACATGCCGTTTCGTGCCATGTGGGGGAGTGCGATGAGCCAGGAGTCGCCGATCACCGTGCCCTGGGCGTCGCCGGTCGCACGCGCCCGCATCGCCGACGTGGCGGCGGGGCTGTCCGACCTGTCGCCGGCCGGGGTGCGCGACACGGTGCGGCGGGCGCTCGCCGACCACGAACGGCACTACGACGACGAGGGCATCGTGCTGTACGCCGGCACGAACGTCATGAGCCCGGCGGCGCGGCGGGTGACCCGGCCGTCGGTCAGCGGGCGGCCCAGCATGGGCTGGCCGGGGGAGAAGTACCAGACCGGGCTCGATCACCTCGACGTCCTCGAGGTGCTGGCGCCCACGCTCGTGGCCCGCCTGGTCGGCGCCCGGTTCGCCGAGGTGCGCAGCCAGAGCGCGACGCTGGCCAATCTCGCCGTCTACGCCGCGCTCACCGTGCCGGGCGACACCATCGCGGTACTGCCCGCCCGGGCCGGCGGGCACGCCAGCCACCACGCCGTCGGCGCCCCGGGCGTTCGCGGCCTCCGGGTGGTCGACCTGCCCTACGATGGCGCGGCCTTCGACGTGGACCTGGCGGCGCTACCCGGCTTCCTCGCCCGGGAGCGGCCGCGCCTCGTCGTGATCGGGGCCAGCCTGCTGCTGTTCCCGCACCGGGTCGCCGCGATTCGCGAGATCACCGAGACCGCCGGCGCGATCCTGATGTACGACGCCTCGCACATGGCCGGTCTGGTGGCCGCCGGCCGGTTCCAGCGGCCGCTGGCCGAGGGCGCGCAGCTGCTGACCTTCTCGACGTACAAGTCCTTCGGCGGCCCGCCGGGCGGGGTGATCGCCACCGACGACACGGCGCTGGCCGAACGGGTGTCGACGGCGGTATATCCGGGGCTGACGGCGAACTACGACGTCGGACGGCTGGCCCCGCTGGCCGTCACCGCCGCCGAGATCCTCGCCGATGACGGGTCTTATGCCGACCGGTGCATCGCGAACGCCCGTACGCTGGCGGCCGCGCTGCACGAGGCGGGCTTCGCCGTCGCGGGCGCGGACCGGGGCTTCACCGCGTCGCATCACGTGGCCGTCGACGCGGACCGGCTCGGCGGTGGGCAGGCCGCGGCCGCCCGGCTGGCCGCCGCCGGGATCTACCTCAGCGCGGTCGGGCTGCCATGGCAGCGCGACGAAGAGCCTGGCCGCGACCGCGGGGTCCGCATCGGCACGCAGGAGGTCACCCGGCGCGGGTTCGGCCCCGACGAGCTCCGCCGGGCCGCCGCCTGGATGGCGGACGTGCTGCTGCGCGGCGCCGACCCACGGCCGATCCGCGCGGCCGTCGCCGAGCTCCGGCGGCAACTGACCGTACGGCAGCCGGAGAGCCTCGCCGGCTGACCGCAATCCGCTCGTACGGGCGGAATCTTGGCGGAAAGCCAGGGAAGATTGACACCGTGGAAACGGTGCGGGCGGGCCGGAGCTTCGCCGGGCGGTACGTCCTTGTGGACCGAATCGGCGCCGGCGGGATGGCCGAGGTCTGGCGCGGCGAAGACGAGGTGCTGGGCCGTTCGGTCGCGGTCAAGCTCATCGATCCCGCGCTGCTCGACGACCCGGGGTTCCGGAGTCGCTTCCGCGCCGAGGCCAGGGCCGCCGCCGGGCTGTCCCACCCCAACGTCGTGGTCGTGCACGACTACGGCGAGGAGGACGGCACGCCGTACATCGTCATGGAGCTGCTCGACGGCGAGACGCTGGCCCATCGGCTGAGCCGCGGACCGGTGCCGTCCGACCAGGCGCGGAGCGTGTGCGGGCAGATCGCGGCGGCGCTGACGGCCGCGCACGAGGCGGGGGTCGTGCACCGCGACGTCAAGCCCGGCAACGTCTTCCTCACCCGCCGCGGGGTGAAGGTGCTCGACTTCGGCGTCGCCGGCCAGGCCGAGTCGGGGCCGGTCATGGGCACGCCCGCGTACCTCGCACCCGAGCAGCTCGACCGCGGCCCGGTCACGGCGGCGGCCGACGTGTTCGCGCTCGGCGTCGTCCTGTACGAGACGCTGACCGGAAGCCTGCCGTTCGTGGATCCCGACGGCCGGCCGGGATCGCTGCCGCCGCTGCCCCCGGACACCCCGTCCGACCTTGCCGAACTCGGCGAACGCTGCCTGTCCGCCGATCCCGGCGACCGCCCGTCCGCCGCCGACGCCGCCGCCGCACTCGACACGCCGCACGAGGCCGCGCCGTACGAGGCCGCGCCGTCGGCGCCGACGCCGACGGCTACGCAGGCCACCGACGTTCCGGAGCCGGACGAAGCCTTCGGAGCGCGGCTGCGGACGGCGGTGCTCCCGGACGCCGTACTCCCCGACGTGGTACCGCCCGAGGCCGCACCGCCGGTTCCCGCGGGCGTACGGCGTCGCCGGCTGCTGGCCGCCGGGGGAGCGGTCGCGGTGGTGGCGCTGGTGATCGCGGTGGTGCTGGCGAACGGCGGCGGCGACCGGCCCAGGGAGCCCGGGCCCACCTCTCCGGTCGCGTCCCCGTCCGCACCGGTGGCCGCACCCACCCCGAACGGCGCCGTCGCGGCGCTCACCCAGATGCGGCAGGTCGTCGACGAGGGCGCCGCCGCGGGACAGGTGCGCGCCGACGTCGCCCTCGACTTCGACAACCTGCTCTCCGACCTGCTCGGTAAGCTCGCCGCCGGTCGGCCGGTCGACGTGGCCGGTCAGGTCGCGCTGCTGCGGACCAAGATCGAGCAACGGCTGCGCGAGGGCGGCCTCACGGCGGACCGGGCCGGCGAGCTGCGGGCCGCGCTGGCCGGCATCCGCTGATCTCAATCTCCGGCGCCGGCCGAGTTCAGCTGGGAACGGATGCGGCGCCCGGTCATGTACTCCGGGCGGATCCGGATGAACAGGTGGCGTCTGCCCGGCGCCCACACCCGCAACGGCAACCGGGACAGCCGGGCCGCCTCCTCGGGATCGAGGACCGACTCCGCGTGCCCCACGACGGTAACCGACCACCCGGCCTCGGTCTGCGCGTCGAAATCGTCGACCTCGAACGCCACGATCGCGCTGCGGAGCGCCTCGGCGAGCTTGGTGCCCTCGGCCGTGCGGATGATGACGCAGCCATCGTCGATGACGAAGCCGACCGGCTGGACGGCCGGCAGGGCCTGTTCGGTGAACACGATCCGCCCGATCGGCACCGTCCTCGCCAACGTGAGACAGTCGCTGGGAGTCAGGACCTCTAGCCCGGCCGAATCCAAATGCACCGCTCTACCGTGGCGGATGGCACCGGACCGAAAGCAGGGACGAAAGTCCCATCATGTTCAGGACTTGGGCCGGTATACGCCGTGCGGCCTGATCTGGCACCTTGCTGCCGGGTCACAGCGCTCCCCGGGGTCCACGGAGAAAGGACTTGTCGTTGGGACGAAAGTCCCTACCGTGCATGGCCGTCTCCCGGCACTCTCGGTAGTGGAGGAAATGCGGGGAGGGCGTGACGGGCTTCCACCGGGGCGGGCCCGTCGCACCCACTCAGGGGACATTTCCTGATTTGCCGTATAGGGCCGCGCGTCCAGGGGGGCGTACCGTAATCCGGCATGAGATCGGTTGTCGGGCGCGCGGCTACGGCGTTCATTGCTCTTGTACTCTCCGCCGGTTGCATCGCGAGCGTGGGTGGCACCGCGAAGCCGGGCGCGACGCACGCGCACCAGGGTCACCATGCTCAGTTCAGTCCGCCGCCGGCCTCTCCGTTGCGGCCAGGCGAGCGGTTCGTCCAGCTCATCATGCCGCGGCCGGTCACGCCCGTGCCGCCGAAGGACTCGACCGACGAGTACCGCTGCTTCCTGATCGACCCGGGGTTCACCAAGCGGGCGTTCTTGACGGGCAGCCAGTTCCTGCCGCAGAACCCCGACATCGTGCACCACGCGATCTTCTTCCGTGTCCTGCCGTCCGACGTCGCCGCCGCCCGCAAGCTGGACGCCGACACCCCCGGTGACGGCTGGACCTGCTTCGGCGGCACGGGCATCGGCGGCGACGGCGCGTCCGGACAGCTCCGCGGCGCCGCGGCGTGGATCGCCGCCTGGGCGCCGGGTGGCAAGGAGGCGGTGCTGCGCGACCACACCGGCTACGAGATGCCGCCGGGCAGCCAGGTCGTCATGCAGATCCACTACAACCTGCTCGCCACCGGCGGGAAGCCGGCCGGCACCGACCGGTCCGGCATCCGGCTGCGGGTCATGGACGGCTCGGCGAACCTCGATCCGCTGCAGACCACGCTGATCCCGGCGCCGGTCGAGCTGCCGTGCGCGCCTGGCGAGTCCGGCCCGCTGTGCAACCGCGCCGCCGCGGTGCTCGACGTCTGGCACCGGTTCGGTGAGACCGCCGGGGCCACGGTGACCGGGCTCAACCTCCTGTGCAACGGGGGACGGCCACCGCACGCCGGGGACACCCAGCACTGCGACCGCCAGGTCCGGCAGGCCGGGCTGGTGCGCGCCGTGGCCGGGCACATGCACCTGCTAGGCCGCTCGATCAAGGTGGAGCTGAACCCGGGCACGCCGCACGCCAAGACGCTGCTCGACGTACCCCAATACAACTTCGACGACCAGAACGCCCGGCCGCTGGCCAAACCCGTCGGCGTGCGGCCTGGCGACACCCTACGGGTGACCTGCACGCACGACGCGACGCTGCGGCGGAAGCTGCCCGATCTGCGGACGCTGCCACCGCGGTACGTCGTGTGGGGCGAGGGCACGAGCGACGAGATGTGCCTCGGGATTGTGATCTGGTCACGTCCCTCATGAGGTAGGTGGCCGGTAGGCCCACACGCTGCCGGTAGCCGGTCCCGTGGGGCCGTGCAGCACGAGCACCCCGTCGGTGGTGACCCCCGCGACCTCGACGTACGTGCCCAGGGTCGTGGCCCGGCCGGTAAGGACGTCGACGGCCAGCGCCGTCTCGCCGCTCGCCCCGTACACGCGACCGTGCCAGGCCGCCACCGGCCGGAAGTTGCGCTCGCCGGCGAGCCGCCAGCGGATCTTCCCCGTCTGGACGTCGATGCCGAGCGTGGGGCCGGTGCCGTCCGAGCCGGCCACGGCCACGTGGTTGCCGGAGTCCAGCACCACCGCCCCCGGCGTCACCCCGCCCGGCATCGTCTCACTCCGCCACACCGCCTTGCCCGTCGTGAGGTCGTGCAGCGAGAGCTGGTGACGGCGCTGGGCGTCGGCCCACTGCACCAGGAGCTTCCCGTCCAGTACGGCGATCGGCTGAGGCGCGCCGAAGCCGGCAGCCGCCACCTGGGTGGACGACCACAGCGTGCGCGGACTGCGGGCGACGGTGACGACCGTGAACCCCTGCCCTCGCGCGACGACCATGGCGTCGTCGTGCAGCAGGGCGATGGCGCCCTTGGTGGACTCGAGCTCACCGACGCTGGTGATCTGCTTGCCGGCGAGCGTCATCAACTGCTGGACCTTGACGAGGTTCGAGCCGGTGGCGGGTCTCCGGTAGCCGGTCCGCAGCGCGTACTCGCCCTGATCGCCGAAGAGCCCGACGTCGGCGCTCGGCGACTTCCAGACCTGACGGCCGGTGCGGTCGTAGGCCTGGTCGATGCCGCCGGACCGCCCCTCGACCCCGATCACCGCCGCCGGTCTGCCACGGTACGGCTGGGCCCGCACCAGGCCGCCGGCGGCGCGGTGGTTGGCCCGTACCTTGCCGGTGGCCGCCGCCAGCACGACGAGCCGGCGCGGCGTCGCGGCCCGGCCGGTCGGGCGGGCGGCCGGCGTCGCCGAAGGTGATCCGGTGGGCGTGAGACCTTCGAGGACCGCCACCGCGTCGCCGACCGGGACCGTGCGATCGTCGCGCTGCCCCGGGCGGCTCCACAGCGGCTGCCCGGCCGCCCCGGTCAGCGAGGCGACCTGCGCCGACGCGCTCGGCGTGGGAGACGGCGCGCCGATGGGCGCGGACGCCGTCGCGGCCGGGGCCACCGGCGGCGCCGCGCTGGTGGGCGCGCGGGCGCACGACGCCGCGCCGAGCGCCACGAGGGCGGCCCCGGCCACCAGCACCATGGCACGCCGACCGGCCGTCCCCTGCTTGGCAGCTCCGATCACGCAGGCATCATGCTGCACCCGGCCGACAACGTCCA
The DNA here is from genome assembly GCA_036555725.1 of Streptosporangiaceae bacterium. GTDB lineage: Bacteria > Actinomycetota > Actinomycetes > Streptosporangiales > Streptosporangiaceae > CALAED01. Next base: position 4,173 of record DATBKU010000140.1, on the reverse strand, counting down.
CCCAGTACGCATTTGTCCCGGACTTGTCCGAACTCAGGGTTCTCCCTGGCGAACCTAAGGCCCGATTCAGGGCTCGAATAAGGAAATCGCCGGATGCGAGAGACCCATGCCTAGCGCGATCGTCGAAGGTGTGAGCAATCGGCCCGAGCCGAAGGAGGCGGACATGCATCCCCTGTTCGTGGAACTGTTCATCGACACTCAGGACGACGTGCTGGCCGAGGACGAGGAGCGACGCGCCCGGCGGGCCAGACGGAGACGCGCGCGCCAGGTGATGACCGTGCGCTCCCGCCCGGCTCCGCGCCCCCGCTAAGACCTTTGCGGTCTGCCGAGGCCCTCCGGCGCCCACGGCCAAGGCGCCCGGCGAAAGTTTCACGCAAGCCGGCCGTACGGCTGGGTGGCTGAGCTGGGATGTCGTCTAAGCCGACGCAAAGGCTGATTGACACTCGAAGCGCTTCGACAGTGTGATCGCGCCATGAGCGCTGGGTTCTCCGTACGTACATTCCAGGCGCGCGCGGCACGCGTGCTGTTGATCGTGGCGGTCATCGGGGCGGGGGTGGGAACGGTCGCCGTCAAGGCCGCGAGCCCGTCGCGGGCGGCCGATGTGAGGGCCTTGGCGGAAAACCTCAACCGCGGGCTGATCAGCGTACGGTCCGGCAACGCGAACCTGGTGAGCTGGCGGTGGCTGGCCGGTGACCCGAACGACGTCGGGTTCAACCTCTACCGCGGCGGCGCGAAAGTGAATTCGTCCCCGATCACGAACTCCACGAACTTCCTCGACAACGGCGCGGCGGCGGACGCCTCGTACACCGTCCGGGCCGTGGTCGGCGGCGCCGAGCAGGCCCCGTCGGAGACCTCGCAGCGCTTCACCGGGGGCAACTTCCTGGACGTGCCGATCCAGCCGCCGTCCGGCGGCACGACTCCGGACGGGGTCTCCTACACCTACAGCGCCAACGACGCCGGCGTCGGCGACCTCGACGGCGACGGCCGCTACGAGATCGTGCTGAAGTGGGACCCGTCCAACTCCAAGGACAACTCCCAGTCCGGCTACACCGGCGACGTCTTCGTCGACGCCTACCGGCTGAACGGCAGCCGCATGTGGCGCATCGACCTGGGCCGCAACATCCGGGCGGGCGCGCACTACACCCAGTTCCAGGTGTTCGACTACGACGGCGACGGGCGCGCCGAGGTGGCGATGAAGACCGCCGACGGCACCGTCTCGGGCACCGGCCAGGTCATCGGCAACGCCGGCGCCGACTTCCGCAACTCCAGCGGCTACATCTTGTCCGGTCCCGAGTACCTGACCATGTTCAACGGCCAGACCGGCGCGGCCATGCAGACGGTGAACTACGACCCACCGCGCGGCACGGTCTCCTCGTGGGGGGACTCGTACGGAAACCGGGTCGACCGATTCCTCGCCGGCACCGCCTACCTCGACGGCTCCCAGCCCAGTCTGATCATGTCGCGCGGCTACTACACGCGCACCGTCATCGTCGCCTGGGACTGGCGGAACGGCACCTTCACGGAACGGTGGAAGTTCGACTCGAACGTCTCGGGCAGCCAGTACACGAACGAGGGCAACCACAACCTGTCCATCGCCGATGTCGACGCCGACGGCCGCGACGAGATCATCTTCGGCGCGATGGCGATCAACGACAACGGGCAGCCGCTGTGGAACACCCAGATGCACCACGGTGACGCGATGCACGTCGGCGACCTCAACCCGAGCCGGTCCGGCCTCGAGGTCTTCAAGGTCGACGAGGACGGCGCCAAGCCCAGCTCATGGATGGCCGACGCCCGCACGGGCCAGATCCTGTGGTCCACGTCGCCGAACGGCGACAACGGACGCGGCGTCTCCGGCGACGTCTGGGCGGGCAGCCCGGGCGCCGAGTCGTGGTCGTCCGCCGACGGCAGCCTGCGCAACACCTCCGGCCAGGCGATCGGCCGCAAGCCGTCGTCGACCAACTTCCTCACCTGGTGGGACGGCGACCCGGTACGCGAACTGCTGGACGGCACGCACATCGACAAGTACGGCACCAGCTCCGACTCCCGGCTGCTCACGGCGAGCGGCGTGCACTCGAACAACGGCACCAAGTCCACGCCGTCCCTGTCGGCGGACCTGTTCGGCGACTGGCGCGAAGAGGTGATCTGGCCGACCACCTCCAACGCCGCGTTGCGGATCTACGCGACCACCGCCGTCACCGACCGCCGGGTCAACACGCTCATGCAGAACCGCCAGTACCGCGAGGCCATCGCCTGGCAGAACACCGCGTACAACCAGCCGCCGCACCCCAGCTTCTTCATCGGCAGCGGCATGGCCGCGCCCCCGCGCCCCTGACGGAGGTGGTGCTAGGTACACCAAGGCGCGGGTCGCAGCCCCAGTGACCGGCACTGGACCGATCAGCAGACTGACGGTGCAGTATGAACTGGGGAGGAGATCGACATGAGGGTCCGCGCCGCATTCGTGGCAGGCGGGTACGGGCTGGCATTTGCGCTGTTGTCGCAGTTCGGGTCGTTGGTGCTGCTGACGCTGGCGACGAACGCGCTGTCGCTCATGAGCGTGGGCATCGGCCTGATCCTGTTCCCCCTGGTCATCGTGCCTGTCCGCGGCTATGCGAACTTCCGGCGGGGGCTGGCCCGCGACTGGTCCGGCGTCGAAATCCCGGAGCCGTACCTACCCCGGCCGCAATTCCGGTCCGGATTCGACGGCTGGCTGCAGCGCTTCCAATGGGTACTCATGGACAAGGCCACGTGGCGGGACATGCTGTGGCTGCTCGTCGACGGGACGGCCGGCTTCGTCCTGGCGATCCTGCCCGTCGCGCTGATCGCCTACTTCCCGTACGGCCTGGTGCTGGCCTTCGGCGTGTGGCGGCCGATCTACGACTCGGACGGCGGCGAGTGGTTCACCTTCATCCATGTCACCAGCCAGACCACCGCGTGGTACGCGGCGGCGCTGGGCGCGGTATATCTGCTGGTCGGCCTGGCGGTCAGCCCGGCGCTCATAAGGGCGCACGGCAAGTTGACCCGCGCGTTCCTGGCACCGACGCGGGAGCGGGAGCTGGCGCAGCGCGTCGCCCACCTGTCGGAAACACGTTCCGACGCGCTCGACACGCAGGCCGCCGAGCTGCGCCGCATCGAGCGCGACCTGCACGACGGCGCCCAGGCCCGGCTGGTCGCGATGGGCATGAGCCTGGGCGCGATCGAGCACCTGCTCGAGCGCGACCCGGAGCGGGCGAAGCTGCTGCTGGCCGAGGCCAGGGAGTCGTCGTCCAAGGCGCTGAGCGAGCTGCGCGACCTGGTCCGCGGCATCCATCCGCCGGTGCTGGCCGAGCGCGGCCTCGACGGTGCGGTCCGGGCGCTGGCGCTCAACCTGCGGGTGCCCACGAGCGTCGATTCGTCCGTCACCGAGCGGCTGTCGACGCCGGTCGAGTCGGCGGCCTACTTCGCGATCGCCGAGGCCTTGACCAACGTGACGATGCACAGCGGGGCGACGTTCGCCTACGTGAGCATCCGGCGCAGCGGCGACCTGCTGCAGATGGAGGTGGGGGACGACGGAAAAGGTGGCGCCGATCCCGGCGGCGGCACCGGGCTGTGCGGTATTGAACGCCGCTTGGCCGCGTTCGATGGCACGATGGCGCTGTCCAGCCCGCCGGGCGGGCCGACCATCGTGACCATGGAGCTGCCGTGCGCGTTGTCATCGCCGAGGACCATGCTCTCCTCCGGGACGGACTGACCCGGCTGCTGGAGGCGTTCGACTTCGAGGTCGTCGCCACGGTCGACAACGGGCCCGCGCTGCTGCCGGCGCTGGTGGACCACAAGCCGGACGTCGCGGTGGTGGACGTGCGGTTGCCGCCGACGTTCACCGACGAGGGCCTGCAGGCGGCGATCGCGGCGCGCACCGAGGTGCCCGGGCTGCCGGTGCTGGTGCTGTCGCAGCACGTCGAGCCGCTGTACGCGCGGGAGCTGCTCGGCGACCGCAGCGGCGGGGTCGGCTACCTGCTGAAGGACCGGGTGTCCAATGTGGCCCAGTTCATCGACGCGGTGCACCAGGTGGCCGGCGGCGGCACGGTGATGGACCCGGAGGTGGTGGCGCGGCTGCTCGACCGCAGCCGCCCGCTGGACGTGCTGACGGTGCGCGAGCGCGAGGTGCTCGGCGAGATGGCGTCCGGCCGCTCG
>DATBKU010000139.1:0-62918 GCA_036555725.1 Streptosporangiaceae bacterium | reverse complement strand
CCGTGCCGCGCGGACGATCGGCGTCCGCGACTCCAAGAACCCGGACGGCCCCGTCCTGACCCTCAGCCACCGTGACTTCCGTACGCTCCTTGCCGGGCTCAAGACCGACGCCTCCGGCGGGTAGCCCTTTCACCGAAGCGGCCGAAACGCCGCCTGGCCTTCTCGATGGGACGCCAGGGCGCGATGGCTGTCGTCCCCCATCTACTTTCCTGTGAGGAAAGTAGATGGTATTTTCCTCATAGGAAAGTACCTAGATGATCAGGGGGACGCTCATGAACCCGCACGACGCGCAGGCTTCGCTCGACGGCATCCACCGCCTTCAGGACCGCACTCGCGCCGAGTACGTCCGCCACGGCTTTGCTCGCCCTTACCTGGTCATCTCGGCCCTGGCGATGTTCATCGTGCTGGCCTCCTTCGATCTTCCGAGCCCCTGGAACACCGCCGCAATTGGGCTGGGGGGCGGCCTGGCCGTGGGTTCACTGCTCGTGCAGCAGCGCCGGGCGCCGGTCTCCAGGAGGCCCACCGGCCTTGAGCTGCTGGTGTGTGCGGCGATGTCGGTCGGCCTGCTGTTGCTCTACGTCGCTTTCAGCATCGTCGCCGCGATCGCCCACCAGAAGCTCGGTCTCCCGGCGCACCACACGGTCGCCGCCGCCGCGATCACCTTGACCACTGTCGCGGCCTGGGGCCGGGTCAGCCGGGTCTTCGAGGCGACCCTGCGACGCGAAAGCCGGCACGGGTGATGGACCCCTCGTTCGATGAGTTCTTGCACGTTCCGGCGCGGCTGTCGATCGTCGCGCTGCTCGCACCGGCCGGCTGGGTGGAGTTCGGGTTCTTGCGGGACACGATCGAGACCAGCGATTCGGCGCTGTCCAAGCAGGTCTCCGCGCTGGCGAACGCTGGGTACGTGGCGGTGCGCAAGGGCCGGGACAACGGGGTACGGCGCACTCACGTACGGCTCACCCGCCAGGGGCGGGAGGCCTTTCAACGGCACGCCGCGGCGCTGGAACAAATCGTCGCGGTCGCGCGCGTATCCCCCGATAGAGCCGATCTGATCGATCGAGCCGAGCAAGGCCAGGCATAAGGGCGGGCGCAGTGGTGTCGAGGCACTCGATCTCGTCGCTTCCCGGGGTCGCGTTCGAGGCGGCCGCCCCGGGCGAGAGCACCCAGACCAAGACGGTGACCGGGACCTTCACCCCGAGCATCGAGGACTGGTTCTACCTTCCGGTCAAGGTACCGAAGGGGGTGAACCAGATCGATGTCGTCTACTCCTATGACCGGCCGGCCGTCCCGAGCGGCACCCGGGGCAACGCCCTGGACATCGGGATGTTCGGGCCAGAGGGCCTCGAGCTCGGCAACGAACGCGCGTTCCGTGGCTGGTCGGGAGGGTTCCGCGACCGGTTCTCGATCAGCGCGTCGGAAGCGACACCCGGCTACATCCCCGGGCCGATGACCCCGGGAACCTGGCACGTGATCCTCGGGCCGTACACAGTCGCCCCACAGGGAATGCACTACCAGGTGCAGATCACCGTGCACTTCGGGAAACAGGGAACGCCGTTCAGGGCCAATCCGGCGCCCACGCAGGCGCCGGCAAAGCAGCGGGGCCGCGCGTGGTACCGCGGCGACTGCCACCTGCACACCGTCTACTCCGACGGCCGGCGCACCCCCGACCAGCTCGTCGCCGACGCCCGCGCCGCCGGCCTGGACTTCATCGTCTCGACCGACCACAACACCTCCAGCTCGACCCTGCAATGGGGCGACCACGCGACCGACGATCTGCTGATCCTCAATGGCGAGGAGGTCACCACGCGCTCGGGGCACTGGCCGGCGATCGGGCTGCCGGCCGGCCGCTGGATCGACTGGCGCTATCGTGCCTCCGACCCGGGCGAATTCAGCCGCTTCGTCCATCAGGTCCACCGGCTCGGTGGTCTGGTGACCGCCGCGCACCCGTTCGCCAACTGCTTCGGCTGCAGCTACGAGTTCAGCTACGAGCCGGCCGATCTCGTGGAGGTGTGGAACGGCCCGTGGACCCAGGACGACGAGGCCACCGTCGTCCACTGGGACGGGCTGCTGCGCGGCGGCCGGTGGATCCCGGCGATCGGCGACTCGGACGCGCACAATCCCGACCAGATCGTCGCCCTGCCGCACACCGTCGTGCTCGCCGACGGCCTGCGCCGCGAGGACCTGCTCGCCGGCCTCAGGGCGGGACACTCCTGGCTCGCGGAGTCCGCCGCGGTGAGCCTGTCCTTCTCGGTGAGTGCCGGCGACCGGACGGCGGGCATCGGCGAGCGGCTGTCCGCTGACACGGGAACCCCGGTGACCGTCGAGGTCCAGGTGGGTGGCGTCCCCGGCACGGCCGTCATCATCTACGACCAGCTCGGCCCCGAGCACACCGAGACGGTACCGGCATCGGGCACCGCAACGGTCCAGTGGACCACCTACCCGCGCTACACCCGGTGGGTACGCGCGGAGGTGCGGCGTCAATCGGGCGGCCCCAACACCACCCTGACCAACGCGATGGTGGCCATGACCAACCCGATCTTCCTCGGCAGGTCCTGACCTAGCGCTGGGCCCCGCGGACCGGAGTCCGCGGGGCCTCGTCGTCAGGCCGGCTGGGCGAGCCCCGGTCGGCAGACCTCGCAGGGACGGTAGCCCTCGGCCTTGGCTTCGGGCAGGGTGCGGAAGCCGTGCCGGTGCCCCGGGGTGATCCGGCGCGCGTTGTGGCACGTCGGGAAGCACACCACCCCGGTGGTGTCGCTGCCGATGAAGAAGACGCGCCGCCGGGCGAGCTCGCGTACCTCCTCGAGGTCCACGTGCTCCGTGCGCAGCAGTTCCTCCTTCGTGGCCGGCCCGAACACGTAGTCGCCGACCACGCCGTCCGAACGGGTGACCCGGTGGCACGGGATGAGCAGCGGCACCGGGTTGTTCGCCAGCGCCGAGCCGACCGCCCGTACCGCCTTGGGCCGCCCGATCTCGCGAGCGATCCAGGCGTACGGCCGGACCTGGCCCTTCGGGATCTCCTTCGCGGCGAGCAGCACGTCGCGCTGGAAGCCGGTCAGCTCGCGCAGGTCGAACCGCAGCCGGCCGGGCTTGCCGGTCCGCAGCGCGGGCAGCAGCCCCGCCGGCGGCCGGTCCGCGGGCAGCAACGGCCGGGCGAACCGACGGCGGAAGGAATCGGCGAAGTCGTCCTCCGCCTGCCGTACATAAGCGATGCCGTGGTCGGTGAACGCGACGGACACGTCGCCGATCGGGCCGGGAACGCGGATCCAGCGAGCGGCGACCCGATCGAGCAGGCCGGCGGGCGCGTCGGTAGCCAGCCCCGCGAGCCCGCCGAGCAGTGGGTCATGATGGGTATTCAGCATCGGGCACCTCTATGGGGGCGGTCAGGGCGCGGAGTCGTTGCAGTCCCCGCGAGATATGTGACTTGACGGTTCCTTGTGGGATGCCGAGCACGGTGGCGATCTCGGCGATGGGCAGATCGACGACGTGCCGGAGCACGACGGCCGTCCGCTGGTCCTCCGGCAGCCGGGCGAGTAGCTCGGCCAGCTCGCCGCCCGTCTCGTGCCGTACGGCCGTGGCCTCGACGCCCTCGCGCGGGTCGACGGGGTCCGGCGCCTGGTCGAGCGGCTCGGGCGGCGGCTTGCGGGCAGCGGTGCGCCTGCTGTTCCGCCAGAGGTTCATCAGAATCGTGATCAGCCAGGCCCGCGGCTGCAGCGCGGCGATGCGCCCCGGCTCGTAGCCGGACAGCGCGCGGTACGCCCGCAGGAACGCTTCGGCGGTCAGATCCTCGGCGTCCGCCCAGCGCCCGCACAGTCGCAATGCGGCCGTGAACACCAGACCCTGGTACGTGCCGAACAGCTCGGCGAACCCCGAGTCGAGGTCGTCGCCCAGAGCTCGTACGACAGTGCCGGCCGGATCCGTGGCGCCCGTCGGTTTTGCGGGGCCAGGCGGGCCGGTCGCCCTGGGCTTGCCGGTCGCGGTGGGCCTGCCGGTTGCGGCGGGCTCGCCGGTAGCGGCATGCGGCAGGGTGCCGGCTCGGCTGTTGCTTTCCGTCATGGTTATGTCAACCCCGGATGCCCTCCGCCGGTTGCGCTGATCGGATTCGGCGCTCTTGGATCCACTTGCCGGGCAAAGCCGTCAAAATGCCGTCGTACGTAAGCTGCCCGGTCCTGCGAGAGGGGTGTGCATGGAGGCGTTGCGGCCTGGTGACCCGGACCGTATTGGAGGCTATCTCCTGCAGGCCCGGCTGGGCACGGGCGGCATGGGCCAGGTGTTCCTCGGGCGCTCGCCGGGCGGTATGGCGGTGGCGATCAAGGTTGTCCACCCGCACCTGGCCGGCGACCGGGGGTTCCGGGCCCGTTTCCGGCGGGAGGTCACCGCGGCCCGCTCCGTCAGCGGCGCCTTCACCGCGCCGGTGATCGACGCCGACATCGACGCGCGGCTGCCCTGGCTGGCCACCGCTTACCTCCCCGGGCTGTCGCTGCAGGACGCGGTGGTGACGCACGGCCCGTTTCCGGTACCGGCCGTCTTCGCGCTGGGCGCGGGGCTGGCCGAGGCGCTGGGCTCCATCCATCGCGCGGGGGTCGTGCATCGGGACCTGAAACCGTCCAACGTCATGCTCGGGCCGGACGGCCCGCGCGTCATCGACTTCGGCATCGCGTACCCGGCCGAGGCGACGGCGGTCACCCAGGCCGGGTTCGGCATCGGCTCGCCCGGATTCCTCTCGCCCGAGCAGGCGCAGGGCGGCCAGACCGGGCCGGCGAGCGATGTCTTCTCGCTCGGCGCGGTGCTCTGCCACGCGGCCACCGGGGAGGGCCCCTTCGGCCAGGCCCCCGTGCACATCCTGCTGTACCGCGTCGTCCACGAGGCGCCGCGGCTGGACCGCGTTCCCGACCCTGAGCTGCGCGCCCTCATCGCCGCATGCCTGGACAAGGCGCCGGACCGGCGGCCCGTCCTGAGCGACCTGCTGCAGCGCCTGGCCTACCGGACCCCGCAGACGGACGTACTGCAGGGCACCGCCTGGCTGCCGGACCCGGTCGCGGCGGACATCGCGAGCCGGGTCCACCGGGTCCCGCCGCCTCCCCCGGTGGCCGCGGCGGACGGGGCGGACGGGGCCGGACGGCCGCGGATCGGGCGCCGCGGATTCCTGATCCTCGGCGGCGCCGGGGTGGCGCTCGCCGCGGGTGGGGGCATCGCCGCCGTCGCCGCGAGCGGAGGCGGCGGGAAGCCGTCCGGACGGGCCACGACGTCGCCGCCGCCCACCCGGCCCGCCGCGGCGCCCGCCTCGTCGCCGCCGGTCACGCATGACGGAAAGATCCGCTGGAAGCACGGCACCGGCGGCTACCTCATCTCCAACCCCACGGCAGCGGGCGGCGTCGTGTACGTGGGCGGCGCCAAGGGCCGGCTGCTCGCACTCGACGCGGCCACCGGGAAGGCCCGCTGGCGGCAGCGCGTCGCGCCGTCGGGGACCGACGTGGTCGACGCGCCCGCGGTGGCGGGCGGCACGGTCTACATGGGCAGCCTCGACGGCAACGTGTACGCCCTGGATGCCCGTACCGGGCGGGTCAAGTGGCGGTACGGGGCCGGTACTCAGGTGGCGTCGGCCCCGGTCGTGGCCGGCGGCACCGTCTACGTCGCCAGCCAGACCGGCAACGTCTTCCGGGGGTTTCGAGGCGGCCACGTGACCGCGCTGAACGCCGCGACGGGCGCGGTTAAATGGCGCCGCCCGACGAAGACGAGCATCAACAGCGACCTCGCGGTCGTCGACGGCGTCATCTACCTGCCCGACGACTCCTTGTACGCGCTGGACGCGGCGACCGGACGGGTCAAGTGGACGTACAAGAACAAGACCGTCCACAACCCGGCGGTGGCGGGCGACATGGTCTACCTCGGCAACTTTCAGGGCAATGAGGTGCATGCCGTCAACGCGGCGACGGGCAAGCGCAAGTGGAAGTACACCACCGGCGGCCCGGTCACCGCCCGGCCGCTGGTGGCGGGCGGCGTGGTGTACGTCGGCAACTGGGACGGCAACATGTACGCGCTCGACGCCGCCACCGGAACGATGAGGTGGCAGGTGCAGGCGGGCGGCCAGATCGAGTCGAACGCCGCCCAGGTGGGGAACCTGGTCTGCTTCGGCAGCGGCGTCTTCGGCGAGGGCGACCTGTTCGCGGTCGACGCCGCGTCGGGCCAGGTCGTCTGGCGCCACCACACCAGCAAGGGCATCGAGTCGAGCCCCGCCGTGGCCGCGGGGCTCGTCTACATCACCTGCAAGAACGGCGACATCTACGCGCTGGACGCCAAAGGCGGCGCCAAGACCGTTTCGCCGACCGCCGACTGACCCCTGACGCACGGGAGCACTGGGAGCACAGATGGAGCCACTGCGGCCCGAGGATCCGCGCCAGATCGGAAGCTATCTGCTGCTGGCCCGGATCGGCGCCGGCGGCATGGGAGAGGTCTTCCTCGGCCGGTCCCCGGGCGGGCGGGCCGTGGCGATCAAGGTGATCTTCGCGGCGCTGGCGAACGATCCAGAGTTCCGGGCTCGGTTCCGGCGTGAGGTGACGACGGCGCGGACGGTGACCGGCCCGTTCACGGCCTCGCTGATCGACGCCGACGCCGAGGCCGCACCGCCGTGGCTCGCCACCACGTACCTGCCGGGCCTGTCGCTGCAGGACGCGATCGCCGCGTACGGGCCCTGGCCACCGCCGGCGGTCTGCCTGCTCGGGGCGAGCCTGGCCGAGGCCTTGCAGTCGATCCATCGCGCGGGCGTGGTGCACCGGGACCTGAAGCCGTCCAACATCCTGCTCACGCCGGAGGGCCCGCGGGTCATCGACTTCGGCATCGCCCGGGCCGCGGACGCCGGCACCATCACGCAGACCGGCATGGCCGTGGGCTCGCCCAGCTACATGGCCCCCGAGCAGGCGACCGGCGGCGACACCGGACCGCCGGGGGACGTGTTCGCACTCGGCGCCGTCCTCACCTACGCCGCCACCGGGATGCCGCCGTTCGGGGTCGGAGCCGTACCGCAGCTGGTCTACCGGGTCATCCACGAGCAGCCGTACCTCGGCGCCGTCGTCGACCCGTGGCTGCGCGACCTCATCGCCGGGTGCCTGGACAAGGACCCGGACCGCCGCCCCACCCCCGTACAGCTGCTGGAACGCCTCGCCCACCCGCAGCCCGCCGGACCTGCAGGGCCGGCCGCGCCGGTGGGACCGCCCGCGTCCGCGGGGCCGCCCCCGCTCTTCGCGGCCCCGGCGGGCGTGCCGCAGGGGGTCGGCTGGCTGCCGCCGCCCATCGCGGCGGCGATCGTCCAGCGCGCGAACGTTCCATTGCCGCCGCAGCCCGTCACGCAGCCGAGCGGCGCGCAACGTAAGCTCGGCCGGCGCGCCCTGCTCATCGGCGGCGCGGCCACCGTCGCCACACTGGCCGTGGCCGGTACGGGCGCGGCGCTGTGGTCCCATCGGCCGCGCTCGCCGCTGCTGTGGACGTTCGACGTGCCGGACTTTCTGGGCGTCGGCCCGAAGCCGGCGGGCGACGCCGTACTCGTCAGCGGCTCCGAGACCTTCGCGCTCGATGCCCGGACCGGAAAGGTACGGTGGCGCGCCTCCGACAAGATCGCGCGAGAGTCGCAGCCGGTGGCGCAGGACGGCAGGGTCCTCATCTACGACGGGAGCTCGCTGACCGCCTTGAGCATCGCGACCGGGCAGACCCTGTGGGGGCAGGTGATGAAGTCGTTCGTGCTCGATCCGGTGCCGACCGTGATGAACGGCGTCGCGTGCATGACCACGTCGCTCGGCACCGGCGAGTACGTACTAGAGGCCCTCGATGTCGCAACCGGCCAAGAGCGCTGGAAGTACGAATGCGAAGACATCCTCCAGACGAACGCCGCGGCCGCGAACGGGATCTTCTACCTCGGCAGCGGCCGTGAGCTGATGTACGCGGTCGACGCCGGCGGGCGATTGCGGTGGCAGGAGCCCGTCGGATCGAAGGTCGTGACGACTCCCGCCGTCGCCGGGGACGTGGTGGTCATCGTCACCCAGACGTACGAGGTCATCGCCTTCGACGCGACGACGGGCAAGCGGCGCTGGCGGAACACCTCGGACTTGCTGCGCTCCAGCGGATCCGGCCCGCGTGACGAACAGCCGATCATCGCGGCGGGCAACGTGTACGTGCGCGGCCGCAACAGTCAGCTCCGCGCCCTGAACGCGAGCACCGGCAAGGACCGGTGGGAGTTCGCCATCGGCGACAAGGCCGGCGACCCGGTCGCCGTACGCGACCTCGTGTTCGTGCACGACGGCAAGAGCACGCTCTTCGCCCTCGACGCCGCCACAGGCCGCGCCCGCTGGACGCACCAGGTCGAGACGGGGACCGGGGACCAGCCGCGGCTCATGAACGGCACCCTCTACCTCGGGACGACCGACGGCGTGCTCGGCCTCGACCCGCCGACGGGACGCGTCACGTTCCAGCTGGGCGAGTCCGACTTCCCGGACGTGTCGTGGGTGTACGTCGAGAGCCTGATCGCGTCGAACGGCGTCCTCTACTGCGCCATGGGGACCGACCAGGTCTGCGCAATCCGGACCGACCAGCGCTAGCCGACCCCACTGAGGTAGGCGATCTCTTTGTGCCCGTTGTGCAATGCCCAGCCCCGGGGCGTGGGATCGGGGATGGCCGCGTCCGGGTCGTCGGGTTTGAAGTCGACGGCTCGGGTGTTCGGTCGGCGCCGAGTTCGACGAGGACCTTCACCACGTCGAACCGGTCCTTCAGGGCCGCATAGTGGAGTGGCGACGGCCACGCACCCGCGTTCACGTCGAAGCCGATCTCGGCCAGCAACCGTAGGGCGTCCGGGCGACCAAGACCCGCCGCGTGCTGAAACAGATGGAGCCGTTCGGCAATGACCCGGTCGGCCAGCATCACGTCCTCGACCAGCAGGCGATGCGCCGTACGGTGATCCCCGCGCACGCAGGCCGCGGCGAGCTCCTCCCCGGGGTTGAGCGGCGCACGGAAACATCCGCCGCCATCTGGGCCCTAGACTCCGTTGGCTAGCGCGTGATGGGTGCCGCGCCGGTGGCCTGGTCGACGAGCTGTTCGTACGTCCGCTCCTGGGTCGTCTCGCAGCCGAGGCGATGCCCGGTGAGCGCGCCGTGGTCGTCGCTGGAGCCGGTGGCGGCCAGGCCCAGGTCTTCGACCAGCCGGCGCAGCGGCGCGCGGACGGCCTGGTTCTGATCGGGATGATCGACCTCGACGCCGAACAGGCCCGCGTCGGCGAACTCGGCGATCCACCTGTCCGGAACCCCCTCGCCCACCTTGGGGTGGGCCAGCACGGATACCCCGCCCGAGTCGCGCACCAGCCCTACGGCCGTGAGGGGGTCAAGCGCGTAGTGCGCCACGTACGCCCGCCCGCCGGGGGCGAGCCAGTCGTGCGTGAACGCCGCCGCGGGCTCGGCGATCACGCCGGCGGCGACCATGGCGCGGGCGATGTGCGGGCGACCCACCACGCCGCCCTCGGCGAGCTCCGTCACCTGCCCCCACGTGATGGCTACGCCCAGCTCGGCCAGCCGGTCGACGATCCGCCGCGCCCGCACGTCGCGATCTGTACGGATCCGTTCGCACTCGGCGGCGAGGGCCGGCTCGTTCGCGTCGATGAGGTAGGCGAGCAGGTGGATGCTCATGCCATCGCGATGGCAGGACAGCTCCATTCCGGGCACGAGCGTCAATCCTTCGGGGAGGTTCGCGATGGCCTCCGGCAGGCCGCCGACGGTGTCGTGGTCGGTGAGCGCCAGCACATCGAGCCCTGCCGCCGCCGCCCGCCGTACGACGCCGGCAGGCGGCTCGGTTCCGTCCGAGGTCTTGCTATGGCTGTGCAGATCGATGCGCATAACCCCATCGTCTACCGCTGTGCCGGCCCACGGACGCGGGGCTTGGGGGCGGGTTAGCAGAAGAGGCCGCTTCCATGATCGGAAGGGACCTCTGACGTGGGCGCAGCCGGAGGGATTCGAACCCCCAACCTTCTGATCCGTAGTCAGATGCTCTATCCGTTGAGCTACGGCTGCAGTCTTAGCCCGCTGACCTGCTGGTTCACGGGCCGCGGCGACTCTACCACGGTCGCACACCGACCAAAGAGCCGATTATCGCGGTGAGCCAGAACCCAGTGTAGGGCAAATCGGCTACCGGCTGTGCCCGGCTCGGCCAGGGAGGATTCGTGTTGACGCTGAACGCCGCAACCTGAACGTGAACGCCTACCTGCGCTGCGGGCAAACTGGTCAACGCCGCCAAGATCCACGCCGGAGGGTTGCCGTGACTGGAGAGTCTCGCCGCGAATCTGATCCGATCGAGCGTGATCCCGCACGGGTCGTCGCGTTCAGCGATGCGGTCATCGCGATCGCCGTTACCCTCCTCGTTCTGGAGATCCGCCCACCCGAGGACACCCAGCACCTCCTCCACGGCCTCGCCGCGTTGTGGCCGTCATACCTGGCCTACGCCATCACATTCATGCTGATCGGGCAGGTGTGGGCGAACCACCACGTCATGTTCGACCACATCCGGCATGCCGACCGACTGGTGCTGTTCCTGAACACCGTGCTGCTGATGGACATCGCGTTCCTCCCCTTTGCCGCCGCGGTTTTGGCCGATTCGTTTCGCGACGGACAGGGAGAGCGCACCGCCGTCGTCCTTCACGGCATTGTGTTCGAATTGGCAGCCGGTCTGTTCAACGCCATCTGGTGGTACGCCCGGCATGACCGCCGGCTGCTCGCCAACACCATCGATTCCGCTGGTGTGAAAGCAATCGGCAGGCGGTTCCAGCTCGCGCTTGCCTGGATTGGCACGGGGACGCTACTGGGCGCGCTGCTCCCCGCCCTCGGGGTGGCTGTGATCGCCGCGTTCATCGTTTATTACTGGCTGCCGATTTCCGGCGAGATCGGCAGGGCAAGGCCCTCGGACGGTGCTGGGCGGCGGGGAAAACCACCTCGCCAAGAACGCCCCAAGCGTGACCAATAAGTTGATCAACGCTGCGGACAGGGCCCCCGCGATACTCCTGGCAACTCGCACGCCGTGGGTCCAGCGCACCGTTCCCGGTGGGCAGGCTCGGCAGATGAGACTCTGGCGGAAATGGCAGACCGAATCTAGATTCCGGAACCGGGGCGCTGAGCAAGCGATCGAAGAGATGGCGACGGTGTAGCGACTAGTGAACTGTCGAGTTGCCCCAGGACGGTGCCTGATGATCATGTCGGATGACTACACCAGCACGTAGTGTAGGACGACGATCACTTCGCGACCGCGCCGCCGCCGTGGGCACCTCCATCACGCTCTCATCCCACGCCGCGGCGGCCTTGCCCGGTCCGGCAAGGCCGCCGAAGAAACATCTCAACCCGCGCTACCGCGACGTGGTCATTAATGTGGATTTCTGGGAATCCGCAGCCACCAGTCAGCCGCTCAGTCGTTTGCGCAGGTGCTCCTTGCCCTGCTCAGCGCCTTTGCGGCTTTCGGCCTGGGCACGACGGAAGAAGTCCACCAGCTCCGCATCACCGGCACGCTCGGCATCAGCGATGTAGGTTTCCAGCCGCAATGCGTTACTCGAACATTGCTCGACGAACCAGATCAGGTTGTAATCCTTGTCCTTGGTCCCGGTGATCCCACCGGTTTCTTGACGTGGGTCCATGACCGTCCCCTGTTGTCGTGGTGTTCCTGGCCTTTTGTGTTCTTGGCCTTTGTGGACCTGCCCCCTACCCAGGTCCCGGCCGCCTATCCATACGCGACCGGCGCCGCGACCATGCCGCTGGCCCACCGTGGCCGCGGCGCTGATGGCCGCAACGATCCATGGCCCCGGCTCCCGGGCCGGATCCCCGTGCGGTCAACACTCCGAACACCACCGCGAACGCGAACCCGCGACCAGCGCCGTGCTGGTCAATGGCCGTCTTCGGAACGGCCGCCAGCACCCCCGCCAGCGGCTGGAGGCGGCGCTGGTCGCGCTCATCGACTCCTTCGACGAACTCCGTCCCCAGGTCGCCGCCTGCGTCGAGGCCAGCGCCCCGGCCCTGCGCTCGGAGACGCTGCGCGCCAGCTCGCCGACCCAGCCGGCCAACCCAGGCAACCCGGTCAGCCTTAGCCGTGCCGGGCAGGGCGACCTGGGTCAGGTGTGGCAGCCGCCGTTCAGGAGCGGCCCTACGGTCGCGTCCACCAAAGCGCTGGATCCGTCCAGTCCTGGCGTGTCGGCGCGGACGTGATCCAAGAACCACAGCCGGCCACCGGGGCCGCGGCACTCGGCGGATCTCCGCCAGCGCCCGCCGTTGGTCCGCGCCGTTCGGCCCCAGGAAACCGTGACCGAGCCGGGCTCGACCTTGATCGCGTATCCGCCGGTGTCGAACGCCCTTTCACTGAACGAGCGACCGGGCCCAGTTCGAGAGCCTTGCCGTTGGCCCACAACCTGGTGGTTGAACCAGGCCGGCCAAAAGGTAGCGTCGAAGATCCGTTGCACTCCGCCGCAAATTGGCGGATCGGGTCTGTCCGGAGTGGTTATGACCGGGCGAGTCAGCGCAGCGGGAAGCCGAGGTCGCGGCCCGCCTCGCGCAGTTCCTCGCGGGCGTCGGGGTGCGCCACTCGGTCCACGATCTGTTGCGCCTGAGTAGCGGCGTCCTCCCCCCAGATCGTCGCGGTGCCCTGCTCGCTCACGATGAAGCTGTGCTGGAACGAGGTCACCGGACCGGCGAGGCGCGGGATGACTGTGGAAACGTCGGCCTTGGGGTGCCACGAGGGGAGCGCGATGATCGCGTGGCCCCCGAGAGAGTGCAGCGCGCCGACCACGAAGTCGGTCTGCCCGCCGAAGCCGGAGTAGATGACGCCGTGCACGCGTGCCGCGTTGGCCTGCGCGAACAGGTCGACCTGCAGGGCCGAGTTCACCGACACGAGCCGCGGCTGCCGGGCGATCAGCCCCGGGTCGTTGGTCTTCTCGGTGCGCAGCATCCGAACTCGCGGGTTGCGGTCGACCCATTCGTACAGCTCCTCGGTGCCGAACGCGAACGACGCGGTGATCGGAACGTCCGGGTCCAGCGACCCGGCCTTCTCCAGGGCCAGCACGCCGTCGCTGAACATCTCCGACCAGACCGCGAGCCCGCGCCGGGACTCGAGTGAGTTCAGCACGGCGTCGGGGACCGCGCCGATGCCCAGCTGCAGGGTCGCCTTCTCGGGCACCAGCTCGGCCACGCGCTCGCCGATCGTCCGGGCGGTGTCGCCGAGCGCCCGCGGTGCCGGGGAGGCGAGCGGCTCGTCGCACTCGATCGCGTAGTCCAATTCGTCGACCGCGATGACCGCGTCGCCGTAGGTGTAGGGCATGCGCGGATTTACCTGGGCGACCGTGAGCCCACCGCGCGCCCGTACGGCCTCGATCGCGGCGGGCAGGATGTTGATCTCCACGCCGAGCGAGACCGTGCCGTCGACCGGTGTGGACGTCTGCACCAGCACGACGTCGGGGAGCAGCGTTTCCTTCAGCAGGTGCGGGACCAGCGACAGCCGGGATGGGAAGTACCGAAGTCCCTGCTTGCCGCGCATGCCGGGGCCGACGAACGGCGTCTCGAGCAGCACCCCGTCGCGGTCTGGCAGGCCCGGCTGGGCGTTGAGCACAAAAAGGCGGTACTCGGCGACGACGCCGTCGAGCACCGCCACGGACCGCCGCGGCGTGCCGAAGTTGCCGCCCGCTACGACCCGCGGCACGCCGGGCAGCCCGGACAGTACGGCGGCGAGCTGAGAGTCCGAGAGCACTCGCAAGGTCAACTCCCGACAGTCGATGATCGTCGAGCGGGGCGGGCTAGGATCGGCGAACGCTCCGGCCCGGTGGGTTCCCCGCCGCCGCGTAGCCGGCCGGCACGAACTTCTGGATGAGATCCCCGCGGGTGATCATGCCCACCAGGCGACCTTCCCCGTCGACGACGGGCAGCTGCCGGAACCGCCCGTGCGCCAACACCTGGGCCGCCTTCGCGGCGGGTGCCTTGGCGGCGATCGTGACTGCCGGGGTGCTCATCAGGCCGCGCGCCACCACGGCCGTGGCCCTGGAGTGTGCCGCGCGCTGCCGGCCGGTCTCGAGGAACGGCGACAGCTCCTCGTCCGAGGATGTCTTCTCCGCTTGGCAGAGCAGGTCACCCTCGGACACGACACCGATCACCCGGCACTCATGGTCGAGCACGGCCACGGCGTTGACGTGATGTTCGGTGAGGATGCGCGCGATGGTGGTGAACGAGGCACGCTCGCCCACGGCGAGCACGTCGGCCGTCATCACCTCTCCGGCCGTATTTCTCCACATGGTGTCCTCCCGAGCATGCTCGGCGTGTCCGGTTCAGCGCCGGTAGCGCTGGTACTCCGGTGTGGTGTCGTCCTCTACGTAGTTGAGCTCATCGACAACGTCGACGACGCCGTCGATGGCCGCAGTCAGCCGCACCGCGATGGGGATCAGGCTCTTCGTCTGCAGCGTGCCACCAAGGGTGACGATGCCCTCCTTGACCTCGACGGTCACGTACTCCGGGTTCTCCCACAGGCAGCGCTTGATGACCTCGTCCATCACCAGACGGCCGATGTCGGCGTCGGGCTTCAGGAACACCTTGAGCACGTCGGCGCGGCTCACGATGCCGACCAGCCGCCCGGCCCGGACCACAGGCAGCCGCTTGACCCCATGCTCGGCGAGCGACCGTGCCGCCTCGGCCACCGTGGCGTCTGCCTTGATCGTGACCGCTGGGGTGCTCATCAGCTCGCCCGCGGTGTCGCCGTTCGCCTTGGCCCGCGCCACCTTGGCCGCACGTCGCGTGAGGCGCGGCCGCTCGTCGATGGCGCTCTTGAACTCCTCTTTGGGCAGCAGGTCGGCCTCGGAGACGATCCCCACGACCTTGCCGTCGGCGTCCACGACGGGTACCCCACTGACGCGGCGTTCCGTCAGGACCTGGGCGATTTCCTTGAACGTCGCCTCCACACGGACGGTCGCCACGTCGGTCGTCATGATGTCGTGGACTGTTTGCCTCATCATCGGAGCCTCCTCAGGTCTTCGATCTCCCTCACCGCGAGATGACCTCGTGGTGATCACGCCCTCGATCGGGGTGCGCGGGGGTGGTGAAGGCGTGCCTCGATGTCGCGATGACCCACAGGCCGACGGTGGCGGCCACCAGAATCGCCAACGCGATCTCGCTGCCGAAGACGAGGCCGACAACGGCGGCGATGAGCGCGATCACGCCCCCCACGTTGGCGATCGCGATGAAGATCCGCGTCTCCCGCGTCCGGGCCCGCTCCCCGTACGCCTCGCCGGCGCCGCCGAGCGCGCATCCGCCGACCACGCCGAGGATCAGCACCGCCGCGGTGGTGCCACGTGTGCTGGAGATGAGCGGCAGGTCCACGCCGCGGAGATATGCGACATACACCGCAACGATCACGCCCATGAACAGCGTCGTCACGGCGTCTTTCCCGGTGAGTTGCATGACCAGGCCTCCCGTCCTCCTCGTCGAGGAAGGTGTCACCTTCAGCGTCGCCCTGGCGCTGGGAGGCAGGCAGTGCTGAAGGTCCTCGCACCGGCAAGACGTCGGTCCCTCGATCCCGTGCTGACCCCGGGGTTGCGGGCGAAGGTCCTGGCAGGTACGGGTCTCTCGGCCCTGCTGCCGTGTCCGTCCCACCGCCATCGTTGGAAGAGGAGGCAATAAGAGGAGGCCAGACATGCGAATCATCCCGGCACAACGGTGTGTGATTGTCGGTGTCGACGGGTCGCCCAACTCGATCGCGGCGCTGCACCGCGGCGCGAAGGAGGCGAAGGACAGGAGTGCCCGGCTTGATGTCATCCGCGTCATCGCGGATCGGCGGGGCCGGCGCCTCTCCCCCGACCGGGTGGTCGCCTGGCTGCGGCTGCGCGGCATGGTCGCGCGGGAGCTCCCACGGACCCAGCACGTCACCACCCGGCTGCGCATCGCGTACGGCTCACCGGCGGGGATGCTGATCCGCGCCGCCGCTCGCGCCGAACTGCTCGTCATCGGCGCGCGCGAACACTCCGAGTACGGCAACCTGCTCGGCGGGGACACGGTTCCGCGGGTCCTATCTGGCTCGCCCTGTGAGGTCATCGTCTGCGCCGACCAGGCGCACCGCGCACTGGACGCCTGACATGACGACGACTGCCCTGCCGCTCGACCGCATCGAGGCGGTCATCTTCGACACCGACGGCGTGATCACGGACACAGCCCGGGTACACGCCGCGGCGTGGAAATCCGTGTTCGACGCCTTTCTCCGGGCCCACTCGGCCGCGTTCGGTGAGAAGTTCCAGCCGTTCGACGTGCGAGCCGACTACCTGCGTTACGTCGATGGCAGGCCGCGATTCGACGGAGTCCGGTCCTTCCTGACCGCACGCCGGATCGAGCTGCCCGCAGACGCCGGCGCCGAGATCATCCGCGAGATCGGGCGGCGCAAAGACGTGATGTTCCTCGACCAGATCCGCCGCTACGGCGTGGCGGCGTTTCCATCGACGCTGGTGCTGGTGACCGAGCTGCGCCGCAACCATGTCGGCACGGCGGCGGTATCCGCCAGCCGTAATTGCGGGGAGGTACTGAAGCGAGCCGGCGTGGCCGATCTGTTCGACATACGCGTCGACGGGCTCGACGCCGCCCGCCTGGGCTTCCCCGGCAAACCGCATCCCGGCCTGTTCCTCGAGGCTGCCGCGCGGCTGCGCGTGCCACCGGGCCGGGCGGCCGTGGTCGAAGACGCCCTGGCCGGCGTCATCGCCGGTCGCCGGGGCGGTTTCGGACTCGTGATCGGCGTCGACCGCGGCGGACATGCCGCGGCGCTACACGAGGCCGGAGCGGACATCGTCGTCGCCGACCTCGCCGACCTCCAACTCATCCGCAAGCCCCCCGCGGAGCTCGCGGACGCGGCACGCGCGGCCACAATCAATGACCGACTCGGCATGACGCGTGTCCATTCGCCGTAAGGAGCGCCGAGGTCATGGTGACTCGATGGCTGCTCGCCTATGACGCCTACGACCCGGCCACAGAAGGCGTCCGCGAGTCGCTGTGCACGCTGGGGAACGGTTACTTCGCCACGCGCGGCGCGCTGCCGGAGACGTCCGCGGACGGCATCCACTACCCCGGCACCTACGTCGCCGGCGTGTATGACCGGCTGACCAGCGTGGTCGCCGGGCGCGAGGTGGAAAACGAGGACATCGTCAACGTCCCGAACTGGCTGCCGCTGACCTTCAGGGTGAACGGCGGTGCCTGGTTCAGCCCGGACACCTCAACACTGGTGTCGTACCGCCAGGAGCTCGACATGCGACGCGGGGTGCTGACCCGGTTGCTTAGGGTGCGCGACGACGCCGGGCGGACCACCAGGGTGACCCAACGGCGCATCGTGTCCATGGACGACCCGCATGTGGCCGCCCTGGAAACGACGATCCTGCCCGAAGACTGGAGCGGACGCCTCGAGGTGCGGTCGGCGCTCGATGGGCAGGTGGGCAACATGGGCGTGGCCCGGTACCGCGCCCTGAACGGCCGGCATCTCGAGCCGGTCGCCGTGGGCGAGGCCGGTGACAAGGCCGGGGATGAGGTGATCTGGCTGCAGAGCCGTACGGTCTCCTCCCGCATCGAGATCGCGGTCGCGGCCAGAACCCGGGTAACCACCGGAGCGGTGGCGGCGCGCGAACTGCAGCGCGAGCCCGGCTGGATCTGCCACAACCTGCTGATCGACGTGACCGAGGGCACGCCGGTCACAGTGGAGAAGATCGCCGCCCTGTTCACCTCGCACGATCGGGCGATCATGGAATGCGGGGACGCCGCGCGTACCCGTGTGGCGCGAGCCCCCGCATTCGACGCCCTCCTGGAGCGGCACACGCTCGCCTGGGACACCGTGTGGCAACGCTGCCGCATCAGCATCGACCAGGAGGATGCGCAACGGGTGCTCAACCTGCACATGTTCCATTTGCTGCAGACGGTCTCCGAGCACACCGTCGACCTGGATGCGGGCGTGCCGGCCAGGGGCCTGCACGGGGAGGCGTACCGCGGACACATCTTCTGGGACGAGTTGTTCGTGCTGCCCTTCCTCATGCTGCAATTCCCGGAGATAGCCCGGGCGCTGCTGATGTACCGCTGGCGGCGGCTGCCCCAGGCCCGCTGGGCGGCTCAGGAGGCAGGGCTGCCCGGTGCGATGTACCCCTGGCAGAGCGGCAGCGACGGCCGCGAGGAGAGCCAGCGGCTGCATCTCAACCCACAGTCGGGCCGCTGGCTGCCGGACGACTCGCACCTGCAGCGGCACGTCGGCCTCGCGATCGCCTACAACGTCTGGCGGTTCTACGAGGCGACCGGGGATATGGAGTTCCTGGCCGAGTACGGGGCCGAGATGCTGCTGGAAATCGCCCGGTTCTTCGCGGGCCTGGCCACGTACGACCGGACGCTGGACCGGTACGAGATCCGCGGCGTCATGGGACCGGACGAATATCACGACCGCTATCCGGGTGCCACCGGGCCGGGCCTCGACAACAACGCCTACACCAACATCCTGACGGTATGGGTGTTGCGCCGCGCCCTCGCCGCCCTCTCCGAGCTGCCCGAATACCGCCGCGCCGAACTGATCGAACGACTCCGCCTCAAGCGGGCGGAGATCACCCGATTCGAAGACGTGAGCCGCAAGATGCGCGTCGTCTTCCACAACGACGTCATCAGCCAGTTCGAGGGCTACGAAAAGCTCGCCCAGCTGGACTGGACCGGGCTCCTGGACCGGCACGGCGGCGACATCCGGCGGCTGGACCGCGTGCTGGAGGCGGACGGCGACAGCGCCAACAACTATCAGGTGTCGAAGCAGGCCGACGTCGTCATGCTCTTCTACCTATTGCCCGCGGAGGAACTCACGGAGATACTGACCCGGCTCGGGTACCCCTGCGATCACGAACTGATCCGCCGCACCATCGCCTACTACATGGCGCGGACCGTCCATGGCTCGACGCTGAGCGCCCTCGTGCACGCATGGGTGCTGGCCCGCACCGATGGCGACGTGGCCTGGAACTTCTTCATCGAGACACTGCATGCCGACGTCGACGACCTGCAACACGGCACCACCGCGGAAGGGGTCCACCTGGGCGCCATGGCCGGCACGGTCGACATGGTGCAGCGCTGCTACGCCGGCGTGGAGGTCCACGACGACGTCCTGCGGTTGAGTCCACGGCTGCCCCGCGAGATCACGCGACTACGCTTCGAGCTCCGATACCGGGGGCACTGGGGCGTCGCCGTGTCATGCACTCAGGACCTGTTGCGGGTCCAGGTACGGCGGGACGGCGCCGGCCCCATCCAAGTCGCCGTCCCCGGCCACGACATCGTCACGATCCAGCCCGGTGGCTCTTGGGAGATCCCACTAATCAACGGCCGGGCCGAATAGCCGATCTACGGCTCCTCGGTGATGATCTCGGCCGGCCTCCGTACGCTCGTGCGCTCAGCAGCGGGGCTGCCGGCGGGCGGGGTTCGGCCGAGCCGCAGCAGCATCTGCGGATGAGCACCGCCGCAGAAGCGGGCGCGGATGAACTCCCGCAGTTCCGGCACCTCCAGCGCCTGGGTGTGGAAGGCCGCGGAGACATCGTCGGCCGAGGCCCGCAGCAGGATCCGCTGCAGCGCCTGCCCGGCGTTCAGCCAGTCTGACCGGCGATCACCGTCGGTAGTGAGCATTGCGACGACGCCGGTGACGACGTCTTCGATCAGCTCGTCCGGATCGTCGACGCCCCATCCTCGGCCTCGGGCGTAGTCGCGCATCGGGTAGTGCGGCTCGGTCCGCTGCGGTGTCCTCGGGTAGGCGGTGTCGTGAACGCCGTCCTGCCGGAGCGTGCCGGGCCGCGGCGCCCAGCGCGCCGCCTCGGCGACGTAGGCCGGGATGCTCCGCTGCACGTGCTCGGCCGCCTCGGTCAAGGCCCCAAGCGCGGCGCGTACCCGCTCGCTGGTGACGATCCGCAGCTCGGCGCCCTCGCGCTGTGCCTCCCGCCGCAACGCGGACAGCAACGCCTCAGGCAGCGGGTCAGCGAGGAAGGCTCCCCGGTGCGTGCGGCGGCGTCGTATCTCCTGATGCAACCGGTGGTTGTCCTCGCTGCCCGGCAGTCGGCGGCCGAACCGTATGTCGGCGACCAGGCCGGGGCGGTCCGCGTCCGGCAGGGGAGTGACTTCCGGCTCGTGACCCAGCTCGCGTATCGCCACCCGCAGCGTGCACAGCGCCGCGCCGCAGCTGATCAACATCTCCCGGCCATCCGGATCGGCCACATCCAGGCGGCGGTCGACGTCAGCGTGCAGGCTGATTCGGAGGTTCATGGTCCAGCCGGCGCTGCTCACGCGCTCCTTACCCGCACTGCCGAACCACCACGGCTGAGTGTTGTGCACGGAAGGCGCCCAGACGGCGGCCTCCACGACGGACCGGATAGCCTCCTCGGCCGCCCCTGATTCGGCACGCCTCGTCGTCGGCTCCATGATGACTCCTCGTGATCGGACCACTTCAGTCCACCACTGGCCAGTGCCGGCGTGGCAGGGCCGAAGGTCCATGTCGTCTGGGACTTTCCCGGAGCCTGGCCATGCGCCGGTACAGGTTTGGCGTCACCGGTGCGGCCGTACGACCGCGACTGGGCAGTGCGCGTGGTGGATGACACCGTGGCTGATCGAGCCCAGCCGGATCTCGTGCATGCTTCCGCTGCCGCGCGCTCCGATCACGATCAGATCGGCGGCGCGTGAGGCCTCGGCCAGCGCGGCCACCGGGTGCCCGCGTACCAGCTCGGTCGTCACCTCGACGCCGGGGTAGCGAGCCCGCCACGATGCCACCGTGTCGCCCATCTTCCATTCGTGCTTTCGTTCGAGCTCCTCCAGGTCCGGGATGTACGCGGTTGTGGCGAGCGTGGCCGCGTGCCGCGACGCGTGCAGCATGTGCAGTCGCGCATCGCGGGTCGCCGCTGCCTCGAAGGCGTATTCCAACGCGACCGAGGAGTCGTCGTCCAGGTCGACCCCGACCACGACCACGCCGTGACGGGTCGTCGCGTCACCGCGAACGATGACCACGGGGCCCGGCGTGTGTCCCGCCAGCCGCAGGCCGGTGGAGCCGAGCAGCAGGCTGGTGAAGCCGCCGTGGCCGCGGTGGCCCACCACGATCTCGAACGCCTCGCCCGCACGTTCGTGCAGCGCACGTACGATCTCACTTTCGATCAGCTCGGTCTCAACCGCGATATCCGGCTGCTGCTCGCGCGCGAGCTTCTCGGCGGCGGTCAAGAGGTCCTGGCCCGCGTAGATCAGTGGATCGCGGGCCCCCTTTACGGGGAACCGCGGGATGTCATAGAGCCAGCGCTCCAGCACGTGTGCAATGTGCAGCGGCCGCTGTCGCCGAGCCGCCTCATCGGCTGCCCATCGGACCGCGGTATCTCCGTGACGTGAGCCGTCGGTGCCGACGACGATGGGATCGGACATGACAGTCTCCTTAGGATCGTCCCTGCTTTCAGCGTCGATCCGGGGGTGCGTCTCGGACAGGAGGCGGAGGTCGCGGAGCGGGGGACCTTTCGTCTCTCGCATGGCACCCAAGGTCCCGGAACGCCGGGGACAACGTGGTGACAGGGGCCTTTAGGTCAGGCATGTTCGAGGAGTACGTCGGTGACGGCGCGGCGAGGAGTGATCAGTACACGCGAGGTGTGGCCGAAGCGCAGGATCAGCTGCGGGTGAGCGCTCCGGCCGAACAGCTGGGCCCTGATCTCGGCACGCAGGTCGGGCAGCTCCAGCGGCTGGGTGTGGAAGGCGACCTTGATCCCGTGCGCCGTCGCGTACAGCAGCACATGCTGCAGGGCCTGACCGGCGAGCAGCCAGTCCAGCCTCCGGTCCGACAGGGTGGTGAGCACCGCCACCGTACCGATGAGCCGAGGGTCCTGGCGGCGCGGGCGAAGCGGGAAACCCCACGGCGCGCCGGTCGCGTAGTCGCGAGTGGTGAACGGCAGCCCGTCCGGCTGGATCGGGTAGGCCGAGGCGGGGATGCCATCCGGCCGCTCCACCTCGGGCGGGGCCGCCCACCGCACGCGCTCCCTGACAAAGCGCCGGTCGGCCTGCTGGGCGAGCTCGGCGATCCGGACGAGTTGGGCGAGCATCCGCCGCTCCCCCGCGTCGCGTACCGGGTGCAGCGCGGCGCGCTGCCGGCGGGCGGCATCGCACAGATCACCGACCAGCCACGGTGACACGGGGACGGTATCGAAGGGCCCGCGATGGGTGTGACGACGCCGCATCGCGCGATACAACAGATCATCAGACGGCGTGGGCCGGGCGTACGACCCCCATTGCACATCCGCCAACAGGTCGGGCCGCGCCGGGTCCGGCAACAGCCGAATCCGCGGCACAAACCCCAGATGCCGGATGGCCATCCGTATGTTGAACAGCGCCGCGCCGCAGCTGATCGTCATTTCGCGTCCGGCGGGATCACTCACGCGCAGCGGTCGCGACAGGTCGGCGTAAAGCTCAAGCCGATCGTGGTGGCTGACAAACCGCCACGGCTGCGTATTGTGCATTGACGGCGCAGTGATCGCCGCGCGCACCAGATAGCGACCCGCGAAATCGGCATTGCCGCACGCCCGCTCGGGCGCCGGTGGCGGGACGTCAGTCGTTCGCATGCTCGCCGCCTCCCCTACTTCTCCTCACCTCCACCCTGGCGCGGTACAGGCCACCGAGAAGGTCACCAAAGCCCCTTCCGCGCCGGGACGTACGGCGTTTCCGGGCGGACCATTGGCCCTAGGACGATCGCGGCGAATCGCCGAACGTAACAAGTGAGGAATGAAACGTAGGAAGGGAAATCAAATGACGCTTCGCGTGGGGATCAACGGTCTCGGCCGTATCGGGCGGGCCTATCTGCGCATCGCGCTCGACCGCGGCTTCGATGTCGTGGCCGTCAACGACATCGCCGACGCCAAGACCCTTGCCCACCTGCTGCGCTTCGACTCGACCTACGGGCCGATCGCCGCCACGGTGTCCGCCGGACCGGACTCATTGATCGTCGACGGGCGGCCGATCGTCGTGACCGCGCACCGCGAGCCGGCCGCCATTCCGTGGGGTGATCACCAGGTGGACATCGTCATCGAGTCCACCGGACGGTTCCGGGCCCGGGACGACGCCGCCGCGCACCTGAAGTCCGGCGCCCGTAAGGTGCTCATCTCCGCGCCGGGCAAGGGTGCCGACACCACCCTCGTCGTGGGCGTGAACGACCAGGACTACGAACCGGCGGCCCACGACGTCATCTCGGTCGCCTCGTGCACCACGAACTGCGTCGCCCCCATGGTCAAGGTCCTCGACGACTCTTTCGGCCTCGTCAAGGGCTTCATGACCACCATCCACGCCTACACCGGCGACCAGGCGCTGCTTGATGCCCCGCACAAGGACCTGCGGCGGGCCCGGTCCGCAGCGGCGAACATCGTCCCGACCACGACGGGCGCCGCCCGCACGGTCGGCGAGGTGATCCCGCGGATGCACGGACGGCTCGACGGTGTGGCCGTACGCGTCCCCGTCGAAGACGGCTCGCTCACCGATCTGGCCGCGATCCTCGCCCGGCCCGTCACCACGGACGAGGTCAACGCGGCCTTCGAACAGGCCGCGGCCGGCCCGCTCAACGGCGTGCTGCGCTACAGCACCGACCCGATCGTCTCCCGTGACATCGTCGGCGATCCCGCCTCGTGCGTGTTCGACTCGCTGCTCACCCAAACCGACGGCGAACTCGTCAAGATATTCGGCTGGTACGACAACGAATGGGGCTACGCCAACCGACTCATCGACGTGACCGAGTTCGTGCTGCCCGGCGCCTAAGGGCACACCCGGCCTGCCGCGGATGGTCAGGTCGACGCAAGGGCCTGTTGCGTCCGCCCCACCGGGCTCAGACCGGCCGCGGCAGAACGGGCCATACGGGCGGCGCGCCTCAGCCCGCCGGATAAAACATCACGACGAGAGGACGGAGGAAACGACATGCGAGTCCTCGTGGTGTACGAATCGATGTTCGGCAACACTCAGCAAATAGCCAAGGCCATCGCGAAGGGCCTGGCCTCCTACGGTCAGGTGGACATCGTGGAGGTCGGCGACGCCTCGACGGTCGAACCGCGCAACGGGCACGATCTACTCGTCGTCGGTGGGCCGACGCACGGGCTGGGGCTGAGCCGTCCGGGAACACGTGAGGCGGCCGCCAACCAAGCCGCGAACGGCGTGGTCTCCCGGCGCATCGGATTGCGGGAATGGCTGGAAGTGGCCGAGACCCCGCGCCAGGTGCCGACGGCCACGTTCGACACTCGTCTCGACAAGCCTCGCTGGCTGGTCGGCTCGGCCGCGCGTGGAGTGGCCAAGCGCCTCCGCCGGTACGGCGGCCGCCTTGTGGTCGCCCCGGAGAGCTTCCTCGTGAAGGGCACCCCGGGGCCGCTGCGGGACGGCGAGGTGGAGCGCGCTCGTCGATGGGGCGCGGCCCTCGGCGCCAAGCGAGCATCCGAGTTGCAGAAGCAGCCTTCCTAACGACCGAAGATCGTTAGAGTCCGGGCCATGGCTGTTCGATTGACTTCTGCGGTCGTTCAGATCTTCGCTAAAGACGTCCAGCGCTCGATCGCGTTCTACCGGCTGCTGGGCCTGCCCGTTCCCGAGCCGGAAGGGGCGGACCCGCATGTCGCCGTGGAGCTTCCCGGTGGCAATCAGCTGTCATTCGACGCCGAACAGACCATCACTGGTATGCATCCCGACTGGGTCCCTTCCGACTCAGCAGGCCGGGTCGCGCTCGCCTTCGGGCTCGGTTCACCCGCCGAGGTCGACGCGATGTTCCGACGCCTGACGGCCGCGGGTCATCCGGGTCCATTGGAGCCGTACGACGCGCCGTGGCGGCAACGCTATGCCACCGTCCTCGACCCGGACCGCAACATGGTCGACCTGTTCGCACCGCTAACTGGTTGAGGCGACAGCACTCGCGAGCGGAGATCGTGGCGCCGCCACTACCTGTTCCGGGAGGCGTTGTAGACCGGACGGGCGATGAGCACGACGCCGCCGGCGAGCAGCACCACGCCGCCGAGCAGCAGGCCGATTTCGAGTCCGCGCAGGGCCGGCACCTCGGCACCGACGTCGGCGCGAACCGCTACGCCCGCCGAGCCGTCTGTGTTCATCACGACCACTTCCCACCTGCCGCGCTGCGCGGGCCAGACCAGCGTTTGGGTACCGGTCCCGCTCGCCTGCGCGACCCAGATCGCGGTCTCGGCCGGCGGCGCCGCCGGCGCTGCACCCTGCTGGATGAGATAGGTCGCGGTGTCCGCGGTCAGGTCGGTCACCGTTGTGTGGCCGACGCCGGCCAGGTAAGTCTCGGCCGTTTCAGCGGGTGCGACGCCGACGAAGACGGGCTTCCCCGATTCGACCGGGGTGACCCGCACGCGGACGTCGCCGAGCACCGACGGCCAGCGCCAGCCGGGAGCCGAGGCGCTCAGATCGATCTCTTCGGTGTTCAGCGCGTAGCCGGTGGTGCCGTACGACACGGCGTCCGAGGTGAGGTAGCCGTTCTGGCGCTGGGTCTGGTCCGCCCAGAGCAGTGTTCCGCCGGCGCCGAACAGCCCTAGGGACAGGAGCCCGATCACCGAGCCGGTCACGACGGACACGATCCGCGCGGCCGTCCAGCCTCTGGTCGAGCGCGGCTCGGGTGCCTCCGTGGGCTCGGGCGCGGCGCTGCTGCCGCTCGTGGGCTCGCCGCTCGTGGGCTCGGTGCTCGGCGGCGCGCCGGGCAGGGCGAGCGTGTCACCGGGCTCATGACCTCCCAGATCGAGCCGGAAGGGCGGATACCTGTCGGTCATCAGTCCCGCGTACGCGGCAACGCGCAGCACCCAGCGGTTCATGCCGAGCACGAAGTCGAAGATGCCCTGCGGGTACCGGCCGGTGAACGCGAGGACGATGGCTGCCACCAGCACCAGCAGGCTGATCAGCCCGCCGCCCATCCAGTTGACGTTGTCGTTGTTGGACTGCCAGGCCAGCCAGGTGCCACCACCGAGGAAAAGCCCGACGATCACGTAGTGCGGAATGGCCAGCAGCCACCACTTCACCAGCACCAGGCCGCGGGACAGATGGTCGGGGTAGCCGATCGCGAGATGTGCCGGATAGTCCGGTACATCCGCCAGCGTGAACGGCGGATAACGATCGGTGCCGAGCGCCCCGTAGGCGTAATAGGCGACGCGCCAGCTCCAGCGCAGCACACCGACATTGAAATCGAAGATCGCGCGCGGGTAGCGACCGGTGAACAGAATCCCGAAGAATGCCACCACGCTGAGAAAACCAAAGGCGATCCACAGGAAGGTGAGCACAATGTAGTGCGGAATGACCAAGACCCATTTCACGAGCCATAGCCATCGGGACAACCGCGAATCGAGTGCCGCCTCGACTCGTACGGGATAGGTCGCAACAGGCATTGCCATCAGCTCCTTCTCCAGACCACTCCTCCACGCTAAGGAGGACGAAGGCCGCGGATAAGGAGCCGCACGTCCCGCAGGTTGCGCTATTGGTCCCCGAATCGGCTCAACGGAATACCAAGCGGCTAAATGGTGGTCCCCGCCGGTTCGTCCGCGTAATGGACGAACTGGGCGTCCGGGCCGGGAAAGATCAGCGTCGGATGGTCGTCGTCGGACCATCGGACCAGGTAGGGCGGTGACCCATCGGCATGCCGCACCTCGATGATCTCGCCGTCGCGCACCGGTTCGTTCAGATTCGGCCGGACGATGATGATCCGGTCACCTACGGACGCGTTCATTGTGCCACCTCCTGGGGCAGGGGCCTGGCTGCCGGCGCCACCGCGACGGGGCAGGGAGCCTCGTGCAGCGCCGCCTGTGTCACCGGGCCGAGCAGCATCTCGGGCACGGAGCCGATCCCGCGATCGCCCACCACGAGCAGTACGGCGCCGCTGGCCGCCCGCGCGAGAGCCGCCCGCGGCAGCTCGACCACGAACTTGGTCGCCACCAGCACCTTGGGGTACTCGGCCCGCCAGGGCTCGATCGCCCGCTCGAACCGGGAGCGCGCCTCCATCTGCACGGCGTCCAGATCGGTAAAGGGCGCCCGCTCCGGCCCCGGCAGGATGCCCGCGTCCCACCAGCTGCAGACGGCCAGCACCGCGGTGTCGCGCAGCATGGCCTCCTCGAAGGCGAAGGCCAGCGCGGCCTCGCTCGCCGGGGACCCGTCCACTCCGACGACGATGCGGGCCCCGTCGCGACGGGGCGGCGGCGCATCGCGTACGACGACGACCGGACAAGTGGCGTGCGCCGGCACCTGGACGGCGACGGAACCGACCGAGAGACCTTCGAAGCCGCCATGACCACGGGTTCCGAGGACGACGACGGAGGCTTCTCGAGCGGCCTCGAGAAGGACCGCCGGCGCGGCACCCTTCATCAGGCGCCGCCGGACGTCCAGTCCCGCGGAGAGTTCACGTGCGCGGCGTACGCCTTCCTCGACGACGGCGACCCCCATGTCCCAGACCTTCTCGAACGTCGACGAATCCGACGGCCGGAACGGATATGGCCAGTGCCAGGCATGACAGACCATAAGCGGCAGATCGCGTAGCGTCGCCTCGTCGATCGCCCACCGCAGTGCGTGCCCGCTCGCCGGCGATCCGTCGTAGCCGACGAGCACCGGACGGGTCTCATATCGATCGCTCACTGTGTCACTGCCCTTCGCAGACATGCCTCAGCCTCCCCTCTCGCGGAGCGCCCCGGTCAGGGCCGCGAGTCCGGTTCCGCCGGGACCTTCGGCCTGTCCAGGCCGGTTCAGGTACGGCGGTAGAGCGCCTCGACATCGGCGGCGAACTTGCCGAGCACCTGATGGCGCCGGACCTTTTGCGTCGGGGTGAGCTCGACGCCGACGGCGAACTCGCCGGACAGGATGCGGAAACGCTTGATCGCCTCGGCCTTCGATACGGCCGCGTTGGCCTCGTCGACCGCCTCTTGCACGGCCGACACAAGATCGGTGTCGTCCCGCAGGTCGGAGATCGACGCGTCCAGCGCCTTCCGCCGCTCTTTCTTCCAGCGGTCGAAGACCTCGACGTCCAAGGTGATCAACGCGCCGATGTACGGCCGTTTGTCGCCCACGACGACGCACTCGCCGACCAGCCAGTGCGCGCGCAGCCGGTCCTCGAGGACCGCGGGTGCGACGTTCTTACCCGCCGCCGTGACGATCAGGTCCTTCTTCCGGCCGGTGATCCGCAAGAAGCCGTCCTCGTCCAACTCGCCCACGTCCCCCGTACGGAACCAGCCGTTGGTGAACACCTCCCGGGTCGCCTCCTCGTTGCGCCAATAGCCCCGGAAGACGTGCTCGCCCCGCACCAGGATCTCGCCGTCCAGATCCGTCCGTACCGTACAACCGGGCAGTGGACGACCGACCGTACCGATCCGCTGCGCGGGCGGCAGGTTGAGCGTCGATCCTGCGGTGGTCTCGGTGAGCCCCCAGCCCTCGAGGACGCCCATCCCGGCACCGCGGAAGAAATGTCCGAGCCGCTCGCCCAGGGGTGCGGCGCCTGACACCGCCCATTCGACGCGGCCGCCCATCGCCGCGCGCAGCTTCCGGTAGACGAGCCGGTCGAACGCCGCGTGCCGGAGCCGCAGCGCGACTCCCGGGCCGCCGGCGTCGAGCGCCCGGCTGTAGGCGACCGCGGTCGCTTCGGCCGTCTGGAACAACCGTTCGTGCCCCTCCGTCGCGGCCTTGTGCCGCGCGGTGTTGTAGAGCTTCTCGAACACCCGCGGCACCGCCAGCACCGCCGTCGGCCGGAAGGCCGCGAGAGTGTCGGGCAACCGGGCGAGATCACTGGTATGCCCGAGGAGCACCGAGTTGTGCACCGCGCATAGTTGGATGACCCGCGCGAAGATGTGCGCCAACGGCAGGAACAACAGGATCGAGGAGTGCTCGGTCAGCACATGCTTCCTGATCCCGTCCGCCAGCGAGACGTTGCGAGTCTCAGCGACCAAGTTGCCGTGGGTAAGCACGCACCCTTTCGGCCGGCCCGTCGTGCCGGAGGTGTAGACGATGGTCGCCGGGTAGTCGGCCATGACGGCATGGCGTCGTTCCTCAACCCTGCGGAGATCGACCGATCGGCCGGCCTCGATGAGATCGCCGAGTGCACCGGCGTCGATTCGCCAAACCTGGCTGACGGCAGGCACCTGCGCCTTCTCCACGACCGTCGCGTACTTGTCGTCCTCGGCAAAGACCGCGACGGCTTCCGAGTCACGAAGAATCCACTCCACCTGCTCCACCGAGGACGTTTCGTAGATCGGTACGCTGACCGCCCCCGCAGTCCAGATCGCGAAGTCGCACAGCATCCACTCGTATCGAGTCCCCGACATTAGGCCGACCCGGTCACCTGGCTGTATCCCGAAGACGATCAAGCCGGCGGCCAGCCGGGCCACTTCGTCAGCGAATTGCCGCGAGGTGACCGGCTGCCATTCACCATCGATCTCGCGCTGGAACGCTACGTGGTCGGGACGGCGGGCGGCGTGTTCAACGATGTCGTCGGTCGCGTTCGCCTCGGTGGACACAACGTACTTCGGCGGCACGGCCCATTCGCGTATCTCGGGCACGTTCGCCACCTCCCCTCTGCTGGGATCGGCCGATCGATTGCCGCTGCTCGTCCGCGCGGCGAACCATAAGGGTGTACGGACCCCGCGCGGCGGGTAACCTCCGCTTCTCGAACGGTATGCGCGGCGAAAACACGTCGGGCAGAGGCAAATGTCCCCGCCGGCTGTGCCGTTCGACGGTTCGGAGCGCCGCTCAACGGCACTGCGGACCCGGTCGCTGCTCAAGACGGCGGCCCGAGTCCGCCGGGACGATGGCACCGGTCTCGTCGTAGACCACGGCTCCTTTGGCGGCGAGGGCGGCCTGCGCCAGGCGGTGGTGGTGGCCGCACAACAACAGGTCCATCGGGTAGGGCCTTGCCGACGTCGGCGGCAGCACCGCCACCACCTTGGGTCTGGCCGAACAGCAGCAGGCTCGTTCGGCAAGCGCGAGCTGCCATGCACAGTAGGCGCCGGTCTCGGCGATGGTCTCACCGGTGTCGGCCTCGGCCGATTCCCGGCGAATGTTTGTCTTGGGGTACGGGTTCTTGGTAGCCATGTGAACAGCGTCACATCGTGCGTTGGTCCCGCGTTAGGGACGTCAATCCCCTTCCGATGGGGCCAAGGGCCCGGGACCAAGGTCAGTCCGGCGGCAGTGGGAAGCGCAGCCGCGCGGCCACCCCGCCGAGCCTGGCGGCGTCGCGTACCGGCTCGACCCGTCCCCCCTCGTGGAGCACCTTGACCACGAGCTCCTCGACGATGTCGACAACGGCGGACCGCTCCGCCCCACAGGCCGAGCACGCGCCGCCGGATAGCGCGAGCGCGCCACATTCGGCGCAGGTGAACCCGGCGGTGATCTCCTCATCGTCCGGCACGATCAGCAGCCCGACCGCATGCTGGTTCGCCGCGTGGACGCACGCCTCGAGCCCGGTCACCGCGGCTGGGTCACCCTTGGCTCCGTCGGCCAGGCGACGGTCTTCGGCGTCCTCCCAGCGCGCGATGGCGGCGTCGGCGAGATCGCGTACCCGCGCCGGTGTCGCGGTGTGCGGGTCGGCGACGAAGCTGCCCGCGAACCGCCTCCGCAGGGGATGGGACAGCACACCGAGGAACTGGGCGACCTCGTGGGTGTGGCCGCCTGCAACGAACACCTCGCACCCGTCGCGTCCGAGGAACTTTTCGAGCGCGGCGGCCGTCTGGTGGTAGTGGCGGCGGGCGAGCTGGAGCACGCGTTCGTTGATTCGGTGCGACTCCAGGCCGTACCACCCACCGAAGCGGTGGCCGCGGGGCGCCTCACCCTCCAGGTTGGCCACCGGCGCGATCGTCTCTCCGGCTATCCGGAAAATCCGGGCGTATCGCCGGTCGACGACGGCGACGCCGTAGCTCGGGCATCGCCGCAGCGCCGCGAGCAGCGGCCGGACGTACGGGCGGGTGGCCAGCACTGTGCGTTCGGCAACCTCGCAGGGTAGCTTGACCGTTTCGAAGAGACCGAGCTTCCCGCAGATGAAGATAGCCACGCTGTGCCCCATCCAGTCCTGCGCGTGGGCGCCCACCGCGGCCAGCACCGTCTCCTGGTCCGAGAGCGGCAGCTCGCGCGGCTCGCCGCCCTCGCCGAGGGCGGTGGCCGCCGCCGCGAACATCCCGCCGACGTGCGCAGGCAGACCGCGCAGCTCGGCGGGGTCCGCCGGGACCGAAACGTAGCCCGACCAGACCAACGGCTCGGGCAGGCTGTGGGTCAGCAGCTTCTCGACATCATCACGGTTCATCACGTCTCGCCGCCTTTCACCGACTCGACTGTGCATAGCTCGAGCAGCTCTCATGTGTTGCGGGTGTTGCGGGGCAAAGCGGGGGCGGCCAACGGCGTCGGCCCCCGTGGTTTCGGCTGATCCTCAGGCCGGCACGCCTTCGGCCGTCAGCTCCTCGGCGATGCCGGACGCCCATGTGCGCACTGCCTCCCGGTCGCGGAAGTCGCCGCTGTTGGTCTGCGCGATCTTCGCCGCGAGGAAGCCGCCCGCATCGCTGGTGAGCCTGCCGCCGAAGGTCACGTGCCCGCGTGCCCCGATCCGGACCGCGGCCTTGGCCGCGCTCGGTACCGGCGGTAGCTCTTGTTCCGCGGCCGTACGGTCCAGCGGCCCGCTGCTGAACAGCCACACCGGCATGTGCTCCAGCCGCGACCTGAAGTGCCGTACGAACCAGCGGGCGTCTCGGTGCCAGCGCCTGGCGTAGAGGGCGCCGCCCACGATCACCGCGTCGTACCTGCTCACGAACCCGACACCGTGCGCGGGCCGTACGTCTGCTTCGAGACCGCGGTCGCGCAGTGCGGCGCCGATCCATTCGGCGATTTCGGCCGTGGCGCCGCGCTTGGATCCATAGGCGATGAGGATTCGGGTCATGACAACCTCCTCGGTCATCTCCACCGCACCCGGGGAGGCCAGGTGCCGGGCAGTGGCCTACGTCCCGCGTCTGGCGGAGAAAGCCCTGTTCGCGTCCGCTGTCCTGCGGGCGGTGGCTGAGGACCTACAGCCCGCCCGCCGGGGACCTCTGTCCGCTGGGACGGAAAGGACACCGGGACGAGACTGACGTTATGGATGAGAGGCGTGACAGGGGTGACTTGGGCCGCCGGGTCGCGCGGCGACGGGCGGAGCTCGGTCTGAGCATTGATCAGCTGGCCAACCGCTCCGGTATGGCACCCGAATACATCGACTACGTCGAGCATCACGCGACGAGCATCACGGCGGAGGCGCTGGTCCGGCTGGCCGCGGGGCTGGAGACCTCCAGCGGATCGCTGCTGGGCGAGGGCGTCGACGTGCCGTCGGGTAATGCCAGGGCAGGCTCCCGACCACGGCTGGAGGCGCTCACCGAGCACGAGTGCCGCACCCTGCTGGGTCCCGGCGGGGTGGGCCGGGTGGTGTTCACCACCGATCACGGCCCGGAGGCACTGCCGGTCAACTACACCGTCGTCGGCGAGTCGGTCGTATTCCGTACCGCACCGGACACTCCGCTGGCCGCCGTGGTCGACACGGACGTCGGCTTTGAGGTGGACCGGCTGGACGAGGCATTCAGCGAGGGGTGGAGCGTCCTCGTCTCCGGACCGGCCAAGAGGGTCCGGGAGCCTGCCGTGATCTGGCGCCTCGCCGATGTCGTCGAGCCTTGGGCGGGCGGCGACCGCAACGTCTTCATCCGTATCGACCCGCACCGCGTCACCGGGCGCCGCATCCGCTCCGGCACCGGCGACCTGTAGGGACGTGGCCACCGACGATGTCGCGCAGCGCGCCGGCCCTAGGCAGTGGTCAGCGGCAGGGACAAAGTTACGGCACCCTTCGCGGCCGGTCGCGCCTCGCCGCCAGCCCGGGTTCCTCGGGTAACACCAAAGAGGTCCATTGGCGGGCTCTTGCCAGGTCGAACGACTCTGTTTGCGATGTTCCCGCTGGTCAGACGATGAAGCCTAGGGGAGCTCGAACGGCGCTGAATGGGGGGCCGTTGTGATGGAGCCAACGAAGGCCGCATCTCCGGAACCGCTGCTGGTCGCGGAGGGTGTACGCAAGGTTTACCAAAACGGCGATCTGAGCGTGCTGGCGCTGGATGATCTCGATCTGACGGTGGGCGCGGGCGAGCTCGTGGCGGTGATGGGCCCGTCCGGGTCCGGCAAGACCACCTTGCTCAACTGCCTGTCCGGGCTCGACGACATCGACGAGGGGCGGGTGCTGGTCGGCGGCCGGGATCTGTTCGCGATGACCGACCACGAGCGCACCGAGCACAGGGCCCGGTCGATGGGCTTCGTGTTCCAGTCCTACAACCTCATCCCGGTGTTCACCGCTGTGGAGAACGTGGAGTTGCCGCTGCTGCTCGTCGGTACACCGGCGGGCGAGGCGCGGGAGCGGTCGATGGAGATGCTCGCGCGAGTCGGCCTGGCCGATCGGGGTAATCACCGACCCAACGAGATGTCCGGCGGGGAGCAGCAGCGAGTCACCGTTGCCCGGGCGCTGGTGGCGCAGCCAGCGATTGTGTGGGCCGACGAGCCGACCGGCAACCTGGATACGGCGATGGCCCACCAGATCATGGCCCTGCTGCAGCGGCTCAACAGCGAGGACGGCCAGACCATCGTGCTCGTCACCCACGACCCGTCCATCGGCGCGGCTGCGAGCCGGCTGATCCGCATGCGCGACGGGCGACTGGCGGGTGACGGCGCGGCCGTCTCGCAGGCCGAGGCCGCCGCGGCCATGCGTCCGTAGGGGGTGCGGCATGTATCCAGAGCTGACCGGCCCGCTGGTTGTGGCGTTCGTGCTGGCGGCCGGCTTCGTGGCCTTTTTGCTCATCTTCCGGCCGGTGCTGCGCCGGCTGGCGCTGCGGCAGGTAACCCGACGGCCCGCGGAGCTGGTGCTTGTCGTCGCCGGCTCGCTGCTCGGTACGGCCCTCATCGTGGCGAGCCTGACGGTCGGCGATTCGCTCGACCGTTCCGTGCGGCAGACCGCCTACGACACGCTGGGGCAGGTCGACGAGTATGTCCGGTCGCCGTCGGTAGAGCTCGGCGACGAGGCGGCCTTCCGGCTGCGGCCGCTGCGGCAGAACCCGGACGTCGACGGGGTGCTCACCGTGCACGGCGGGTATGCCGCGGCGGCTGTCAACAGCGGCGGACGGCGCGTGGCCGAGCCGCGGGTGCTGGCCTGGGAGCTCAACTTCGCCGACGCCGCCCGCTTCGGGGCGCCGTACCCCTCGGGGCTGTCGGCGCCCGACCCGGGACCTGGCGGCGTGGTGCTGAACGAGCACCTCGCCAAGGCGCTGCGCGCCCGCGTCGGTGACCGGGTGACCTTCTACGCCTACGGCCGCGAATTGCAGGCCACCGTCGCCACCATCGTGCCGGCGCGCGGGCTCGCCGGGGTTGGGCTGGGCGCGGCGGTCAACCGAGACGCCTTCTTCTCCCCCGGCGCTCTGGTCGGGCTGTCCACCGCAGCCGACCAGCAGCTCACCACGACCACGTTCGTGTCCAACCGCGGCGGTGTGGAAGGCGGGGCGCGGCTCACCGACGCGGTGACCGGCCAGATGCAGGGCATGCTCGGGTCGTTGACCGCCTCGCGCGGCGCCGAGCTGGCCAAACCCAAGCAGGAGGTGCTCGACCAGGCCGCGCAGACCGGCGCCATCCTCGGCTCGCTGTTCCTGTTCATCGCGAGCTTCAGCATCATCGCCGGTGTCCTGTTGATCGTGAACATCTTCGTGATGCTGATCGAGGAGCGCAAAGGGCAGCTGGGCATCCTGCGCGCCATCGGCATGCGACGCCGCCGGGTGTCGCATGAGCTGGCCATCGAGGGCACCTTCTATACGTGTGCGGCCGTGCTGCTCGGCGGGCTCGTCGGCATCGGCATCGGCCGCGTCGTGGTGATCCTCGCGGTGAACATATTCAACGGAATCAATGGCAGCGACAACCAGCTGAAGGTGATCTTCGCGGTCACTCCGACCAGCGTCATCAACGGGATGGCGGCGGGCTTCCTCATTGCCCTCGTCGCTGTGGTGCTGACCAGCGTCCGCGTCGCCCGCACCAACATTATCGCGGCGATCCGCGACCTGGAGCCGTCGCCCAGGCGACGGACCCGCCGGCGGCTCACCGTGACCTCGGCAGTGGCCACTCTGGCGCTGGCCGTCGCGTCGGTGCCGGTGCTGGTGAACGGCGTCGGCATGCTGGTCTACCTGGTGCCCACGCTCACCGTGGTGGCCGCGATCCCGCTGCTGCGCCGGTTCTGGCCGCCCCGCACCGTCTACACGACCATCGGCCTGGTGATCCTCGGCTGGGGCCTGCTGGCGCACCTGGTCCGGCCGCACGTCTTCGACGACGCCACTTCCGGAACGTACGTGATCATGGGAAGCATGCTCACCTTCGCCTCCGTGCTGCTCATCAGCCAGCATCAAGCGCTGCTGCTGTGGCCGGTACGGCGGCTCACCCGCGGATCGACCCAGGCCGGTCTCGGCACCCGGCTGGCCATCGCCTACCCGACGGCGAAACGGTTCCGTACCGGCGCGACCCTGGCCATGTACTGCATCGTGATCTTCGTGATCGTGTTGATGACGCAGATCTCGGCGATCATCAATGCCGGCGTGGACACCGAGGTGACCAGGGCAACCGCCGGATGGAGCCTGCGCGCCGACTACAACTCGACCACACCTTGGCCCGCGGCCGAACGAGTGGTGACGGGCGGCCAGTTCACCGGGCTGGTCACCGAGGCGGCGAGTTTGATGACCGCCCCCGCCCTCGGCGAAGATCCGCTGCGGCGCACCAGCGAGGACCTGCCCGTACTCGCGATCGGCATCCCCGAGCAGCTCGCCAAGGCACCGCCCGAACTGCAAGGCCGCCTGCCCACCTTGGCCGATGACGCGGCAGCCTGGCGACTGGTGCTGCGCGATCCGTCGTACGTCCTGATCGACGCCCGCTACGGGTCGACCGGCGGGCCGCAGGGCAAGGTCCCGGAACCCGGAACCCAACTCTCGCTTGTCGACCCTCAAACCGGGCAGCGGATCACTCGTACGATCGCGGGCGTGCTCACCGACGGCATCGCCTTCTACGGCATCGGCGGGCGCGAGTTCCGCTACCCCGTACTGATGAGCGAGGCCACGACACGTCAGCTGCTCGGCGCGCAGGCGCGCCCGTCCAGCATGCTGTTGCGGCTGGCGCCTGGCACGGACCCCGGCGAGGTGGCATCGCGCCTGCAGGGGCAGTTCCTGGAGCAAGGGCTCGTCGCCACGAACCTCCCCCAGCTGGTGCGCGACAACTTCACCGCCACTCGGCAGCTCTTCACGCTGATGAACGGTTACCTCGCGCTCGGCCTGCTGGTCGGCGTCGTCGGGCTCGGCGTCATCATGGTCCGTGCCGTACGGGAGCGTCGCCGCACCATCGCGGTGCTCCGCGCGCTGGGCTTCCAGGCCCGCACCGTACGCCGGTCGTTTTACGCCGAGACCGCGTTCGTGGCGCTGGAGGGCGTCGTCATCGGCACCGTCCTCGGCATCCTGACGACCTGGCTGCTCTACATGAACAGCCCGACCTTCGGCGAACTGAACGCCCCTTACCCGCTCGACTGGCTGCAGATCGCGCTCATCGTCGGCGCCACTCTCATCGCGTCACTGATCGCCACGATCGGACCGGCGCGGCGGGCCGCCCGCATCCAACCCGCCGTGGCGCTGCGCATCGCCGAGTGAACAGCATGGCCAGGTATCGGGCGTGGCACGTCCTGACATGACCTGTCACGTCTGCCGCATGTTGATCCGCCGGAGCCGGGCGCCGTCCTCGCGTTCCTGCTCCTCCAACACGAACTCCACATCTGTCAGCGCCGCGCGCAGGCGGGGGATCCAACGGCTCTTGACCGCCCTGATCCGCTGACGGGTAACCGCAACCTCCTCGTCGACGAGCCGCGAGGCGGCGGAGGCAGCCGCGTACCGCCCGGCCGCGGCGAGCGCCGCCTGGCAGGCTTCGCGGGCGCTGATGAGCACGGCCCCGTCCAACACCGCTGGCGTCGGCGGCGGCGCGACGAAATCCACTCGAACCGGATGGCGCACCCCCATCGTGGCGCCATAGCCGACCGTCACCTCGGCGACGCCGCCGTCCTGCGCGAGCCGCAGCGCCCGGCGCCCGCCGAGCAACGACGCCCGCAGCAGCCACTCGTCGGCCGCCGCGCAACGGGCCTGCCACTCCTCGCGGCTTTGGCGCGTCAGCAGCCGCAGGCGCTCTTGTTCGACGCGGAGGATACGCAGCTTGCGGTCCAGCAGGTCGGCGGCGCGCTCGGCCACCTCGAGCCGGTGCCGCAGCCAAAGCCGGCCCGCTCGCCCGGTCGGCATCCCCGAAATCACGAATGCTCCTGGTGGTACTTGTCGAGGTGGATCTGCGACAGCATCGTCAGCTCACGGCGCGGCAACGCCGACAACGCCTGCCAGGCGCGGTCCAGCGTTTCCTCCATGCCGCGGCGTTCCGAGCGGCCCTGGGAGACGAGCATGTCCTCATAGGCGCGCTCGAATTCGAGATGGCGCCGGTCCGCCTCACTGAGGGCCGCGGTACCCACCAGCTCGCCCAGCTCGCGGGCGCGGCTCGCCCGGGCCAGCGCGGCGAGGATCTGCGCGGCGACATCCGGGTGGTCCTCTCTCGTCCGATCCGCGCCGGCCGCCTTGCGCATCAGCCGCGACAGCGAGGACAGCGCCTCGACCGGCGGATATATGCCACGGGCATGCCGGTGTGCGGACAATACGATCTGGCCTTCGGTGATGTAGCCGGTCAGATCGGGGACGGGGTGGGTGATGTCGCCGGCGGGCATGGTGAGCACTGGCAGCAGCGTCAACGAGCCCGGCAGACCGCGGATCCGTCCGCACCGTTCGTACAGCGAAGCGAGGTCGCTGTAGAGGTAGCCGGGGTAGGCACGGCGCGCGGGGATCTCCCCCCGGGCCGAGGAGACCTCGCGCACCGCCTCGCAGTAGCTCGTCATATCGCCCATGACGACGAGCACGTGCCGCCCCTCGGCGAAGGCGAGATGCTCGGCGACGGTGAGCGCGATACGCGGGGTGAGGATCCGCTCGATCGCGGGGGCGTCGGCCAGGTTCAGCAACAGCACGAGCTCACCGGCGGCTGACCGCTCCTCCAGGGCGTCCCGCACGCTCATCGCGTCGGCGTTGGTCAGTCCCATCGCCGCGAACACCACGCTGAACGGCTCGTCGCCCACCGAGGCCTGGGCCGCGATCTGAGCGGCCAACTCCAGGTGCGGCAGCCCGGCGACCGAGAAGATGGGCAGCTTCTGGCCCCGCGCGAGCGTGGTGAGCGCGTCGATCGCCGACACTCCGGTCAGCACAGGGTCGGCGGGCGGTTCACGATCGACGGGGTTCATCGGATATCCGCTCACCGGGGCCGTCTTCGTCCCCAGGATGGGCGGGCCGCCGTCGATCGGTTCACCGAGCCCGTCACAGACCCGGCCCAGCCAGTCCAGGCCGACCGGCACGCGCAGCGGCCCGCCGCTGAAGGCGATGCGGGTGGCGTCGGGACGCATCTCCCCGGTCCCCTCCAGAACCTGGACCACGGCGCGTTCGCGGTCCACCTCGAGAACCAGGCCGTGCCGCCGCTCGCCCGACGCCAGCCTGATCTCGGCGAACTCGTCCCACCCGACGCCCTTGGCCGCAGGGACGATCATCAGCGGGCCGCGCAGCTCGTCGACTTCGGTCCGCTCGACCCGCGCCCAGTCACTCATCGGCTCACTCATTTGGCCGCGTCCGATCGAGCCGACTCCAGCCGGCTCAGCATCGTGTCCCGGCCGGCGCGCACGTCGGCCGGCGTGGCGGCGTCCTCGCGGGCTCGGGCGATCGGGGTGAAGTCCTGCTCCTCGATCGTGGCGGCGGGAACGCCTCTGGCGGCCAGCTCCTGACACCGGTC
Organism: Streptosporangiaceae bacterium; assembly: GCA_036555725.1. Lineage (GTDB taxonomy): Bacteria > Actinomycetota > Actinomycetes > Streptosporangiales > Streptosporangiaceae > CALAED01. The sequence continues at coordinate 24,021 of DATBKU010000139.1, read as the reverse complement.
CACCACGTCGAGGACGGCGTCGGCGATCGCCGCCGCCCGCGACGCGTCGCATGAGGCGTCGCGCGGGCTCAGCGCGCTCTGCTGGAGGACGCCCTCGCGGACCAGCCGGCCGCCCAGCAACACCGCGCGCTCATCGGCGGGCAGCGCGCTCGTGCCGACCAGTTCGGCGAGCGCGGTAAGCCGATCCGCTTCGGCGAGCAGCTCGGCGATACGGCCGCGGCGCACGGCCCACCGGGCGTCTCCGTTGCCGGCGTGCCAGCGCGCCACCGCCCCGGCGTCGCGGGCGAACGATCCGGCCCATGAGACGGCCGGATAGTGGCGAGCGTAGGCGAGGTCGCGGTCGAGGGTCCACAGGGCGCGGACGAATCGCTGCGTGTGCGTGGTGACCGGCTCAGTCAGGTCGCCACCCGGCGGCGAGACGGCGCCGATGATCGTGACGCTGCCCTCGCCGCCGCCGAGGGTGGTGACTCGTCCGGCCCGCTCGTAGAAGGCGGCGAGAGCGGAGGCGAGCGCCGCCGGGTAACCCTCCTCGGCGGGCAGCTCGCCGGACCGGGAGGCGAACTCCCGCAGCGCCTCGGCCCACCGGGACGTCGAGTCGGCGATGACGACCGCGTCGAGACCCATGTCGCGGAAGTGCTCGGCGACGGTGACGGCGCTGTAGATGCTCGTCTCCCGGGCCATCATCGGCATATTGGAGGTGTTGGCGATGACGACGGTGCGCTCTGCCAGCTTGCCGCCCGTACGCGGGTCGGTCAGCTCGGCGAGTTCGGCCAGCACGTCGGCCATCTCGTTCCCGCGCTCGCCGCACCCGACGTAAACGATCACGTCGGCGTCGCACCACTTGGCGATCTGTTGCAGCAGCATCGTCTTGCCGGTGCCGAAGCCGCCGGGCACGGCCACGGTGCCGCCCCGCGGGACGGGGAAGAGCAGGTCGATGACGCGCTGCCCGGTGCGCAGCGGTGCGCCGACGGCTAGCCGTTCGCGGTACGGCCGTGGCCGCCGCACCGGCCAGCCGCTTCTCAGCGTTATGTCCCGGTCCCCGACTCGGGCAACGACGGCATCGCCTTGGTAGCTGCCCGCCGGACGGACTTCCCGCACCGCGCCGCCCCCGCCGGGCGGTACCAGTACTTGATAGCTCGCCGCGCCGTCGAGCCGGACGGTGCCGATGGACGCGCCCCCAGCCACGCGCCGCCCGGCGGCGACGGTGGGCGTGAATGTGTAACGACGGCCGTCTCCGGCTTGGCCGGCGGCGTTGTCGAGCCATGGGCCCGCGTTCGCCAGCGGACGCAGCAGCCCGTCGAAGACACCGCCGAGCAGGCCAGGGCCGAGCGGCGCCGACAGCGGCCGGCCGAGGGACCGGACCGCGGCGCCCGGTGCCAGCCCGCCGGTGTACTCGTAGGCCTGCACGGTGGCCGAGGCGCCACGGAGCGCCACCACCTCGCCGGGCAGGCGGTGCTCGCCCAGCTCGACGACGTCCGACATGGCGGCGCCGGCCAGGCCGCTCACCTCAATCAGCGGCCCGTTGACACGCGTCACGGTTCCCATAGCCGCGCCACCTTCCCGTCCAGCTCCGTGATCGCGTGATCGGCGAGCGCGTCGGCGGACAGATCGACTCTCGTGCCGGGCGCCCAGGCCTCGACGCCGCCGTCGAGGTGCTCGACCGTCACGGTGGCGCCGCCGGCGCCGGCCTCGGCCAGGCGGGTCAGCCGTTCGATCAACCGCGGATAGCAGGGGTCGTCGCGCAGCGCTCGCACCTCATGCCGTACTCGCCGGCGCAGCTCCTCGAAGGCCTCGCGGCGCGCGGCGAGCACGAGGGCGCGAGCCTCTCGCCGGGCCCGGGCCTGACCGGCCTTCGCCGCCGCCTCGCCTTCCGCGCACCCGGCCAGCCGAGCGTCGGCCGCGATCGTGGCGGCCCGGCGGCCGGCGTCGGCGACCGCCTTGGCCGCATCGTTCTCGGCGGCGCGGCGGACGCGCTCGGCCTGGTCCTGCGCCCTGCTCAGCAGCGCGTCGCGGACCGGCCGGAGCGGATCCCCTGTCACGGCGGCATCACCGCCGTCAGCAGACCCGGGCGCCCCGCCAGCGCTCCGTCCAGCTCGTGCGCCGCCGCGGATGTCAGGACGAGGATGGCAACGTCGCCGGGCAACGCCGCCCAGGCGGACCGAATCTCCGCGGGGCCGTCGGCGGGGCACACCACCGCCCCGGCGAGGGCGTAGCCCTCAACCCGTACCCGTTCGCCCAGCACCGCGAGCCGCATCGCTAGGCCTTTCCGATGAGGATCACACCGATGATCAAGCCATAGATGGCGATGCCTTCGGCGAGGCCGACGATGACCATCGCCCGGCCGAACAGCTCGGGTCGCTCGCTCATCGCGGCCAGGGCGGCGGCTCCGGTGTAGGCGACCGCGATCCCGGCCCCGATGGCCGCGCCCGCGACCGCGATCCCCGCGCCCAGCAGCGGTGCCCAGTTGGCGGCGGCCGCAGCGATCAACTCTGCGGACATGGCGATTCCTCCTCGTTCGCATCTTCTGTAAGGATTGGTACGTGCCACGGCCGGAACACCCGGCCTTGGCTCTGGAACAGGCGAGAGAACAGCTCGTAGTACTCCAGGCGCAGCGCTTGGACCCCGGCGACGAGCGCCTCGAGCGAGAACGCGAGCGTGTTGCCCGCGACGAACAGGACGACCGCGGCGACCGGGCCCCAGACAGCGGCCGAGCCGCTCATGCTCCACAGCGCGACGGTCCCCGACCAGACGATCGCGCCGAGCGCGGCGTGGGTCATGCCGAAGGCGGCGAGCCGCGTGAACGACACGAGGTTGGCTCCGAGGCGCACCACGAGATCGAACAGCTCGACCGCCGCCTGCACGATCGCGGTGGCGCCGCGGCCCGCTGCCGCGAGGAATCCGACGAGAGCGAGGATCAGACCGATCGCGGCGAGCGTGCCGCCGATGACGGTCAACGCGAACAGACCGAGATAGGCGCCGCCCGCGGCCACGATGAACCCGATGAACGCCGCCGCCCCGGCCACGCCGCTCGGGTCGTACAGTGCGACCCGCCAGCCACCTTCCCGCCTGCGGTTCAACGTGCCGATGGCGTACGCGCCGATGAGCAGCACAGCGCCCACGGCGAGCGCGGCGCCGAGCAGCCGCATCGGTTCCTCCAGCGGGGCCAGCCACAGCACCGGTATCGCTTGCGTCGGCCCGAAGAACTCTCCGTACAGGAGGCCGAAGATCGTGCTCGTCACGCCCGCGCCAACCACGAACGGCCAGGCGCGGCGGAATCGGCGCAAGCGTCGCGGCCACCCGGCGAACAACGCGGCGGCGACCGCCAGCAGCAGCGCGCCGTGTCCGGCGTCGCCGAACATCATGCCGAACATCAGCACGTACGCCGCCCACGCCAGCGGGGTCGGGTCGACATCGCGGTAGGGCACCGTCCCGTACGTGCTCACCAGTGGCTCCAGCGACCGACGCAGCTCGCCGCCGGTAAGCAGCGTCGGCGCTTCCGCCCCTGGAGGATGCGGCAGCGGCACTACGCCGGCGCCCACGTCGGCGAGGTCGGCCGCCAGGACGGGCCGAGCGTCCTCGGGCATCCAGCCGGCGAGCGCGGAGACGCTTCCCCGTGTGATCGCACTGGCGAAATGGTCCTCGAGCTCGGCCTCGCCGGCGATCACCTCGAAGCGCTCGGACCGCGCCAGCTCGTCGATGTCTGGTGGGTCGGCCGATAGCAGCGGCCGTACCTGACCTGATTGGACTCCTCGCAGCAGTCGGCCCGCGGCGCCGGACTGATCGGCTCCGTCCTCCCCCGGCACCATGTCCACCTCGACGACGCCCGCCCCGGCGACCCGCACCAGCATCGCGCGCAGCGACTCGGCCGGAGTCACCAGGGCGACCCGCGTCATGCGAACCGGCTGCAGGCTCTTCAGTCTGCCGGGCTTCTGGGCCGGGCTCTTCGGCATACCAGAGCTGCGGGGGCTAGGCGATGGCATCGTAGCCCCCGATCGGAGCATCGGCGCGCGCCGCCATCTCCAGCGCCGCCCGCACCCGCCAGGCGTCGACGGCGAGGACCGCCACGGCGCCCAGGACCGGCTTGATGCTGAACCCGGACCCGCCCAACAGCGACACGCCGTCTCGTTCCACCCGTGCCCACCAGCCTGCCTCGGCCCGCCAAAGATCGGCCGGATCGTCGATGCCGGCGAGCGCCCAGCGGGCTCCGGCGGCCAGGTTCTGGCGCATTTCCGGGAGGCCGGCTGCCTCGATCGCCGGTGCGCCGATGAGCGCGGCCGCTCGTGGCAGGAGAGGCCCGGGGATGCCACGGCCCGCACCGAACCGTTCACCGGCCACCAGCAGCGCCGCCGCTCCCGCCGCCCACCGTGCGGCTTCGTCCCCGGCAACGTCGGGCATCCGGGACATCCAGCTCAATCGCATTCCCACGCGCACTGCTCGCGGGTCCTCACCACCGGGGTCTCCCCACGCCGACCCGGCGAGCTCGGCGCGAAGTTCGGCCGGGTTATGAGTCGCGGCGAGGCGCGGCCACGCGGTAGCCAACACCCCCAGGTGGAACGACGGCTCTCGGCTCCCTTCGGCGAACCCGTGCAGCAGCTCGTCGACGTTGGCGATCTCGAACCAAGCGGCGGTCGCCCGCATCAGGTCGACGCCGTCTCTGGGCAGCCAACCGGCGAGTACCCGCAGGTGCCACAGGAACGTGGCGGCCACAGCGTGCTGCGCCTCCGCAAGGCTCTGCCCGACGGCGACGTCACGCCCGTACGAGGTGTCGGCGAGCATCGTCAACGCGTCGGCCAGCGAGTCCGACGAGGCGAGCATCCGGCACCGCCCGGCGCCGAGGCGACGCCGGACGAAGGCCCGCGCTCGCACGCTGCCCGCCACCCAGCCGGCGCTCATCGGGCTGTCACCCCTCTCTCCGGCCGAGATCGCCGCCCGCTCACGCGTCTGCTCCCCGTTCCTGTTCCGTGGCCAGCCCCCGAACGGATCCGACCGCCTCCGCCGCCAGGTCGGGCAGCCGGGTAGCCGCGCGCCGCCGGATGGCCGCGGCCTCCTTCCGGGCATCGTTGATCAGGCCGGCGTCCCGCGCCGCCCCCGCCTCCTGGATCCGCGCGGCGGCCGTGGTGCGCTCCGTCTCGGCGCCGGTTCGCGCCTTCGAGACCAAAGCGGCCGCCTGTGCCCGGCCGTCCGCCCGGATCTGGCGCGCCTCCTGCTCCGCCCGCTCGAGCAGGAGGCGCCGCCCATTCTCGGCCTCGGTGAGCATGGCGAAGACCGGTTCGAGCTCGGCGGCAAGTTCCACCCGCCGATCAGCGGGCACCGCTGCCGCCGCCGCTCCCGGCGCACCTGCAGGACGGAACCGCTCCAGGAAGCTCCGCATCCTCGGCACCATGACCTCCCGAGGCTCGATCTACTCTCAGCCTCGCTCCGCCTCGGTCATCACCCCAGGGCCGGAAGGGACGCCCCCCGACGACAAAGGTCCCGCAGGCCCCACAGTCGAAACGGTGCCGTCGACGCGACGGACGACGGCACCGTTGTCGATCTTCGTTACCGTAGGACGCCGGTGATGGCGAAGCGTTCCACCGCGGCGAGGTGACCGCCGGTCGCGGCGGCGATGGTCAGCACTCCGCGGGGGCCGTGGGTGCTCACGGTCGTCGACCAGGGCTGGTTCTGGCCGCCCGCCGGCACTCCGGGGGCGACGCCGACCGGCGAGGCCGACGACAACTGGCGGACCTGTACGCGAATGAACTCGTCGACTCCGGTGATGCGACCGCCCACGGTCATCCGCGTCGAGACATGGGCACCGTACGCCGGAATCGTGAGCGAGAGCGTCGTGTCGTCGGTGCCGACGACCTCCCACGGCGCGTGGCGGCCGGAACCGAAGCGCACCAGGTGGATCACCGCGGCCGTGGCGAGCCGTGACCCTTCGGGTATCGGGTAACCGACGGTGACGCGGGCGTCCACCGTACCCACCGTGCTGCGGACGACCCTGTTCACCTCGGTGTAGCCGAGGTAGCCCTGCGTGAAGGACAGCGCGGTCTGCTGTGCGCTGAGGTGCCACGGCTGGTGGCCGCCCGATCGGTAACTCGCCTCCCAGGTGCGCACTTGCTGCCCGGTGGCGAACGGCCACAGCGGCAGGTAGTGACCCGGTAGGCGGGGCAGCACTGCCGGCGTGGTTCGCGTCGGTGTCTTACCGGCCGGGGGTGATCCGGGGGACGTGGCGCCCGGCGACTGCGGCTGCGTCGTGGTGGTCGACGCAGGCGGGTTTGGCGCCTGCCCGCCCGCCTGGCGCGCCGACCTGGTCTCGCGTATGCAGGCCGAAAGGAGCATGGCCGCACCGAGGAAAATGAGGAGAACGAAGAAGGAGGCCCTGACAAGTGTGGGCCGCGCTGAGGCGTTCATGGCGACCTCTCATCCCTAAATGTCCAGCTACTTTGTTTGATGCTGGAGGCGTCGGGCCTGTTATGGACCAGAGGTCCCGCGCTGCGGACTACAGGTCCCTAGCGGGTCAGCGTCGTCCGGTCCATCGCCGATCAGCGATTGACCCAGTCGGCCTCCCATAGCGGCAATTGCCGGCGGATGCATACCCGGCGCACCTGTCGGCGTACGAGTCAGAGGCCACAAGCGAAGCCGAAGACGGCCACCGGTCCCGCGGCGATGGCCCGGCTGACCGTCTGGTTATGAGTGCGCGGCGGTGCGACCACCCAGCCGGCGTCGTCGATCCACAGATCGACGGCTGTTCCCGCACTAGCGCCGGCGAAGACCAGAATCGCGCCGGAGTACACGTGGCCCGCGTAGGTCCCCGGCTTCGCGGCGATCGCGTCATGGTGATCACCTCCGACGCAGGCCGCGTTCCTCAGTGGCACGGTGGGGAGTCGAACCCCACTTACTCGCTGTGACGAGCCCTTCCGAGTTTCTCCAGACGTGCCGTGGCCGGTCTCGTCGCTCGACCGGTATCCGTGCCTTTGTCCTCCGGTAGAACTGCGCTGAGATAAGCGTCGCTCGCGTGAAGGTGATCGTCCCGGAGGCAAACGTCCCCGAGCCACGCCAAAGGTCCCCCAACGTCTGGGCCGCAATGCCCTCTCGATCTTCACTTCACGCGTCAGGCGGGTCGGCCAGTACGAAGTAGCTCTCCTCTTCCTGGGCGAAGTGGAGGCGGAGGATGGTGTGCAGGGCCTCGATGGCTCTGCGCAGCTCGTGGCGGGTATCCGGGAAGGCGGGCTCGTCGCCGAGTTCGGTGGTGAGCAGCCTGATCCGCCGGGTCAGGTCGGCGATCTCGGCGTGTTCGCGGTCCATCGTGCCGGTGGGGTCCGCGCCGCCGAGTACATGCGCGACGGCCGGGTAGAGCAGCCTTTCGTCCTTGCGCTCGTGTGCGGCGAGATCGTCCAGGAAGGACGTCAGCTCTGCGACAGAAGTACGGCGCCCGGAATCGGCTTGAGCGAGAGCGTCGGCGATGGCAGGCAGCCGTTCGATGCGGGGCCACAGGCCGCGGTGCTCTTCGTCGAGCCGCCGGACGAGTTCGGCCTCGTCGCCGTGCAGGCGGGCCCAGCGGTCGCGGCCGGGCGTGGCGGCGCGCAAGGACCACAGGATCGCGGTGACGTCGATGCCCTCCTGCAGCACCGCCCCGATCGTGGGCGTCAGCAGGCCCAGCGCGGCGACCGCCATCGCCGCCAGGGACAGCCCCATACCCATCAGCACACTTTGGCGGGCGATGGAGACCGTACGGCGCGCGATCGCCAGCGTCTCGGCGAGGCGTTCCAGCCGGTCGATGGTGATGACGACGTCGGCGGCGTCGGAGGAGGCGGTCGCCCCCCTGGCGCCGAGGGCCACCCCGACGCCGGCGGCGGCCAGGGCAGGGGCGTCGTTGACGCCGTCGCCGGCCATCACGGTGGTGGCCCGGGCGCTCTCGGCCCGAACCATGTCCACCTTCCCGGCCGGGGTCTGCTCGGCGTGTACGGCGTCCGCGCCGACCATGTCGGCGATGGACGCGGCGACGGCGGCTCGGTCACCGGTGACCATGACGGCCCGTTCGATCCCGGCGCCGCGGAGCAGACGGAAGGTCCGCGCGGCGTCCGGACGGATCCGGTCCTGTAGCAGCAGGACTCCTGCCAATCGGCCGTCGACCCCGGCGAAGACGGTAACGGCGCCGCGGGCGGCCGCGCGGCGCCGGATTCGGGCCACCCAGGCAGGGTCGTCCTGTCCGGCCCACTCGGCCCGGCCTAGGGCGACCATATGGCCATCCACGGTGCCGCTGGCTCCCTGTCCCGGTCGTTCCGTGACGGCGACGGGAGCGGTCAACGAAAGTCCGCGCTCCCCCGCCCCGCGTACGATCGCCGAGGCGAGCACGTGTGGAGAGACCTGGTCGAGTGAGGCGGCCAGCCGGAGCAGCTCGGACGCCGGCAGTGTCCCCTTGGTGAGGACATCGACCAGGGTCGGCCGTCCGGCCGTGACGGTGCCGGTCTTGTCGAACAGCAGCACCCGCGCTCGGGCGAGGCGCTCCAGCACGCTGCCGCCCTTCACGACAACCCCGCGGTGCGCGCAGCGTGACAGCCCGGAGACAAAGGCGATGGGCGCGGCGAGGATAAGCGGGCACGGAGTGGCGACGACCAGCACCGCCACCGCCCGGACCGGATCGCCGGCCACGAGCCAAGCCAGCCCGGCCAGCGCGAGCGTCACGGGGAGAAACACCGCCGCGTACCGGTCGGCGAGCCGCACGAACGGCGCGTTCGCGGCGGCGGCCTCCTCGGCCAGCCGCACGATCCCGGCGTACGTGCTGGACGCCGCGTCCGTGGTCGCGCGCAGCTCGAACGGCTCCGCACAATTCACGGCTCCGCTGCGTACCTCGTCGCCGACACCGTGCGCCACGGCCAGCGGCTCCCCGGTCAGCGTGGACTCGTCCAACACGGCGGGGCCGCGTGTCACCAGCCCGTCGACCGGCACCACCTCACCGGGCCGTACCAGCAATCGGTCTCCGGGGCGTACCTCTGCCGCGTCGATCGTGACAATGGCGTTCTGTCCGGCATCGTTCGCTGCGACGCGATGCGCCAGGCGTGGCGCGAGGGACAGCAGCGCGCGCAGATCCTTGCGGGCGCGCCGCTCGGCGCGCTGCTCTAGCAGCCGGCCGCTGGTGAGCATCACTCCGATGACCGCGCCCGCCAGGTACTCGTGTACGGCGATCGTGCCGGCGAGGGCCAGTACGGCGATCACGTCGCTGCCGAACCTCCGGTGTAGCAGGCCGGTCACTACCCACCACGCTGCGGGCGCGCAGGAGCCGATGGTCACCAGCAGCCAGAGCAGATCGGCCAGGGTTTCCGCGCCGAGCCACCAGGCGGCACCTCCGGCGGCCAGCCCGCCGGTCGCCGCGACGAAGAGGGCGTCGAGGCCGCGAGAGGTTGGCGGACGCATCGGAGCTAGTAATCCGTTATGTCGGCCGTACGCGGGAGGCGGCGGTCGTGGACGGCGGCGAAGAGATGACCGCGGACGGCGACAACTCCATCGACGGCGGCGGCCATCCGCATGGCCAGCCCGACGTGGCTGTCGGCCTGGACCTCTCCTCGGAGCGCGACCACACCGTCCTGAACGTCGACAGTGATCAGCGCTGGATTGGCGTGCAGGTAGCCGACGAAGACATCCTCGATGATCTCTCGGCGGATCTCGGCGTCGGGCCGGAGGAAGACGTTGAGGATGTCGCGCGGGGCGAGGATGCCCACCAGCGCATCGTTCGTGTCCACCACGGGCAACCGCTTGACACCGCGCGCGTCCATCAATCGCGCCGCCTCCACGATGGTGGCGTCGGCGGAGATGACCGTGGCCGGACTTCTCATCACCTCATGGGCGTCGGTGGCGGCCGCCTTGTACTTGGGCAACCCGCGCCACCAGCGACGCTTCACCATGCGATCCGGGTCGTCGTGGAACTCTTCCTTAAAGAGCAGATCCTCTTCGGAGACGATCCCGACAACCCGATGGGCGGTGTCGACGACCGGAAGGGCGGCGAACTGCCGCTCGGTCAACAACGCGACCAGCTCCTTGAACGGAGTGCCTTCCCGAACCGCCACCACCTTCCTGGTCATCACATCGCGGACTCTGCGTTCCGTCATCCCGGATCCTCCCTCAGCATCTCGGTACCGGCTTGCTGTAGGTCGTGTTGCTCGGGGTGGCGACGTAGTAGTCGGAGACCCAGCGGGCGTTGTCGAGCTTGTTCCACACGCTCGTCGTGCCGACCTTCGAGCCGGCCTTCTGGCACACCACCCAGGCCAGTGCCCCGTTCTGCAGGGTGCCGACGTTCGCATACGACGTGCCGGGGCCGCTGCGCTGGGTGAGGCCGCCACTCGCGGTGGCCTGGTAGGGGTAAGTGCAGCGCGGCAGCGGGGGGCTGTATCCGGTCTTGGACGGGGTGCTGACGTAGTAGTCGGTGACGTATGTGCCGTCGGCGAGCTTGTCCCACACGCTCGTGGTGCCGACGGTCGCGCCGGGCGCCTGGCCCACCACCTTGACCGCGGCGCCCGGGGCATACGACGTCGACACGGCATACGAGGTCGACGGACCGGTGCGTGCGTTGAGCGGTGTTGTGCTGGTGACCGTGTAGGTATAGGCGACGGTGGCGACCGGCGCGTCGAAGTTGTCGTTATCGATATTGATCGTCACGCCGCCGTAGGTCTCGTCATGTCCGCCGCGGTACTGCTTGCCTCGTTGGTGAGTCGCCCACTGGCTGTTGGGAACTCCCGTCCAGCCGGTCAGCGACGAGTTCGAGTCGTACCGTGCGATCCACAACGCGTCCGGCCGGGCATAGGAAGTCGAGGTATAGACGGACGACAGCTGCGGCGCCCCCGAGCTGAGGTTGACGTAGACGCCCGACACATATCCGAGGCCGTGCAGGCGCTTGGTCCAGGCCGACAGATACTTCAGCACGGCCGTCTTGCATGCCGTATCGCTTGTCGAGTAGTTCTCGATGTCGTTGTAGATCGCACTGCCGGGCAGGATGCCCAGGGCTTTCGCCGCGGTGACCGCCTCGTCGGCCGCGGCCGTACCCTCGGCCGTGGCGCCCGCAGACGTGATCTTCTCGTCGGTCACCTTGCCGCCGCATGGCGGCTGCAGGCCCTTGTGGATTGGGATCAGACGCCACTTCAGCTTGGACACCTCGGTGACCCAGCTCGCCGTCAGCTGCGGTTGCGCGCAGCTGCGGGTGACGCCGCTGATATAGATGCCGAGCGCGCGGTACGGCGACGCTCCCCACGCCTGGATCGAGGCCAGAGTGGGCGCGGTACAGGTGTCGAACGCCAATCCGGAATAGCGGGTCGCGGACGCACCGGCCGCATAGGTGACCGTGGTCGCCGGCTCCGCCGCCGCCCTCGCTGTGACGACAAACGAACCCGCGACTGTGACCGTCGCGGCGGCGAGCACACCCAACGTACGACGTCGATCGAGCATGACAAACACCCGCCGATCGTGTTGAGCGGTGATATTTCGATGCTGCGAGCCGCGCGCCAAAGGCGGCAGGGTCGTTGGACCCCGCACCGGCGCCATTCGGCCTGAAACTGTCACCCATGGCCCGCGGCGATGGCAGCACTTTTATTTACGCCGCGATACGGTGCGCGTAGACGATGATGTTATCTTCGTAGTGGCCGGTCGCACGGTTGAACGTGCCGCCGCACGTGATGAGACGCAGCGCCGGGTAGTCCTGGTGGCCGTAGACCTTTTGTGTAGGAAAGGCGTCCTTGTCGACTTGCTCTATCGCGTCGGCCTGGAAGATGACGCGGGTGCCGTCCTCCCGGATCACTTCAATGCTCACGTTCCGGGGCAGCCCGCCGAGCTTGTAGAAGACCGACGGGCCGGACCTCGTGTCCACGTGCCCCTCGAGGACGGCTGGGCCCAGCTGGCCGGGCGATGGCCCGCCGCGATACCAACCGACGAGATTAGGCTGGTCTAGTGGCGGAGCTTGCAGCCTGCCCGCCGCGTCCAGCCCCAGGGCGATGATCGGTGCGTCGACGCCAATGGCGCGGATCTTGAGGCGCTGCGGTACGGAGTACGGGAGCGGCGACATCGTGGCCGGTGTCGCCGTCCCCGTGCTCGCCCCCGAAGGGCCGGGCGGGCCGGACCGCTGAGACAGCCCACATGCCACCAGACCGAGCCCGGTCAGCATGAGCACTGCGGCGGCCAGGCGCAGCAACCGGCCCTTCGTGCTGCGGTCACTTGCGGACATCGGCCCTGCGCCGCCTCATCGCCGCAACCGCGGCGGCCACACCGAGGAGTGCGATCGCCGATCCAGCGGTGAGCAGAGCCATGTCGCTACCGCCGGCGCCGCCGCCGCCTCCGGTCCCGACCCCGCCCCTGGGTACCGCCGGTGTCGGGTTGGGCGTGGTATCGACCACGACGACGGTGATCTGCGTGGTGCCTTGCAGCTTCACTGCGTCGGGCGTCATGGCTTGCACCAACACCGGGTAGACGCCCGCCTTGGCGTCACTGCGGACATGACCTGTGCCCGCTGCCACGTTGCCGCTGGTGGTGAGCGTGTCCGAGTCGAGGACCGGCGACTGGGCGCCGGCGTGTGCGGGGACAAGGCCTTGCGGTGCCACTGCCTTGATGTTCACCGTTCCCCCCGGCTCGACCTTGTCCGGAATCACCGTCACGGTGAGGCGAGTGTCCGGGACAGGGGTGGACGGTGGTGTAATTGGCGAGCCGGTCGGGCTCGGGGATGGCGGGTTGGCGTGGGCCGCGTGAGTGAACGCCGGCCCGGCGATGGTCAGAGCCGTCATTCCGGCGACCGCGCTCGCCAGGATTGCCTGCCGAATCATGGTGCCCATCTTCTTTCGTCGACAATCCACATCTATGTGGATCCTCTGTTAGCTCCGATGCAGAAAATCTGGGGATTTCTGGCAGGCAAAGGTCCCGATGGACTAGCCAAAAGTCCCAACCGGATCTGACCACACGATGAAATGCGCCACCCTAGCGTTTGACGTAATCCGCCTGGCTGTTTGTTCAGGCCCAATGGTCCTCAATCGATGGCTTATGGTCCTGCTCGGCCGAGCGGATTCGCGGTAGCGTCGAAATGCACCGATTGGCCGATATTGAGGGGCAAGGAGAAGGGGGCCAGGCGCCATGGGTGGCCACCTAGAGGTTGTTGACCGTGCAGAGCGCCGTCGCGTGCGAGGAACCGTCGTGGAGGTCCGCCGGGTTTCGTGGGCGCGGCGCCTCGTTGTGGACGCCGGCGGCGCAGGCCAACACCGGCACATCATCCACGCGCTGTTCGAGGCCGACGTGACCGATCTACGTACGTGGATCTCGGCCTACCGGGCGAAGACCGGGATAGAGCTGTCGTTCACCGCCTTTGTGGTCGCCGCGGTGGGCCGCGCGGTCGCCGCCGACCGCGGCGTGCACGGCTATCGCGATCTGCGGGGGCGCCTCGTCGTCTTCGACGACGTCGACATACACGTCCCCATCGAGGTGCCGGTCCACGGCGAACCGCTCGGCATTGTCCACATCATCCGCCGCACGGACAAACGGAGCCCGTACGACATCCACCGCGAGATCCGGCGCGTACAGACCGATCCACAGACCAGCACGGCCGCCCGTGGGTCGCACGCGGCGAGATACTTCGTGCTGCTGCCGTCCGCCTTGCGGGTCACCGCCCTACGCCTGGTGCACCGGCTGCCCCGCCGACAGAAGCAGATGATGGGAACGGTCGGCGTCACCGCCGTCGGCATGTTCGGGTCGCGCGGCGGCTGGGGACTCACCTTCCAGCTGCACACCCTGCACATGGTGGCCGGCGGCATCGCTCGCCGACCGGCCATACGGGGCGGCAGGCTGGCCGAGCGGGAATACCTCAGCCTGACGGTGGGCTTCGATCACGACATCGTCGACGGCGCGCCGGCCGCCCGCTTCGTCGAGCGGCTCGCCCGGCTCCTCGAGTCACCCGCCGAGCTGGCACCCGACCTGGCCGTTCAACGCGAAGGCAGCGACACGACCGAAGTCCCAGGCGGATGTGGAAGCCGCATGCCAAAAACCAGCGACGAAGGTCCCTGACCGGCGACGACCGACGGGGCGGACGCTTGAAATGAGGCACCGGGCCGTCCGGCGTCGACCCAGGACATGAGGAGTAACGATGAGCAGGCAGATAGCGCTTGGGCATGGTGCTCAGGCCCCCGTCGTTCTTGAAAGGCGCATCCGCGAGCTCGAAGCCACCGTGGCCACCCTCGCCGAAGCGACGGCGCTCCTGGCGCGCGCCCTCGAGGGCAGTCCACTGGCCGGACCGAACGGCGCCGACTCGATCAAGCAGGCGGCCAAGGAGGCATATGAGCTCCTCATCGCCGCCGGGCTTCCGTCGTCCACGACGAAAACCACCGACAAGTGACGAAGCTGCCCGACCTGTAGGGCGAGCCTGCCCTGCTGGTCTCGAGGCTCAGCGGTGCGGGTTTGGGACGACCGCCAGCGGACAGCGGACATGGTGCAGCATCGCGTGACTGACCGAGCCGAGCACGAGCCCGGCGAAGCCACCACGACCGCGCGTGCCGACGACGAGCAGATCGGCCCCCGAGGACGCCGCGGTCAGCACCCGGGACGGACGGCCCCGCACCACATCTCGTACCACCTCGACATCGGGAAACCGCTCCTGCCAGCCGGCCAGGCTCTCGGCGAGGACGCGTCCCTCCTCGGCGCCGACAAGGTCCGGATCGAACACCAGCGGCTGCATGTCGCCCGGCCCGGCTGACGCCGGATGCGTCCACGCGTGCACGGCCCGCAACCGTACCTTGCGCAGCGCCGCCTCCTCGAAGCCGAACCCGAGGGCGGCCTGGCTGCCCGCCGATCCGTCGACGCCGACGACGACGTCGTGCGCGGCGTCCCGTTCCGCCTGCCGTACCACCACGGCCGGGCACGGCGCGTGCGACGCGACCTGGAGCGCGACCGAGCCCAACAGCAGCCTGGTGAGTGAGCCCGCGCCGTGGCTGCCGACGACGACCATCAGGGCGCCCTCCGCCGCCTCGACTAGCGCACGGGACGGACCACCCGGCACCAGCTCACCCGACACCGTAACGCCGGGAGCACGCCCGCGCGCCTTGGCCGCCGCCTCGTCGATGACCTCCTGGCCGCTGTTCCGCATCCACTCGCGCACCTGCCGAACGCGCGGCTCGACCGAGGTCTCGAACAGCCACGACGGGATGGCGTGCAGGATGCGCAGCGCGGCGTTCCGGCGCTCCGCCTCCGCAGCGGCCCACTCGACGGCCCGCAGGCTGTACGCCGAACCGTCCACTCCGATGATGATCTCGTTCACGGCCATGGCCTGTCGTCAGGGCAGCCGGACGTAACCGTGCCGGGCCTTCCACATGAAATAGTGCTCGAAGGCGAGCTTCGCGGCATGCGCCTGCGGGCCTGGGATCAGCACGCCGCCCTTGCGCGGCGGCAGCATCTTGTCGGCGAGGATCATCACGCCGTTGTTGCCGGCGTCCATCACACACACCGCCGGGATGTCGCCGAAGCTCTTATGCCGTACCGGCTCCTCACCGCGGATGCGCGCGGCGATGTTGTCGGCGGCCACGTGCGCCTGCGTCTCCGTCGGGAACCCGGTCTTCGGCACCCCGACCGGGATCGGCGTCGTCCACGGCACCGTGACCGCTGCGGCGATGCCGACGGTGTAGATGTCGGGGTAGGCGACCGACTGGTAGGTGTCGTTCACGGGCACGAAACCCTTCTCGTCGGCGAGGCCGGGCGCCGTACTGCCGACCTCCTGGCCGACGAACGGCGGAATGATCATCGAATAGGTGAAGTCCAGCTTCTGCCCGTCGTCGAGCAGGAGCCGCCCGGGCTCGACCTCCGACATTGCCACTCCGGTGACGGTCTGGATGCCCTCTTTCTTGCAGAACATCTTCAGCAGCCGCTCGCCGCCGGGCAGTCCGCCGATGCCGAAGTGACCGAGGAACGGCTCGGCCGTCACGTATGTCAGGGTGACCCGTCTGCGCAACCCGGCCTTCTTCAGCCGGTACGCCATGTTGAACAAGAACTCGTAGGCCGCTCCGAAGCAACCCGCCCCCTGCGTGGCGCCGATGACCACCGGGCCTG
Source organism: Streptosporangiaceae bacterium (assembly GCA_036555725.1). Classification (GTDB taxonomy): domain Bacteria; phylum Actinomycetota; class Actinomycetes; order Streptosporangiales; family Streptosporangiaceae; genus CALAED01. The sequence goes on along the minus strand of DATBKU010000139.1, from coordinate 7,980 downwards.
GGTCGTCGAGGAAACGCCGCCACCCCTCCCCCGCCTTGACCGCATCCTCCATGGTGGTGATCGTGTACACAGCGTTCTCGGGCTCCAGGCCAGGAATGACGCCCATGTTGTTGCGGTAGCCGGTCGCCACCACGAGGTAGTCGTAGCGGTACGGCCCGATGGTCGTCTCGACGCGCTTGGCCGCCGGATCTATGGCAGTGGCGGCGCCGTGGACGAACGCTACGTCGTGCTCAGCGAAGGTGGGCGCCAGCGGGAAGGTGATGTCGCTTTCGCAGCGCTTGCCGAACGGCACCCAGATGAGGGAAGGGTTGAAGAGGAACTGATCAGACGCGGACACCACGGTGACGTCCACGTCGCCGTGCAGGGCGTGCTTGACGCTGAGCGCCGCCGTCAGTCCACCGAAATTGCCACCGAGAACGAGCACCTTCGCGCGCATGCCGGTCACCTTCCCAGAACCATCCTGTCTCCACGGTGCCACCGAGATGATCGCGCGGACACGCCGTAAAGTCCCCTCCTACCAGGACCAAAGGCTCAGCCGGGGCTCAGCCGATCAGTCGCGATCGGACCGCCGCGCCAGGCCCAGGTAGGCGATGGCGCCGATCGGCTGGATGAAGATCGTCGGCCACCACAGCGCCTTGGGACCGCGGATGCGGTCGCCCGGCCGGCGGCATAGGTCCACAGCAGCGATCGTCGTCAGCACGAGTTCGACAGAGCCCGCCGTCACGATCGCGGCGCGCTGGCCTTTGGACAGATCGCTCCAGCGTCGAGAAGACCTCATGCTTGATCACCCTCCGATTCGACGAGTTCGGGACACCACCAACGCAGTGCCCACATCGTGGCTCCCGGTCCAGACCGCATCGATCTCGATGCCGCGCGCGCCCGGCTAGCGCGACACGGCGTGCAGCTGCCAGACGATGTCGGCCACCCATGCGTGGATCTGTTCCGCGCTGCGGAAGTCGCCGCCCCTGGTCTTGGCCATCGCCGAGGCGGGGAATCCCTGGGCGTCGGCGCCGAGGCGGCCGCCGAATGTCGCGTGACCGCGCGCATTGAGCAGCTCCGCCGCCTTGACGACGCTCGCGACCGGAGGGATGTCCCGCTCTTCGGCGGACGTGCTGAGCGGCCCGCTGCTGAACAGCCACACCGGCCGGTCGCGGAGCATCCGCGCGTGCCGCCGCGCGAATCGGCGAGCGTGCCGGTGCCACCTGCCCGCGTACAGCGCACCGCCGAGGATCACGGCGTGGTAGGGCGTGACGTCCCGTACCGCATTGGCGGGGCGGACGTCGACATGCATGCCGCTTTGCCGAAGATCGGCGCCGATCCACTCCGCGATCTCCTTCGTGGAGCCGCGCTTGGAACCATACGCAACGAGTATGAGAGTCATGACGACGCCTCCTCTCACCTCCAGCGCAACAGAGGACGACAGACCGGGGAAGGAGGCCTAGGCCCCCTGTCCATCGGCATTCGTCCCTATGTCAGAGGTACACATAACAGCGCGAGGAGCGGCCGCGGTTCACCGATAACGCGTCGGTCAAATGAAGGTCGCCGCGTCGATGATCATGTGGAAGAACTCCCCTTCCGCCCAGCGGTCCGTGCCGAACCACCAGCCGGCCCGGCCGATGCAGGGAATCGTGACACCATCGAAGGTACGGTCGGTCTCGAAGCACAGGCCGAACGGGATCTCGGCATAGGCTCCGCCGCCGGGGTTCCCCCAGCGCGGCAGGCTGAGCTCGCGGACCGCGCCCTCCTCGTCGATGGCGAGCGTGAGCGGCACGATGTGGCCGTCAGCCCGCACTGTGGCGACCACGTGGTCGGGATCCGCCGCCGCCCAGGACACGCCTCGGCTGGGCAGCAAGGCCGTTGGCAGCAGCGAAAGCTCGGCGACCGCGCGACCCATGGCACTGCGGACGACGTCCGGCCCGGTGGCCCGCGCCACCGGAACGATGCCGAGCAGGCTGAACCGCTGTTCCGCGCCGCCGCGGTCGTACAGGTCGTAGCCGCTCACCAGGCCGCCGGCGGCGCGGGCCCGCCATAGGAAGCCGCGGCCGTCCACAATGACCTGCTCCGCACGGAACGGCAGCCATCCGTTGACCCTGATACGCCCGTGCATACGCAGCCGTACGGAACGGGCCAGCGGCGTGCCGGGCGCGAGCGCGTGCCGGAAGTAGCGCTGGACGGGCTCCGGCTGATCTTCGATCAGGTGGCGGGAGAAGACGCCCGACGACCGGTCCGCGCGCGGCGCCGCCCAGGACTCCAGGTCCGGCCGCGCCATCGCGGTATCCGTGTTCATCAGGTCGCTCCTCTCGCATACAGCTCCATCGCACAAGGTCCGTCATGACGAACACCCGCTGGGACTGGCTCACCGGAGCGTCGGTGCGGAAGCCCCCGTCTTGGCGACGGTGGGTCTTGCGTCTCCTCGGAGCCGCCCGCCCTTGCCTGCTCCGCCCTTCGTTCCGACGATCGGCCGGTCTTCTTTCCGCCGATCTGGCTCCGTCCCAGCGGGTGCAATACCAGCATCTCTCCGCTACGCCGCCTGGACAGCGGGAGTTCGGCCCGCATCACGGGGACCTTGGACCCCTCTTTGTGGCGTCGCTCCTGCCTAGCGTCGTAAAGAGAGGCGTCGTGCCGCACAACAGGCACGACGGCACCGAAGAGACAAGGAAGAGGGAGGTGTGACCGCGAAATGATGGACGGAGGAATGAACGCCGCGGGAGAGATCACCCGCGAGGAGTACCTGCAAGGCAAAGTCGACCTCGAATGAGGCCGCGTCCGGGTAGGGACCTCTTATCTCGATCTAGGACGTTCGTCCCTGACGCCGCCGACATGCCGGAGGGAGCCTCAAAGCGTGGGCACGATGATCGCGGCACGAGTCGCCGTCGAGCAGCCGCACGAACGCCCCTTCGCTGAGGTCGCCCGGGCGCTGGGTGGCGACGCCGAGCGCGGACTGACCCAGGAGGAGTCGGCGAGACGGCACGACAGCTATGGGTCGAACTCACTGCCCGCGGCCCACGAGCGCGGCCCGCTCCTGCGGTTCCTGCTGCAGTTCCACAACCCGCTCATTTACGTCCTGCTCGTTTCCGCCGTGATCACGGCAGCATTGGGCGAGCACGTGGACGCGGCCGTGATCCTCGGCGTCGTGGTCGTCAACGCCGTCGTGGGCTTCGTCCAGGAGGCGCGGGCTGAGCGGGCGCTGGCGGCGCTGGCCGCGATGACCCAGACGATCTCCACGGTCATACGGGCCGGACAGCAGGTGCGAGTGCCGTCCGCCGAACTGGTGCCGGGAGACCTGGTCGTGCTGTATGCGGGGGACAAAGTACCCGCCGATCTCCGACTTACCGAGACTCGCGAGCTGTCGATCGACGAGTCGGCGCTGACCGGCGAGTCCGCGCCGGTATCGAAAGATCCTCGTGAGCTGCCCGGTGGCGCTACCCTCGCCGACCGACGCAACATGGCGTACTCGGGAACGCTCGTTACGTACGGCGGCGGCAGGGGGCTGGTGGTGGCCATCGGGGCGGCCACGGAGATCGGGCTCATCCAGCGGCTGGTGGGCGAGGCGACCGCCGTACAGACTCCGCTGACCAAGAAGATCGCGCGGTTCAGCAGGCTCGTCATGGTGGCGATCCTGGTTCTCGCGGCGGTGACGTTCGGCATCGGTGTCGTCCGCGGACAGCCGGCGGCGGAAATGCTGACCGCCGCCGTCGCGCTGGCGGTCGGCGCGATCCCGGAAGGGCTACCGGCGGTGGTAACGATCACGCTCGCCTTTGGCGTGGCCAGGATGGTCCGGCGCAACGCGATCGTACGGCGGCTACCCGCCGTGGAGACGCTCGGCAGCACCACCGTCATCTGCACCGACAAGACGGGCACGCTGACCGAGAACCAGATGACTGTGACCGCAATCGTCGCCGGCGGCCGCACGTACGAGGTCACCGGCGGCGGGTACGCCCCGAATGGTGAGATCCGGCCTCTTCACGACAACGGGGACGACAACGGGGACGACAACCTCGCGCTGCGGGAGTGCCTGCTCGCGGGCCGCGCCTGCAACGACGCCCGCGTGGTGGCCGATGGCGACCGCTGGGAGGTCGTCGGCGACCCGACCGAGGGCGCCCTGGTGACGAGCGCGGCCAAGGCCGGGCTGACGACGGTCCCTCCTCGCGTCGACACGGTGCCGTTCGCCGCCGAACGCCAGTACATGGCCACCCTGCATGCCGACGACGAAGGACGCGTCGTCTACGTGAAGGGATCGGTGGAAAGGGTGCTGGAGCTGTGCGACACACAGCTGTCCGCCGCCGGGGGCATCGAACCCGTGGATGCCGAGCACGTACAGGCCGCGGCGCGCGAGCTGGGCGACCGGGCACTACGCGTGCTCGCGTTCGCCCGCGCCACCATCGAGACGCCGAGGCTCGACGGGCTCGACGCGCTCCCCCGGCTGACCTTCCTCGGCCTGCAGGCCATGCACGACCCACCACGGCAGACCGCGGCCGACGCCGTCCAGGCCTGCCAGACCGCGGGCATCCAGGTCAAGATGATCACCGGCGACCACGCAGCGACCGCTCACGCCATCGGCGCCCGGCTCGGTCTGACCGGATCGGTCATGACCGGCGCCGACCTCGCCGCCTGCCCCGACGACGAGCTTGGCGAGGCGGCGGATCGTACGGCGGTGTTCGCCCGCGTCTCCCCCGAGCAGAAGCTGCGGCTCGTGCAGGCCCTGCAGCGCAAGGCACACGTCATCGCCATGACCGGGGACGGCGTCAACGACGCGCCCGCGCTCAAACAGGCCGATATCGGCGTGGCGATGGGCCGCGGCGGCACCGAGGTGGCCAAGGAGTCGGCCGACATGATCCTCACCGACGACAACTTCGCCTCCATCGAAGCGGCCGTCGAGGAGGGCCGCGGCGTCTTCGACAACCTGGTCAAATTCATTGTCTGGGCGCTGCCCGCCAACGTGGGGCTCGGGCTCGTGCTCGTCGCCGCGATCGTGGCCGGCACCGAGTTGCCGATCCTGCCCGTTCAGGTGCTCTGGCTCAACATGACCGCCGTACTGGTGCTCGGCCTGCCGTTCACCGTCGAGCCGAGCGCACCCGACATCATGCACCGCCCCCCGCGCGACCCCACCCGGCCGCTGCTCACCGGCGCGCTGAACGCCCGCATCCTGCTGGTCTCGGCGATCCTGCTCGCCGGAGCTTACGGGCTCTTCCACTGGGAGCAGGCACAGGGCTCCTCCCTGGCCGAGGCCCGCACTGTGGTCGTCAACGTCTTCGCGTTGACGCTGACCGCCTACCTGTTCAACTGCCTGTCCCTCGACCGTCCCGTACTTTGGTCAGGCATCCGGCGCAATCCATGGATCGGCGCCGGCGTCCTCGGCCTGATCGCGATCCAGCTTCTTTACACCTACGTCCCCGCCATGAACGACCTGTTCGGCTCCGCCCCACTCGAGCCGGCGACCTGGCTGCGGATCGCCGCGGTCGCCGCCGTGGCGTACGGAATCATCGAACTCGTCAAGCTGCTGGGTAAGACCCGGGAGTAATGGCCATGGCTCGAAACAGGACCTTTGCCCTACGGCAGAGGTGACCTTGGCCGTGGGTCACAGCTCTTCGATCTCGCTAACTTCGAAATGAGAGTGAGGAGATGCGAGATGACTGATCCGATCCGCGTTTTCCTTCTGGACGATCATGAGGTCGTCCGCCGGGGGGTCGCCTCCATGTTGGAGGTGGAGGAAGACATCGAGGTCGTCGGCGAGGCCGGCACGGCCGACCAGGCCCTCGCCCGCATTCCGGCCGCGCGCCCGCACGTCGCGGTCCTGGACGTACGGCTGCCGGACGGCGACGGGGTAAGCGTTTGCCGGGAGATCCGCTCGCGGATGCCCGAGGTGGCCTGCCTGATGCTTACCTCCTTCGCCGATGAGGAGGCGCTGTTCGACGCCGTGATGGCCGGCGCCGCCGGCTACGTGCTCAAGGAGATACATACCTCCGACCTCGTGGGCGCCGTCCGTACGGTCAGCTCCGGCAAGTCCCTCCTCGACCCGCGCAGCACGGCGCAGATGCTCGAGCGGCTGCGGCGCAACGTGAACCGCAAGGATCCACTGGCCGACCTCTCCGATCAGGAGCGCAAGATCCTGGAGCTGATCGGCGACGGGCTGACCAACCGGCAGATCGGCGAGCGGCTGTTCATCGCCGAGAAGACGGTCAAGAACTATGTCTCCAGCCTGTTCGCCAAGTTGGGCATGCAACGCCGCACTCAGGCCGCCGCGTTGGCGGCCCGCCTTCGCGACAACGATCATCCAAAGGCCCAGTAACGAACGCGAACGCTGACTCCATGAATGTTGATTCCAGCGGGCTGGAAGTGCTGACGCCCGACCAGTGCCTCGCTCTGGCGACAACCGTGCCGATCGGCCGGATCGTGTTCACTGAGCAGGCCATGCCGGCCGTGCAACCGGTGAACTTCATCATCGACGGCGGATGCTTCATCATCCGTACGGCCCCCGGCACCAAGCTGGCGGCGGCCACAAGCAACGCGATCGTCGCGTTCGAGGTCGACGAGTTCGACGCCGGTTCGCAGACCGGGTGGTCGGTGACGATTGTGGGTCGGGCCTACCCGGTGCGCGACTCGGTGGAGTCCGCCCGGCTCGCGCAGCTGCCGCTGCGTGCTTGGGCGCCCGGTCAACGTGATCGCTTCATCCGGATCCGGCCGGATCGGATCAGCGGTCGACGACTAGGAGGACGGTCGCGTTCCAACGGCTCCTCGAACACCGACTAGCCGCACACCACGCCTTAGTGTCATCGGTCTACAGGGGAACCCGCCACTCGACTACGGTGCCGCCCGTGTCACCCGGCTCTATCGTGCACTCGCCGCCGAGCGCCGCCGCCCGCTCGATCATGTTGCGCAGCCCACCGCGCCGCCCGCCCGGCTCGATGCCCACCCCGTTGTCGGCGACGCGCAACAGCAGATCCTCCCGCGCCTCCACTGTGATCACGACCTTGCCGGCATGCGCGTGCCTGGCCACGTTCGACAGTGCCTCGCCGAGCACCGCGAGCAGCTGCTCGCCCACGTCGTCGGGAACGGCGGTGTCCAGCAGGCCCTGCAGCGAGACCGCCGGCGCGAAGCCCAGGCTCTCCTCCGCACCCCGCACCACCGCGAGGATCTGCGACCGCAGCCCACCGAGCCGCTCCCCAGGCGGCGTCTGCAGGGCGAAGATCGTCGACCGGATCTGCCGGATCGTGTCGTCGAGGTCGTGGATGGTGTGCTGGATGCGGCTGGCCACCTCGGGCCGCGTGGTGAGCCGGGCGGCGCCCGACAGCGTGATGCCCGTCGCGAACAGCCGCTGGATCACCAGATCGTGCAGATCCTTGGCAATCCGGTCGCGGTCCTCAAGCATGGTCAGCCGCTCGGCGTCGCGCCGCCGCTCGGCCAGCTCCAGCACGATCGCCGACTGCTCGGCGAAGGCCTGCAGCATCCGGCCCGTCGCCTCCGGGAACGACGGACTCCCTTCCGATCTTGCGACACCCAGTAGGCCGTGTACGGACTCGCCGGCGCCTAGCGGCATGATCGATGTGGGACCGATCGGGATCGAGCCGAGCGCCTCAGCCAGCACAGGGTCGTCATGGTCGTCGTCCAACGAACCGGGACTGCCCCCGCGCAGTACCCGGCCAGGCAGCGACCCCGCCACCGGCACCTGCAGCCCGCGGACCGACTCGGCGTACGCGCCGTCGGCGGCCTCGACGACCAACAACTTTCCGTCTTGGGTCGCCACCGCCACAAAGGCGGTATCGGCCTCGGTCATCTCCCGTGCCCGCCGCGCCATCAGCTCGAACACCTCGCCGCGATCAGCCCCGGTCAACAGCGCCCTGGTCACCTCGGACGACGCGTCGAGGCCGAGCTCCCGGCGGCGGACCTCCTCAAACAGGCGGGCGTTCTCGATCGCCACCCCGGCCGCCGTGGCGAGCGCGATAACGACATTCTCGTCCTCCTCATCGAACTCCCCGCCGC
>DATBKU010000138.1:0-5131 GCA_036555725.1 Streptosporangiaceae bacterium | reverse complement strand
GTTCGGCGGGCGCGAGCGTGGAGATCATCATCGGAGCCTCGGACTGACCGAAGAGCTGGCCCATGACCGGCCCGATCTTCGTCAGGGCCTCTTCCAGGCGGCTGGCCGACATCGGCGCCGCGCCGTACCACAGGCACTGCAAGCTAGCCGTGTCGGTCTCGGCCAGGCGGGCGTGGTCGAGCAGCATGTAAATCAGCGTCGGCGGCAGGAACGTGTGGGTGATCTCGTGTTTCTCGACCAGCGCGAGGAACTCCGCCAGGTCCGGCTTGGGCATGATGACGATCTCGCCGCCGAGCGTCATGACCGGGAAGCACAGCACGCCCGCCGCGTGGGTCAGTGGCGCCAGGGCCAGGTAGCGCGGCCGCAGCCGGAACGGGTAGCTCATCAGCGTGAGAGCGGACATCGTCTCGATGTTGTGCCCGGTGAGCATGACGCCCTTGGGCCGCCCCGTAGTGCCCCCGGTGCCGACCACCATGACGATGTCGTCGAGGGGTTCGGCTTGCCATGGCTCGGCTGGCTCGGAGCCGATCCACAGGTCGAACGGGGTGGCGTTCGGGGGCTCCCCGTCGAGGCAGACCAGGGTGGTGAGCTTCGGCAGGTCGGGCAGTATCTTCGCCACCAGCGGGGCGAAGGCGACCTGGAAGATCAGGCATGTGCAGTCGAAGAAGTCGAGCAGGTCACGGTTCTCGGCCGCCTCGTTGCGCGGGTTGACCGGACACCACACCGCGCCGGCCCGGGAGATGCCGAACACGCAACTGAAGGCGGTCGGGTCGTTCGCCGACAAGATCGCGACCTTCTCGCCCGGCGCGATCCCGCTGCTGTCCAGGGCGCGGGCGACCCGCCAGGACAGCCGCTGGACGTCGAAGTAGGTCAGCGTGCGCCCGGCCGTGGTCAGGCAGGGTGCCTCCGCGCCCAGGGAGGCGCCCTTGTCGAGGAAGTCGGTCAGGCGCACGCTGCTCGCCCCTTAGTGGTGGACGGTGAGGTTGGGCTCCATGACCAGGCCGAAACTTCGCATCGCGCCGAGCAGCTCACGGTGGCCGAAGGCCTGGCAGCCGGACGCGAAGCCGGTCCGCTTCGGCGGCTGCTGGAGCAGCGAGTACGCCCCGTACGCCTGCATCAGGCCGGTCTGCTTGTAGTTGGAGTTGCCGTGGATCACGCAGTGCGCGCGGCCCAGCGGTCCCGACGCGTGCACCGAGTCCAGCGAGGTGTTGATCCGCGTGACCTCGCGCGGCGGCATCTGGTTCATCACGCCGGCCGCCTGCTCGTTGATCACCCGGAGTTTCTCGCTGTCCGGTAGGCCCTCGATCTGCGCCAGGACGCCCTTGACGATCTGCGGCACGCCGAGCATGAGCGGGCGGTTGAACACGCCGCCCAGCGCCTTCACGTTCGCCACCCGCGGGTCGTGCTTGAACCAGACCGGATGCGACATGCCGCCCCACGGCAAGGCCAGGCCGATCTCATGCTGCCCCGGGATCACCACGTCGTACAGGCCGGCGTCGGCGGGCCATTCCGCGTACTGGTTCTGCTCCAGGTAGTACGCCTTGGACAGGCACGCGTTGACCAGGATGGTCCGGGTGGAGGCCACCGTCGGCGTGCCCTTCCAGAAGACCAGGACGTCGAGCGTGTCGACGCCGGGCTTCTCCAGGCAGAGCTGGGCGGCGATCTCGCTGGTGGTGTACATCTGGGCGATGCCCGGGGCGAGGAGGAGATTTTTCTCGGCCATCCGCTGGCTGTATTCCTCGTCGCAGACGATCAGCCAGTCCTGCTCCCCGGTGGTGTCAAGGTAGTGGCAGCCGGTGTTGATGCAGGCCTCGACGACCTCGCGGCCGTACTGGGCGAACGGGCCGACGGTGTTGAGGACGACCTTCGCCCCGTCGAACAGCTCGGACAGCGGCTCGACATCGTGCGAGACCTCGACGATGTCGTGCTCGATGGTGTCGATGCCGGGGACCTTGTCCATCGCTTCGGCGATACGGGCCTTGTCCCGGCCGGCCGCGATGAACGGGACGTTGTACTCACGCAGGTACTCGCAGACCAGGCGGCCGGTGTAACCGGAGGCGCCGTAGACGATGACAGGCTTGCTCATGCTGGTTGTCCTCTCGCTCTGGCTCACATGCCCATGCCGCCGTCGACGGGCAGCCCGGCACCGGTAATGAAGCGGGACGCGTCGGAGGCGAGGAAGACCACGGCGTCGGCCATGTCCGCAACCTCGCCCAGGCGGCCCTGCGGGGTGAGCCCGACCACGGCGCCGATGGCGTCGGGCACGCTCGGGAACAGGCCGAGCGCCACCACGTCCTGGGCGAGCTGGTTACCCATCTCGGTCGGGCACAGCCCGGGGTAGATGGAGTTCACCCGGACGGCGTAGCCGAGCTTGCCGGACTCCATGGCCGCGACCCGGGTCAGCCGGTCGATCGCGGACTTGGTCGCCGAGTAGACGGAGATGCCGGGGAATGCGATCGTGGCGGCGACCGACGCGATGTTGACCACGGTACCGCCGCGGCCAGCCGGGCCGCCGGGACGCATGGCACGGAAGGCGTGCTTGATGCCGAGCGCGGTGCCCAGGACGTTGACCTCGAGCATCTTGCGGATATCGTCCGGGTCCAGGTCCACGACCAGCTGGGTGATCTCGACGCCGGCGTTGTTGACCAGGATGTCCAGGCCGCCGAGCTCGGCGATGGTGCCCTCGACGCAACGTTCCCAGCTGTGGTCGTCGGTCACGTTCAGCGGAAGGAACGCGGCGTCACCGCCGGTTTTCTTGATCGCGTCGACGGTGGCCTCGCCGAGTTCCTCGCGGATGTCGCCGATGACGACGGCGGCGCCGGCCCGGGCTAGTGCCTCGGCCATTCCGGCGCCGAGGCCGCGTGCCCCGCCGGTGACCAGGGCCTTGCGTCCGGTCAGGTCATACACGCTCATGTGGCATCTCCTCCTCGAGACGGCCCCGATCCGCATCGGGCTGGACGTGGCACCGCGCTGGTTGTCGCACCGCCGCCCTCCGCGGCGGTGCGACGTAGGTCACACTGTCACGCGGTCTTGACAGTCGTCAAGACTTTCTTGGACGCTTGTCAAGTTTTATCCTGTTCGTGGAGCGCTAGCCGGGATACAGTTGGTTCGGCCCGCAAGACGCGGGCCGTTGTTCGAGCTGACGGGAACCTTGTGCCGTGACGGATGTGGACCACGTGGCCGTGGTGCCCTCAGCCCCGTATCAGGCGGTCGAGACGAACCGGGAGCGGGTCTCGCGGCGCCAGGTCGACAAGTTCGCCGAGCGGCGGGCGCAACTCGCCGACGCCGCGCTGCAGACGCTGGCCGAACTCGGCTACGCCCGGACCAGCCTGCGCGAGATCGCGCAGAACACCGAGTTCTCGCACGGCGTGCTGCACTACTACTTCAGCGACAAGGAAGACCTGATCACGCACTGCGTGCGCCAGTACGAGGCCGCCTGCGTGACCCGCTACGACGAGATCGTGGCGTCGGCGTCGTCGGCCGGGGAGCTCAAGCGGGAGTTCAGCGCGGCGATGGCGCAGACGCTGCGGACCGATGCGCCGATGCACCGGCTCTGGTACGACCTGCGGAACCAGAGCCTGTTCGAGGAATCGTTCCGCGCCGACGTGCTGGAGATCGACCAGCACCGCGAGGAGATGATCTGGCGGGTGATCAGCCGGTACGCCTCGTTCGGCGGGTTCTCGATCGCGTTGTCTCCGGGGGCGGCGTACGCGATCCTGGACGGGCTGTTCCAGCAGGCGCTGCTGCACCACCTGGCGGGCGACATGGACGCGGCCGAGGTTTTGCGGGCGAACGTGGTGCGGGTGCTCGACGGCCTGGAGGTGCGGGACTCCCGCTGACGTCGTGACGATTGGCGTGCGGCCGGGCGCGCTGGAACCGGGGATCCACTGCGCCAGAACGCACTGGATCCGGGGTTTCATGGCGCTCCACCGAGTCCGGGGCACCCGGGGATACCCTGGAGGGAGGCACGGCGCAGGCCTCACGCCCTCGCGGTCTCGCTCGGACCGGAACGGGTATGTTCAGTGCGCCGCAGTGGCCCGTCCCCTACCAACCCCTGGAGAATGATGCCCAAACGGGTTCGTCCCTACGGTTCGGCGGAAGACGCCGAGTCGGCCGGTCTCGGCCGCAGCCGGCCAGGAGCCGCAACTGAGGACGTGAGCGATCCGGGCGGCATGATGACGATGCGGGATATCGCGGATCAGGCCGCCGGGGCGATCCGCGCGCTCCGCGACCTGACCTCCGGCGGCAGTGCCTTCGCCGGGCTCGACGACACCCGCGAGGTCATCGCGAGCCTGGAACGGGTGGGCCAGGACCTGCCGGAGCTGTGCGAGCAGCTGGCCAGGATCCTTGTCGTGCAGCGCGAGGAAAGCCAGCTCGCCGCCGGCGCCGGCCAGGATCCTGACTTCTGGGTGGTGGAGGCGGTGGAGGCACTCGCGGCGGCGGGCCAGGCCGCGGACATGATGACCGCTGCCCTGGCCCAGGCGGGCAAGACGGCGGGAGAGCTCAGGCCTGCCCGCTGAGGCCCGTGGCCTGAGCCGAGTTCAGGGCCGCGGCGACACGCTCGACCATCTCGGCGAGGATAGGCTGCGGCGTGGCGAAGTTGAGCCGGAAGGAGCCCGCTCCCCCGTCGCCGAAGGCAGGCCCGTCCACCACCGTGACCTGCGCGGCATTGATCAGCTCGCCCGGCGTGACCGGCAGTTCCATCGCCGTGCAGTCGAGCCAGGCGAGGTACGTGCCGTCGGGTGGGCGGTAGCGCACCTGGGGCAGGTACCTGCCGACCAGGCTGGCCAGCAGACGGCGGCTCTCGTCCAGGTAGCCGAGGATCTCGTCCAGCCATACTTCGCCGTGCCGGTACGCGGCGATGTTGGCGGCGACGCCGGGATTGCTCGCCCCGTGCGCGGCGAAGAACCCCATCTCCTCCCAGCGCTGCCGGTCGGCCTCGCTGGTGAGGATGACCTGCGCGCACTTGAGGCCGGGCAGGTTCCAGCCTTTCGAGGCGGAGGTGGCGGTCAGGGTGTGCGCCGCGGCCGTGTCCGACGTCGACGCGTACGGGACGTGGCGCATGCCCGGATAGACGAGCGGGCCGTGGATCTCGTCGGCGAAGACGCGGCCGCCGTGCCGGTCCACGACG
>DATBKU010000137.1:0-53060 GCA_036555725.1 Streptosporangiaceae bacterium | reverse complement strand
GCCAGGTCCGAGGTCGTCGTGCTCCCGCCGTTCACCGACCTGCGCTCGGTGCAGACCCTGATCGACGGGGACAAGCTGGAGCTCGGCTACGGCGCCCAGGATCTGTCGCCGTTCGACAAGGGCGCGTACACCGGGGACATCTCGGCGGACATGCTGGTCAAGCTGGGCTGCACGTACGTCGTGGTGGGCCACTCCGAGCGCCGCCAGTACCACGACGAGGACGACAACACCGTCAACGCCAAGACGATCCAGGCGATCAAGAAGGGTCTGATCCCGATCGTCTGCGTCGGCGAGGGACTGGAGGTCCGCCGCGCGGCGCAGCACGTCGAGTACACCCTGGGTCACGTCGAAGGGGCGCTGGCCCAGCTGAGCGCGGAGCACATCGGGTCGCTGGTGATCGCGTACGAGCCGGTCTGGGCGATCGGCACCGGCGAGGTCGCGACTCCGCAGGACGCCCAGGAGGTCTGCGGCGCGATTCGGACGCGGCTCGCCGAGCTGTACCCGGGCGAATTGGCCGACCAGGTCCGTATCCTGTATGGAGGCTCGGTCAAGTCGGGCAACATCGCCGGCATCATGGCGCAACCGGACGTGGACGGTGCCCTGGTCGGAGGTGCCAGTCTGGACGCGGCCGAGTTCGTCAAGATCTGCCGGTATCGTGAATTGCCCATCTGACATGGGCGTTTCTACTGAACGGCCGGAAAAGAAGTCGTACGCTTCATAGCGAACACCACACGAGAAGGCGCTTACCAGCTGTGATCATCGCAACTTCGATCGTGCTCATCCTCACGAGTGCGTTGATGGTGCTGCTCGTCCTCCTGCACAAGGGCAAGGGCGGCGGCCTGTCGGACCTGTTCGGCGGCGGCATCACCTCGTCGCTCGGCGGGTCATCCGTGGTCGAGCGCAATCTCGACCGCCTGACCATCGGGACCGGGGTCATCTGGTTCGCCGCAATCGTGGTGCTGGGACTGCTGTTCAAGTCCAAGGGCGTCTGAGCCCCACCGCGCCGAACAGCAGCAGGGTCATATCACGCCAGGCTTCCGGTTACGGAAGGCGGCGGGCAGGAAAGCGAGGAGTAGTCCGTGGGTAGTGGCAACGCCATCCGAGGGAGCCGCGTCGGGGCGGGACCGATGGGGGAGGCGGAGCGCGGTGAGGCCGCGCCTCGAGTATGGGTCTCGTTCTTCTGCGCCAACGAGCATGAGACGCGCCCCAGCTTCGCCAGCGACGTCGCGGTCCCCGATCAGTGGGACTGCCCCCGGTGCGGGTTTCCGGCCGGCAAGGACTCTATGAACCCGCCGGCTCCGCCCAAGACCGAGCCGTATAAGACCCACCTGGCCTACGTGAAGGAGCGCCGCACCGACGAAGACGGCCAGGCCATCCTCGACGAGGCCCTCGCCAAGCTGCGCCAGCAGCGCGCGGCCGTACAGGCGGCGATGCAGGCCGCCCGAACCTGATCTTGTTCTTTCCTGCGGCCCGGTCCCCGGCTCACGGGGGCCGGGCCGCAGTTCGTTGCCGCGAAAGGGGCTCTATGGCGACGCAGGAGACGATCATCCGGACGGCCACGCACGACGACGCCGAAGCCATCGCGGCGATCTACGCGCCGTACGTCACCGACACGGTCATCACCTTCGAGGAGGTCGTACCGGCGGTCGCGGAGTGGCGGCGGCGCATCGACAACGTGATCGAGCGCGGGCTGCCCTTCCTCGTCGCCGACCTCGGCGGTGAGGTGGCCGGGTACGCCTACGCGGGTCCGTGGCGGACGCGGCCGGCCTACCGCCACAGCGTCGAGGACAGCATCTACCTCGCGCCGCACCGGACCGGCAAGGGACTCGGCCGCGCCCTGCTGAGCGCGCTGCTCACGGGGTGTACGGAGGCGGGGGTACGGCAGGTCATCGCGGTCATCGCGGTCATCGCCGACGCCGGCGGGGGCGCCTCGACCGGCCTGCACCGCGCGTTCGGCTTCACCGAGGCGGGCCGGCTGCGCGCCATCGGACGTAAGCACGGCCAGTGGATCGACACGGTGTTCATGCAGCGCGACCTGCGGCCCGAGCCGGGCGACGGGTCCGGCCAGAGCGCTCGGTAGATCGACTCTGTCAAGGCCGCCGATCTCGTTCTCTCCGAGGCTGAGCTCGCCGCTCTTGGGTGATCCTGGCCGGATTTGGATGCCGAATCAATGAAAAAGTCCGGGCATTTACTGACAACCTGTAGGCACTCCGGTGGCAGGGTGCGAAAGACTAATGGTATGTCCGAGGTGCTGGTTCGACCGCCGCGTAGCTGCGACGGCGTGGGGGCGGCTCGGGCGTGGCTTGACTTCGCCGAGTACTACACCAAGCTCGATCCGGACTCGTTTCAGGTGCCGCGCGACGAGGGCCTGTCGGACTGGCTCGAGGACCGATTGCTCGGCGTGTACTCGGCCGACCATTTCGTCCGGGTCGCGGAACTCGGGGGCGAGGTCGTCGGCTTTATCGACGCCACCTTCCTTCCCCCGGACCGGGAGGCGCCCTGGCAGCTCGTCCGCGAGGTCGTCGTGCCGCGCGTGTTCGTCAACGCGCTGGCCGTCCAGGCGCGGCACTGGCGCGGCGGCATCGGCACCAAGCTCATGAACGCCGTGGAGGAGTGGGCGCGCGTCCGGCAGGCCCGGCTCATCGTGCTCGACACGTACACGAAGAGCCCGATCTCCGTGCCGTTCTACGAGCAGCGCATGGAGTACACAAGGCAGTCGCTGCGGTTCGCCAAGCGGCTCTAGGAGCCCTTGCATCCGGTACCCAGGTACAGGCTTACGGTGAAATGGCCCGCCATTTCGGCGGGCCCACATTGTGCCGGAGGCCATGATGTCCGACCCCGTTGTTCCGATCGCCTGCACCTTGTCGCCGAACGACATGTCCGTACGGCTGGTCGACCTCGAGGAGCTGCTCGCGGCGCACGTGGAGAGCGCCGAACGGCGGCCGTCCCGGCTACGCCTCACGTTCAAGGTGCCCGGCGCGGACGGCGCGGCGCGGATCCGCGACCTGTTCGCCCGCGAACAGGAGTGCTGCGGGTTCTTCTCCGTCACCTTCACGCGGCAAGGCGATCGGCTGACGGTCGACATCGGCGTGCCGGAGGAGGCCGGGCCGACCCTCGACTTCCTGCAGGTCCTGGCCGAACGCCACCTGCCGCGCGCCGGAGCCGCAGGGTGACCGCGGCCGTTACAAGAGCGCTGCGCAGCGGGGAGGTGGCCGAGGCGGCCGGGGTGAACCCGCAGACGTTGCGCTATTACGAGCGCCGCGGGTTGCTGCCGCGGCCCGAGCGAAGCCTGGGCGGGCACCGGCTCTACCCGCCCGACACCGTCGACCTGCTCCGGGTGATCAAGGCCGCCCAGCGGCTCGGCTTCACGCTGGACGAGGTCGCCGACCTGCTGGCGGCCGCGCGGGGCCCGCACGGCCGGGTACGGGACCGGCTCGACAAGCGGGCCACCGCCAAGCTCGCCGAGGTCGAGGCCCGCATCGCCGACCTGTACATCATCCGTGACCGGCTGCGGGCCGTGCTGGCCAGCGAGTGTGCGAGCCTCACCGAGTGCACTTGCAACCCCGACTGCCCGCTGCCGTTCACCGACTTGACCGCGCTCAAGGAACAGTCGAGTGCTCCCGCGCGGGCGAGGTCCTGAACGGCCGCCGGCCGCCGGGCACGCCGTCCCGTACGTCTCCGTCGACCTCGAGGCGGTCGAAGGCGAAGGGGAGACCCGCCGCGAACAACACACCGCGGCGATCCATGAGCTGGAAGTGCACGTGCGGCTCGGAGGAGTTGCCAGAGTTTCCGCAGCCGGCGATCTGCTGCCCGGCGATGACCCGTTGCCCCTCCGTGACCCGTATCGAGCCGCGGCGCAGGTGGGCGTACGCCGCGTACACCCCGTCGCCGAGATCGATGACGACATGGTTGCCCAGAATGAACCGCGGGCCGAACAGCTCGCGCAGGTTTCCCTCGGCGAACAGATAGAGCAGGCCCGGCACTGAGTTCCGGCTCCAATGGTCGCGCTGCCAGTCCGTCGCCTTGACCACCACGCCGTCCGCCACCGCGTACACCGGCTGCCCGAAGGCGGGGAACGTCTCCGGCCGGCGCGCCGGCGGCCATCGGTGTACGCCCTGCCAGGCCCGGTCGTCGTCGGGGTGGTGGACGAGGTCGATCGCGTAGGTCTGGCCGTACGCGTGCACGCCGTGGCTGGGCACGCGGTCGGCCGGGCTGTTGACCGCGACCCAGCGACCGGCCACCGGCGGCGCCACCACGACGGCGGCCCGGCGTACGGTCCCGACCTTGAAGTAGCAGGCCAGCCCGGCGATCAGGAGGGCCAGGCTCAGCGGCCAGAGCCACGCCAGGTGGAACAGCCGGGCGGCGACCGCCAGCGCGACGAAGGCCCACATCAGCGGGGCGCGGACACGGGCGACGTAGTACGGAAACCTTTCGCGCATCGGTTTACTCCCGGGTTCATCGGCGGGTGGCGGCGAGCATGGTCAGCAGCGGAATGACGCGTTCGCCGGGCACCGCGTACTGGCCGCGCGCCGTGGTGCGCAGCCAGCCGGCGGAGACCAGCTGGCGCAGGTGGTGGTAGAGCTGCCCGGTGGTGCCGAGCCGTTCGTGCGCGCTGAGCTCGGCGGCCGTGCGGGCGCCGTGCACGACCTCGCGGAGCAGCAGCAACCGGACCGGATGGGCCAGCGCGGTGAGCGCGGCGGCGGCCTGCGACCAGTCGTCGGCGAGCAGATCCGCGGCCGGATGGCCCTGCTGCCACTCGTAGCGCTCACCGGTCGGGAGCTCGACCGTGCCGGTGAACAGCACGGCACCCGACTCCGGCGCCCGGTCCTTGAGGCCCTCCAGCGCCCAGAAGGTGTCCGCGTCGAGCTCGGACGTGCTGACCCGTACGGACCCGGACGTGTCCTCCAGCCGGGCCACCCGGCGCTCCAGCCGGGCCAGCCGATCCGCCACCGGCTCATCTGCCATCAGACCATAATTACGTAAATACGTAATATCGTCAAAGACGCGAGCCGACGGGCGGATCGCTACGATGGGCCAGGTCGCGACTGGCGCGGAGAAGGTGGAGTACACCACCGGGGAGCGAAGCCGTCCGGACACCGCGCGCCTGGGTGCCGGGCATCGCTGCCAGCCTGCGGAGGTCGCCATGAACCAGCCGGTCATCCCTCACCTCGCCGCCACCGATCCGGAGCTCGCGCGGCTCGTCGAGGCGGAGGCGCGACGCCAGTACGAAAAGATCCGGCTCATCCCGTCGGAGAACTACGTGTCCCAGGCCGTCCTCGAGGCCACCGGAACCGTGCTCACCAACAAGTACTCCGAGGGGTACGCGGGCGCCCGGTACTACGAGGGTCAGCAGGTGATCGACCCGATCGAGCAGCTGACGATCGAGCGGGCCAAGAGCCTGTTCGGCGCCGACCACGCCAACGTCCAGCCGTACTCGGGCTCGCCCGCCAACCTCGCCGTCCACCTGGCATTTCTCCAGCCGGGCGACACGTTCCTGTCGCTGGAGCTGGCGCACGGCGGGCACCTCACGCACGGCTCCCCGGTGTCGATCACCGGCAAGTGGCTGCGTCCCGTCCACTACGGCGTCGGCCGCGACACCGGACGGGTCGACATGAACGACGTACGCGACCTGGCCCACAAGGAACGGCCCAAGCTGATCCTCTGCGGCGGCACCGCCATCCCGCGCACGATCGACTTCCCGGCCTTCGCCGAGATCGCCAAGGAGGTCGGCGCGGTGCTAGTCGCCGACATCGCGCACATCGCGGGCCTCGTCGTCGGCGGCGCACACCCGTCGCCCGTGGGGTACGCCGACGTCATCACGACGACCACACACAAGACGCTGCGCGGCCCGCGCGGTGCGATGATCCTGACGACGGCCGAGTACGCCACGGTGATCGACAAGGCGGTCTTCCCCGGCCTGCAGGGCGGTCCGCACAACCACACCACGGCCGCGATCGCGGTCGCGCTGAAGGAGGCCGCGGCGCCCGACTTCCCGGCATACGCGCGGCAGATCGTCGCCAACGCGAAGGCGCTGGCCGCGGCGCTCGTCGACCGCGGCTTCGACCTGATCTCCGGCGGCACCGACAACCACCTGATCCTCATCGACCTGACGAGTCGCGGCATCGGCGGCAAGCCCGCGGCGAAGGCCCTCGACCTGGCCGGCATCGAGCTCAACTTCAACACCGTGCCGTACGATCCCCGCAAGCCGTGGAGCCCGTCGGGGATCCGGCTCGGCACCCCGGCCATCACCACACGGGGGCTGACCGAGGCCGAGATGCCGCGGATCGCGGAGTGGATCGACCAGGCGATCGCGGCCGCCGAGGACGAGGCCGCGCTCGCCCGCATCGCCGCGCAGATCCGCGAACTGATGGCCGGCTATCCGCTGCCCGGCTTGACCCCGACTCCCTAGGCCGTACGCCGCAGGATCGAGATCAGCCGCCACGCCTCTGGCGCGTGAATGTCCACGTCGGAGAAGTCGCCGTACTGCGCGACGATCTCCAGCGACCCGCCCAGCCGTACGGCCGCGGCCAGCTCGGTCGCCGTCCAGAACCGGTACGGCACGACGCCCGCCACGACCTGGGTCTCGCCGTCCCGCGTCACGGCGATGGTCACGTGGTCGTCGACGATCTGGGTGATGGGGTCGAGCTCGTCCGACGGCTCGCCCCACCGGACGTCGGCGTGCACGCCGTCCCGGTCGACCTGCCAGGCGCTGCCGGAGCGCGGCTTGTCGCCGAGCCGGTCGGCCGGGTGGCTCATCTCCACCATGTACAGGCCGGTGTGATCCAGGTGGGCGGCGACGCGGTCGAGGTGGGCGACGAAGGCGTCCAGGGTCATCAGGTGCGCGGTCGAGTCGAGCATCGTGACGATCAGGTCAAAGGTACGGTCGAGCCGGAACGCCGTCATGTCGGCCTGGACGACCTGGAGCGGCAGGCCCCAGCCCTGCTCGCGGGCGTACGCGCACATGGCCGGGTTGAGGTCGAGCGCGGTCGCCTCGATGTCGCGTGCGGCGAACTCGCGGGCGTGCTCGGCCGGCCCCGCCGCCAGCTCCAAGGCCGTCCGCACCGGCGTGCCGCCCGGCCGGTGCCGCGCGGCCCAGCGCAGCAGCGCGTCGACCTCTGCGGGGACGTCGCGGAACGCGCAGGCCAGCTCGTAGGCCTGCGGCTCGTCGTAGATCCCGGTCACCGGCCCATCATGGCAGCCGGGCGGGTGCCCAGCGTGCGGCGGTCGCGTAACGTGCTCGGCGTGATCGACTCTTCCGCGAACGACCGGCTGCCACTGCTCGACGTGCGTGCGCTGACCGGCGAGCAGCGCGCGGTGTACGACGCGATCGCCGCCTCCCGGGGCGGCGGCAGGTTCCGGTTGACCGATGACGAAGGACGGCTGCTCGGCCCGTTCAACGCCATGCTCTACACCCCGCCGGTCGGCATGCCGCTCCAGGACCTCGGGGCCGCCGTCCGCTTCCGTACCGGCTTCACCGCCCGCGAGCGCGAGCTCGCCACCCTCGTCGTCGCGGCCCACTGGCGGTCCGACTACGAGTGGTACTCCCACGAGCGGATCGCGCTGCGGGCCGGGCTCGGCGAGGAGGAGGTGGCCGCGCTGCGGACCGGCCGGCGGCCGTCGCTCGCCGACGATCGGGAGCGCGTCGTGTACGAGGTGGCCCGGGCGCTGGTGGGGGAGGGGGACCTCGACGACGCGCGCTACGCGGAGGCGGCCGCCGCCCTCGGCCACGCCACGCTGGTGGAGCTGGTCACCCTCGTCGGCTACTACGCGGCGCTCGCCCTGCAGCTGCGGGTCTTCCGGATTCGCGTTCCCGAGGGGGAGCCGGCCGTGGGGTGGGAATCCCAGTGACCGAGCTGCGGACGGAACGGCTCGCGCTTCGCCCGCTGCAGCCGGAGGACCGAGAGGCCCTGGTCGCGCATTGGGCCGGGGCGCAGGTCCGCCGGTTTCTCTTCGACGACAAGGCCCCGACACCGTCGCAGGTCACGCAGTTCGTCACGACGAGTCAACAGGACTTCGCCACGTCCGGGTACGGCCTGTGGTCGCTGCGGCTGATCGGGAGCGAGACCGTCGGCGGGGCAGATCTCGCGTGGCCACGGCTGGTCGGCGGCGGGCTGATCGGCACGATCGGGCTGCGGACGCTGGAGACCGGCGACGGCGACGCGATCGAGATCGTCTACAGCCTGGAGCCCGCCTACTGGCGCCGTGGCCTCGTCACCGAGGCGGCCGTCGCCGTCCTGTCGCACGCCTTCGAGACGGTGGGCCTCGACCGCGTGCTCGCCGAGATCGACGAGGGCAACAGCGCGTCGGTGGCGGTGGCCGAACGGCTGGGCATGCGTCCGGTGGCGACGGTGCGCGGCGAGCTGGGCCCGATGACCCACTATGCGGTCATGCGGGAGGAGTGGCTCGAATCCCGTCGTGAGAAGCGCGACTGACGACCGTTTCCGCGCCCAATGATGCGAAATCGCGACTGATCCAGCAGGATGGCGGCATGGTCTCACGCTCCGGTCCCGCCCCGCTCGGCGGCCGCTTCGCCAACGGAGGCGTGTCGTATTGGTTCCGCGATATCGGCCTGCCGGAGCCGCGCGCGGCGCTGCCGGGCTCCCGAACGGCGGACGTGTGCGTCGTGGGCGCCGGGTTCACCGGCCTGTGGACGGCGTACTACCTCACGCGGGCCCGGCCGGACCTGCGGATCGTCGTCCTCGAGCGGGAGTTCGCCGGCTTCGGGGCGTCGGGTCGAAACGGCGGCTGGATCCTGGGCGAGCTCGCCGGTTCCCGGGAGCGGTACGCGGCGCGGCACGGCAGGCCGGGCGCCATCGCCCTGCAGCACGCGATGTTCGACGCCGTCGACGAGGTGGTGGGCACGGCGGCCGCCGCGGGCATCGAGGCCGACATCGTCAAGGGCGGCGTGCTGAGTGTCGCGACCAACCCCGCCCAGCTGGCCCGATTGCGGGACATGGTCGCCGAGGACGCGGACTGGGGCTGGGGTCCCGACGACGTTGTGCTGCTCGGCAAGGACGACGGCGAGTCGCGGCTGCGCGTGGAGGGGGCGCACGGCATGGCCTGGAGCCCGCACTGCGCCCGGGTCCACCCGGCCAAGCTGGCCCGTGGGCTCGCCCGGGCCGTAGCCGGCCTGGGCGTGGAGATCTTTGAGGGCACGCCGGTGACCGCGATCCGGCCGCGGTCGGCGGGCCGCCCCGCCGCGGCGGTGACACCGTACGGCACGGTCGAGGCGGAGCACGTGATCCGCGCGACGGAGGGCTTCACCGCCGGGCTCTCCGGGCACCACCGCGACTGGCTGCCGATGAACAGCTCGATGATCGTGACCGAGCCGTTGAGCGACGACGCCTGGCAGCGGATCGGCTGGCAGGGCGCCGAGCTGCTCGGCGACCTCGCCCACTACTACATGTACGCGCAGCGGACCGCCGACGGCCGGATCGCCTTCGGCGGCCGAGGCCGTCCGTACCGATACGGCTCCCGCTGGGACGACCACGGCCATACCCCGGGCGTCACCGTCGCCGAGCTGTGGCGGCTGCTCGTCCGCATGTTCCCGGCCGCGTCGCCGGCGCGGGTCGCGCACGCCTGGTCCGGCGTGCTCGGGGTGCCGCGGGACTGGTGCTCCACTGTCGTCGTCGACCACGTCACCGGCGTCGGCTACGCGGGCGGCTACACCGGGCACGGCGTGGCGACGACCAACCTGGCCGGCCGGACCCTCCGTGACCTCATGCTTCGTGCGGACACCGAGCTGACGGCCCTGCCGTGGGTGGGCTGGCGGGTCCGTCGCTGGGAGCCGGAGCCGCTGCGGTGGCTCGGCGTGCATGCGCTGTATCGGCTCTACCGGCTCGCGGACGCCCGCGAGGCCCGTGGCCTGCCGCGCACGTCGCGGGCCGCCCGAGTCGCCGACCTGTTCTCCGGCCGCTGAGCCCTCACTCGGCGGGCGCGGCTTTCTCGCCCTTCTGTTCCCTCGGTTCCGTGTCCGACGCATCCCACGTGTCCGAGGTGTCCCGCACGTTCGGGGTGTCCGGCGTGTTCGGGGTGTCCGGCGTGTTCGGGGAGCCGGAGGAGGAGACGTGGGCCATCGCGTAAAGGGTGGGCGCCGCTGCGATGACCGTCGCGCCCACGGTCGTCATCAGCGTCACGTACTGCCCAAGGTCGCCGTACCAGCCCCGGTCGCTCACCGCCTGGGCCAGTGCCACGGGAACGGCGACCAGCAGCGCCGCCAGCCACACCGGGAAGTGGGACCACGGTTCCCCATGCGGGCCGGGGGTAGTGTGCATCCGGCGAATGAATCGCGCCCAGGTCAGGCCGGCCAGGGCGGCCACGAGATAAGCCAGCAGGATGAACTCGACGTACGGATATTGGATCTCGACCTTGACCGGTACGGCCGCCCCGTACGCGCGCGAATCGTCCAACGTGACGACACCCGTGTAGCGCCCCGGATCGATCACCTCCGGATGCCGTGGGTCGATGCACGTGTGGACGACGATGTACGAGGCGTCACGGCTCACCGTCGCGTATGTCTTCACCTGCGCCGCCGGCAGCACCGAGCCGTCGGCCCTGACCAGGTCTGTCACCGATGTGTTCAGCGTCCCGCCACGCGGCAGCACCTTGCGCCCGGCGTTGTCGACCGCCAGGTGCGACGACTGGCGCTCGCGCCTGGCGCCGCCGCGGCCGACGAGGATGCTGAGCGTGCTCTCGCCGATCGCGTCGTCGACTTTTGCGGGTGCCTTCGGCTGCGTTGGCGGCTCGGAGACGTCCGTGATCGCGCACTGGAACTGCTCCGCGCCTGCCGGCAGGGGATTGGCCCGATTGTGGAGGTGAAGGGGGGCCATGACGGCGAGCACGACGATCATGGCGAACGCGAGCCCGATAAAGACGGCATAGGGGGGACGATCGCGAGTCCAGCGCACGGCCCTTCCCAGCGGCTCCATGCTCGGCACCTCCGAGCAAAGGGTCTCCCGAGCCGCCGCACGCGACTACAGAACGGCCTAGGTCGGCCACGGACCGCAAGTGGCCCGCGACCTCAGGACGAGACGACGCGGCCCAAGTCCGACGGGAGCTGGCTCGCCGCCGCCCGGTCGAGCAGGAACAGCGTGCGCTGGCGCCCCCGCGCCCCGGCCGCGGGCACCTGGATCGGGCCCGCGTCCGACAACGCCATCCGTGTGGCCGTGGCCTTCGACTCGCCGGCGGCGATGATCCAGACCTCCCGGGCCGTCCGGATCGACGGCAAGGTCAGCGTGATCCGGGTCGGCGGCGGCTTCGGACAGCCGCGTACCGCCACCACGGCGCGCTCGTCGTACAGCGCGGGCATCCCCGGGAACAGCGAGGCCACGTGCGTCTCCGGCCCCAGCCCGAGCAGGAGGATGTCGAACGATGGCACCAGGCCGTGGTCCTCGGGCCGAGTCGCCGTCCTGAGCTCGGCCGCGTAGCGCTCTGCGGCCGCCTCCGGGTTGTCGCCGTCCTGGCCGTCCGAGGCCGGCATCGGGTGCACGCGGGCCGGGTCGACGTCAACGTGATCGAGCAGCGCCGCCCTGGCACCGGTCTCGTTGCGTTCGGGGTCGCCGGACGGCCGGAACCGTTCGTCGCCCCACCAGATGTCCAGCCGCCGCCAGTCGACGGCGTCTCGGACCGGGGTGGCCGCGAGCTCGGCGAGCACCGCCGTGCCGATGCCGCCGCCGGTCAGCACGAGCGACGCCGTTCCCTGCGCCGTCTGCGCGTCGACCAGCCGGGTCACCAGGCGGGCGGCGACTACCTGGGCGAGCAGCGTCTGGTCGCGGTGGACCAGAACCGCCGGTGCGGTCACTGGCTCGCCTGATCGTCGGCGCCCGCGTCGTCGGCGGGCGGCGGGGGTACCGGGGTCACCGGGGCTGCCGGGGGCGCCAGCTGCTCGCTGGCGAACCGGCCGGCCGCCTCCTGATAGACCTCGTCGGGGTCGAGCCGGCGCAGCTCCTCGGCGAGCAGCTCGGCCATCGGCCGCCGGAGCAGGGCCACCTGCCGATCGGGCTGTCCGGGCCGCGACAGCGTGGCGACCCGTCCGTCCGGGCGGGTGATCTCGATGTCGCCTTCGTCGGTGGTCAGGCGTACCCCGGTGATGCCGGGCCCGGCCGACGTCATGCGCTGGGCCGGGACGGACAGCCGCACCGCCAGCCACGCCGCCAGCAGCTCGGCGCTCGGGCTGTCGGGTTCGGCGGAGACCTCGGCCGCGGTGATGTCGGCGTGCGGCTGGTCGAGCGCGGCCGCCAGCAGGGTTCGCCACGGGGTCAGCCGGGTCCAGGAGAAGTCGGTGTCGCCCGGCTTGTACGAGGCGGCCAGCCGGGCGAGGGTCCGCAGCCGGTCCGCGGCCGCGTACGCGTCGGTCACGCGCCGCTGTGCGAGGGCGCCGAGCGGGTCGTCGCCGGGCACCTCCGGCGGCTGGCCCGGCCACCATGTCACGACCGGCGTGTCGGGCACCAGCAGCGGCACGACAACGGAGTCGGCGTGCTCGGCCAGCGGCCCGTACATCCGCAGCAGCACCGTCTCGCCTGGCCCGATCTCGCCCACGCGGATCTCCGCGTCGAGCCGGGAGGAGCTGCCGCGGGCGTCGCGCGAGATCACGGTGAGCACTCGGCACGGGTGCTCACGCGCCGACTCGGTGGCCGCGCGGACGGCGTCGTACTGCGCCGACTCGTCGGTCACGATGACCAGCGTCAGCACCATGCCGACCGCCGGGCCGCCCATCCGGTGCCGGGCCTCCATCAGCGCCTTCTGGATGCGCCGCGTCGTGGTGTCCGCAAGGTCGATGTTCATTAGAGGCGCCTCCAGGCCCGGCTGTCGCGAGCCATGAGCTGGTCTGCCGAGTCGGGCCCGTAGCCGCCGGAGCGGTACTGGTCCGGCTTGCCGTGCTCCGCCCAGTACTCCTCGATGGGGTCGAGGATCGCCCAGGAGAGCTCGACCTCCTCCTGCCGGGGGAACAGCGGCGGGTCGCCGATCAGCACGTCGAGCAGCAGCCGCTCGTACGCCTCCGGGGACGACTCGGTGAACGACTTGCCGTAGGCGAAGTCCATGTTCACGTCCCTGACCTCCATCGAGGTGCCGGGAACCTTCGAGCCGAACCGCACCGTGACGCCCTCGTCCGGCTGCACCCGGACGACCAGCGCGTTCTGGCCGAGCTCCTCGGTGTCGGTCTGGGCGAACGGCAGGTGCGGGGCGCGCTGGAACATCAGCGCGACCTCGGTGACCCGGCGGCTGAGCCGCTTGCCGGTGCGCAGGTAGAACGGGACGCCCGCCCAGCGGCGGTTGTCGACCTCCAGCTTGACCGCGGCGTACGTTTCGGTCTTGGAGTTGGCCGGGATGCCCTCCTCCTCGAGATAGCCCCGGACGTTCCCTCCGCCCTGCCAGCCGGCGGCGTACTGGCCGCGGGCGGTGGTCAGGCCGAGGTCGCCGGGCACCCGTACGGACGAGAGGATCTTCGCCTTCTCGGCGCGGACCGCCTCGGCGCTGAACGACGGCGGCTCCTCCATGGCGGTCAGCGCGAGCAGCTGGAGCAGGTGGTTCTGGATGACGTCGCGGGCGGCGCCGATCCCGTCGTAGTAGCCCGCCCGGCCGCCGATGCCGATGTCTTCGGCCATCGTGATCTGTACATGGTCGACGTACGAGCGGTTCCAGATCGGCTCGTACATCGTGTTGGCGAAGCGCATCGCCAGGATGTTCTGCACCGTCTCCTTGCCGAGGTAGTGGTCGATGCGGAAGATCGACTCCTCGGGGAACACCTGGTGCAGGGTGGCGTTGAGCTCGAGCGCGCTCTTCAGGTCGTGGCCGAATGGCTTTTCGATGACGACCCGGCGCCAGTTGCCGTCGGCCCGCTCGGTCAGCCCGGCCCGCTGCAGCTGCTCGACCACCTGCGGGAAGAACTTCGGCGGAATCGACAGGTAGAACGCGTAGTTGCCGCCGGTGCCGCGCGTCTGGTCGAGCTCCTTGACCGCCATGGCCAGCGCCTCGAACGCTCCGGCGTCACCGAACTCGCCCGGCACGAAGTGCATCCCCTCGGCCAGATGCGTCCAGACGTCCTCGCGGAACGGCGTGCGGGCGTGCTCCTTGACCGCCTCGTACGCGACCTGCCGGAAGTCCTGGTGCGCCCAGTCGCGCCGAGCGAAGCCGATCAGCGAGAAGCCCGGCGGCAGCAGCCCGCGGTTGGCGAGGTCGTAGATCGCCGGCAGCAGCTTCTTGCGGGACAGGTCGCCGGTCACTCCGAAGAGCACCAATACACACGGGCCGGCCACCCGTGGCAGGCGTTTGTCCCGAGGATCTCGGAGCGGATTCTGTGCACCGCCCGGACCCGATGTCGCTATGCGTGCGGGCAATGTCATGCCCGGCCTCCCTGATGAGCAGCGTCGAGCAGCTGGGCGATTCCCGTCCAGCGATGGTGCAGATGCAGGCGGGCGACCGGGCGGCCCAGCTCGCGCAACCTCGAGGTCGTCGCCAGCGCCTGGGCGAGTTGCAGCCGGCTCAGTCGATCCCCTTCATCAAGAACCCGATAATCGTCCATGACCTTCCCGGTCAGTACCAGATATACGCCCCTCTCGTCGGCGGCGCCCTGGACCGGCGGGTCAGGATCCCAGCACACTGTCACGGGCCGTCCGGCGCGGGCGCCGAGCGCCCCCGCCAGCCGTCGCACCGTGCGGCCCTGGCCGACGAACGGGTCCGGATCGAGGTAGGCGAGAATCGCCAGGTGGCCGTCGCCCGGCAGCGCGTCGAGCAGCCGGTCGAGCACCTGGGCGACCGAGTCGGTGCCCGCGGCGAGCCCAGACGACCGGCCAAAGGCGTCGATCTTCGAATCGTGCTCGACGAACCCGTCGACGTCGCGATCGCGGAACAGCGGCGCCATGGTCCGCTCGACGGTATCGGTGAGCGGCGGCCGGGGGGCGAACGGGTCCGCGCCCATGAGGTAGGCGGCCACGGCCGCGGCGTACTCCCAGACCACGAACTGGGCGCCAAGGGAGCCGGTCACCGTGGCGTCGTCTTGATGCGGTCGCCCGTCCAGCGCCACGAGGAACAACTCCGCGGACGGGGCGAGCGGGAGCCCGCCGAGCTGGACCACCGGAACCATGCCGCCGGCGAACCGTGCGCCGGTCCGGGGCGCGCCGGTCGCGCCGGTGAGCAGTCGGCCGGCCCACTCGTCCAGCCCGTCGTACCGGGAGCCGAAGCCGCCGATGATGACCTTGTTCCGGCCGGCCCGCGCCGAGCCGGCCAGGATCGCGCCCAACACCAGGCCGGGGTTGTTCTCCGGGCGGGTCAGCGACGGCAGCACGGCGGTGGCCTGGTCGAGCACGTCGGAGATGTTCACCCCGGCGAGCGCTACGGGCAGCAGCGCGTAGGGGGACAGGGCGCCGAAGACCCCGCTGTACGGCGTCACGAAGCCGGCGGTCTCCAGCACGTCGCCGCCGTGCGGGGTGATGCGCCGCCACTCCCACGCCGACTCCGCGGCGTTGGACTCGCCGGCGATGACATCCGCGGCGACGACGAAGCGCTCGGCCGCATCGTCCTGGTCGAGGCCGATGTCGCGGAACAGCCGGCGGATGAGCCCGGCCTGGCTCGTGGCCGCCACGTCTTCGCCGGCGACGACCACGACCGTGCGGCGCAGCCGGTCCGGATCCGCGCCGAGCCGCAGCGTCGGCGCCGGATCGAGGCCGTCGAGCACGATCAGCGGTGCCTTGGCGTGCCTGGCGACGACCTTGGCCGCCATGGCCGGCGCGCCCCGGCCGACGAGCACGACGTCGGTGAGCCCGGCGGTCTTGACGCGGTCGGTCGCCTCGGCGATCCGCGGCAGCAGCGCCCTGGTCGAGCCCGGCGCCGCCGGCCAGCACCGCGCGGCACCGGCCGGGAGCCCCCACAGGGTGGGATCGTCAGAGGCGAGGCGGACCGGCACCCGGTCGATCCACAGCCGGCCGAGGATGCGCTGGGCCGCGTCGCGCGCCGGGTCGCGCGCGGTGATCCGCACGTCCCCGGTCGTCACGGTCGTCACGTCCGTCATTGGCTCTTCCGGTTCCCCCGCCGGCTTTCCCTCGCCCACCACCTTTATCTGCTCCACCGTAGTTACCTCACCAGGGCGCGCGCCTCTCACCCCGACCTCCGGGTAGAAATCCCCGGGCAGCGGCTTGGGCAAGATGTCAAACGATCTCAGCCAGCCGTGCGACTCCGGCGGGGGTGTCGCGCAGATGCAGCCAGACGACCGGCAGCCGGCGGCGCCGCAGCGCCCGTACGTCGGCGAGGGCGCGGGCCAGCCATAGCGCGCCCAGGCTGTAGGCCTGGTCGGGCACCGGCGTATCCTCCTCGGGATCCGCGGTGACGACCAGGAACACCCCGGTGCGCGGGCCGTCCTTGTGGTACGACCCGGTGCCCAGCAACGCCCCCGGCCCCGACTCGAAGGACACCGGACGGCGCAGCCGCTCGGCGAGTTGCCGGGTGAACCCGTCGGCGAGCATTTGCGGGGCGGACAGGTACGACACGACGGACAGGTAGCCGTTCACCGGAACGCTGCGGACGATGCCCTCGATGACGTCGCCCAAGTTCGGCGTGCCGAAGTGCCCGATCGCCGGGTCGACGTACACCTCGATCGCGTTATCGACGAAGGTCGGTTCGCCGGCCGGCAGCGGTGGGCCGGTGCTCAGCATCCCGGCCGCGTCGTTCTCCACCTCCGCGATGAACTCCTCGGGCCCGTCGAACGGGTTGACGCCGAGCAGCCAGGCGGCGGACGCCGCCGCGTACTCCCAGAGCAGGAACTGGGCGCCGAGCGGGCCGAAGACCGACGTGTCGGCCCCGGCGCTCGCGGGGCTGCGCGGGTTGAGCACGACACCGTGCACGTCATGGCCCGGATCCGAGAGCTTCCAGCCGGAGTCGCCGACCGGCAGGATGCCGCGGCCGCGCTTGCCGGTGGCCGCCGCGATCAGCTGCCTGATCCACTCGGTCAGCGGCCCGCTGCCGGCCTTGATGACGACCTTGTCGCGGGGGACGCCGTGCGGGCCGCCCAAGGCGCTGCCGCCGAGGATCGCGCCGAGCAGCAGACCCGGGTTGTCCTCCTCGCGGGCGAGGTGGGGGAGCACCCCCGCGGCCTCGTCGAGCAGCGGGGCGACCTCGGCGCCGGCCAGCACCGCGGGCACCACCCCGTACGCGGACAGCGCGCCGAAGTGGCCGGGCAGGTACGGGTCGGTCAACCCCACCCGGTAACCGCGCTCCCGTGCGAAGCCATCGAGCGGGCTGCCGTGGTCGGTGATGACGAGGAACCGGTGGGCGATCTCCTGCTCGGACAGGCCGTGGTCGCGCAGCGCCTGCTCGAGGATGCGGCGGCAGGCCTCGCTCTCCAGCGAGGCGCCGCGCTTGCTCGACATGATGACGAAGGTCCGGTCGAGCCGGGACGCGTCCAGCACCTGCGTCATCGGGCCGCTGCCGTCGATGATCGTCAACCCGGCGCCGCCGCCAACGTCGTCGATGATCGCCTGGGCGGCCAGCGCCTCGGCGCCCAGCCCGATGAGCACCACGCGATCGAGGCCCGAGTAGCGGATCTCCGCGACGAGCCCTTTGATCTGCGAGAGCAGTTCATGCGTGGACCGCGGCAGGTCGAGCCAGCCGAGCCGGCTGTGGTCGACGGCACGCCGGCCCCACAGCCGCGGATCCTTGGCCGCGAGTCCGGCCGGCACCCCGTTGGTGACCAGGTAGTCCCTGGCCTGCAGGGCGGATTCGAGCACATCACCGCGAGTCAGTACGTCGACCCCGGTCAGCTGAGCCGCCTGCATCCCCGGTCCCTCCCTCCCTCGGCCTCGGCCCCATCGTTTCAGGAGGAAGCGGACAATTTCCTGGCAACCAACTGATCCGACGAAATATAGCGTTAGGGGCTTCGGCGGCCCTCAGCTGGTGACGGCCGCGAGCAGCTGGGCCAGCCCCTCGGCCCGGTCGCGGAGATGCAGCCGTACGATCGGGCGCCCGCGCGAGCGCAGCGCTCGCAGGTCGCCGAACGCCTGCGCCAGCTGCAACTGGCTCAGGCTGTACGGCTTGCCCGGCACCTCGATGTCTTGGGTCGTGGCGCCGGTGACCTGCAGGAACACGCCGTTCTGCGGACCGCCCTTATGGTACTGCCCGGTGGAGTGCAAGAAGCGCGGCCCCCAGCCGAACGTGACCGGCGCCGGCGTCTTGCGGAACTGCCCGGCGCGCGCGGCGAGGCTCGGCCGCAGCCCGGCGGCATCGGCGTCGCCGACCCGGTCGAGGTACGCCATGACGGCGAGGTACCCGTGGTCCGGAATGGCCTCCACCACGGCATCGAACGCGGCCCGCAGGTCCTTGGCGCCCTTGAGCACCTCGTCGGGGCCGTGCACCTCGACCGCGCCGGCCACGAGCGCCGGCTCGCCGGCGACAACGGTCGGCGCCGACCCATCCCCGGACCCGCGCAGCAGCGCCGCGGTGTTGTCCTTCGACTCCTGCACGTTGGGCTGGTCGAACGGGTTGATGCCGATCACCCGGCCGGCCACCGCCGTGGCGTACTCCCAGGCCAGGAACTGCGCACCGAGCGGCCCGGACACGCTGAGCTCGGCCTCCTCCTCGGCGCGGCGGCCGACCACCACGCGCCGCACGTCGTCGGCGTTCTCGAATCCGGGCGCGCCCACGCCCTCGACGACGACGGGCAGGATGCCCTTTCCCTGTTTGCCGGTCGACTCGGCGATCAGCTGCTCCGCCCAGTCGCCGAAGCCGGAGATACCCGACTCGTGGTCGGCGATGACGAGCTTGTCCCTGCCCCGCAGTGCCGAGGCGCCCAGCGCCGCGCCCAGCGCCAGCGACGGGTTGTCGTACGGCTGCCGCAGCGAGGCCGACAGGTCCGCCGCCTCGTCGAGCAGCCGGGCCACGTCGGCCCCGGCCAGCGCGCTCGGCACCAGCCCGAACGCGGTCAGCGCGCTGTAGCGGCCGCCGACGTCGGGGTCGGCGAGCACGACCCGGTAGCCGGCCTCACGGGCCGTCGCCTCCAGCGGCGAGCCCGGGTCGGTGACCGCCACGATGCGCTCGGCGGGATCGATGCCGGCGTCGCGGAACGCCTTTTCGAAGATGCGCCGGTGGCTGTCGGTCTCGACCGTGCCGCCGCTCTTGCTCGACACGACGAGGACCGTGCGGGCGAGCCGGTCGGCCACGACGCGCGCGACCTGATGCGGGTCGGTGGTGTCCAGCACCGTCAGCGGCACCCCGGTCGTCCGCGTGATGACCTCGGGCGCCAGCGACGACCCGCCCATGCCCGCCAGCACGATGTGGTCGAGCCCGGCTCCGCCCAGCGCGGCGAGCTGGGGGAGCAGGGCGCGCGACGTCTCCGGCAGGTCGATCCAGCCGAGCCGCTTGCTCGCCTCGTCGACCGCGTCCGGTCCCCACAGCTGCGGGCTCATATCCGACAGCGCCGCCGGGACGCCGTCGGTGACGAGCCGCTCGAGGACCGCCTCGGCGTCCTGCACGACATCCCGGGTGGTGACGGAAACACCCCCGGCGGTGACCACGGACGTCACGCTGTGCCTCCCGCGCAATGTTCCTCGCCCCGCGTCACGGCGCTGCGTCGCCGGTCCCGCCTCAGCGGCGCGCTCACGCCTTGTCCTCCAGCTCGGACTTGATGGTGGTGAGCAGCTCTTTCCAGGACGTCTCGAACTTCTCGATGCCCTCGTCCTCGAGCACCTTGACCACGTCGTCGTAATCGATGCCGACCTGCGCGAGCGCGGCCATGTGAGCGCGGGCGTCGTCGTAGAAGGGCCGGACGGAGTCGCCGGTCACGTTGCCGTGGTCGGCTGTGGCGTCGAGCGTCGCCTCCGGCATGGTGTTGACCGTGCCGGGCGCCACCAGGTCGTCGACGTACATGGTGTCGGGGTAGGCCGGGTCCTTCACGCCGGTCGACGCCCACAGCGGCCGCTGCGGACGGGCACCCCCGTTCAGCAACGACTGCCAGCGGTCGGTGCCGAGCTTCTCCTCGTACAGCGCGTACGCGAGCCGGGCGTTGGCCACGCCCGCCTTGCCGCGCAGCGCCTTGGCCTCCTCCGAGCCGAGCTTGTCGAGCCGCTTGTCGATCTCGGTGTCGACCCGGCTGACGAAGAACGACGCCACCGAGGCGATCTTCGACAGGTCGTGCCCGTTCTCGCGGGCCTTCTCCAGGCCGGCGAAGAAGGCGTCGATGACCTGGCCGTAGCGCTCCAGCGAGAAGATCAGGGTGACGTTGATGCTGATGCCCTCGGCCAGCGCCTCGGTGATCGCCGGCAGGCCCTCGAGGGTCGCGGGGATCTTGACGAACAGGTTGGGCCGGTCGACCATCCACCACAGCGTGCGCGCCTCGGCGACCGTCGCCTCGGTCCTGTCGGCCAGCCGCGGGTCGACCTCGATCGAGACCCGGCCGTCGAGCCCCTCGGTGCGGTCGTGGACGGGCCGCAGCACGTCGCAAGCCCACCGGATGTCGTACGTCGTGAGCGCCCGCGACGCCTCCTCGACCCCGACGCCGCGCACCGCGAGGTCGCGGAACTGGTCGTCGTAGGCGTCGCCCTTGCTCATCGCCTTGGAGAAGATCGTCGGGTTGGAGGTCATCCCGACGACGTGCTTGTCCTTGACCAGCGCGGCGATGTTGCCGCTGCGCAGCCGCTCCCGGCTGATGTCGTCGAGCCAAATGGATACGCCCTCGGCCGAGAGCTTGTTCAATCTCTCGCTCATTGCTCTCTCCTTCAGTTACCAGTGGTCGAGCCCCGGCCCGCCGCGCCGGTCTTGATGAGGCTGGCCCGCGCGGCGGCGACGACACGTTCGGGCGTGAGGCCGAACTGCTCGAAAAGCGTCTTGTAGTCGGCCGAGGCGCCGAAGTGCTCGAGGCTCACGGACTCGCCCAGGTCGCCGACATACCCGCGCCAGCCCAGGGCTATCCCGGCCTCGACCGAGACCCGGGCACGCACCGCGGGCGGCAGCACCTGTTGCTTGTACGCCGCGTCCTGCGCCTCGAACCACTCCACGCAGGGCATCGACACCACGCGGGTGGGTGTGCCCTCGGCCTCGAGGGTCTCCCTGGCGGCCACGGCGAGCCGCACCTCGCTGCCGGTCGCGATCAAGATCACCTCGGGCCCCCCCGAGGACGCCTCGGCCAGCACATATGCGCCCCGGGCGACCCCCTCTGCCGATGCCACTTCCGTCCGGTCGAAGGTCGGCAGCTTCTGCCTGGTGAGGGCCAGCCCGGCGGGCCGGTCGGTGTGCTCCAGGATGGTCCGCCAGGCCACGGTGGTCTCGTTGGCGTCGGCGGGCCGTACCACGTCGAGCCCGGGGATCGCGCGCAGCGCCCACAGGTGCTCGACCGGCTGGTGCGTCGGCCCGTCCTCGCCGAGCCCGATCGAGTCGTGCGTCCAGACGTAGGTCGCCGGCAGCCCCATCAGCGCCGCGAGCCGTACGGCCGGGCGCATGTAGTCGCTGAAGATGAGGAACGTGCCACCGTACGGGCGAGTGCCGCCGTGCAACGTGATGCCGGACAGGATCGCGCCCATCGCGTGCTCGCGGACACCGAAGTGCAGGGTCCGTCCGTACCGCCCACCGGGGAACTCCTTGGTCTGGAACTCCTCGGGGATGAAGGACGGCTCGCCCTTCATCGTCGTGTTGTTGCTCTCGGCCAGGTCGGCGGAGCCGCCCCACAGCTCGGGCAGCACCGGGCCGATCGCGGCCAGGACCTGGCCGGAGGCCGCGCGCGTCGCGAGGTCCTTGCCGGCCTCGAACTCCGGCAGCTTGGTCGCCCAGCCGTCCGGCAGCCGGCGGGCGGCGATCCGGTCGTACTCGGCGGCCCGCTCCGGGTCGGCCGCGCGCCACTCCTCGTACGGGCCGGTCCAGTCGGCGTGCGCGGCGCGGCCACGGTCGAGCACCTGCCGGGCGTGGGCGAGCACGTCGTCGGCGACGACGAACGACTTGTCCGGGTCGAACCCCAGGATCCGCTTGGTCGCCGCGACCTCTTCGGCGCCCAGCGCGGAGCCGTGGATCTTGCCGGTGTTCTGCTTGTTGGGCGCCGGCCAGCCGATGATCGTACGGAGCGCGATGAACGACGGCCGATCCGTCTCGTTCATGGCCGCGGTATACGCCGCCGCCAGCGCCTCGACGTTCTCCTCGTAGCCGCCGTTGGTGGTCCAGTCGACCCGCTGCACATGCCAGCCGTACGCCGCGTAGCGCGCGACCACGTCTTCGGACTTCGCGATCGCGGTGTCGTCCTCGATCGAGATGTGGTTGTCGTCGTACAGCAGGATGAGGTTGCCGAGCTGCTGGTGCCCGGCCAGGGCGCTGGCCTCGTGGCTGATGCCCTCCTCGATGTCGCCGTCGCTGGCGAACACCCAGATGCGGTGGTCGAACGGGCTCTCGCCGAAGGCCGGGTCCGGGTCGAACAGACCGCGCTCGCGGCGGGAGGCCAGCGCCATGCCCACGGCGTTGCCGATGCCCTGGCCCAGCGGCCCGGTCGTGGTCTCGACGCCGTTGGTGTGGCCGTACTCCGGATGGCCCGGTGTCAGGCTGCCCCATTTCCGCAGCGCCTCGAGGTCGTTGAGCGACAGGCCGTACCCGGACAGGTAAAGCTGGATGTACAGCGTCAGGCTGCTGTGCCCGCACGACAGCACGAACCGGTCGCGGCCCGGCCACTTCGGATCGGTCGGGTCATGCCGCAGGAATCGCTGAAAGAGCAGATAGGCGGCTGGTGCGAGGCTCATCGCGGTACCGGGATGGCCGGAGCCGGCCTCCTCGACCGCGTCCATCGCCAGGACACGGATCGTGTCCACCGCTCGGCGATCGAGCTCGGACCACTCGAGCGTGTTGTTCTCGGACGTACTCACCGGAACGCAAGGCTCCTCTCGAACCGAACGGCATGGCGCGCGACCCCGTGCCTGACGTGACCGGACTGCTCCTCGGCAGGCCCCGATTCGGCTCCCCCGATTCGGCAGGGCCGCGAGGGTGGCCGGCCGCACGCGGTACGAACCATTCGAGCCTATCCCGCCACCCCCTCGAGATCGCGGGGGTACGGCAGGGCAACCTATGTATGACAAGGACGTGCCGTGGGCTCACATTCCCGTTCGGGTTTCCCGGTAACCGCCGCCATGATCATTCGCGTCGGCGGCGGCTCCCAGGTGTTCGGCACCCCGGTGTGTGGGGTGCCCTGGTCGAGCACTACAGTGAGTGCGCGGTCGCGAGGGACGCGGACGCGCGGCAGCGAAACGCGATTATCGGACGGGGTCTTGAAACAGGCTTCCACGGAGCACCGGGAGCGCCAGGTGGGCTATGCGGCACTTGGGGCGTCGCGGTGACGGTGCTCGGAAACAAGCTCAGCGTCGACGGCGCGCCGGACAGCGTGCCGCTCGAGGCGCTGCCGCGCGAGACGCCGCAGTCGCCGCGGACCTTCGGCGCGCGTGTGCGGGCGTACGTCGCGTTGACCAAGCCGCGCGTCATCGAGCTGCTGTTGATCACCACGCTGCCCGTCATGTTCCTGGCCGCCGGCGGGCTGCCGCCGCTCGGCACCGTGCTCGCCACGCTCGCGTTCGGCGCCATGTCGGCGGGCAGCGCCAACGCGATCAACTGCTACATCGACCGCGACATCGACGCGAAGATGCGCCGCACCAGGCGGCGGCCGCTGGCCCGCGCCCAGGTGAGTCCGGTCGGGGCCCTCACCTTCGGCGTTGTGCTCGCGGTGCTGTCCACCGCCGGCTTCTGGGTCCTGGTCAACGGGCTCGCCGCCGCACTGTCCGCCGCGGCCATTCTCTATTACGTCTTCGTCTACTCGCTGCTGCTGAAGCGGCGGACGGCGCAGAACGTGGTGTGGGGCGGCATCGCCGGGTGCATGCCGGTCCTCATCGGCTGGGCCGCGATCACCGGCTCGCTGGCGTGGCCGCCGTTCGTGCTGTTCGGCGTGGTGTTCCTGTGGACGCCGCCGCACACCTGGACGCTCGCGATGCGGTACCGCGAGGACTACGCGGTGGCCAAGGTGCCGATGCTCCCGGTGGTGGCCACCGAGCGCCGAGTGATCACGGAGAGCCTGGCGTACACCTGGGCCACCGTGCTGTGCTCGCTGGCGCTGTGGCCGGTCGCCGGCATGGGGGTGTTCTACGGCCTCGTCGCCGTGGTGCTCGGCGCCGTGCTGCTGGTCGAGGTGCACCGGCTGCTCGCCAAGGTCCGGGCCGGCCGCAGCGGCGTTCAATTGCGGCCGATGCGCTTCTTCCACCTCTCCAATACCTATCTGGCGCTGCTGTTCGTCGCGGTGGCGATCGACCCGCTGCTGCGCTGACACGCTGTCGGGCGGGTGCACTACGCTCACCGCATGGCGAGCGTTGACCCCAAGGCGGTACTAGAGGGACGGGTCCCCGGCCGAGCCCCGGTCGGGTTGATCGTCGGGCTGGTGATCTCGTCCGTCTGCGCCCTGGCGGCGCTTGGGCTCGACGCCACCACCGGGGGAGCGGGCTTCCTGGTCGGCCTGATCATGGCCATCCTGCCGGTCCCGTTCATCATCGCGCTGGTGCTGGTGCTCGACCGGCTGGAGCCGGAGCCGTGGCGCAACCTCGTCTTCGCCTTCATGTGGGGGGCCGGCGTGGCCGTGCTGGGCGCCCTGATCCTCAACACGCTCGGCCTGCTGTACGTCACGGGTCCGCTGTTCGGCGCCGAGAAGGGCCACTTCATCAGCGCGGCCATCGGCGCCCCCGTGATCGAGGAGTCGCTCAAAGGGTCGGTGCTGTTCGGCCTGCTGTGGTTCCGCCGCAACGAGATCGACGGCCTCACCGACGGCATCGTCTACGCGGCGATGGTCGCCATCGGCTTCGCGATGATGGAGAACATCACCTACTACATCCGCGCCTTCGACGCGGGCGGCGCCAGCCAGTTGCAGACCGTGTTCATCATGCGCGGAGTCATCTCGCCGCTCGGGCACCCGCTGTTCACGTCGATGACCGGCCTCGGGGTCGCCTACGCCGCCACCCACAAGGGGCCCAGCCGGGTCATCGCCCCGATCGCCGGGCTGCTCGGCGCCATGCTGCTGCACGGCCTGTGGAACGGCTCCACCGGGTACGGCCTGGGCGGTCTGGCGCTGGTCTACCTGATCGACCTGCTGATCCTCATCGGGCTGATCGTGATCGTGGTGCGCGAGCGCAAGCGCACCGTGCAACTGATCGGCAGATACCTCCCGCTGTACGCCGGCACGGGGCTGGTCACGCCGCAAGATGTGCAGATGCTCGGCCGCCTGTCGTACCGGCGGGCCGCCCGCCGCTGGGCCCGGCTCATCGGCGGCAACACGGCGGCGCGGGCGATGGGCGACTACCAGCTCGCCGCGACGGAGCTGGCGCTGCTGCACCAGCGGGCCGAGCGCGGGGTCGCCGAGCCCGCCTGGTTCGAGCAGCGGCGGGCCGCGTTGCTGCAGCTGATGCAGCTGGCCCGGCAGGCCTTCATCCGTGACCGTCCGCTGACGGCGCCGTGGGCGGGCGTGGGCCAGTCCGGCCTCATCCAGCCGGGCCCGCCCGGCCCGGGCATGCCCGGGCAGCCGCCGCCAGGTCCCGGGTACCCGCCGCCGCAGGGCCCCGGCTATGGGCCCGGATATGGCCGGCCGCCGGGCCGCCCCTCGTATGGGCCGCCGCCCGGGCCTGGACAGCCGCCCGGCCCCTTCCCCCGCTGAGTCGCGCTTCGGCAGAGCCTTCAGTAGCGGGCGCTGGGTCCGCGCTTCGGCCAGGCCGGGGCCGGGTCTGGGCCGGTAGCGGCCGCCCCTACGATGAATGCCGTGGCAGATTCCGTGCCCCGCGCGATGCACGGGCGGCTCCTCCCGCTGCTGGTGGCGCTCCGCGACGCGGTGTGGCGTCCGACCGCCGCCTCGCTGCGGCTGCTGGCGCTGCTCAGCGTGATCGTCAACGCGGGCATCATCGTCAGCGGCGGGGCCGTACGGCTGAGCGCGTCCGGGCTGGGCTGCCCCACCTGGCCGAAGTGCACCGGCGACAGCCTGGTGCCCACCCGCGAGACCGGCCACTCCGGGCTGAACATGGCGATCGAGTTCGGCAACCGGACGCTGACGTTCCTCGTCCTCGCGGTGGGCGTGGCCGTGTTCGTCGCGGCTGTACGGCTGCGGCCCCAGCGCCGGGACCTGCTCCGGCTGGCCGCCTTGCAGCCGCTGGGCGTCGTGGCACAGGCGCTCTGGGGCGGCGTGACCGTCCTCACCAAGCTGCACCCGGCCACCGTCGCCGCGCACTACATGCTGTCGGCGGCGATCCTCGTGGCCGCGTACGCCCTGTACGAGCGCGCGGGCGAGGCCGACGAGCCGCCCCGGCCGCTCGTCGGCCCCCGGCTGCGGGCCTTGACGTACGCGCTCACCGGCGTGGTCGTCCTGCTGCTGGCGGCGGGCACGATCGTTACGGGCACCGGACCGCACGCCGGTGACGCCGCTGCGCCACGGTTCGGCTTCAACATCGAGGACGTGGCCCGCCTGCACGGTGAGCTCGCCTGGCTCACCGTCGCGCTGACCGTCGCGCTCATGATCGGCCTGAGACGCTCGGATGCGCCGGGGCCGCTACGCCGGCGGGTCGCCGACCTGCTCGTGATCGAGCTGGCGCAGGGCGCGATCGGTTACACCCAGTACTTCCTCGGTGTGCCCGCCCTGCTGGTCGGCATGCACATGCTCGGCTCGGCGCTGGTCTGGCTGGGCGCCCTCCGGGTCCTGTTCGCCACCCGCACGCGCGGCCCGCTTCCCGACTAAGTGCTCGGGGCCGCGACCTCGGGTCACTGCCCCCCGTCGCCACCGGTGGCCGCCGGGCGGTAGCAGAGCAGCGCGATCCCGGAGCGGAACGTCGTCGTGCTGGTCAGCTCCAGCGGCACCGGTGCCTCGCCGTGGAAGGGCCGCGCGCCGCCGCCAAAGACCGAGGGGTGCACCCAGAACCGGACCTCGTCCGCGAGGCCTTGCTTGACCAGGTAATACGCGAACTCTCCGCAGCCGTACGACACCAGGTTGCCGCGATGCCGGCGCTTCAGCTCGGGGACGGCTTCGGTGAGGTCGCCCTTGATCAAGGTCGCGTTCCAGGTCAGCGGCTCGTCCAGGGTCGTGGAGGCGACGTACTTCGGCATGGCGTTGACCCGATCCGCGAACCCGTTCGGGTCGGTCATCGTCGGCCACACGGACGCCAGGCCCTCGTACGTCCTGCGGCCCAGCAGCATCGCGTCCGCCGCGAACAGCTGATCGAAGCTGCCATGTGCTTCGTGCTCGCCCTCGCCGACGAACCAGTCGCCGACCTCGATGACGGCGTCGACCGTCATCTGCGTCGAGATGATGAGGCGCCCCATCACAGGCTCCTCAGCAGCTCGGCCAGGCGGTCGTAGCCCTCGCCGGCCCCCTCTTCCATGCCGGACTTGACCATGGCGTCCCGGTCCTCGACGGACTGGAAGACGGACACGCTCACGTACTGCGTCTTGCCTTCGACCTCCTCGAACGTCGCCGTCTCGAGCGACACGTGCCCCGGCGTGCCCTCGTACTCGAAGGTCTGGACGAGCCGATCGGGTGCCGCGACGTCATGGAAAACGCCCTTGAACGCATACACGGTGCCATCGGGGGCGTGGTGGATGAAGCGCCAGCTGCCGCCCGACTCGGCGTTCCAGCGATCGACCTCGGCCTCGTACGTCGCCGGGCCCATCCACTTCGGGACGAGCTCTGGGTCGGTGAACGCCCGGAACACCACATCCGGGGGCGCGTCGAAGACACGCCTGATGATGATGTCCTGCCTGCCCGGCTCGATGACGAACTCGGTGTCACCCATGATCGCGCCCTTCCTGTGTGCGTTGGATGTTCTGGAGCTCCTTATCGAGCCGGTCGAATCGTTCGCGCCAGATCTCCCGGTAGCGCTCGATCCAATCGGACGCGGACTCCAGAGGCGCCGTCTCCAGCCGGCAGGGTCGCCATTGGGCCTCGCGACCACGCGTGATCAGCCCGGCGCGTTCGAGCACCTTCAGGTGCTTGGAGATCGCCTGGAGGCTGATGGAGAACGGCTCCGCCAGCTGGTTGACCGTTGCCTCGCCGTCGGCCAGCCGGGCCAGGATCGCCCGGCGGGTCGGATCGGCCAGCGCGGCGAAGGTCAGGCTGAGCTGATCGTCTGCCATTTCCTCAACCTATTAGTTAATTAACCATTAGGTTGATAATGCCGTCTGGGACGACCACTTGTCAAGCGATGGAGCTGCGCCGGCGCCGTCCGCGCCGAAATCGGCACCCGGCCCGGGGTTTACCCGAGTGCCGTGACGGCAGGGCCGGTCGCGCGCCGCCCGGCGACCGTCGTCGCGGCGCGGACGAAGGCGGCGACGGCTCGCGACCGGCTGCCCTCCGGCCAGGCGAGCAGCAGGGTCACCGGCGGGGCGTCCACGACCGGCACGGCCACGAGGTCGTCGCGCAGCCGCCCGCGGACCGATTCCGGCGCGACGGCGACCATGCGGCCCAGGGCGATGAGCTGCAGGAGCTGTCCGGTCTCGTAGACCTCTGGCCCGATCCGTTCCGTCGCCCGCCGCGGCATGGTCTCATCGCGCAGGTCCGCCAGCCGTACGCCCGGCGCCGTGGCCAGCCGGTGCCCCCGCGGCAGCACCACCACCTGCCGCTCGACCAGCAGCTCCTCGCTGTCGAGGCCGCTGAGGTCGTGGGTGCTGTGCAGCAGCCCGACGTCGGCGCGGCCGTCGCGCAGCATGGCCGCGCGCTCCGCGACGCCAAAGGCGACATCGACGGCGATCGCGTCCGGCTCGGCCTCGTACGCGGCGAGGATGTCCGGCAGCATGCCGCCGTCGCTGCCCGGCTTCATGACCAGCACCAGCCGCGGATCCGGATGGCCCGTCCGCTGGGTCCGCCGCACCGCCGCGGCCACTGCGTCGAGCGCCCGGCCGCCCTCGTGGCGGAGGACCTCGCCGGCCGGGGTGAGGGTCACCTTCCGGCTGCTGCGCTCCAGCAGGGTGACGCCCAGGCGACGTTCCAACCGCTTGATCGCTCTGGAGAGGACCGGTTGTGTGATGTCGAGCCGCTGCGCGGCCCGGCCGAAGTGCAGCTCCTCGGCCAGCGTGAGGAAGTACGACAGCTCCCGAGTCTCCACCCGATCCATACCTACAGGGTATCGACCGCGAACCAGGTGAACATTGCTCCGCGTTCCGGCCCGGTGATGAGGTCGAAGCATGACCGATGCGACGATCGCCCTGATCACAGGCGCGAACAAGGGGATAGGCAGAGCCGTCGCGGAGCAACTCGCCGCGCACCACCTGACGGTGCTGGTCGGCTCCCGGGATCCGCGGCGCGGCGAGGAGGCGGCGGCCGCCATCCGGGCCGGTGGGGGAGACGCCCACCCGATCACGCTCGACGTCACCGACGCCGCGACCATCCAGGCGGCGGCCAAGCACATCGACGACCGCTTCGGCCGCCTCGACGTCCTGGTCAACAACGCCGGGATCTCCTATCGCCGTGGCCCGAGCTTGGCGGACCTGGACCAGGTCAGGGCCGTGTTCGAGACGAACGTCTTCGGCGTCATCGCGGTGACGAACGCCATGCTCCCGCTGCTGCGGCGCTCCCCGGCCGGGCGCATCGTCAACATGTCCAGCCACACTGGATCGCTGGCGCTCATGACCGATCCGGGGCACTACTTCTCCGGGCTGCCGGCATCGGCCGCGTACCCGGAGTCCAAGAGCGCCCTCAACGCGCTGACCGTCCAGTACGCCAAGGACCTCCGGGACTCCGGGATTCTCGTCAACGCCGCCGCGCCCGGCGCCTGCGCCACCGACTTCCTCAAGGGACTGGGCCGCGACGTCAGTCGTACGGCCGCCCAGGGGGCGGCCATCGCGGTGCACCTGGCCACCCTCGGGCCCGACGGACCAACCGGCGGCTTCTTCGACGACGCCGGCGCGGTGCCCTGGTGAGCCCTATCCCTTACGAAGGCCCTATCCCTTACGAAGGAAGGCGCGGAGCCGGTCGAGCGGCCAGGTGTTGATCACGTCGTCCGGGGTGAGCCAGCCGCGCTGGGCGGTGCCGACGCCGTAGCGGATGTTGCGGTGGTGCACGATGGCGTGCGCGTCGGTGTCGATGGAGAACTTCACGCCGTACCGCTTGGCCCGGCGGATCAGGTCCGCGGGCAGGTCGAGCCGGTCGGGGAAGGAGTCGACCTCCAGGGCGGTGCCGGTGCGGGCAGCGGCCTTGAAGACCTCGTCCCAGTCGGCGTCGACCGATGGCCGCTTGCCGATCATGCGGGCCGTCGGGTGGCCGATGACGTGGACGTGCGGGTTCTCGCAGGCGACGAGGAACCGGCGCGTCATCTCCGTCTTGTTCTGGGTGAACAGCGAGTGCACCGACGCGACGCACACGTCGAAACCGTCGAGGAACTCGGCGGGCCAGTCGACAGCGCCGTCGGCGTCGATGTTGAGCTCGGTCCCGTGCAGCAGCGTCATGTTCGGGTAACTCGCCTGGAGCGCCCGGACCCCGTCGCGCTGGGCGAGCATCTTCTCGTCGGTCATCCGTTGCATGTACAGGTTGGGCGCGTGGTCGG
The DNA here is from genome assembly GCA_036555725.1 of Streptosporangiaceae bacterium. Taxonomy (GTDB): domain Bacteria; phylum Actinomycetota; class Actinomycetes; order Streptosporangiales; family Streptosporangiaceae; genus CALAED01. The sequence goes on along the minus strand of DATBKU010000137.1, from coordinate 22,560 downwards.
TGATCGCGTAGTACTCGAGCCCTCGGCCGGCGGCGGTGGCGACCATGTCGTCCAGCGAGGCGATCCCGTCGGTCAGGTCGGTATGGCTGTGCAGATCACCGCGGATGTCGTCCAGCGTGACGAGCTCCGGCAGCGCCCCGTTCAACGCCGCCTGGATCTCGCCGCCGTCCTCGCGCAGGGTCGGCGGGATCCACGGCAGGCCGAGCCGCTCGTACACCTCCTCCTCGGTGGCCGAGACGATCAGCTTCTCCGAGTCCGCCTCGAACAGGCCGTACTCCGACAGCTTCAGCCCGGACCGCACGGCGATCTCCCGCGTGCGAATGTTGTGCGCCTTGGACCCGGTGAAGTACTGCAGCGCCGCCCCCCACGACTCGAGCGGTACGACCCGCAGGTCGACCTGCAGGCCCCTGGTGGTGCGGATCGAGGTCTTCTTGTCGCCCTGTGCGATCACGTCCGCGACGTACGGCAGGTGGGCGAACGCCTCCATGATCGGGCCGGGTTCGGGCGATGCCGCCAGGATGTCGATGTCCCCGATCGTCTCCCGCATCCGGCGCAGCGACCCCGCGTACGTGCAGCGCCGGCAGCCGGTGACGGCCGACAGCTCGGCGACGATCTCCTCGGCCAGCTCCATCGCGACGTCGATGAGGACCCGGTCGCCCGACTGCTGCATCAGCATGATGCCGTGCAGGATGTTCTCCTCGGTCTTCTCACCGAACCCTTTGAGACCGCGCAGCCGGCCCTCGTTGATCGCCTCGGCCAGCTCGGGTACGGACGAGATGCCCAGCTCCTCGTACACGGCCATGGCCTTCTTCGGGCCGAGCGTGGGGATCGTGGTGAGCGCCCGGACGCCGGCCGGGATCTGCGTGCGCAGGTCTTCGACCTGCCGGATGGTGCCGGTGGTCAGGTAGTCCTGGATCTTCTTGGCGATGGCCTGGCCGACGTTGGGGATCTTCTTCAGCCCGTTCAAGTCGAGGCCGGACACGTCCTCGTGGTAGCCGCTGACCGACCGCGCCGCCTGCTCGTACGCCCTGATCTTGTACGCCTCGCCGCCGGTGATCGCCAGTAGGTCCGCCAGCTCCTGCAGCAGCGCCGCCGCCTCATCGTTCGCCCGGGCCATGCCGCCGAGTCTAGGGGCCCGTTGGGTCAGGCCTCGGGGGCGTGCGGCGGGTCCTGCTGGGAGCGGGTGGCGCCGACGCAGGCGAGGATGACGCAGCCGATGGCGGCCCATTCGCGGACGTCGAGCACCTCGCCGAGCACCACCAGGCCGACCAGCGCGGCGACCGCCGGCTCCAGGCTCATGAGGATGCCGAAGATGCGCGGCGGCACCTTGCGCAGCGCCTCGAGCTCCAGCGAGTACGGGATCACCGACGACAGCAACCCGACGCCGGCGCCGAGGAGCAGCAGCTCCGGGCTGAGCAGGGCCGAGCCGCCCGCCGCGACGCCGACCGGCAGGATCGCCACGGTGCCGACGACGCTGGCCAGGGCCAGCCCGGTCGAGCCGGAGAACCGTCGTCCGGTCGCCGCGCTGAGCACGATGTAGGCCGCCCAGCAGGCCCCGGCCAGCAGCCCGAACGCCACGCCGGGCAGCGTCACGTCACCGCCGCCCCGGGCGAGCATGACGACCCCGCCGAAGGCGAGCACCGCCCAGACCAGGTCGAGCAGCCGCCGGGACGCCGCGATCGACACCACCAGCGGCCCAAGGAACTCGATCGTGACCGCGATGCCCAGCGGGATCCGCTGCATCGACTGGTAGATCGAGAAGTTCATCAGGGCCAGCGTCAGCCCGAATGTGGCCGCCACGGCCAGATCGCGACGGGAATGATCGCGGAGCACACCGCGCAGCGCCCGCCGTCCCAGGAAGCACAGCACCACGGCCGAGGTGAGCAACCGCATCAGCACGACGGCGCTCGGCGGCAGCCGGTCGAACAGGTTCTTGGCGAGCCCGGCCCCGACCTGGACCGACACGATGCCGAGCAGGATCAGCGCCGGCGGCGGCACCGCGCCCAGCGAGAGCAGCCGCACCCGGCGGCCAAAGCCCCGCGCCGCACCGCCGTACGACCCGGGGGCGTCAGCCAGCGCCATGCCATACCCCCTTGCGCAGCGTCACTCCCACCTGAAAAACCGCGCCGCCAGCGCCAGTCCCACAGCCGTCCAGACGAGGAGCACGATCAAGTCCTTGCCCGGCAGCGTCGCGCCATGCTGCAGGATCTGCCGCAGGCCGTCGGCCAGCGCCGCGATGGGCAGCAGCTCGAGTACGGGGACTACCGCTGACGGAAACTCCGTCAACGGAAATATCACTCCGCCGCACACGAGCAGCAGAAGGTAGACAAGGTTGGCCGCGGCGAGCGTCGCCTCGGCCCGCAGCGTGCCGGCCATCAGCAGCCCGAGCCCGCTGAACGCGGCCGTGCCGGCCAGCACGAACACGAGCACGGCAGCGGGATTGCCGTGCGGTTGCCAGCCCAGCGCGAACGCCACCGCGGCGATCACCCCGACCTGGAGCAGCTCCACGGCCACCACGCTGAGGGTCTTGGCCAGGATGAGCCCGGAGCGGGGGAGCGGCGTGCAGCCGAGCCGTTTGAGCACGCCGTAGCGCCGCTCGAACCCGGTGCCGATGGCCTGCCCGGTGAAGGCGGTCGACATGATCGCGAGCGCGATGATGCCCGGGGTGAGGAAGTCGACCCGCCGGCCTGGCCCCAGGTCGAGCAGGGACGTGGTGCTGAACAGCAGGAGCAGTACCACCGGGATGATGAGAGTGAGCAACAGCTGCTCGCCGTTGCGGAGCACCGCCCGCAGCTCGTACGCCGCCTGCGCGCGGACCATCCGGGTCCGCGGCGCCGCCCCCGGGGCCGGTGTGAACACAGTGCTCATGGGTCGTTCACCTCCTCGCTCACTTCGCGGACGGCCTCGTTCCTCGGCCGGCCACTCCGCTCACTCGATCGGGGTCGCTCCCGGCTCATGAGCGCAGCTCCCGGCCGGTCAGTTCGAGGAAGACATCCTCCAGGGTGCGGCGCTCGATACGCAGATCCTCGGTCAGCACGCCGTGCGAGGCGCACCAGGCGGTGACCGTGGCGAGCAGCTCCGGCCGCACCTCGCCCTCGATCAGGTAGTGCCCGGCGGGCGACTCCTTCGCGGCGCTGCCCGGCGGGAGGGCCGCCAGCAGCTCGTCGAGGCCCAGGCCGGACCGGGCGCGGAAGCGCAGCTGCCGCTCGGCACCGGTCAGCTCGCGCGGAGTGCCGTGCGCCACGACCTTGCCGCTGTCGACGATGAAGACCTGGTCGGCGAGGCGTTCGGCCTCGTCCATGTAGTGCGTCGTGAGCACCACCGCGACGCCCGCGGCGCGCAGCTCCTCGATGAGCTCCCAGGTGGCGTGCCGGGCCTGCGGGTCGAGGCCGGCGGTCGGCTCGTCGAGGAAGGCCAGCTCGGGGCGGCCGACGATGGCGGCGGCCAGGGACAGGCGTTGCTGCTGCCCCCCGGACAGGCGCTTGTACGGCGTGCGGGCATGCTCGGTCAGGCCGAGGCGGTCGAGCAGCGCGGACGCGTCGAGCGGATGGGCGTACAGCGCCGCGATGAGCCCGACGAACTCAGCGGCCCGCGCCGCCACGGGCACGCCGCCCGACTGCGGCATGACCCCGACCCGCGCGCGCAGCGACCGGTCGGCCGGCTCCAGGCCGAGCACCCGGACCGTGCCGCCGTCGGCGCGGCGAGAGCCGGCGCAGACCTCGACGGTCGTCGTCTTGCCGGCGCCATTGGGCCCGAGCAGCGCCGTGACCTGCCCCCGCGCGGCCGTGAGCGACAGCCCGTCGACCGCGATGATCGTGCCGTAGCGCTTGACCAGCCCGTCGATCTCGACGGCCGCGGGGCCTCGCCGTACGGGGGGTGTCATGCCAGTGAGTCTAGGTGGGGGCGGGGACAATGAGCCGGGTGACCCGGGGTGACGCGGCGTTTCGTGGTCCCGCTCAGAGGGCATCTGGCGTGATACGGGGTGACGAAATGACGTTCCATGTCGATTCAGAGGTGGGCACGCTCCGCCAGGTCTTGCTGCACGAGCCCGAACTGGCACTCAAGCGGCTCACCCCCACCAACAAAGATCGATTCCTCTTCGATGACGTGCTGTGGGTGGCGCGCGCGGTGGACGAGCACGCGGAGTTCCAGGAGCTGCTGCAGGCCCGCGGGGTCACGGTGCACCTGTTCACCGACCTACTGCGCGAGACCATCGCGATCCCGGAGGCCAAGAAGCACATTCTCGACGCCGTTATCGACGAGCGCTGGCTGGGCCCGCTGGCCACTGACACCATCCGCAACACGCTCGACGCGATGGATACCTCGACCCTGGCGACATACCTGACCGGCGGCATCACCAAGCGCGAGATGCTGGAGCTGGCCCCCGAGCCCAAGAGCATCGCGTTCCACTCGATGCCGATGGACGCCTTCCTGCTGCCGCCGCTGCCAAACCATCTATTCGCGCGCGACACCTCGTGCTGGATCTACAACGGCGTCTCGATCAACACCATGCGCAAGAAGGCCCGGGTCCGGGAAACCGTGAACTACGAGGCGGTCTACCGGTGGCACCCGATGTTCGCGGCCGGCTATGACCGTCCTGAGGCGGGCGGCTTCCACGTCTGGAGCCCCGGCATGCCGATGGCCCCGGCCACCATCGAGGGCGGCGACGTGCTGGTCATCGGCCAAGGCGCCGTCCTGGTCGGGATGAGCGAGCGCACCCAGCCGCAGGCGGTCGAGATGCTCGCGCAGACCCTGTTCCGGAGCGGCGCGGCGACCAAGATAGTCGCCCTGGACATGCCGAAGGCCAGGGCGTTCATGCACCTCGACACCGTGCTGACCATGGTCGACTACGGGGTGTTCACGAAGTACGCCGGCATGGGCATGCTGCCCGCGTACACGATCGAGCCCGGCGACAACGAGAAGGAGCTCAAGGTCACCGACCACGCCCCGGGGGACATGCACCGGGCGATCGCCCGCGCGCTCGGGCTCGACGACATCAAGGTCCTCACCGCGACGCAGGACGTGCACGCGGCGGAGCGGGAGCAGTGGGACGACGGCTGCAACGTGCTGGCCCTGGCGCCCGGGCTCGTGGTCGCCTACGAGCGCAACACCACGAGCAACAACTTCTTGCTACGCAACGGCGTCGAGGTGCTGACCATCCGCGGCAGCGAGCTGGGGCGCGGCCGTGGCGGGCCGCGTTGCATGAGCTGCCCGCTGGAAAGGGAGGCGTGACCCGAGCAGACGCGTAGCCAGCCCAGCTGCGCAACCTCCCGAGTCGGTGTTCCGATGAAACGAGGATTTCGGTGCTCGTCGGCTTCCAGCCGGACCGTCGGGGTGCCGACGCCCTCGCACGCCCCGCTGAGCCGGTCCGTATCGAAATCGAAATAGGTAAGCCTTACCTTCGTGAGAGAAACCACCGAACGGACTTCCGGATTCGTTTGTCTCCCGGGAAGGAATTACGCCACACTGATGTTGTGAAAAACGTGACCGAGACGACTGGCGCCGCCGCGGCGGCCACGGTGGAGTCTGCCGTGCCCGCTGCCGTCGCCGTACCATCGTCCGGCCATACCGAGCGGGACACCCGGGCGCGGGTGGCCCGATTGATTCTCGAACACGGCCCGATCACGGCATCCGGCCTTGGCCAGCGGATCGGCCTGACCCCCGCGGCGATCCGGCGGCACCTCGACAACCTCCTCGCCGAGGGCATGATCGAAGTGCGCCGGGCCCGTCCGAAGGCCCAGCGTGGCCGTGGCCGGCCCGCCAAGCTGTTCGCCATCACCGACGCCGGGCGCAGCGCATTCGTGCACGCCTACGACGACCTGGCGACCAGCGCGCTGCGGTTCCTCGCCGAGGTCGCGGGCGGCGACGCGGTGGTGGGGTTCGCCCGGCGCCAGATCGCCGACCTCGAGCAGCGCTACCGGCCGGTGGTGCACGCGGCGCCGCAGCAGCAGCGGGTCCGGGTGCTCGCCGAGGCGCTGTCGGCCGACGGCTACGCGGCGTCGGCGAGCAAGTCGCCGCACTCCGGCGGGCCGATGGCGGGCCAGCAGCTGTGCCAGCACCACTGCCCGGTCGCGCACGTCGCCGCGGAGTTCCCGCAGCTGTGCGAGGCCGAGACCGAGGCGTTCGCGCGCCTGCTCGGCACTCCGGTGCAGCGGCTGGCGACCATCGCCCACGGCGATGGCATCTGCACGACGCACGTCACCGCGCAGGCACTCTGCGCGGCGAAGACCGAAAACGATAACGAGGAGTCCGGAGGGACGCCCCTATGACTATGGCAGCCCACCCAGAGCTGGAAGGGCTTGGCAACTACAAGTTCGGCTGGGCCGACTCCGACGAGGCCGGCGCCGCCGCGCGGCGTGGCCTCAACGAAGAGGTCGTGCGCGATATCTCGACGAAGAAGGGCGAACCCGACTGGATGCGCGACCTGCGCCTCAAGGGCCTGCGCTTCTTCCACAAGAAGCCCATGCCCGCCTGGGGCGCGGATCTGTCGGGCATCGACTTCGACAACATCAAGTACTTCGTCCGGTCCACCGAGAAGCAGGCGGCGTCCTGGGACGAGCTGCCCGCCGACATCAAGAACACCTACGACAAGCTCGGCATCCCCGAGGCGGAGAAGCAGCGGCTCATCGCCGGCGTCGCCGCCCAGTACGAGAGCGAAGTCGTTTATCACAAGATCCGCGAGGACCTCGAGGAAAAAGGCGTCCTCTTCCTCGACACCGACACCGGGCTCAAGGAGCACCCGGAGATCTTCCAGGAGTACTTCGGCTCGGTGATCCCGGTCGGCGACAACAAGTTCGCCGCGCTCAACACGGCCGTGTGGAGTGGCGGGTCGTTCATCTACGTGCCGCCGAACGTGCACGTCGAAATTCCGCTGCAGGCCTATTTCCGGATCAACACCGAGAACATGGGCCAGTTCGAGCGGACGCTGATCATTGTCGACGAAGGCGCGTACGTCCATTACGTCGAGGGCTGTACGGCGCCGATCTACAAGTCCGACTCGCTGCACTCGGCGGTCGTCGAGATCATTGTGAAGAAGAACGCCCGGTGCCGTTACACGACCATTCAGAACTGGTCGAACAACGTCTACAACCTGGTGACCAAGCGCGCCGTCGCGTACGAGGGCGCCACCATGGAGTGGATCGACGGCAACATCGGGTCCAAGGTCACGATGAAGTACCCGGCGGTCTACCTGATGGGCGAGCACGCCAAGGGCGAGACCCTGTCGGTGGCCTTCGCCGGTGAGGGGCAGCACCAGGACGCCGGCGCCAAGATGGTGCACAACGCGCCCAACACCTCCTCGACGATCATCTCCAAGTCGGTGGCGCGCGGTGGCGGCCGTACGTCCTACCGGGGCCTGGTGCAGGTGCAGGACGGCGCCCAGCACTCGAAGTCCACGGTGAAGTGCGACGCGCTGCTGGTCGACCAGATCAGCAGGTCCGACACCTACCCCTACGTCGACGTCCGGGAGGACGACGTCGAGATGGGCCACGAGGCGACCGTCTCGAAGGTGTCGGAGAACCAGCTGTTCTACCTGATGAGCCGCGGCCTCACCGAAGACGAGGCGATGGCGATGATCGTGCGCGGCTTCGTCGAGCCGATCGCCCGCGAGCTGCCCATGGAGTACGCCCTGGAGCTGAACCGGCTCATCGAGCTGCAGATGGAAGGAGCCGTCGGCTAATGGGGCTCGACACCAGGCCGCTCTCGACATTGCACGAGAAGGCCTCTTACGAGGTTGCCGATTTCGACGTGCCCACGGGGCGCGAGGAGGAGTGGCGGTTCACCCCGCTGCGCCGCCTGCGCAACCTCCACAAGGGGGCTCCGGCCGACGGCAAGGTCCTCGTCGAGGTTCACGCCGCCCCGGAGGTGCGCGTCGAGACGGTCGGCCGCGGTGACGAGCGGCTCGGCCGGGCCTACGTGCCGGCCGACCGGGTGAGCGCCCAGGCGTACAGCTCGTTCGCGCAGGCCACCGTCGTGACCGTGCCGCAGGAGCAGGTGGCGTCCGCGCCCACCGTCATCCGGCTGCGCGGCGAGGACGCCGGCGCCGCCTACGGCCACACGCTCATCGACGTGCGGCCGTACGCGCAGGCCACGGTCGTCCTGGAGCATCTGGGCTCGGCGACGTACGCCGACAACGTGGAGTTCGTCGTCGGCGAGGGCGCCGCGCTGTCGGTGGTGAGCCTGCAGAACTGGGCGTCCGACGCCGTGCACCTGTCGCACCAGCACGCCGCGCTGGGCAAGGACGCCCGGTTCACCAGCTTCATCATCAGCCTCGGCGGCGGGGTCATCCGGCTCGCGCCCACCGTGTCGTACGGCGGGCAGGGCGGCGACGCCGAGTTGTACGGCGTGTACTTCGTCGACGCCGGGCAGCACATCGAGCATCGGCTGCTCGTCGACCACGCCGTCCCGAACTGCCGCAGCCGGGTCGACTACCGCGGCGCCCTGCAGGGCGACGACGCGCACGCCGTCTGGATCGGCGACGTGATCATCCGCGCCGAGGCCGAGGGCACCGATACCTACGAGCTCAACCGCAACCTCGTGCTCACCGACGGCACGCGGGTCGACTCCGTGCCGAACCTCGAGATCCTGACCGGCGAGGTCGTGGGCGCCGGGCACGCGTCGGCATCCGGCCGCCTCGACGACCAGCACCTGTTCTACCTGCAGGCCCGCGGCATCCCGTACGACCAGGCACGCCGCATGGTCGTACGGGGCTTCCTCGGCCAGCTGATCGCCAGGATCGAAGTGCCCGAGGTCCGCGAGCAGGTCGAGGCCGCGATCCAAAAGGAGCTCGACTCATGAGCGCGCGGTGCTGTCGGAGCGAGCGGGAGGCACTGTGACCTTTGTCAAGGTCTGCGCGCTGAGCGACGTCCCGGACGAGGGGGCGCTCGGCGTGGAGGTCGACGACACCCCGGTCGCGATCGTCCGCACCGGCGACGACGTCTACGCCCTGCGCGACGTGTGCTCGCACGCCGAGGTGGCGCTGAGCGAGGGCGAGATCTACGACCACACCATCGAGTGCTGGCTGCATGGGTCGTGCTTCGACCTGCGCACCGGAAAGCCGACCAACCCGCCTGCCACTCAGGCGGTTCCCACTTACCGAGTAAAGATCGAGGGCGATGACGTTTTCGTCTCGCTCGTTCAGGAGTGACACATATGGCCACGCTTGAGATCCGCGACCTGCACGTCGCCGTCGAGGACAAGGAGATCCTGCGCGGCGTCAACCTGACGGTGCGGGCCGGCGAGACACACGCGATCATGGGCCCGAACGGTTCCGGCAAGTCCACCCTGGCGTACGCGGTCGCCGGGCACCCGAAGTACGACGTGACGCGCGGCGAGGTGCTGCTCGACGGCGAGGACGTGCTGAGCATGACCGTCGACGAGCGGGCCCGCGCCGGTCTGTTCCTGGCCATGCAGTACCCCGTCGAGGTGCCGGGGGTGTCGGTGTCGAACTTCCTGCGCAGCGCCGTCACCGCCGTCCGGGGCGAGGCGCCGAAGCTGCGCGAGTTCGCCAAGGACCTGCGGACCGCTATGGACGACCTGCAGATCGAGCAGTCCTTCGCGCAGCGCAACCTCAACGAGGGGTTCTCCGGCGGCGAGAAGAAGCGGCACGAGATCCTGCAGCTGGAGCTGCTCAAGCCGAAGATCGCGGTGCTCGACGAGACCGACTCCGGCCTCGACATCGATGCGCTCAAGGTCGTCTCCGAGGGGATCAACAAGTTCCGGTCGGACGAGACCGGCGTGCTGCTGATCACGCACTACACCCGGATCCTCCGTTACGTGAAGCCGGAGTACGTGCACGTCTTCGCCGGCGGCCGGATCGTCGAGGAGGGCGGCCCGGACCTCGCCGAGCAGCTCGAGGCCGAGGGGTACGAGAAGTTCGTGAAGGCGTTCGTGAAGGCAGGCGCAACATCGTGACTTTCGACGCCGACCGGATCCGGAAGGACTTCCCGATCCTGACGCGCACCGTCCGCGACGGACGGCCGCTGGTCTATCTCGACAGCGCGAACACCTCTCAGAAGCCGCAGCAGGTCATCGACGCGATCGACGACTACTACGCCCGGCACAACGCCAACATCCACCGGGCCACGCACCAGCTGGGCGAGGAGGCGACGGAGGCGTACGAGGGCGCCCGCATCAAGGTCGCCGGCTTCATCGGCGCCCTGGATGAGTCCGAGGTCGTCTTCACCAAGAACATCTCCGAGGGCCTCAACCTCGTCGCGTACGCCATGGGGAACGCGGCGACCGCGGGGCCCGAGGCGGAGCGGTTCCGGGTCGGCCCCGGCGACGAGATCGTCATCACCGAGATGGAGCATCACTCGAACATCGTGCCGTGGCAGCTGCTCGCGCAGCGCACCGGCGCGACGCTCCGGTGGTTCGGGGTGACCGACGACGGACGGCTCGATCTGTCCGATACCGACGAGCTGATCAACGAGCGGACGAAGGTCGTCGCACTGGCGCACCAGTCCAACGTGCTCGGCACGATCAACCCCGTACGGGAGGTCGCGGCGAAGGCCCATGCCGTCGGGGCGCTGGTCGTCGTCGACGGCGCTCAGGCCGTGCCGCACATGCCGGTGAACGTCCAGGACCTCGGCGCCGACTTCTACGGCTTCACCGCGCACAAGCTGTGCGGCCCGACCGGCATCGGCGTGCTGTGGGGCCGCCGCGAGCTGCTTGAGACGCTGCCGCCGTTCCTCGGCGGGGGCGAGATGATCGAGACCGTCTGGATGGAGCGGTCGACGTACGCCCCGCCGCCGCACAAGTTCGAGGCCGGCACCATGCCGATCGCCGAGGCCGTCGGCCTGGCCGCCGCGATCGACTACGTCTCCGGCGTCGGACTCGACGCCGTACGGGCGCACGAGAAGGACCTGCTCACATACGGCCTGGAGGCCCTTCGGGGCATCGAGGGCCTGCGCATCCTGGGGCCGCTCGACGCCACGGACCGCGGCACCGCCATCTCGTTCACGCTCACCGGCGGCGACGGCCGGGAGATCCACCCGCACGACGTGAGCCAGGTGCTCGACGCGGGCGGTGTGGCCGTACGGGCCGGTCACCACTGCGCCCGTCCGCTGCACCGCCGATTCGGCATCAACGCCAGCACCCGGGCGTCGCTCTACCTGTACAACACGCGGGAAGAGCTCGATGCGCTCGTCGAGGGGCTGCGGCAGGCGCAGAAATTCTTCGGCACCCCGTGACGTTGCACCGGACGTTGGGAGGGCTGTGATGCAACTTCAGTCGATGTATCAGGAGATCATCCTGGACCACTACCGCAACCCGCACCACAAGGGGCTGCGGGAGCCGTACGACGCTGAGGTGCACCATGTCAACCCCACCTGCGGCGACGAAGTGACGCTGCGCGTGCGGCTCGACGGGAGCGACGACGCGGCCCGTGTCACCGACCTCTCCTACGACGCCCTGGGCTGTTCGATCAGCCAGGCCAGCGCCTCCGTGCTGAGCGACCTCGTCATCGGCAAGACCGTCAAGGAGGCGATGGAGGTCTACGACCTCTTCCTCGCCCTGATGCAGTCGCGCGGCACTATGTCTATCGAGATCGGGTCGCCCGACGAAGACGTGCTCGAGGACGCCGTCGCCTTCACCGGCGTCTCGAAGTACCCCGCCCGCATCAAGTGCGCCCTGCTGTCCTGGATGGCCTGGAAGGACGCCACCGCCCGAGCCCTTGGAGACGCTCGATGAGTGAGACCGCGATCGCCCAGGACGACGTTCTCGAGGCGATGAAGGATGTCGTCGACCCCGAGCTCGGCATCAACGTCGTCGACCTCGGCCTGGTGTACGGCGTCGACATCTCCGACGACCAGACTGTGACGCTGGACATGACCCTGACCAGCGCGGCCTGCCCGCTCACCGACGTGATCGAGGATCAGGCGCACAGCGCGCTGGAGGGGCTCGTCAAGGACGTCAAGATCAACTGGGTCTGGCTGCCGCCGTGGGGGCCGGACAAGATCACCGAGGACGGCCGCGAACAGCTGCGCGCCCTCGGCTTCAACGTCTGACCGGTCAGGGCATGACGCTGCGGATCGGGTCGGCCCACCCGGACGACCCCGATGCAGCGGCCGATCTCCACCGTGTGCGGCATTGCCACGGCTGGGCCTTCACGGCCCGGCGTCCACCAACAGCAGTGACAGCACGTACGTCACTCCGGCCAGCCCGGCCAGCCAGGCGAGCGGGCCGATGGCGGCGCCGCGCAGCGCCTGGACGACCAGCGCGCCGACGATGGCCGCGACGAGTACATCGCCGGTCATGGCGGCCGCCCGCAAATGCAATGTGGCCCGCCGGCCCGTGCCGAAGGCGTCGCTGATCGGCAGCGCCGGCTCGCTGCCGCGGAAGGCGAGCAGTGCCGCGTAGCCGGCCAGCACCGCGAGGGTGGCCACCGCGGAGCCCGTACGGTCGCGGACGAAAAGCGTGATCGCCAGAGCCACTCCGACGAGAGCGACGAGCACGGGCACGAGCCAATGCCGCATGCGGCGACGTTCGGGCGTGATCCACATGGCTCACATCCTTCCGCATGTGCGGGGCCGGATTACAGATCCGGCGCGCGAGGTCCCGATAGCGTTGGCGCGTGGCGTCAGGGCAGCTCGCAGCCGGTGGCGGCCGCTGGCTGGAGGTGGCCCCAGAGCGACTCGCCCGCTGGCTGGCCGGCTTCGCCGAGCGCCACGGCGCGCCACTGGAGATCGACCGTAACCCCGAGGTCGTCCGGTACTCCGCCCCGGACGGCGCGGTCGCCGAATGCCACGTGCCGTTCCCGCCACTCGCCGCCGCCGCCGACGACACCGCCGACGACACCGACGACCACGCGACCAGGGCCGTCGCCGCACACGCCGCCGCCGACCGGCTCGTCGGGGTCATCCTCGTCCGGCTCGGCGGCTACGCCGTCGGCGTGTTCGAGGGGGAGCGACTGCTGGCGTCGAAGGTGGGCTCCCGGCTGGTGCACGGCCGCAGCGCCGCCGGTGGCTGGTCGCAGCATCGATTCGCCCGGCGCCGCGACAAGCAGGCCAGGGAGGCGCTGGGCGCCGCGGCCGCCACCGCCGCGGCCGTTCTCGGGCCGTACGCCGGCCGCCTCGACGCGGTCGTATTCGGCGGCGACCGCCGCGCCGCCGACCGGCTGCGCGCCGACGCCAGGCTGGCGCCGCTGTTCGCGCTCGCGGTCGACCGGTTCCTCACTGTCCCCGACCCTCGGCTGGCGGTGCTCAGGGAAACTCCGCGCCGCTTCCGGGCGGTCCGGATCCGCCTAGTCGACCCCGAATGACCGGGTGCGGGTGGCGAGCTTGACGAGGTCCGGCAGCGTCTCGCCGACCGGGCCGCGCAGCACTGCGTCGGCGAGCTGGTCGTATGGCGTCTCCTGCGCGTTGAGGATCACCAGCAGGGCATCGTGCTCCGCGGCCTCCAGGCACAGCCCGGCCGCCGGGTGGACGGTCAGCGACGTGCCGACGGCCACGAACAGGTCACATTCGCGGGCGGCGGCGATCGCGGCGTCGAGAACTTCTCGTTCGAGCGACTGCCCGAACGAGATCGTCGCCGACTTCTGGATGCCGCCGCAGGCCAGGCAGGGCGGGTCGTCCTCGCCCGCGTCGACACGCTCCAGCACCTCGGGCATGGGCGTACGGATGCCGCACGTCAGGCAGACGGCGTCGCGCATCGTGCCGTGGATCTCGATGACCTTCTCGCGGCTCGACCCGGCCCGCTGGTGCAGCCCGTCGACGTTCTGGGTGACGATCGCGCGGAGCAACCCGGCTCTTTCCAGGTCGGCCAGCGCGGTGTGCGCGCCGTTGGGCTCGGCGTGCCATGCCGGGTGGTCGCGCCGCGACCGCCAGGCGCGCCGGCGCACCTCCGGGTCGGACACGTAGGTGTCGATCGTCGCCATCGCGGCCGCCGTCGGATCCTTGGTCCACACCCCCTGGGGCCCGCGGAAGTCCGGAATGCCGCTGTCGGTCGAGATGCCGGCGCCGGTCAGCACTGTGATCGAGCTCACCTCGCCGAGTCGCTCGCGAAGCGTCACCGTCATGCGCTCGAGACTAGATCAGCAATGTCTGACATGCATATCGGTGCCGGTGGGTGCCACACTGAGTAGCAATCATGAGGGCAGCGAGGTCAGCACCGCACATCCTGGTGATCAACGGCACCAAGGTCCGGCGCCCGGTCTTTATCGTGGGGGCTCCGCATTCCGGCACGGACTTGCTGGCGCGTGCCGTCAAACGGTCCGCCGGCTTCCACCTGACGATGGGCCGGGTGGGCGTGCTAAAGGTGACGTACGCCTTCGCGCGGCGGCCATCGATCGCCGCCGACAGAGGCCAAGGAGCGGCCCGCGTCCTGCGCGACGCGTTCGCCCAGGCGTGGCAGATCTCGCCGCGCGCCTGCCTGGAGTGCCCGCAGGAGTGCCGGGACCTCGGCGGCTTCGCCGCCCCAGGCCCGTGCGTCGAGGACACCCGCGGCACGCACCGGTACGCCGACGCCTCGCCCGACCTGCTCTACAGCGTCGACGTGCTGTTCGACGCGTTCCCCGACGCCCAGCTGCTGCAGATCATCAGGGACGGCCGAGACGTCGTGGCCGACATGCTCGACGACGAGCAGTGCCTGGCCTGGTTCCGGCCCGGGTTCGCCAACCTCGACGAGGTCTTCCCCAATCCGTTCCTCGGCGTCGAGGACCTGACCGAGCGCGGCCGCTGGTCCACCGCCGCGGTCGCGGTGAAGTGCGCGCTGCGCTGGCGCGGCTCGGTACGGCTGAGCGCCAAGCTGCGCGCCCAGACCCCGGAAGACCAGCTGTTCACCGTCCGGTACGAAGACCTCGTGGCCAAGCCCGCCAAGATGATCGACCAGATCGCCGGCTACCTGGGCACCCCGGTCTCGAAGGTGGCGCTGGCGGGCATCGGGGAGGGCGGTGTCGGGTCGTGGCGTGACCGGCTCAGCCGCAAGCAGATCACGCAGGTGGAACGGATCGCCGGCACCGAACTGCGCCGGCTCGGCTACCAGCCGTCGGCCGGCTGACGGGCCATAGCATCATGCGGTGGCTCCCGGGAGAGCCACCGCATGTTCGTTCCTAAGGGACGGTCGGGTTTACCGGACGGTCAGGTCGGCGGACTTGTCACCGGCGACGATCTTGTAAGCGCCGGGTAGCACCACCTGCGTGCCCGAGCCGTTGACGTCGCCCTTGGTCACGGCGAGCCGCGACATCGGGAACGACAGCGACACGGTCTTGGTCTCGCCGGCCTTCAGCGAGACCCGGGTGAAGGCGACCAGCCGGTTCGGCGGCACCAGGATCGGGCTGACCGGCTGCTGGGCGTAGACCGGCACCACCATGTCGCCGTCCCGGGAGCCGGTGTTGGCCACCGTCACATTGACCTTCACGCTGCCATTGCGCGAGACCGAGGCGGGCCCGGAGACGCTCTGCACCGCGTACGTGGTGTACGACAGGCCCGCACCGAACGGGAACTGCGGGTCGTAGCCGGAGCTGTCGCCGCCGTTCGTGCCGTTCAGCTGCTGGTAGTACATCGGCTCGTCGCCCGCGGTCTTGGGCCACGAGACCGGCAGCCGGCCGCTCGGGTTGGCCTTGCCGAAGATGACGTTCGCCACGGCCGTACCTGCCTCGCTGCCCGGCAGCCAGGCCGCGATCAGCTGCTTGGCATCGGCGGCGCGGCCGAGCACCAGCGGACGGCTGGCGATGACCACGACGATGACCGGCTTGCCGGTCGCCTGCAGCGCGTCGATGAGGTCCTGCTGGTCGGCGGCGAGCGCCGGGTTCTCCGAGTCGTTCAGGCCCTCCGCGCCCGGCTTCTCGCCGACCGCCACGATGGCCGCGTCGGCGCCGTTGGTCTTGCTGACGGCGTCGGCGGTGTTCGTCGCCAGGTCGACCTTGCCGGCGCCGAGCAGGTCGCGTACGCCTTCGTACACGGTCACGCCCGGCTCGGTCGACCCGTCCGGGATGCCCTGCCAGCCGATCGTCCAGCCGCCATCCTGGTTGGCGACCGAGTCGGCGCTCGGCCCGGCGACGACGACCTTGCCGATGCCGGTCGACAGCGGCAGCACGTTGCCGTCGTTCTTGAGCAGCACCTGCGACTCGGTGGCCGCGCGGACCGCGAGGTCCTTGTCGGCGCCGAGCACCGTGGCGTCGGCCTTGGAGGCGTCCACGTAGGGGTGGTCGAACAGGCCGAGCCTGAACTTCAGCGTGAGGATCCGGCTCACGGCCTGGTCGATCCGCTTGCCCGACACCTTGTGGGCCTTCGCGGCCTGCAGCAGCGCGGCCGGGAACTGCCCGTTGTCGGTCGGCGGCAGCATCGCCATGTCGACGCCCGCGTTGACGGCGAGGGCGGCGGCGTCGGCGTAGTTGTCGGCCAGGTGGTACCGGGTCTGCAGGCTGAGCACGTCGTCCCAGTCGCTGACCACGACGCCCTTGAAGCCCCACTGGTCGCGGAGCACGTCCGTGAGCAGGTAGTGCGAGGCCGTCGCCGGGACGCCGTTGACCGCGCCGGAGTTGGCCATCACGGTCATCGCGCCGGAGTCGACCCCGGCCTTGTACGGCGGCAGCAGCGTGTCCTGCAGGTAGCGCTGGGACACGTCGGCCGGCACCCGGTCATGGCCGTTGAACGGCTCGGAGTATCCGGCGAAGTGCTTGTCGGTCGCGGTGACCTGGCCGCTCTTCTGTACGCCCTGGATGTAGGGGGAGCCGAGCGCCGAGGCGAGGTACGGGTCCTCGGAGTAGGTCTCGTAGTAGCGACCCCAGCGGGTGTCGCGGGACACCTCGAGCACCGGCGAGTAGTTCCACTGCGGGCCGGTCGCCTTGACGACCTTTCCGGTCGACTCACCGATCAGCCCGGTCAGCTGCGCGTCCCACGTCGCGCCGAGCCCGATCTGCTGCTGGAACTTGGTGGCGCCCAGCACGTTGTTGTGCCCGTGCACGGCGTCGACGCCGTACGTGATCGGGATGTGCAGGCGGCTGTGGTCGAGGGCGTACTTCTGGACGGCGTTGACCATCTCCGCCCAGGCCTGGGGCGTGTTCGTGGGCGGCGTGGCGCCGCCGCCGGAGAGCATGTTTCCGATCTTGGAGTCGACGAAGGTCTGCTGCATGCAGGTCTCGTTCAGCGCGCCGCCGGACCATTCGCAGTCGCCCTGGATGCCGGTGATGTTGAAGGTGGCCATCTGACCGACCTTCTCCTCCAGGGTCATCCGCTTGACCAGGTCGGATACTCGGTCGCCCACGGGGGCCGAGGCGACGCGGTAGGTGGGCAGTCGAGACTGTGCCGTGGCCGCCGTCGTGCCGATCGTCAGCGCGGCCAACGCCAGCACCGCGGCGACCCCGAGGCGGACCGCCCTGCTCATGGGCGGGGATATGGGGATGCGTGTCATGAGCCACTCCCGTCGGGGTGGGTGAGGGGACGGCAAAACGGGCGATGTGCTTGGAGCGGGGGATCGCCTCGCTGAGAGTCAACGACCACCGGCGAGCCGCGTCAAGATCTTCACGCGGCCACTCGTGGCCGTTTAGAGAGCGCTCTCTCACAATGGCATCGAAGGCGACGTCAACTGTGCGGTCGCCGAATTACGACGCTGGGATCGCGCTCTCTTGACGGGCGAACTGGGTGCGGTACAGCTCGGCGTAGAGACCGCCGGCATCGAGCAGCTCATCGTGCCGTCCGCGCTCGACCACGCGCCCGTCGTCGACCACGAGGATCTGGTCGGCCTCCCTGATCGTGGACAGCCGGTGCGCGATGACGATGGACGTACGGCCGGCCAGGGCGGTCTTCAGCGCCTGCTGGATCGCCACCTCGGACTCCGAGTCGAGGTGTGCGGTGGCCTCGTCGAGGACCACGACGCCCGGCGACTTGAGCAGCAGCCGGGCGATGGCCAGCCGTTGCTTCTCGCCCCCGGACATCCGGTAGCCGCGGTCGCCGACGACGGTGTCCAGGCCGTCCGGCAGCGACTCGATCATGTTCCAGATCTGCGCGGCCCGCAGTGCCGCGACGAGCTCCTCCTCGGTGGCGCCGGGCCTGGCGTACTCGAGGTTGGCCCGGATCGAGTCGTGGTACAGGTGCGCGTCCTGCGTCACCACGCCGACGGTGTCCCGCAGTGACTCCAGTGTGATGTCCCGTATGTCGTGACCGTCGATCCGGACGGCCCCCTCAGACACGTCGTACAGCCGGGACACGAGGTGGGTGATGGTCGTCTTGCCGGCGCCCGACGGCCCGACCAGGGCGAGCAGGCCTCCCGGCGCGGCGGTGAAGGACACGTCGCGGAGCACCTCGCGGCTGGGCGCGCTGTCCGTACGGGCGATCGACTCCAGCGAGGCGAGCGAGACGTCCTCGGCCGCCGGGTAGCTGAACGACACATGGTCGAACTCGATCGCGGGCGCGACGCCGCCGGCGGTGAACGGCCGCGCGTCCGGGCCGTCGTCGATCATGGGCTTGAGGTCGAGCACCTCGAAGACCCGGTCGAAGCTCACCAGCGCGGTCATCACGTCGACCTGCACGTTGGACAGCGCGGTCAACGGTCCGTACATCCTGGTCAGCAGCGTGGCCAGCGCGATCAGCGTGCCGAGCTGGAAGGTGCCGTCGACGGCGAGCACCCCGCCGACGCCGTACACCATGGCAGTGGCGAGCGAGGCCACGAGGGTCAGCGCGGTGAAGAAGACCCGTCCGTACATCGCTCCGGTGATGCCGATGTCGCGCACCCGCGAGGCCCGCTCGGCGAACAGCTCCGACTCCTCGGCGGGCCGTCCGTACAGCTTGGCCAGCATCGCGCCGGCGACGTTGAACCGCTCGGTCATGAGCGAGCTCATCTCGGCGTCGAGGATCATCTGCTCGCGGCTGATCCGCTGCAGCCGCTTGCCGACCATCTTGGCCGGGATGATGAAGATCGGCAGCAGCACCAGTGCGATCAACGTGACCTGCCACGACAGCCAGAACATCGTGATGAGCACGAGGATCAGGCTGATCACGTTGGACACGACCGACGACAGCGTGGTGGTGAGCGCCCGCTGGGCGCCGATCACGTCGCTGTTCAACCGGCTGATCAGTGAGCCGGTCTGGGCCCGCATGAAGAAGGCGACCGGCTGCCGTTGGACGTGCGCGAACACCTCGGTGCGCAGGTCGTAGATCAGCCCCTCGCCGACGCGGGCCGAATACCACCGCTGGGCCAGGCCGATGACAGCTTCGAAGATGGCCAGCGTCGCGACGGCGACCGCGAGCCAGATCACGACCGAGGCGTTCTTCGGGAGGATCCCCTTGTCGATGATCGCCTTGAGCAGCAGCGGGTTGGCCACCACGATCACGGCGGCGATGGCGTTCAGCCCGAGGAAGAGCACCAGCTCACGGACGTATTTGCGGGCGTAGCCGGCGATCCGCTTGACGGTCCCGGGCTTCAGCTTCTGCTGGGTTACCGAGTCGTCCCGGCGGAAGGACGCCATTACCTGCCATGGCATGCCCGGCATTCCCACCGTGGCCTCCTGCGTGCGATCGAGGTTCGACCCTTGACGTAATCATGTAAACATCCCGCACCAGGCGACAACCGCGCGGCGCGGGGTCCGCTTCCCAGTTTCGCTCGCGGTGAACCCTCGCTGAACGAAAGGAAAGCGCGACGACCAGGATGCGCTGAGTTATTGGGCCTTGTCAGAAGATGTCCGGATAGATGAGATGTAAGCGCTATCCCTGCCAACCCCGCCGATCCCGTGGAGCCTCCGATGCGACGACGCACCCATGGCGGACCCACTCACAGCCTGCCGGCCCGGCGCCTCGGTGCGCTGACCCTGGCGACCGCGCTTATCGCCGCCACCGGCGTACCCGCCGCGACCGCGACCGCCCGCCCGCACATCAAGGTCGAGGGCGGCGAGACGCAGCCGATCTTCTCCCGAGCGGATGCCATCTTCCAGACCGTGCACATCGAGACCACGGTCGACAGCGACCACGACGGCGTCCGCGACCAGGTCGAGATGCGGATCCTGCGCCCCAAGGAGACCGACCAGGGGCTGAAGGTGCCGTCTATCGTCGAGCCCAGCCCGTACTGGGCGGGCGGCAACGACGTACAGAACCACGACGTCGACATCGACGACGGCCTCGCGGCGCTGAGCGCGCGCAACGTCGACAAGAACCTCGGCGAGTTCGAGGCGACTGCCGAGGCCCCGGCGTTCCCGAACATCTACGACAACTACTTCCTCCCGCGCGGCTACGCGGTGGCCGACGTCGACAGCCTCGGTACGGGCGGCTCGACCGGCTGCCCGACCTCGGGCGGGCGCAACGAGACGCTCGGCATCAAGGCGGCCGTGGACTGGCTCAACGGCCGGGCCCGCGGCTGGGACCTCACCGGTGCCCCGATCTCCGCGAAGAGCTGGTCGACGGGGAACGTGGCCATGATCGGCCAGTCGTACAACGGGACGCTGCCGAACGCGGTCGCCACCACCGGGGTCAAGGGGCTGAAGACGATCGTGCCGATCGCGGGCATCTCGTCGTGGTACGACTACTACCGCGCCAACGGCGGGGTCGTCGCGCCCGGCACCTTCCAGGGCGAGGACCTCGATGTGCTGGCCAAGTACGTCTACACGCGCGCGGACCGGGAGATCTGCAAACAGGTCATCGATAACCTCGAGGCCACCCAGGACCGCGTGACCGGCGACTACAGCCCGCTGTGGGACGAGCGCAACTACGTCAACGACGCCAAGAACATCAAGGCCAGCGTCTTCGTCGTGCACGGCCTCAACGACTGGAACGTGAAGACCAAGCACTCCGTGCAGTGGTGGAACGCGCTGGCCAAGTACCACGTGCCGCGCAAGCTCTGGCTGCATCAGGCCGCGCACGCCACGCCGTTCCGGTGGCGGGCCGAGGAATGGCTGCGCCAGCTGCACCACTGGTTCGACTACTGGCTGTACGGCATCCAGAACGGCATCATGCGCGAGCCGCGTGTCGACATCGAGCGGGCGCCCGGCGTCTGGGAGCAGCACAGCGACTGGCCCGAGCCGGGCACGAAGACGACGGCCCTGCACCTCAACGCGACGTCGGGAGCCGGACAGCCCGGCGAGCTCGCCGCTCGGCCCCGCCACGGCGCAGCGCAGTCGTTCGTCGACCAGAAGACCCGTACGGCCGACCAACTGGCCGGCAACTGGACGGCTGCCGACCCGAACCGGCTCGCCTACCTGACGCCGGAGCTCACCCATGCACTCCGGATGAACGGCACGCCCACGGTGTCGGTACGCGCCTCCCTCGACGGCCGGTCGCCGTTCCTCACGGCACTGCTCGTCGACTACGGCACCGACACCCGGCCGACCGGCGCGCTGGTCAGCACGGGCGAGCAGTTCTGTTACGGCCCCGGGGTGACCGGGGACACCGGCTGCACGACGCGGCAGGCGCTCGTGACCGAGACCGCGCCGTTCAAGATCGTCACACGTGGCTGGCTGGACGTACGGAACCGGCACGATCCGAGCCGCACTGAGCCGATCACGGCCGGCAAGATGTACTCGTTCCACTGGGACATGCAGCCCAACGACTACGTCTTCAAGGCCGGGCACCGCATCGGCGTGGTGGTGCTGTCGACCGACTACGACTACACGCTGCGCTATCCGGCCGGCACCCTCGTCAAGGTCCAGCCGGGCGTCAGCGAGATCCGGCTGCCGATCGCCTGAGCTGAACGTCGGCGGCCGAGGATGGCGGCCGTCGTCAGGTCCGGGCGGCGAGGGCGCGCAGGCGGTCGAGCTGGGCCTGGCGCTCGGCGGCCGCCTGCTCCTCGAGCGAGTTGCCGACGGCCTGCTGGAGCAGGCTCTTGGTGGCCGCGGCGGCCCCGCGGTCCACCTGGAGAACCGCCGCGGCCAGGTCGCGCACGGCGTCGTCGAGCTCGGCGGCGGGCACGACGGCCTGCGCGATACCCAGCTCGCGGGCCTCGTCGGCCGAGACGGTACGGACCGTCATACAGATCTCGACGGCCCGGGCCAGCCCGACGGAGTCGACGAGCGGCTTGGTGCCGGTCAGATCGGGGACCAGGCCCAGCGCGGGCTCCTTCATGCAGAACGACGCGTCCTCGGTGACGATGCGCAGGTCACAGGCCAGCGCCAGCTGGAACCCGGCGCCGATCGCGTGGCCCTGCACCGCCGCGATCGACACGATCGCCGGGCGGCGCAGCCACATGAACGCGCGCTGGTAGCCCGCGATCGTCTTCTCCGCCTCGTCGGGTGGCGCGTCCGGCGAGAGCGCGGGCTCCTCGCCCGGAACCCCCTCGGGCGTGAACGTACGTAGGTCGATGCCGGAGGAGAACGACGGGCCCGCACCGCGCAGGACGACGACCCGCACGCGCTCGGGGAGGGTGTCGCCGATGCGGGCGAGCGCCCGCCACATCCCGGGCGTCTGTGCGTTGCGCCGCTCGGGCCGGATCAAGGTGATCGTCGCCACTGCGCCGTCGATCTCCAGCCGGAGGCCAGATCCGGCCATGTCCGCGAGATCGTCCGTACTGAGTCCACCGTCCGTCATTGCGCTCCATCCGTGCGGTTGCCTGGGAAAACGCTTCCCGTCCCCTCGTGGAACCCCGTACGTCGCGCGGTGTAACCAGCACCGCCGCCGTGGCCGACCTTACTGGGTCGGCCAC
>DATBKU010000136.1:0-28978 GCA_036555725.1 Streptosporangiaceae bacterium | reverse complement strand
GACCAGGTCGATCCGCCACTGAGTCCCGAAGCTGAGGCGAGTCGAGCTGCCGATCAGGGTTTGCGTCAGCTGTGTGTAGGCAGCCCGGGACGCAGACTCCAAGACGACAGCAGCCACCAGGAGCTGCCATGACACCTGTCCGAGGAGCGACAGCTCTGTGCGCGCGTGCACGAGGAACGGGATGACCCCGTACTCGACAGCGGCGATCGCGACCACCACAGCTCCGGTTCCGCGCAGCCACCGCCAGGTGACGGCGGCCGCCGTGTGCGCGGGCCGCGATCGTGGGCCGGTCACGAGGCTCAGCCCCGTGGAGGAACGGCGTCCGCGTCCTCGGCCGGCGGCGGCGGGGTGGTGCCGAGCCGCCGGTTGATCTCGGCGGCGAGCGCGTGGATGTCGCGGGTCAGCTCGGTGTTCGTCTTGAGCTCGAGCTCCTGCTCGACGAAGTCGTGGTCGGCCTTGGCTCGTTGCACGTCGGCCTGCCGGTTCTGCCCGATCATGACGAACGTCGACAGGAAGATCGCTTCGAGCGAGACGATCAGCGTCAGCAGCCCGTACGGGAACGGGTCGAACCGCACGCCCGCGACGCTCAGCACGATCCAGATCGTGAACCAGACGACGTGCAGGTAGACGAAGAGCATCGAGCCCGCGAAGGCGGTGATCTTGTCGGCGATGCGGTCCTGGAGCCGCTGCCTGTCCTTACGGAAGACAACCTGTTCGTGCCGCAGGCCGACCTTGTGCTCCATCGCGTCGTCCATCACGCATCCCTGGGGAGATTCGCCGCCGGAGTCGAACTATCCCACCCCCTCCCCGACCTCTTCGACCCGCCCGGTGCTTCCCCCGAGCGAGCGCTCAGGCGAGCCAGGGGGCGGTGCGGTCGCGATCCAGGAGCTCGGGCTGGCTGAGCAGGTCGAGCATGCGCCGCACGGTGGACGCCGCGTCACGGGTCCACTCGAAGCACCGCTCCGTGGAGTCGCAGCGCGTCGCGGCCCGGCTCTGCGCGACGGCGACGATGGCGTCCGCGTCGGCCGCCACCTGCGCCCGCTCGGTGTCCGGGTCCTTGAGCTGTACGCCTCCGGCCGCGGCGATGTCGGGCACATCGGACAGCCGGCGGTGCAGCCAGTCCCACGGGGTGGCCTTGACCTCGTCGGCCCAGTGCCGCTCACACGGCTCGACGCCGAGGAAGTACGGGTGGTAGTGGGCCGCCTCGAACGCACCGGGAGTGCCGTCGATGCGGTCGAACAGGTCCGCCCGCCACACCGGCTGATCGGCCACGATCTTCTGCGCGGCCGACTCCGTGCCGCGGAGCGGCTCCGGCGCGAGCAGGCGCAGCTCAACGCGCGTGCCGTGCTCCAGATGACTGTCCTTGAGACCGACCTCGAACCAGTGCCGAACCAGGACCGCGACCTCGTTGTAGACAAAGGCGTGTAGCACCGCGCCGCTCCCTTCAAGGCGGTTTGTCACCTCCTGACCGTATCGGGATCCTGGGGTCGCCTCGACCAGGTCGCCGAGCGCGGCGCGCCGGTCGCCGAAGGTATCGAACCGGATCGACTTCGGTCGCGACGCTGGTGGGCCTGCGCGCGGAGGCCTCCGGCACGGTGCCAGAAGGCGTGGGCCGCACCGCCTACCGGATCGTCCGTGACGCGACGGCTCATCGAACGCGTCGCCGACTCCAGCGACGATGTACGGCGTACCCAGGCCAGGGACCGGCTGGCGCTGCTCAACGACCGCGAGCGCGAGATCGCCATCGCGGTTGGCGAGGGCAAGACCAACGCCGAGATCGGCGCGGCCCTCTACCTCAGCGTCCCGATCGTGAAGACGCACATCTCCCGGATCCTGACCAAGCTCGACCTCAACAACCGCGTCCAGATCGCCCTGCTCGCTCACGACGCCGGCCCGGCGCACGACGAGGACGCCGAGTAATCCGCCGCGGACGGATTATGCGGGCTGCTTGGGCATCCTGGCCGCGCCGGGACCGACGATGCCGCCGCCGTGCTCGAGGATCTCGGCCGCCCCCCGTACGACACAGCGGAGCGGGTCGTCCACCACAAGGGTGGGGATGCCCGCCGAAGTCTCGATCTTGCTCGCCAGGCCGAGCAGCAGGGCCCCGCCGCCCGCAAGCCGGATTTTCCCTCGTACGACATCTTCGGCCAGGTCCGGCGGGATGTCGGACAGCATCTCCTCGACCGCCGCCACGATCGTGTTGATCGGGTGCTCGAGCGCCCCCGCCACCAGCTTGGCCGGTACGTCCACGACCTTCGGCGCGCGGCGGGCGGCGTCCACGCCGACCGCCTCCGCGTAGCCCGCTTCGCCGCCCGTCAGACCCAGCGTGATCTTCAGCCGGCCGGCGGCCTTGCGGCCGAGGATCAGCCCCAGCTCCGACTTCGCCGCGTCGACGATCGCCTCGTCCATCGCGTTGCCCCCGAGCCGCAGCGACTGGGCGCGGACGACACGTCCGCCCGCCACCACCGCCACCTCGGTCGTACCGCCGCCCACGTCGACGACGAAGGCGCCCTCGCCCCCCTTGAGGTCGACGCCGGCGCCCGCCGCGGCGGCGACCGGCTCGTCGACGAGAGTCACCGCGCAGCGCGGGCTGCGGGTGCCCAGGGCGGCGTGAATCGACCGGCGCTCCAGCGCCGTGGCCCCGGACGGGACGCAGACCACGGCGTATGGGCGCAGCGGCCAGCCGCGTACACGCGCCCGGCGCAGGAACGCGTGCAGCATCGCGGTCGCCGCGTCGAGATCGGCGATGACCCCGTCCCGCAACGGATGGATCACCTCGACGTCGACGGGCTCCTTGCCCGCCAGCGCGTTCGCGGACTTGCCCACGGCGGCCACCCGGCCCGTCGACCGGTCCAGGGCGACCGCGGAGGGTTCTTCGACGGCCAGGCCACGGCCGGCGACGCTAACAAGGGTGTTGACCGTACCGAGGTCAATCGCTACACCCGGCCGCAAGCGCATGACGCTCACCTTTGTTCGAAGTGGTGTCTCTTCCCCCGATTTGTCATAGCTCACCTAGTATGGCGTCCGCCTGCCGGCCGGCGTGCGGAGCATTCTCGATTCCCCCGACCAGTCAGTCCTTCTTGATCACTATGAACGTTCGGTCACCGGGGAGGATCGTGTCCTCCTGATCGTCTTGCTCGATAACGAAGATCGGCACGCCCTCGCCGATCTGCAGTTGCCGCCGTTCCGGCTCGGTCGGCATGCGTGTGAAGATCCGGCCCTGGTCGATGTTCGTGGCCGTCAGATCGGCCCGGCTCCGCACGTGCGAGCCGCGGCGTGCGACGATGATCAGGCCTTCGTTGCGCAGAATGGCCATCGCCTTGCGCACCGAGTCGCGCGAGATGTGCTGCTCCTGCGCGTAGTCGTGTTCGGCCGGGATACGCTGCCCGGGACGCAGCTCGCCTTGCTGGATTTGCGCCCGGATCAGATCGGCGAGCTGTTTGTAGACCGGCCGGTCGTCCGTGGGATCTACCGTCATGCCGCAGGAAGCTATGTGGCCACATTCGGACGGCAACATGCGCGTATGTACGTATATCAACGTGAAAACCCTATGAGCTTGGGTTATCGGCGGAGGGTGGCGGACGGAGGTTCGCCGAACCGGGCGCGGTAGGCCGCGGCGAATCTGCCGGTGTGGGCGAACCCGTAGCGCAGTGCCACATCGGTGACCTTGACGCCCAGGGCCGGGTCGAGGCGGAGCAGTTCGTCGTGGGCCTGCTCGAGGCGCCGCCGCCGTACGTAAGCCATGGGCGAGGTGCCGAGCTGGCGGCGGAACGCGGCGTGCAGGGAGCGCTCGCTGACGCCCGCGCACTCCGCGAGGTCGGCCACGGTGAACGCGGTCTCCGGAGCCGACTCGATGAGTTCGACGACCCTTCGGACAACTCGGGGGGCGGGCAGCGCCCGGGCGGAGAAGATGGCCTCGGTGTAGTTGTGCCGCTGCCCGAGGAGCAGCGCGGTGAGGATGCCGTGCTCGATCTCGGTGGCGAGCACCGGCGGCGGGCCGGCCTTGCCGCACCGCTCGAGCGCCCGGCGCAGGGTCTGGACGGCCGCGACGATCCCCTGGCCGGCGCCTGCCAGGTCGATCGCGGACTGGAAACGCAGCGGTTCGCGAAGCGGCTCGTTCAGCAGGTTCTGCAGGTAGCGCTCGATGCGGGTTTTGTCGATGGTGAGCATCAGCTGCCGGAGTCCCGCGGTCCACCGCATGTTCAGTTCTTCGTGGAAACAGAAGGCGGCGGCATGGTCGTCGTCGGAGATGGCGCTGCTGCCGCCGTCCTCGATGAGCATCGTGCCGCCGAAAACGAAGTTGACGGTCACCAGGTCGATCGGCGGGGAGACGCCGATCTCCACCGGCGGGCCGTAGACCGACGACATCAGGCCCAGGTCGCACAGCGATCGATAGTGGATGCGGGCGAGGAACGGATCGGCGGGCTCCAGCACCGTCATCCGGTGGGAGCAGCCGAGGAACTCCTGTGTGCGAATCCTCGCCTCGTACGGATCGTCAGTGCGGATCACTCGGGGGTGCGGGAGTTTGATCTCTTCGTCCGGTACCGACTCCTCGCCCATGAGCACTGACGGCGCGCCCATCGCCACCTCCACCGTCGGACGTGTGGGTGCAGGATCAGTGCATCGCCGCGGGGAAGTCAAGGGCGCGGGCTGCGGGAACCGGCTCGATGGTGCGGAAAGTGGCTCGTCGCGATCTCGCGGGTCTCCTAGCTTTCGGGGTGGGTATCGCTAACGCGGGAGGTCCCGAGGTGACGAGCGCGAGCGAGATCGGCACGCCGGCAGAGGAGTACCTGGACGTACCGGGCGGCCGAGTGCATCTGCTCCACGGCGGTGCGGGCGAGCCACTGCTCTTCCTGCACGCGGCGGGCGGGGCCGGGGAGTGGCTGGAGTTCCACCAGCTGCTCGCGCGCCGCTTCGAGGTGTACGCGCCCGACCACCCGGGCTTCGGCAAGTCGGACGAGCTCGCCGAGGTGGAGGCCATCGACGACCTCGTCTACCACTACCTCGACGTCATCGAGCAGCTCGGGCTGGACCGCCCGCACGTCGTGGGGGGCTCCTTCGGCGGCTGGATCGCCGCCGAGCTGGCCGTCGCCGCGCCGCACGCCATCGGCTCGCTGGTGCTGCTGAGCGCGGCCGGATTGCGGCTGCCGGACCATCCGGTCACGGACCCGTTCTTCCTCACGCCGCCACAGATCGCCGAGACGCTCTACCACGACGTCAGCAAGGCGCCGCCGATGCCGGCCGAGCCCGACATCGACATGGTGCTGGGGATCTATCGCGACATGACCGCGCTCGCCCGGTTCTCGTGGACCCCGTTCCTGAACAACCCCAAGCTGGAGCGCCGGCTGCGTCGCATCACCGCGCCCACGCTGGTGGTATGGCCGGCCAACGACAAGCTGATCCCGATCGCGCACGGCCGTCGGTACGCCGAGAAGATCCCGAACGCCGAATTCGCCGTGGTCGACGACTGCGGCCACGCCATGTACTTCGAGCGTCCCGCCGAATTCGCCGAGCTCACCACCAACTTCCTCGCGGGTGCCGACCGGGACAGCGACCGGGACAGCGACCGGGACAGTGACAGCGGCAGGGACGCCGCACGGAACACCGACCGGGACGCCGCACGGAACGGAGCGCGTCGATGAAATTCGTGTTCTTCCATCTGATGCCGTACCCGTACCTGCCGGACGACTTCGACGAGAAGTACTCCTCACCGTCGCTCACGTTCCCCAGTAAGCATTTCGACCGCGAGCTCGGGCACCGGCTCTATCACCGCTACCTCGACGAGCTGGAGTACGCCGAGCGGCTCGGTTTCGACGGGCTCGCCGTCAACGAGCACCACCAGACCGCCTACGGTCTGATGCCCTCGCCCAACCTCATGGCGGCCGCGCTCTCCCGGCGTACCGAGAAGGCGCGGATCATGGTGCTCGGCAACGCGATCGGCATCCGCGGCAACCCGCTGCGAGTGGCGGAGGAGATCGCCATGCTCGACCACCTCACCGACGGCCGCATCGTGTCGGGGTTCGTACGAGGGATCGGCTGGGAGTACTTCGCGCACAGCATCAACCCGACGCGGTCGCGCGACCGGTTCAACGAGGCGCACGACCTGATCATCAAGGCCTGGACATCGGAGGAGATGTTCCAGTGGATCAGCCCCAACTACGAGTACCGGTACGTCAACCTCTGGCCGCGGCCGCTGCAGCAGCCGCACCCGCCGATCTACATCCCGGGCGCCGGCAGCACTGAGACGATCAAGTTCGTCGCCGAGCGCGGCTATACCTTCATGTCGGTGTACGCGCCCTCGCGCCTGATCAAGCGCTGGTTCGACGGGTACCGGCGGACGGCCGAGGAGCTGGGCGTGGTGCCCGACCCCGAGAAGATCGCGTTCTCCGTGCCGATCTACGTCGCCGCGACCGACGAGCAGGCGCACCGCGAGGCCCGGCCGCACATCGAGTGGCTGTTCTACAAGGGACTCAAGCAGGGAACCGAGATCATCAACCCGCCCGGGTACATGTCGCCGTCGTCGCTGCGCGGCGTGCTGAAGTCGGGGATGAAGCCGTTCCGCGAGATGTCGTACGAGGACCTGCTGGCCGGCGGGCAGGCGATCGTCGGGAGCCCGGACACCGTGCTCAACCGGCTCGGCGAGCTACAGGCCGAGCTCGGGTTCGGGCAGCTCATCGGGCTGTTCAACATCGGCGACATGCCGCACGAGCGGACGATCGCCAACGCGGAGCTGTTCGCCTCCGGCGTGATGCCGGCGCTGCGTCCGCTGGGCGTCGCCCCGGACACCGTGGCCGCCGAGTCCTGACCGTCGAGTACTACTCGCTTAGTCGAGCCCCCTGCTTAGTCGAGCCCCCTGCTTAGTCGAGCCCCCTGCTTAGTCGAACTCGGCCAGCCGCGCCTTGCCCGCGAGCTCGTAGTTCTCGTCGGAGATGTAGAAGTGCTGCATCGCCGCGGTCAGGTTGCGCAGGTGCCGCTGCATCGGATGGTCCAGCGCCAGCACGCGACCGCCGCCATACCGGATGATCTTTACTACGACGTCCGTGCATTCCTCGACGACGAGGGTGTGCCGTGCGAGCTGCCGCGGTATGAAACCCGGGTCCGGCTCGGCGCCCGCTCCGGCCGTCGTCCAGGCCTCCTTCACCGTGTCGCGGTAGAGCAGCGAGGCCGCCCGGATCCGGCACTCCGCCCGGCTCATGTCCTTCTGGAAGGCGGCGCGGTCGCGCAACGAAACGCCGCCCACCCGGCGGGCGGTCGCGCTGGCCAACGCGTACATGTCGTCGATGGCGCGGCGGGCGACGCCGACCGCGACGGGGCTCAGCTCGTTCGACACGAACAGCACCGTGGGCAGCTTGAACAGGTCTCCCCCGCGTTGCGGCGGCGCGCCGAGCCAGTCGAGCGTACGTCCGGCGGGCACGAACACCTCGGTGAGGGAGAAGTCGCCGCTGCCGGTGCCCTGCAGCCCCGAGACGTACCACGTGTCGTGCAGCGTGGCCGCGTCCTTCGGGACCACCGCCAAGATCTCCTTGTCTCCGGTCTCATTGGCTGCGCTGCCCGGCACCCTGCAGCCACCGACGAGCCAGTCGGCATGGTTGATGCCACTGCAGAAGCTCCATCGCCCGGTCACCAGGTAGCCGTCGTCGACCGGCACCGCCGTGCCCCGGGCGACGAACTGCCCGGCGCAGATCGGCAGCCGCCCGCCCGCCGGGAAGATCTCGCGAACGCCGTCGTCCGCCAGCCAGCCGGCGAGCGTTCCAGTGGTCCCGTTGCCGACCATCGTCGTCCAGGCGGCGGACGCGTCGCAGTAGGCGATCTCCTCGAGCACGTCGCAGAACTCCAGCGGGTCGAGCTCGCTGCCGCCCAGCTCGCGCGGCGTCTTCAGCCAGAACAGGCGCTCGTCGCGCAGCACCTCGACCACATCGGCGGGCAGCGTGCGCTCCTCCTCGGCGCGCCGCGCCGCCGCCTCGAACGTCGCCCGCCGGGCCCGGACCGCATCGAGGAAGCCGCGGCCGCCGGTGCCCCCGGACTGCGTTCCGGAGGCGACCACGTCGGTCATGTCTGGACCCCCTCCTCGATGGACGGCGCGCAAGGCGCGACACGCCCGAATATTAGGCCCGCGATATTAGGTCGGTACGGCGCTCGAGACGAGCCGATTTCGGCAGGATCGGGCCGTTTCCGGCAATGCAGACTCGGGGCCGATTCCGGCCGTGTCCGTACGCCGGTGGCGGAACCTGATCGGAATCTTCCGCTCCCCCGGTACGTTCACATAGTGCGGTTGGCAACCAATGGGTGACCGGTCCATGATGTGGTCACCCCTTCACTCTCCGGATCCGGCTGATGAGGTTCCATGAGGAAGCTCCTCGAAGCGAACGTGGTGGACTGCCTCGAATATCGGATCTTGGTATTGGTCGGCGAAATCGATCTCAGCGTTGAGGAGACGCTGCGGTCGCGGGTCATCGATCTTCTCGTCCCCGGCGGCGTGCCGCTGCTGGTCGACATGACCGGTGTAAAGTTCTGCGACTCCACCGGGCTCAACATCGCGGTCGACGCCAAGCGGCACGCGGACTCATGTGGCTGCCGCCTGGTGTTCTTCGGCCTGAGCGAGCGCGTGGAGAAACTCTTCCGGGTCACCGGTCTCGATCAGTTCATCGCCACCCACCCGACCCTGCCGGAGGCGGCCCGCGCCGTGACCGACACGATCGCAGCCGGGCAGGTCGTCCCGTCGGCGGACGGTACCGACGGCGACTGACCGCTCACCGCGCCGGATCGCGGAATCATCCAACGTATGGCGGCTTTTCGCCAACATTGTTGCCTCTTGTCGCTGACCTACGCGACAGACATCGGATGTAATGGGCCCGAGCTCCGTTCGACGTGGGCTTAGTCCCACGGTGGACCTCAAGGTGGCGCAGCATCCCCCGCCGAGGTGAGCAAGCTCGACACCGAATGGGAGAAGGCCTCCTGACCAGGGCAGTCGCCGACGCCGTCGCGCCGCGCCACAGGCCCGTGGCGCCGGACCGGCTGCGGCGCCGGCGCGCCTGCTCCCCCGCCTCTGGCACTTCCTGTCCTTCGGCGCGCCCGGCCTGCTGGTGTACGTCTGTTTCGTGCTGGCGCCGATCGCGGTGAGCTTCGGCTACAGCCTGACGAACTACAACCCGTTCAACCCGCCGACTCGGTACGTCGGGTTCCGGAACTACACGCTGCTGTTCTTCGATCCGGAGTTCCTGCTGTCGCTGCGGGTGCCGACGACCCTCACGCTGATCGTGGTGATCGTGCCCAACGTGGCGGGTCTGGCGATCGCGCTGCTGCTCGACCGGCGCGGGTGGCTCTACAACGCGTTGCGCAGCGTCTTCTTCACGCCCGTCCTCCTCAGCTCGGTCGTGGTCAGCAACGTCGGTTACTACATCCCGTTCGGGGTGTTCGTCTTCTCCGGGTTCATGCGGACGATCCCCGTCGAGCTGGAGGAGGCCGCCGCGATCGACGGGGCGAGCACCGGCGGCGCGACCAAGGGCTGACCCCGGCGGGCTGGGCGCTCCCGGTTCGACGCGGGAGCACCCGAAACCCACCGATGGCTACTGGTTCGCCTCGACCTCCGCGTCGTCGTCGGCCTTGGACCGTCCGGTCAGGAAGAGGGCCGCGGCCGCACCCCCGCCGAGCAGCAGGATGAGCGGCGCGATCCACCAGATCCCCGCGCCCGGCCCGGAGTCGTTGGTCTTGCCGGCCTGGCCCCCCGCCGGGGCGGGCGCCGCGGTGGCGGCGCTGCCGGTGACGGTGAACTGGTAGGTGCCCTCGACGGGGTGGCCGTCCGGGGCGACCACCCGCCAGGCCACGGTGTAGCGGCCGTTGGGCAGGCTCGAGGCGACCTGCTCGGTCACGGTGTTGTCGACGTTCACCGGCCGGCCGGACTGGTAGCGGCGCCCGGCCGCGTCGGTGACCAGCACCTGCGTGAACCGGACCGGGTCGGCGTAGGTCAACACGATCTGGCTGGGCGGCCCCACCGTCGAGCCACTGGCCGGCGAGGCACTCTTCAGCGTGGTGTGCGCCGACGCCGGCCCAGCGATGGCGGCGCCGACGAGCAATGCGAGCAGCGTCGTCACCAGGGTCGCGCAGATCCGGGCGGAACTTCTCATCAGAAACCTCGTCTACATTGTCACGCGGTCTACGCCTGCCGGCGACCCCGGGTCAGCGCGACCACGGCGACGAGGATGCCGATGACACCGGTGGCCAAGCCCAGCCCGGCCAGCAGCCGCGCCGTGCCGTCGTCGCCCGAGCCCGAGTCGGCCGCGCTGGAGTCGGCCGCGGCCGAGGTCTTCGGAGCAGGCGAGCCCGCCGCCCCGTGCGTGTCGCCGTCCTGGCTGGGTTTGGTCAGGTGCAGAGCCGGGGCGGGGTGTTCGGGTTCCTCGCCGCCCGGGGTTCTGGGCTGATCCCAGCGCACGACCGGGCCGCCCGAGTAGGTCTGGATCGCCTTGAACATCAGTGTGTCAGTGTCCGTGGGCAGCGGCCCCATCGACACGTCGAACTCTTGGAACTCCCCTGGCTTGATCGTCCCCTTACTCCAGGTGATCTTCGAGACGGCCTCGGTGACCTCGCCGTCGTCGGACTTGACCGGTTGCGGCAGCTTCGACCGCTGCACCGACACCGTCCAGCCCGGAACCGGACGTACGGATACCGCGGCGATCGGGTGGTCCAGCGGGAGGTTGATCTCCACCTTGGTGGTGTTGGCCTTGTCCTCCTCGTTGGGAACCCGGAAGGACACCTTGGTGAACGAGCCCTGCTCGGCCGTGTCAGGGTTGGCGGTCACGTGCGCGGACGCCGGCGTGGCGACCGCGAGTACGGCCAGCGCGGACGCCGCACCGACGGCGAAGACTTTGGCAAGTACGGACATGAAGGAACAACTCCATTCGAAAAGGATCGAGCGACGTTCACCCGCATGCCATGCGGGAATGCGGGTCAACCGGCCGCGAGCCCCGTGGCCCTGACCGGTGAAGACGCGCCGCGGCCGGAGCCGTCAGCGCCAGGCGAATGTCGTCGAGCCGAACGGAGGACCTCTGCGG
The DNA here is from genome assembly GCA_036555725.1 of Streptosporangiaceae bacterium. Taxonomy (GTDB): domain Bacteria; phylum Actinomycetota; class Actinomycetes; order Streptosporangiales; family Streptosporangiaceae; genus CALAED01. The sequence continues at coordinate 17,930 of DATBKU010000136.1, read as the reverse complement.
GTGACCGATCCCCGGAGCGCCACGCTCGCCGGCCTGATCAGCCCGTTCGTACGCAGCCGTCCGACCGGAGCGGGACAGCAGGCGGGTGCGGCGCCGAGCAGTGCGACCAGGGTGCGGAGCGCCCGGAGCGGATACGCGGCCAGGACGGCCACCCGCCGGGCGAGCGTCCAGACCGCCTGTTCTCCCTTGCGCAGCCACCACGCCGCACCGAGCGCGGCCGTGACGTGCGCGACCAGCATGACCACCCCGGCGCCGAAGGTGGCTCCGGAGGCTCCCGGCACCACGTCGCTAGTGGCCACCACCTGGTGTAGGGCGTGCCCACCCGTGTGCCGGACTGTCGTCACCGTCGGCGCCGCCGCGGCGAACAGCGCGTGCAGCATGAACTGCCCGCCCAGCAGGCCGCCCAGGATCGTGGCCAGGGACCGCTCGGCGCCGGTCAACGCCCAGGCGACCAGGTAGAGCAGTGCGAATCCCAGCACGACCGCCTTGGGCGCCACCGCGGCACGCCCGGCCGCGACGTGGCCGGCCACGGCCAGCGTCGTACATGCCATCGCGAACACTGCGGCCCGCGCCGGCCTGGCGGGCGCCGGCGGAGCATCGACGGGGCTGGTGGACATCGCGTGCGATTGTTCCACCGGCGGGCCGTACCGGCCACCGGATGCGGCGAACTATCCTGCAGCGATAATCCATTAAGGGATTCGCGGGCGGCCGGGAGAAGGCCGAGGCCATGGGCGACGACGAGGGCTTCGGCGCGATTGCGGATGCCGAGCTTGCGGAACATCCGGGTCTGCAGGCTCTCCACGGTTTTGATGCTGATGCCGAGGGCGCGGGCCGTCTGTTTCACCGAATGGCCGCGGTCGATCAGAATGAGGATCTGTCGTTCCCGCCGGGTGAGTTCCACCGGCGCGGACAGGTTCGCATGGGCCATACGTACGTACCCCGCCTCGACCAGCCTGCGAACCTGCTCGCCGTCGATGGCGAGATATCCGGCCAGGGCGAGGCGGAAGGCGGGCAGCAGCGAGTCGGCCAGCCGGGTGGCACTGATCACCGCATCCGCGCCCCGCAGCACCGTATCCACCATGGCCGCCTGCCCTAGCTCGGCCGACGTGACAACGAGCACTCGTGGGACGACGCCCTCCCGGCCGGCGAGGGGCGGCTTCCAGTCGGCCGGTTCCGGGTCGATCAACACCACCACCCGTGGCGCGCGGGCATGGTCGATGGGCTCGCGAGCGGTGGCTGCCACCCTCCCGGTCTCGACGATGAGCGGAATGTCGCCGGCGAGGAGGAGCCGGGCGACCTGGTCGGCGAGGTCTCCTGACCGGCCACGCAGCAGCGCCCCCGCGGCCTGCGGGGTCTGCTCCGCGGGCTCTCGTCCGGCGCTCCGCGCGGCCCGCGGCGCGGCGGCGTCGGGCAGCAGGCCCAGGCGTACGGCGTGGGCGGCGGCGTGAACCTGGCTGTGCGTGCCGAGCTTGGCGAATATGTGGCGCTTGTGGTTCTCCACGGTCCGCGGCGCCAGTTGGAGCGCGTCGGCCACCTGCCCAACGGTGTAGCCGGAGCTGATCAGCCGCAGGATCTGCAGCTCGCGGTCGGTCATCGGACTGCCGCTCGGCCGCGGCTCGAGGTCCGCCAGGCGGAGCGGCGGGCGGAGCGCCGTGAGCAATCCCCGGACCCCACCGGAGGCCGCGACCAACCGGTCCACGCCCAGGGCGGCGCCGGGTCCGGAATGATCGTGCAGCCCGACGAGGTAGAGCCCGTCGTGCGCCTTGCGCAGCTCGGTGAGCATGGCGGTCAGTTCGCGGTCGGCGGCGTCGATTTCCACCAGGACGACATGTGGGCTGCGCAGCCGGCACAGCCGCGGGATGTCGGCCCGGAACGCCGTGGTGCCCACGACCCGCAGGTCCGGCTCCTGGTCGATGCGGGCGGCGAGGGTTTCGCGGAACACCCGGTGCCGTATCTGAAGGGCCACGCCGAGGACGCCGGACGGCCTGCTGCTCGATCCCTCGGACGGCACGGCGCCCACGCTCCTCGGGGACGACCGGGCGGGCCGCTCACCGGTTCGGATCCCGTGACATCGAGAAGAGCAGGTGCACCGCCCCGCACGGGCAAGCGCCGTATTCACGCGAGCGGGGCGGATCGGCCGGTACGGCGAGTATTGCCAGGGCGGGCTAGCCCAGGACATTATCACCATATTTATCTGGGTCCCGATGAATGGCCGATTCCGGCTCATCGCTGTTATCGGGCATTAACCGACTTGACAACAGGGTCTTCGATAAGACCGCCTACCCACGTTGTTTTCGCACGCGACTGAAACTTCACTAGGCATATTTTGCCAATGCTCTTCACCGTCGGTCAGGGCAGTCGGGCAAATAATGCTGAACGCCGGAGAGTTCCCGGGCGTCAGCCGGCCAGCCCCGCGGTGACGTCGTCCGGGGTACGGGCCGCGCCGTCGTGATAGGCGGCGGCGAAGGCGGCCGCGCCCAGCGCCGCGCGGGTGGCCGACGAGATTCGGTCGATCTCCGCCCGTTCGGAGGGGGCCGCGGGTACGGAGGCCGCCCGCCGCGCGGCGTCGGCCGCGCCCAGCACCCGGGCCGACGTCTCGTGGTCGCCGGCGAGGCCGACCGCCCCGGCGAGCCCCTCCAGCGCCATCGCGACGCCCCGCGGGGTGCCCAGCGTACGCGAGACCCGCAGCGCTCTCAGGTGCAGCCGCCGGGCCTCGGCGGCCTGGCCGCGCAGCTCGGCGACGAAGCCGAGCTCGGTGAGCACCAGCGACAGATAGAGGGGCGGCGCCTGGCCGTTCTCCTCGGGCCCGGCGGCGTTCAGCAACTTGTTCAGGTGCCGTTCGGCCAGCTCGAGGTCGCCCTGGCGGCGAACGGCGAATGCCAGCCCGACCTCGGCGAAGGTCTCCCCCACCCGGAACCCCTGCTCGGTGGCCAGGCGCAGCGCCTGGCCGCTGAGGTCCCGGGTCAGCGCGTAATCGGCCTGTTGCTGCGCGATCCAGCCCAGCCAGGCCAGCCGTACCGAGACCTCCGTCCACAGGCCGAGCTCCTCGGCCATGCGCAGCCCCTCGCGGTGCAGCCGGGTCGCTCTGCCGAGGTCGCCGATCATCTCGGCCAGCCCGCCCAGCCACGCCGTGGCCTGCAGCAGCCCCCACCGCTCGCCGAGCTCGCGGAACAGCTCGGCGCCCTGCTCACCGTCGCGTTCCAGGCCCTTTAGGTCGACCCGCAGGTACCCGAGCTTGGCCCGGGTGCTCAGCACGGCGGCGGTGCCCCACCGGTCGCCGGCGTCGCGGAACCCCGCCAGCGCCCGCTCCAGTCGTTCGTCGACGGCCGATACGTCGCCGAGGTCGATCTCCGCGTACGCCAGGAACCACTCGGCCCGGGCGCGATCCGCCGGGTCGGCCACCCGCTCGCATACCTGGCCGGCCGCCGGATCGGGCTCACCTAGCAGGACCTCGATCCCGGCCTGCCACGCCGCCGCCCTGGCCCGGAGCGCGGCGACGTCTCCACCGACCGCCGACGCCGTACGCAGGGATCGCCGGGCCTCCGTCAACCGGCCGCGCAGGAACCAGTACCACGTCAGGGCACAGACGAGCCGCAGCGCCCGCTCGGCGTTCCCCTGCCGTACCGCGTGGTCCAAGGCGCTGCGCAGGTTGGCGGTCTCGGTGTCGAGCCGCCGCAGCCACCGGCGTTGATCGTGGCCGTAGAGCGGCTCCTCGGCCCGTACGGCCAGCTCCGCGTAGTACCGGCCGTGCCGGTCCCGCACCCGTTCGGCCTCACCGGCGGCGTCCAGCCGGTCGCCGCAGTAGGCGGCCACCGTCTCCAGCAGCCGGTAGCGCGGGCCGTCGGCGCCGTGCGCGACCGCGACGAGAGAGCGGTCGACGAGGCGGGCGAGCAGGCCGGCCACGTCGGCCGGATCGACGGCGCCGGGACCACTGCCGGGCCCGGCGCACACCTTCTCGGCCGCGTCGAGCGTGCAGCCGTCGGCGTGCACCGCGAGGCGCCGCAGCACGACGCGTTCCGGCTCGGTGAGCAGGTCCCAGCTCCAGTCGATCATCGCCGTCAGGGTCTGCTGGCGCGCGGGGCCGTCTCGCCGGCCGACAGCCAGCAGCCGGAACCGGTCGTCGAGCCGGGCCACTAGCTCGGCGACGCCGAGCGCCCTGACCCGGGTGGCGGCCAGCTCCAACGCCAGCGGTATCCCGTCGAGCCGCCGGCACAGCACCGCGACCGCGGGGGCGGTGTCCGCGGTGAGCGCGAACCCGGGCGCGGCGGCCGCCGCCCGCGCCACGAACAGCCGTACGGCCGGGGAGCGTGCGAGCGCCGCGGGATCGGGTTCGGCGGCGGGGCCGGGCACATCGAGCGGCGGTACGGCCAAGACCACCTCGGCGGGCAGGCCGAGCGGCTCCCGGCTGGTCGCCAGGACGCGCAGGCCGGGGCAGCCGCGCAACAGCCGCCCGGCCAGCTCAGCGACCTGCTCGATGACGTGCTCGCAGTTGTCGAGGACCAACAGCAGCCGTCTGGCCCGCAGCGCGTCGACGAGCCGATCGGCCGCGCCCGTCATGTCGCGGACGTCAAGGGCCGCCATTACCACGTCCGCGGGGCCGCCGGCCGACCCCGGCGCCAGCCCGCCCAGCTCGGCCAGCCAGACGCCGTCCGGGAAGTCGTCCCCGATCAGGCCGCCCGCGGTCTCCAGCGCCAGCCGCGTCTTGCCCACCCCGCCCGGGCCGGTGAGGGTGACCAGCCGGTCGCTCGCCAGCCGGGACCGGATCGTGGCCACGGCCTCTTCGCGGCCGATCAGCTCGGAGAATGCGGCGGGCAGGTTGGTACGCCGCCGTACCGCCGGCGACGGGGCCGGGGTGTCGAGCGCGGGATCCCGGGCGAGCACGGCCCGGTGCAGGGCCACCAGGTCGGGGCCCGGATCGAGGCCGAGCTCGTCGGCCAGCCGTACGCGGAGCTCCTCGTAGGAGTCCAGCGCCTCGCCGGGCCGTCCGGATCGATACAGCGCTCGCATGTGCGCGGCGCGCAGCCGTTCTCGCAGCGGATGCGCGGCCAGCAGCTCGGCGAGCTCGGCGACCAGCTCGACGTGCCCGGTGTGCCCGCTTTGCCCGGTGTGCTCGAGCCGGGCCTCGGCGCGGTCTTCCAGCACGGCCAGCCGCTCCTCCGTCAGCCGGGCGGCGGCGCCGCCGGCGAACGGCTCGTCGGCGAAGTCGGCGAAGGCCGGGCCCCGCCACAGCGCCAGCGCGTCGGACAGCAGCCCGGCCCTGGCGCGGGGATCGGCGGTCTCGCGCGCCCGCGCCGTCAGCGCCCGAAACCGGTCGGCGTCGACAGTGTCGGCGTCGAGCCGCAGGCGGTAGCCTGGCGGTGGCGAGACGACCAGCCGCCGGCCGCCCGGCTCCGCCCGCTCCAGTGCGCGGCGCAACTGCGTGACCTTGCCCGACAGCGTGCCCGCCGGATCACCCGGCAGGTGCTCGCCCCATAGCGCGTCGATGAGCCGGGCGGCCGGCACCGGGCGCCCCTCGTGTACGAGCAGCACGGCGAGCAGAGCGCGGACCTTCAGGCCGGGTACGGGGACCGGTTCGCCCTCGGCCGTCCACACCGCCACCGGGCCCAGGACCCCGAAGAACATGCAGGCACGATAACGCGTGGTGAGCGGCCCCGGGATACGGTCCGCGACGACGGCGGAACCGTCGACAAACCGTCAACACCGTCCGCCACCGTGGACTGATCCGAACACTACGTACCGGGAGGTCCGGTCATGGGAAAGGTCATCAACTCGACGTTCGTCAGCATCGACGGGGTCATCAACCACATGGAGGTCTGGCACTTCGCCTACATCGGCGACCAGCCCGATCAGATCGCCCTGGACCAGATAGAGGCGAGCGATGCCCTGCTGATGGGCCGCCATACGTACGAGGTGTACGCATCGGCCTGGCCGCAGCGCGACGGCGTATATGCCGACAAGATCAACAGTATTCCGAAATATGTCGCGTCCAAGACACTCGACAAGGCGGACTGGAACAATACGACGGTGATCAAGGGCGATCTGGTGACCGAGGTCGCCCGGCTGAAGGAGCAGGGGGCCGACATCCTGATGCACGGCTTCGGGCCGGTCGCGAACACGCTGATCACCAACGGCCTACTCGACGAGCTGCACCTGTGGGTGCACCCTCACTTCGCGGGCGTCGGCGGCCCCGGTGACCTGCTGCTCAACGAGGGCAACAGCGCCCGGCTCGAGCTGACCGGCACGCGGATCCTCAGGTCCGGCATCGTCCTGCTCTCTTACGAGGTTCCCCAGGGCGGCTAGGCCACGTAGCCGGGCCGCTGCCGAAACAAGTGAAACCAGGAGGGTCCATGAACGTGGCGGTGCTCCAGCGCGATTTCACCGGACAGATCGTCGTGCCCGGCGACGACGGTTACGACGAGCTGCGAGGCGTCTGGAACGCGATGGTCGACCGAAGACCCGCGGTCATCGCGCGCTGTGCCGACCAAGACGACGTCGCCGCCGCGGTGCGCTTCGGCCGCGCACAGGGCCTCGAGATCGGCGTCATGTGCGGTGGCCACAGCGTCCTCGGGGTGCCGCTGGCCGACGGCGGTCTGCTGATCGACCTGAGGCCCATGGATGCCGTACGGGTGGACCCGGAAGGTCGTCGCGCGTGGGTCCAGGGCGGCGCCCTGCTCGGTGCCCTGGACCGCGCGACGCAGCCGTACGGGCTGGCCACCACCGCGGGCAACGTGTCGCACACCGGCGTCGGCGGGCTGACGCTCGGCGGCGGCATGGGCTGGCTGGCCAGGGACTACGGCCTGTCGTGCGACAACGTCACGTCCTTCGAGCTGGTGACGGCCGACGGCACCGTGCTGCGCGCGGACGCCACCGAGCATGCCGACCTGTTCTGGGGGCTGCGCGGCGGCGGCGGCAACTTCGGCGTGGTGACCGAGTTCGAGTTCCGCCTGCACGAGGTCGGCACCCGGTCGCTCCTCGTGGACCTGTACCTCCCGCCGGAGGACGCGCCGGCCGCGCTGCGCGGCTGGCGCGACCTGATCGGCGCCGCGCCGCGCCGGGCCACCTTCACGGCGTGGGTCGGCACCACGGGCGAGTGGCCGCACCTGCCGCCCGAGCTGCACGGCCGGCCGCTGGCCAGCATCGGGTACGTGTGGGTGGGTGACCCGGACGAAGGCCGCCGGCTGTTGCCGGCCCTTCGCGACCTGGGCTCGCCGGTGGCCGAACGGGTGGACGAGCTGTCCTACCTCGAGCTGCAGACGATGGACGACAGCGTCGAGGGCCACCGGTTCCGCCGGTACTGGAAGGGCCACTACTTCTACGCCTTCCCCGACGAGGCCATCCAGGCCTTCCTCGCCCGCGGCTCGGACGACGCCGACGACCCGTACCTGCCGGCGGCCAGCCTGCAGGCGTACGGCGGCGCGATCGCGGACGTGGCCGACGACGAGACGGCCTTCAGCCACCGCGACACGCTGGTGGAGTTCGTCGCGGCGGCCCGGTGGCTGGACCCGGCTGAGGACGCGGCGCGCATCGCCGCGGCGCGGCGGTACGGGGCGACGCTGGAACCGTTCGCCGCCGGGCTCTACGTCAACACCATGACCGACGAGGGCGAGACCGGCGTACGGCGCGCGTACCCCAAGGAGAAGATGGCCCGGCTGACCGCGCTCAAGGACCGGTACGACCCCGGCAATGTCTTCCACCTCAATCACAACATCCGGCCGACGTCACCGGCCTAGCCGGTTCCCCTACGACCGGTGAGCCCGGCGGGCTGACGCCCGTTTCGGCAGGAGTGCGGCGCCGGCACGCGCCGTACTCCTGCCGGCCCCTGAGTCAGTTCGGCCACGCGGGTGACCGGCCGAGCGTCGCGAGGATGCGGTGCAGCGCTGCGGCGTCCGCCGCAGCCGGAAGGCCCGGCCGGAACGCGGCGTGCGGTTCGAGCCGCCGCGGGCCGTCGGGCACCGCCTGGGCGATTCGCAGTGCCGGCTCCGCCAGGTCGGCGTCCAGCTCGAAGGGCAGGCCCAGGGACCTCGCCACATCCCAGCCGTGCACTACATAGTCGATGAAGTGGAAGCCGATCGACTGCGCGCCAGGGAACCTGAAGCCGGTCGCGATCTCGGGGAGCGCGAAGCGGCGCTCCGGCACACCGTCCTCGGCGAACGCCGCGAGCACGGACTCGGCCGCGGCGGCGTACGTGCCGCTCGGGTCGGCGCCGAGCGGGCCGGTCCGCCAGACCGCCAGGTCGTCGCCTCGACCGCGCGCCGCCGCGGCGAAGCCGTGGTGCTGGGCGGTCATGTGAGCGAGGAGGTCGCCCAGATTCCACTCCACGCAGGGGGTGGCCCGGCCGAGGTCGTCGGCGGTCGCCCGGGACACGATCTCGACGCTGGTCAGGACCGCGCGCCGGTTCAGCGCGCGGATGTCGCCAATGTCGGAGTCATGGGTGTCGCGGACGTCGCGGGTGTCGCGGGTGTCGTGGATGTCGTGGATGTCGCGGTCATGGGCTGTCATGAGTTAACTATAAGCACTTACATATTATCTGTCGATGCTTACACTTTGCGACGGCATACGTCTGGCGACGGCGTATCTTTAGTGGCTATGGCACAGCGCGCCGGGCCCGGAGGCGATGACGGCCGTCCCGACCTGGCGGCCATGATGGTGCCGCTGGCGCGCGCACTGGTGGCCGCCGAGCTTCCGGTGCTGCGCGCCCACGACATCTCGATGTGGGCGTACTCCGTGCTGCTCCGCCTCGACGAACGGCCCGTACGGAATCAGAGCGCGCTGGCGCAGACCATCGGCGCCGACAAGACCCGCATCATCGCCGTGCTCGACGACCTCCAGGAACGCGGCCTCATCGAGCGACGGCCCGATCCGGCCGACCGGCGGGCGCATCTGCTGTCGCTCACTCCCGAGGGCCGGCGCGTACGCGACTCGGTCCAGGCCGGCATCAGGCGGCGTGAGGAGCGACTGCTGGCACGGCTGCCCGCGGACGACCGAGTTGGCTTGCTGCGCGCCTTGCAGGCCCTGCACGCGCTGCCACCGGAGGAGATCGCCGACCCGGACGAGTCCTAGCACCCGGTGCCGGCTCGCAGCGGCCCGAGCCCGGCTGCCCACCACGCCGATCCAGAAGGATGACGACGACTAGGCAGAGGCCTCGTCTGGCCGGCCCGGCCGTCTCAGCAGGCCTCAGTCGTCGAGGTCGAAGACGGTCAGCCAGTGCGCCTGCCGAGCCCGATAGCCGTGGCGGTTCAACAGCCCGTGCACAACGGCCCGCATGTGCCCGGCCCCATAGACCACGGCCACGTCGATCGCCTCCTCGCCGCGCTCTTCATGGATCGCCGTCAGGGCGTCGAGGAGAAGAGCATCGCGGTCATCGACGATGACGGCGTGGATGGCCGCCCAGCGCTCATCCGGCGATAGCGGCGGGGCGTCGTCGTCGAGTGCCAGATGGTGGGTGAGAAAGCGCTCGGGACCGAAGATCAACACGAACAGCGCTACCCACGGAATCCTCACGCTCATCGCGAGCCACGCGTTCATCCAGGTGAACAGGGGCAGTCGGCGCAGGCGTCGCCGGATCTCCGCCAGGTTCAGATCCGGCCGGATCACCGGCGGACCCAGGGTCTCCTCGTTCAGCCTCTGTACGACCAGCCGGGACCGCCGATAGCGCCGGAGCAGCAGATAGGTCAGCCCCGGCAGCGTCAGGCGGCGCCTACGGGAGGCGTTCGGCTGCCCCTCGGCGACCACGAGATCGCATTCGCGAACCTCCGCGGCGACCGCGGCATAGAACTCCGGGCTGCCGAGGTGAATCATCGGAAACAGCACGAAACGCATCGGCGAACCGGAGCGCCGCAAGGTGATCACGGCGCTGCGAACCCCCAGGACGCCAACCTCGATGAACTGCATCGCGCTCACCCCGAATCCGCGACAGGCTCTCGGTTAGACGCCGCGATTTCGCCGGGCGCTCCCTACGCCATTCGCCGCCCTGTGTCGTACGAGCGCAGGTTCGCAGGGGCGTGTTTCGCAGGGACACATGGGGTTTTTCACCGGTCGTTGACAGGTCGCAACAAGCGACTTAACGTCCAGGCAACCACTTGCTCAGACATTGTTCGATATCGAACGCCACCCAAGGGCGATGCACAGCCGCGATGGCAGGAGACCGAACAATGAGAAGCAGACTTCGGCAGCTACGACGGGCACTGCTGGGCGCGGGCGCGACGATCGCGCTCGTCGCCGGCACCCTGCTGGCCCTGCCGGGCACCTCGCAGGCCGCGACGGGACCCTGCGACATCTACGCGGCCGGCGGGACGCCGTGCGTCGCCGCGCACAGCACCACGCGGGCGCTGTTCGGCAACTACAGCGGCAACCTCTACCAGGTACGGCGTGCCTCGGACAACGCCACGACCAACATCGGGGTGCTCGCGGCCGGCGGCTTCGCCAACGCGGCGGCGCAGGACTCGTTCTGCGCCAACACCACATGCGTCATCACGCAGATCTACGACCAGACGTCACGGCACAACGACCTCACGCCCGCGCCGCCCGGCGGTATCGGCGGCCAGGACAATCCCGTGCCCGCCGACGCGCTGCCGGTGACCGCCGGCGGCCACAACGTCTACGGCGCGTCGTTCTCCGGCGTGATGGGCTATCGCGACAACTCCACCTCGGGGATCGCGACCGGCAGCCAGCCCGAGGGCATGTACATGGTCACCTCCGGCACCCACTTCAACAGCGGGTGCTGTTTCGACTACGGCAACGCCGAGACCAACAACCGGGACAACGGCAACGGTCACATGGACGCCGTCTACTTCGGCACGCTGTGCTGGTTCGGTCCGTGCAACGGCAGCGGTCCGTGGATCATGGCCGACCTCGAGAACGGCCTGTTCCAGTCCAACCTCGGCCGCAGCACGAACTCCTCGTACACCGGCAACAGAGCACCGTTCGTGACGGCCATGCTGAAGAACAACGGGACGAACTTCTTCGCGCTGAAGGACGGCAGCTCGCAGTCGGGCGGTGTGTCCACCCGCTATTCAGGGGCGTTGCCGACATCCCCGGCGGGCTACTCGCCGATGCGCAAGGAGGGCGCGATCATCCTGGGCATCGGCGGCGACAACAGCAACAGCGCCATCGGAAACTTCTTCGAAGGTGTCATGACGCAGGGCCTGCCGTCGGACGCGACCGAGAACTCCGTGCAGGCCAACATCGTCTCCGTCGGCTACGGCGCGCCCAGCCCGGTCGCGGCCGGCACGCTGACCCCCGGCTCGACGATCTCGCTGCGCGCGACGACCGCGTGCTGCACGACCCGCTATATCCGGCACCAGAACAACAACGCGATCACCTCGGTGATCACGTCGGGCAGCTCGGCCACTGACAAGGGCGACTCCACCTGGATCGTGCGCCGCGGTCTCGCCAACAACTCCTGCGTCTCGTTCGAGTCGCGGAACTTCCCCGGGGACTTCCTGCGCCATCAGAACTTCCAGCTCCGGCGCCAGCCGATGGACGGCTCGGCGCTGTTCCGCGCCGACGCGACATTCTGCCCGCAGGCCGGCCGGAGCGGTCAGGGCACCTCGTTCGCGTCGTTCAACTTCCCGACGAGGTTCATCCGGCACTTCAACAACAACGTCTACATCGCCAGCAACGGCGGCTCGAACAACTTCGACTCCGCCACCTCGTGGGCGGCCGACGTGAGCTGGGCCGTCAGCTCCCCCTGGACGGCTTAGAGCGCCGGATCCCGCAGCCGTACGACTGACGACTGACCAAGCCGTACGGCTGCGGCCTCGCGTCACCAGGTGATGGGGAGCCCCTCGGGAGCCGGGAGGAAGACGCCGCTCTTCCAGGTGAGCTCATCGGGCGATGTGGCCAGGCGGAGGTTGGGCAGCCGCCGGGCGAGCGCGCCGATGGCGACCTGCAGTTCCAGCCGGGCCAGGTGCGCGCCCAGGCAGAAGTGCGGGCCGTGGCCGAAGACGAGGTGCGGGTTGTCGGACCGGGTGACGTCGAAGCGGTCGGGGTCCGGGAACACGGTCGTGTCGCGGTTCGCGACCGTGAGGAGGGGCAGCACCGCCTCGCCCTTGTGCACCGTGCCCGAGGGCAGCGCCACATCTTCGGTGGCGACGCGGAGCATGGCGCCGTCGTTGGGCACGTCGTAGCGCAGGATCTCCTCCACCGCGCTGGGAATGGACGCCGGGTCGGCCGCCAGCAGCTCGAACTGCCGCGGGTGCACCAGCAGGAGCAGCAGGCCCTTGGTCAAGAAGCTCACCGTGGTTTCGTGGCCTCCGACGATGAGCGCGAGCGTCATGCGGACGAGCTCGCCCTCGCTCAGCGCGCCGTCGTCGTCGCGCGCGTTGATGAGTTCGTCGATCAACGCCGTACCGGGGTGCCGGCGCCGGTCGTCGACCAGCCGGGCGACGTACGCGGCGAACTCCTGATTGGCCGTCCCGCGCTCCTCGGGGGACATGGCCGTGGTGGACAGGAACGCGTTCGACCACGCCTGGAACCGCTCTCGATCCTCGATCGGCACGCCGAGCAGGTCGCAGATGATGCGCACCGGGAGCGGCATGGCGAAGGCGGTGACGAAGTCCGTGGGCGGGGTGCGGGCGAGGAGGTCGTCGATCAGTTCCTCGGTCACCTCGGTGGCGCGGGGCCGCAACGACTCGATCCGCCGCGGCGTGAACGCCCGCGAGACCAGATGCCGCAGCCGGGTGTGCCGCGGCGGATCCATGTTGATCATCATGTCGGGGTCGTCGCTGATGTCCTCGCCGGGCAGCATGCGCGGCGCGCCCGGATAGGTGAGGTTCCGGCTGAACCGCGGGTCCGACATGACCATGCGCACGTCGGCGTGCCGGGCCACCGCGACCGCGGTGTCGCCGCTGGGCATGACCACGCGCGTCAGCGGCTCCTTCTCCTGATGGCGAAACCTGCTCGGTGTCCCTGCTGAGTCGTCCGATCCGGGCTGTACGCGGTCGCTGGGGATCACTTGACTACCTCTCCGAACGGGCTTGGCCACTCCGGGTCAACAGCGTATGGCGTCCACCTTCGGAAGTAACTCGCAGATCGTAGGCGGTCAATCCCTCCTGCGCCGCGCGGCTGGCGGCATTGGGCGAAAGGTCGTTCTCGTCCGCCGACGACGGTACGGCGAATTTGTGATCTACGTCACACCGACTTTCTTCTTGTTGCGAATATCACAATGTCGCGAAGAGACTCTTCACCATCTGTTCGGCGGTTTTGCCGCGTATTTGTGGGCGTGCTTGTTGTCCGCAAGATCACTGAGGCTTTAAACGGCTATCTCATGACCTGGCCTCGGTTCGGACGTGCCGCACAAGCCCGGGGTGGATCGCGGGAAAACGAGGGTGCGATGAAGCTCGAGGGTCTCTATGGTGGGCAGATTTCCGGCTCGGTGCGATACCCCCTTTCCGTTCGATCCTCGATCTCCCCGCGACATGATCCAAAACTAGTACCCGTGCATTTAGCTGGTCTTCCGCGTGCCGAATAGGTGGCTCGCCAGCCGGCGGTCCACCGGGCGCCGATCCGACCCCTCCGCCAACGAACGCCGACGAACGCCGACGAGGACCCGATCGATGTCAGCACATGTATCTCTGCGCCGTCAGGCGACCCAACCCGCGACGAGCCGTGCGCTGCTCGCGTTCGCGATCACGGCGCTGGTCGCCGGTTCGGCATGGCTGGTGGTGACCGCCGTCGCTCCCGCTTCCGGCCGTACGCTCGTGGCGACCGCCCTCGGGGTGGCCGCGCTCGGGCTGTGCGTGGCCGTCGCGATGGCCGTGTACAGCGAACAGGAGAACCGCCAGGCTCGCGAACGCCTGGCCGCCATGGACGCGAACGCCGCCCGGCTGGCCGATGACATGCTGCCGGCGTTGGTGAAGCGGATGCGCGACGGGGCGTCGGCCGACACCGCACTGACCGAGCTGCCACCTCCCGCCGAGAGCGGGCAACGGCGCGTCCTGTGGGCGGTGGCACAGGAGATCGGCCAGGGCGAGCGCCGGCGCGCGGCCATGATGTCGGCCTGCGCGAGCGCCGCGGGTCGCGTGCAGGCCCTGGCGACCAGCATGCTCGCCGACCTGCGCGAGATGGAGGACCGCCACAGCGAAGAGGTCCTCGGCGACCTGCTCAAACTCGATCACAGCACGGCGCAGGCGGGGCGGCTCGCGGACAGCATCGCCGTGCTGACCGGCGCGCGGTCCGGGCGGCGCTGGACCAAGCCGATTGTGATGGAGAGCATCCTGCGCGGCGCGGTCGGCCGCATCGGCGCCTACCAGCGGGTCCGGCTGCATTCGACACTCAGCGTCGCGGTCGTCGGATACGCCGCAGAGGGCGTGATGCACGCGCTCGCCGAGCTGATGGACAACGCCGCCAAGTTCTCGCCGCCGGCCGAGCAGGTGCACGTGTACGCGGAGGAGGTGCACGCGGGCGTCGTGATCACGATCGAGGACGGCGGCCTCGCCATGAGCGCCTCGGCGTTGCGCCGCGCCGAGCACGCCGTCTCGGCGGAGCCGCTCGACCTCGCGACGCTGTCCGGCACCCGGCTGGGGCTGGCGGTCGTCGGCTGCCTGGCCCGCAAGCACGGCCTGACCATCTCGTTCCGGCCGTCGTCGCGCGGCGGTACCGGCGTAGTGGTCATGATTCCGCGACAGCTGATCACCGAGCCCCGATACGACATGGGGCCTGCCCTGTCCCGTCCCCTGGGTTCGTCCGCGCTGGCCATGTCGCCGCCCGCGGACGACCCGTCGGCCGGCTCCGGGGTCCCGGTGTCCGGCGTTCCGGCCTCAGGGGTGCCGGCCTCAGGGGTGCCGGCGGCGGACGCTTCGCCGGGCGAATTTGCCGTGAGCGATTTTGCCGCGGGCGGTGTTCCGGCGGACCCGGGGCAGCAGGCGCACGGGCTGCCGAAGCGGCGCCGCGGAGAGACGTTCGCGGCGGCGACCCGGCCACCGTCCGACATGCCATCCGCGCCGCCATCCGCGCCGCCATCCGTGCCGCCGTCCGCCGCGAGGGAGCAGCCCGCTCGGCCGCGGCCGGACGCCGGGTCGCGGTTCAGCGCGTTCCGCGAGGCCAGCCGGGGCGGCGACACCTCGTCATCCGGCGAGGAAGCCGCCCAGTCCCCCGCCGCCGACGACGACACCGAGTGAAATGCCACCTCGACGGGGGACCCGCCGGGCAACCTGCGGGGGGAGGGCGTACGGTACGGCCGATGGCCCCGCTCCGCCTAGGCCGCCCGGATCCGCGCCGAGGCTCATACAGCCGTACGCGACCTGCATTTCGGTCCCCGCCGCCGGGCCGACAGGGTCGGGACAAACAGATTGGAGGCAGGGGACGCCCTCCGGCGCCTGCGCCGGATCGCCCTGAATCCCGATGAAGACCACAGACCACAACCTTGACTGGCTGCTGGAGGACTTGCTGGAGAGGACGCCGCACGCGCTGCACTCCCTCGTGCTCTCGAAGGACGGCCTCAAGATCTGCCGTTCCACCGGGCTGTCCGTGGACCAGGCCGATCAGCTGGCCGCGATCGCGTCGGGCATCCAGAGCCTGGCGTACGGCGCGTCCATCGAGTTCGGCGACGGCTCCGGTGGCGTACGGCAATCCATGACCGAGTTCTACGGCGGGCTGCTGTTCATCGTGGAGGCCGGCGAGGGGGCGCACCTCGCCGTCGTCGCCTCCGATGCGGCCGACGTCGGCCTCATCGGCCACAACATGAACGAATTGGTCGAGCAGATCGGCGAGTACCTGACCGCGCCGGCGCGCGGATCCGAGCCCCGGTTGCCGACATGAGCCCGCCACCGAAACCGCGATCGCTCGACGATGAGGATCCCGATCGGCTGTACACCGTCACCGGGGGACGCAGCCGTACCGACGAGACGTCCATCGACCTCGTCACGCTGATCGTGACCGAGTCCGATGCCACGCCCGGCATGCAGTCCGAGTACGTGAAGATCATCGAGATGTGCGGCCGGCCCATGGCGGTGGCGGAGATCTCCGCTGACCTGCGGCTGCCGGTGAGTGTCGTGAAGATCCTGCTGTGCGACCTGCTCGACACGGGCCAGGTCACCGCGCGCCATCCGACCTCGGCGCCCGCCAAGGCGCAGCTGCCCGACCCCAAGACGCTGAAGCAGGTGCTCGTTGGACTCCGCAAACTCTGACGCCCGCCCCGCCCGTACCCCGCTGCGGAGCACGGCCGACACCGGCCTGAAGATCGTGATCGTCGGCGGGTTCGGCGTCGGCAAGACGACCATGGTCCGCTCGATCAGTGAGATCCGGCCGCTGAGCACCGAGGAGACCATGACGCGCGCGGGTGTGGGGATCGACGACGCGGGCGGTGTGGCGGACAAGTCCACGACCACGGTGGCGTTCGATTTCGGCCGGATCACGCTCAACGAGCGCATGGTGCTGTACCTGTTCGGCGCCCCCGGTCAGGAGCGCTTCTGGTTTCTGTGGGACCGGCTGTTCTCCGGCACCCTCGGCGCCGTCGTCCTCGTCGACACGCGGCGGCTGGCCGATTCCTGGTACGCCATCGACCGCCTCGAGTACCACAAGATGCCGTTCATCGTCGCCCGTAACAACTTCGAGGGCGCCCCGGTACATCCACTGGACCACGTACGGGACGCGCTGTCGCTCTCCGACGACGTGCCGCTGATCGACTGCGACGCCCGGCGGCGAGATTCGTGCAAGGCCGTCCTGATCGCGCTCGTCAACCACCTGTACGCCTTGTCCTCCGCCGCCGCCCTGGAGAGCACACGATGACCGAACCCACCCCCGTACCCCCGGCGGCCGGGCCGCCGCCCGCGCCCGAGCCCGTTCCGCTGTACGGCCCGCGCTTCCAGAACGACCCGGCCGAGCTGTACCGCGAGATGCGCAGGCAGCACGGTCCGGTGGCGCCGGTCCTGCTCGACGGCGACGTACCGGCGTGGCTGGTTCTCGGGTACCGCGAGGTGCACTACGTCACCGGGAACCCCAAGCTGTACGCCCGCGACCCACGCCGCTGGAACGCCTGGAACCGCATCCCGCCGGATTGGCCGCTGCTCACGCTCGTCGGCTACCAGCCGTCCGTGATGTGCGCGGAGGGGACGGAGCACCAGCGGCGCAGCGAGGCGGTCAGCGACGCGCTCGGCGCCGTGGACCAGTACGAGCTGCGGTCGTTCTGCGAGCAGGTCGCCGACCAGCGGATCGACGCCTTCGCCGGCAGCGGCGAGGCCGATCTGGTGAGCGACTATGCCGACCAGATCCCGCTCCCGGTCGTGGCGCGGCTCCTCGGGCTGGCCGAGTCCGAGACCGCGGGCGTCGTCCAGGACATGAACGCCTCGATCGACCCCAACGCCGACGCGCTCGCGGCGTACGAACGTACTCGCACCAAGATGACGCGGCTGGTGGAGCTGCGGCGCGAACACCCCACATCGGACGTGGCGTCGCGGCTCGTCGCCCACCCCGCGGGGCTCTCCGATCGGGAGATCGTCGAGGACATCCAGGTGGTGATGGGCGCCGGGCAGCTGCCCACCGCCTACTGGATCTCCAACACGCTGCGGCTGATGCTCACCGACGACCGCTTCGCGGTGACCTTGGCGGGCGGACGCAGCAGCGTCGGCCAGGCGCTGAACGAGGTGCTGTGGGCCGACACGCCGACGCAGAACATGGCGGGCCGGTTCGCCGTACGCGACACCCAGCTCGGCGGGCACCACATCAAGGCCGGCGACCTGCTCATCCTGGGCCTGGCCGCGGCGAACAGCGATCCGCAGGTACGTCCGGACTCGTACCCCGGCTCCGGCGACAACCAGGCGCACATGTCGTTCAGCCACGGCGATCACCGGTGCCCGCATCCAGCCCAGGAGATCGCCGAGGTCATCGCCGAGATCGCCATCGAGGTCCTCCTGGACCGGCTGCCGGACGTGACGCTCGCGGTGGCAGACGAGGCCCTCGTCTGGCGCGCGTCGCCGTGGATGCGCGGCCTG